>CALRJK020000001.1:0-969902 GCA_943367535.1 Synechococcus sp. UW140 | reverse complement strand
CCTGTCTTGACCCAAACCGCTCTGACCCGCGACCAGTTCACCGAAAGCGCGGCGCTCTCGGTCGAGACCATCACCTATGTCCACCACTGGTGCGAAGGGCTGTTCACGCTGAAGATGACGCGCCCGGCGTCCTTCCGCTTCCGTTCGGGCGAGTTCGTGATGATCGGTCTGCCCGGTGACAACGGCAAGCCGCTGCTGCGCGCCTATTCGGTCGCCTCGCCTTCCTATGAGGAGGAACTGGAATTCCTCTCGATCAAGGTGCAGGACGGCCCACTGACCTCGCGGCTCCAGCACATTCAGGTCGGCGATCCGATCTATCTCGGCAAGAAGCCGACCGGCACGCTGGTGACCGACGCGCTGCTGCCGGGCAAGCGGCTGTTCATGCTCTCGACCGGCACCGGCCTTGCGCCGTTCATGAGCCTCGTGCGCGATCCCGAGGTTTACGGGATGTTCGAGGAAGTGATCGTCGTGCACTCGGTGCGCAACGTGAATGAACTCGCCTATCGCGAGCTGCTGGAATCGAAGCTCGAAGGCGACCCGCTGCTCGAAGACGAAGACCGCGCCAAGATGATCTACGTCCCCACCGTGACCCGCGAGCCGTTCCGCACGCAGGGCCGCATCCAGGCGCTGATCGACGATGGCCGTCTGTTCGAGCAGTCCAAGGGCCCGCAGCGGTTCGTGCCGGATGAAGACCGCGTGATGCTGTGCGGATCGATGGCGATGATCAAGGATCATGCGGCGGACTTGGAACGCCGCGGGTTTGAGGAAGGCGCGAACAGCAAGCCGGGGCAGTTCGTGATCGAGCGGGCGTTTGTGGGCTAGTCTTTCCCCGCCCCGGGGCTTGACCCGGGGCCCCGCTGCCTTTCTGCCTCATCGCAGAATTCATCGACGGTTCAGTGATTTGGTGCCAGTATCGTGCGCCAAAGGAGATCGTCATGCTGAGTCGCCTCGCTGCCGCCGCCATCCTCGCCGCCGCGTTCGCGCCCACCGGCGCGATCGCGCAAGAGGAACGCACATCGCCGCTCCCCAGCTATGACCTCGTCCAGCTGTCGGTCGCGGCAGGCGCGGTTCCGGTCGAGGAATTCCAGACGCGCACCATGGCGATCAACTCCTGCCGGGATGCGGTGACGCTTGGTAAGGCGATGAATGCAAAGGTGGAGCGCAAGCGCTTCGTCCACGCCACCGAACTGCCCCCGCAACTGCGCCCGGTGCTGAAGAACCTGCCAAACGGCATGGCAACCCCGGTGCTGAGCAACGACGACACGGTGCTCAGCGTGCTGGTGGTGTGCGGCCGGGCCTGACCCACCCCCAATTTCGCACTTGACCCCCGCCCGCGTGGGCTGTTCACTCATGGCAAATCAAAACCGTTTTGCCGAAAGAGAACCCCGATGCTCGCGACCTCCTATCGCACCGCCTATAACGAAGACCACGAGGCCTTCCGCGACACTGTCCGCAAGGTCTTCGCCGAGCACCTGACCCCGCACATGGAGGAGCACGAGGCGAACGGCATCGTGCCGCGCGATGTGTGGAAAAAGATGGGCGACGCCGGGATGCTGTGCATGACGGTGAAGGAGGAGAACGGCGGCCTCGGCCTCGATTTCGGCTTCAACTGCGTGCTGACCGAGGAGCTGTCTTACCTCGGCTCGTCCGCGGGCTTCACGCTCCAGAACGACATCACGGCGAACTATTTCGAGCGCCTCGGCAATGACGAACAGCGCGCCAAGTATCTGCCCGGCATGGTCAGCGGCGACATCATCACCGCGATCGCCATGACCGAACCGGGCGCAGGATCCGACCTTCAGGGCATCCGCACCACCGCCAGGAAGGATGGCAACCACCTCGTCATCAATGGCTCGAAGACCTACATCACCAACGGCCAGAACGCCGATTGCGTGATCGTGGTCGCCAAGACCGATCCCGAGCGCGGCGCCAAGGGCATTTCGCTGGTGCTGGTCGACGCCGACACCCCCGGTTTCGAGCGCGGGCGCAACCTCGACAAGATCGGGCAGCATGCCGCCGACACCTCGGAACTGTTCTTCAACGATTGCCGCGTGCCGATGACCAACATCCTCGGCGCGGAAGGCATGGGCTTTGTGCACCTGATGGAAGAGCTGCCGCAGGAACGCCTCGGCATCGCGGTCGGCGCGCAAGCCGCAGCGCAGCGGGCGTTTGACGAGGCGGTGAAGTTCACCAAGGACCGCAAGGCCTTCGGCAAGACCGTGTTCGAATTCCAGAATACCAAGTTCACGCTCGCCGACCTCAAGGCCAAGTTGCAGGTGGGCTGGGCGCACCTCGACTGGGCAATCCGCAAGCACCTCGCGGGCGAACTCACCACCTCCGAGGCGAGCGCGGCCAAGCTGTGGCACACCGACCTGCAATGGGAACTGTGCGATGCGTCGCTGCAACTCCACGGCGGGGCGGGCTACATGAACGAATACGCCATCGCCCGCCTGTGGCGCGACGCGCGCGTGACGCGGATCTTCGGGGGCACGAACGAGATCATGAAGGAAGTGATCAGCCGTTCGATCTAAGTGCCTTGGGAGGGACCTGACATGACCGATCCGCTCGACTTCACCGGCAAACGTGTCCTCGTCATCGGCGGGTCGAGCGGGATCGGCAATGGCATCGCCCACGGCTTCCGGCAGCGGGGCGCGAGCGTCACTGTCACCGGCACGCGGCCCGATTTCGGCGACTACCTTGAAGCCGAGGACAGCGATTTCACCGGCCTCGATTATCGCCAGCTTGACCTGACCGACCGCGAGGCGGCGGGGCGACTGGCCGAGGGCTTTGGCCCGCTCGATGTGCTGGTGCTGTGTCAGGGCACCGTGCGCTACGGGCGGCAGGAATTCACCCGCGAGGGCTGGGACGCGGTGGTCGACATCAATTTGAATTCGGTGATGGACGCCGCCCGCGCCTTCCACGCAGCGTTGGCAGAGGCGAAGGGCAAGATCATCATCGTCTCCAGCGTCGCCGCGTTCAAATCGACCCTCGGCACGCCCGCTTATGCGGCATCGAAGGCAGGTGCGGCGAGCCTTACCAAGACATTGGGCGAGGCCTGGGCGCGTGACGGCATCCGGGTCAACGGCATCGCGCCGGGGCTGGTGCCGACCAAGCTCACCTCGGTCACCACCGATCACCCCGAACGCCTTGAAGCGAGCCTCAAGAAGATCCCTCTGCGCCGCATGGGCACGCCCGAGGACATGGCCGGGGCAGCGATGTTCCTCGCCTCGTCGCTTTCCGCCTATATCACCGGCCAGACGCTGGTGGTGGACGGAGGTCTGACACTATCTTGACGCTTTCTTGACCCTCGTCCGAGGCGGGCTTCGGGCAATTGTTACACGCAACTGAAATTCAGTCACAAACGCGTCACATGGCTGCGGCATTCCCGGCGGGAAACCGGGGCAATAGTGCATGGATGTCGTCAATATCTTCCTGACCAGCGAGCTGGGCGAAAGCCTGGAGGATTTCATCCACGATCATCGCCGCTTCACCTTTGACCGGCTTGGCCCGGATGGCCCGCGGCGGCTGGTCGAGGGGCCGATGTGGGCCTTTGTCGACTGGGTGATGCCTGACCTTGCGGGGCTGGAAATGTGCCGCCGGTTGCGCGCCGATCAGCGCACTGCCGATGCGCATGTGACCATGGTGCTGGAAGCTGACGATCCCGAAGACCGCCGCCGCGCGCTGAGGGCAGGCGCGGATGATTATCTCGTCGGCCCGCTCACGCGCACGGCGGTGCTTGACCGGGTGCTCGCGCTGCAATCGCGCACGAGCGAGCGGCAGGCGACGCGGCGCTTTGAACTGGGCGCGCTGGTGATCGACATGGCGGCGCTTCAGGCGCGCTGGAACGACACCCCGATCAGCTTGCGCCCCAACGAGTTCCGGCTGCTGCGCTTTCTCGCCGAAAATCCCAACCGGGTGCTGACCCGCGAGGACCTGATAGGCGGCCTCGGCAAGCGCGAACCCCCGATCGACGAGCGCACGGTGGACGTGTGGATCGGCCGGCTGCGGCGCGCGATCAAGGCTGCGGGCGGCGGCAACCCGCTGCGCACCGTGCGGTCGCTGGGGTATGTCTTCGATCTGGGGTGAGCAGGCGGGCTGGCAATGTCAGCAATCGCGGGCCGCGTGCCAAAACCGGCCGTTCGGGTGGCGAGCCCATTGCGGACATGATTAGTTCACTGGATACTCGTAGAATGAGCCACCCGAAACTGCTTATGGTCAAAAGTGTGCTGCACTGGGCATGGGACCCTATCGGAGTCCGTGGGGTCGAAAAGGCCCGCGATGAATACGACAGTTACGCGCCCAAGGTGTTGGAGCTGCTTGAACGTCCCTCTCCCGAAGACGAAGTTGCCGCCTACCTTGGCTGGGTAGAAGTCGAGCGCATGGGCCTTCCTCATCACCCCAATCGGAACGCTGACGTGGCGGCCCTATTGATGGAGCTTCGACCGTTATTTGCCTGAAAGCTGATGTCTGCCTTCCACCCACTTGCGGTCATGTAGCCGCGTCCATCATCGCTCTCGAACCGGATGCCAACGGTGATCCTCGCCTGATCGCCCCACCATGCAAAAAAGGCCGCCCTGTGAGGGGCGGCCTTCTCTGGTTGCGGTGTGAGGTTGCGGACGGATCAGAATTCCGCCTTCACCCCGATCGAGAAGCTGGTGCCGACATCGAAGGTGTTGATCTCGGCGCGGTTGGCCCCAAGTTGCTGGAACTCGAAGTTGTCGCGCCCGAAGATGTTGCGCGCCTCGAAGCTCAGCTCCAGCGGCACGCTGCCCAGCTTGACCTCCGAACGCGCCACCACATCGACCGTCAGGCCCGGATCTTCCACCACATCGGGCAGCGCCCCGCCGCGCAGGGTCACGCGCTCGCTCGCATAGTTCAGCAGGACGGTGAACTGCTGGACCTTGTCGAGATCCTCGATGCCGAGTGACAGGTTGGCGACGTGGTCCGACTGGCCCACCAGCGGCGCGCCGTCATCGAACAGCTGGCTGGCCAACTGCCCGGTCGCGCCGGGGATCGGTGCCAGATCGGCCGCGCCCACCGAAATGCTCGACTGCGTGTAGGTGTAGTTGGCGATGATCAGGAACTGCTTGGTTTCAAACAACCCGCCCCAATTGGCCAGATCGATCCCGTAGGAAAGATCAAGCTCCGCGCCGTAAAGCTCGGCGGTGGGCGCGTTGGCGTAGCTCGTCTCGATGATGCCCGGCGCGGTGATCAAGAAGTTTTCGATCGGGTTGTCGATTTTCTTGAAGAAGCCCGCCAGGCTCACCCGGCGCGGGCCGCCGAGGTAATATTCGGCGCGCGCTTCCAGATTCAGCAATTCGCTGTCTTGAAGGAACGGGTTGCCGCGGAAGCGGCGGTTGCTTTCGGGATCGAAATAGGTCTGCTCCACCAGCTCGCGGAACTGCGGGCGGGCGATGGTCTGCGAGGCGGAGAGGCGCAGTTGCAGATCGTCGATGGCCTCCCACGTCACAGTGGCCGACGGCAGGAAATAGTCATTGGCGATCCGCGTCGGGTTGGCGAGGTTGGTGCCGCCGAACGCCGCATCGGGCGCGGCGACCTGCAGACCGTCTTCATAGCGCACACCGGCCTCGATATTCAGCCGGTCGGTCGGGCGGTAACGCGCAAGGCCATAGCCTGCGTGCACCGTCAGCGCGGCATCGAATACGGGGAAGGGGGTGGGGTCGGAAACGGTCACATCGAAGAAGCCCGTGCCGCCCGCATCGGTGGCAAGGGTCGCCCCGTTGATGATGTCGCCCGGACGCCGCAGGCCTAGCGCGCGCAGCAGCGTGGTGCGATCTGCTGACGATCCGATCAGCGGGCGGATGATGAAGGACAGCGAGCGGCGCGCGGTGTCCGAATAGGCATAGCCTGCCGTCAGTGACAGCGTGTCGGTGACGTCGAAGGTCACATCCGCCCCGCCGAACCACAATTCTTCGGTCAGGTCTTCAAAGCCCACCTGAATACGCTCGGTCCCGCCCACCAGCGCGCCGACATCGACCACGAACTTGTCGCCGAACGGATCGCCCGGGACATTGGTGCGGATATAGGGGACGATCGCGTTATAGGGCGCCTCGCGGTTGGTGCGGGCATAGCCGCCGCGCAGATCGAGCTCGAAGGCATCAAAGTTGAACTCGGCGACGATCTGCGAATCCGTCAACTGGCGTTCGAACCAGCCGGTCTGCTGGGTCTGGAATTCAAACGGCCGCGCCACATCGGTGAAGCTGTCGGTGCCGGTGGCCAGCCGCGCGGTCTTCAGGGTGTCGCGGATATAGAGGTTGGTCCAGCGGATCGTGTGTTCGCCGATATCCAGCCCGAGGCTGAGAAGCCCGTTCACCAGCACCTTGTTGTCGGTGATGAAGTTCTGCGAATCGAACAGGATCTGGCCGGCGGCGGCATCGCCGAATTGCTGGCTGGTGACATTGCGATTGCGCCAGGTGTTGGTGATCCCGGCAGTGGCGATGATGCCGAGGTAATTGCCGTCACCCACCTCGAATGACGTGCCGCCGGTGAGATTGGCGGCAAAGTTCATCGGCAAGACGTCATTCTTCTGGAGCGTCACCAGATTGGTGGGCAGGATCTGCCCGGCCAATTGGCGCTGCTGGGCGGCGGACAGATCGTTGATGCGGGTCGCGCTGCCAATTGCGTCCTGCAACACCGAAGGCCCATCGCGGTTGCCGTTATCGAAGCCGAAGGTGTCGAGGCGGCTGCCGAAATAGGTCAGACCGTTCTGGAACGTCGTCTCGGTATCGCCGCTGCCGGACAGGCCGACAGTGAGGAACGTCTCGGTCGGGATCGCCTTGGTGGTGAGGTTGATCACCCCCCCGCCGAATTCGCCGGGGAAGTTGGCCGAATAGGTCTTCTGCACCAGCGACGATGCGATCACGCTGGTGGGAAAAATGTCGAGCGGGACAACGCGGCTCAGCGGTTCGGGGCTGGGCAGCGGCAGGCCGTTGAGCAGGGCGAGCGAATAGCGGTCACCCAACCCGCGCACGAAGACGCGGCCATTGCCCACCAGCGACAGGCCCGAAACACGTGCCAGCGCGCCAGCAATATCGCCTTCGCCGGTGCGGGCGATATCGGCCTCACTCAGCACACTCAGCACCTGACCCGACGAGCGCGCCGGATCGCGGTTGCGCCGCCCGGTGACGATGATCCCACCGCCCGGCAGCGAGATATCCGTCTCCTGAAGCTCCTCTGCCGGAGGCTCGCCTTCTACCGGCGGGGCCTCGACGCCTGTGGTTTGCGCTGGCGCGGTTTCCTCGGGCGGGGTTTCCTGCGCGTGTAGAACTGCGGGCACGGTCAGTGCGGTGGTGAAAAGCAGCAGGCCTGCAAGGCGGATGCCGGTGGGCATGGGTGAGGACCCCCTCATGATTGGATCAGTCTGAATGCGAATGAGGGGAGGCGCTGCGTGATGCGGCGCCTCCCCCGGATGACGGCTTTGGCCAGCTTTAGGTCGGGTAGACCGGCAGCGACGTGCAGGAACCCGTGGCGCTGGCGAAGTTCTGGATGGACGAATTGCAGGTCCAGTTGCCGAAGATGCTGGTCAGCGCGGCTGCGTTCTGGATCGCGCCCACAAAGGTGCGGGCCGGGAAGAAGGACGAACGGGGGCTGGCGTTGAAGGCGGTCCGTGCCGTCTCGCCCGCGCCGTTGACCACGCCATTGGTGAGCGTGATGGCAAAGGCGAGGTTGTTGTTGGTGCCGCCGCCCACGCGCGCCGCCGCATCGGCATTGCTCACGCCTGCGCCGCCGCGGACCGGATCGGTCGCCGGGCAATCGCCAACCACCGAATCCACGCCGATGATCGCAGCGAGCGTGGTCGGCTCGTCGATCTGGAAGCAGTGGTTGTTGCCGGCATTGATCACGCCATTGGTGAGGCTGAGCGCAGCCCCGCCGCGCGCCTGCACCACCTGCGGCGCGGCATCGCGCACGCCGAAGGTGAAGTTGTTCACCTGAAGCACGGTCTGCGGGATCGCGTTGCTCGGTGTGCGGTCGGCCACATTGGGCGAATCCAGTTCGATCAGGCGGTCACCCGTGCCCGAACGCTGAACCGCGATCATGGTGTCGACATTGACCCGCGCGCCGGTATCGACATCGAGCGAATCGTCCGATGCGCCGATCACCGCAAGGTTGCGCACGTTGAACCCGCCGCCGAAGAACTCGACCCCGTCATCCGAGCTGTTGAACGACAGGACGTTCTCGATCACCGTGCCGCTGCCGACACCGCCAGTCGTGAGCGACTGGAGTTCGTTGTTCGGCGCAAGTTCGAAGCCCGAGAAGCGGATCTGATTGAAGCGGAACGAGCCTGAGCTGTCAGCCGCATTGGCGCCGCCGAAGGGCGTGGCGATCGCCGCGCCTTCAAGGCGGCCTTCGCAGGTCGGGTTGGCACTCGGCGTCGCGGCGGTGTTGAACACCCCGTTCGAGCAATCCGAATGCGGCGCGCGGCCAAGCATCACGACACCGCCCCACTGCTGCTGGCTGTTGTCATTGGCAAGGCCAAGGATGTTGTCTCGGCTGGTCCAGATGATCGGGCGATCAGCGGTGCCGTTCGACTGGATCGCGTTGCCGCGATTGACGACGAGGTAGGAATCCTGCTGCGCGAACAGGATCACGCCCGGCTCGACCGTCAGGGTGACCGTGGTGCCGGTGCTGGCAAAGCCGCGATCCGCGCCCACTTCGACCCGGCCGTTGATCTGGTACACCAGCCCGCGGATGTAAGGCAGGGTGTCGGTCGAGGTGAAGCGCGCCGGAAGCTGGCACACGCGGTAGGTGCCGGTCGGGCCGCTGATCGTGCTTGCATCGGTCAGACCGCCCGGGGTGGCGATGGTCGGGCAGCCGGCGGCCGGCGTCACCAGCGATTGGGTCGGCGTGGGCGTCGGTGTCGGGGTGGGCGTCGGGGCCGGGTTGTTGATGATGATGTTGCCGCCAGTGCCGGGCGAGACGATTTCATCCGCGCCGCAGCCGGCCAATGCCACAAGGCTGCAACCCATGATCAGAGTGCGTTGGAGGTTTTTCACGAGCGATGGTCCCCTATTGAGCCGAGAATCGAGTTGTGCGCTCGGTTGTTGCGCTGAGGGGGCGCTAGGGCTGGGGCGTGACCGAATTGTTGCAGCATTACAATCGCGTGTCACATCTGCGATTATGACCGAAGAAAGACAAATGTGACAATGCGCTGCTGCGCGCAGGGCGGCAGATTGTAACAATAAAAACTATTAGATTCAGTTGGATATACCCGCATATTGCAGTTAAAAGACAATGTTTCAAAAATGTTGCAGCAAGCCGCCGGGTGATACATCTTGATCAGCATACCCTGGAGGAGGCCCGATCATGTCCCTTGTTGCTCTTGCTGCTGTGCTGATGGCCGCGTCGCCTTTGCCGGCTGCGCCTGCTCTGGCCGAAGCGCCTGAACTCGCCGCGCAGCCGCTTGCCGCAGGGCTGGCCGATCAGGCGCTCGCGACGCTGGAAAAAGCCAGCGCGGCCGATCCGCATGATGCGGCGGTAATGATCAATCTCGGAATCGCCTATGCGCAAGCCGGGGATGACGCCAAGGCGCGCGCCGCCTTCCAGCAGGCGCTGGCCTGCCATGAGGTGATCGAGCTCGACACAGCCGACGGCAGCGCCACGGATTCGCGGCGGTTGGCGCGCAAGGCGATCAAGATGCTCGAACGCGGTGAATTCCGCAGCGATCTTGCCCGCAATGACCGGCTGACGCGGCGGGATTGAAGAACCTACAAACGCGCCCCTTTTGACACATCCTCGAGGCTGTCACCTGCTTGTCATTTAGGTTAGACAAAGCGGGCCATTCTGGAGGGCCGAGAGATGATTCTCGCCGCGGCGTGCCGCGTCATCATTATTGGGCTTGCGATCGGGGGGGCTGCCCACGTGCGGGCCGATGTGCTCGAACTCGGGGCCGATGGCGCGCGCTGGGTTGCCGGGCCGCTTGCCGGGCAGAGCGCGGGGGTCGCGCCCGTCGCCGCTCCGCTTGCCGAGGCTGACGCGCCCGAACTGGACCCCGGCTTTGCCGTCACCGACCCTGCGCGCCACGCGGCCGGCATCCCGCCGCGCTATGCCGCCAAGATTGCCGAGCTCAGCCACCGTTTCGATCTGTCGCCCGCCTTGATGGAGGCCGTCGTGTGGCAGGAAAGCCGCTGGAACGAGAACGCCCGCTCGCCCGTCGGCGCGCAAGGTCTGGCCCAGCTGATGCCGGGCACCGCGCGCTATCTGGGCGTGAACCCCCATGATCCTTTCGCCAATCTCGAAGGCGGGGCGCGTTACCTGCGCGAACAGCTCGACCGGTTCGGCGGCGATCTCGAAAAGGCGCTGGCCGCCTATAACGCCGGCCCGGGCCGGGTCGAGCGCGCCGGGGGTATCCCCAATATCCGCGAGACTCGGGAATATGTTGCCGCCATTATGGGCCGCCTGTCCAACCATGCACGCGCGCCGGGACAATGACCCGCGCCGCCTCGCGACCAACTGAGAAAGACATGATGCCGCAGTTCCGCTTCCCCGCCCGTATCACCGCCGCGCTGACGTTGCTGTCCGCGCACTCTGCCGCCTTGGCGCAAGGCGCAGACCCCGCCGGCTCCGGCCCGATCAACAACGCCTTGTTGTGGCTGCAAGGCACGCTGCTTGGCACGGTGGCCACCACCGTTGCCGTCATGGCCGTGGCCGCGATCGGCTTCATGATGCTGACCGGCCGCATGAACTGGCGCTTTGGCGCGACCGTGATCATCGGCGTCTTCATCCTGTTTGGCGCCACCACCATCGTCGCCGGCATCCAGTCGGCGGCAGGCTGACCGGCATGAGCGATCTCGTCCGCCATCCCGTCCACCGCGCGCTCACCCGCCCGCAGATGTTCGCAGGGGTGACGATGAACTTCTTCATCATCAACCTGATGGTGACGACGATCGCCTTCCTGATTCTCAAAAGCTGGTGGATCCTGCCGGTGCCTGTGGTGATGCACGTAATCGGCTACTTCGCTTCGCTGCGCGAGCCGCGCATTTTCGATCTGTGGATCACGAAGGTTTCCAAGTGCCCGCGCGTTCCCAATTTCAAACGTTGGGGATGCAATTCCTATGCCCCGTAAGTGGATCGGCGCCGCCGCGTGGAGTGCAAAGGAAGCCAAGGTGGGCGACCGGCTCCCCTATGCCCGCCTGATCGACGAGAGCACCGTTCTGCTGCGCGATGGATCGGTGATGAGCGCGCTGCAGATCCCCGGCCTGTTGTTCGAGACCGAGGATAGCGACGCTCTCAACGCCCACGCCGCCACGCGCGAGGTGATGCTGCGCAGCACGCTGGATGCGCGCTTCGTGATGTATCACCACGTCATCCGCCGCCGGGTGGAGGTGGAGCTTGACGCGGAATTCCCCGATCCCCTCTCGCGCCACATCGATGCGAGCTGGAAAGAGCGGCTGGCGGGCGGATCGCTGTTCATCAATGACCAGTTCGTGACCCTGATCCGCCGACCCGCACGCGGCAAGACGGGGCTTCCCGAACGCCTCTCCAAGATGTTCAGCCGTGCAGGCGCGGACGAGCTTGAGGCCGATCCCAAGGACCTGCGCTCCCTGAAGGCTGCAATCACCGGGCTGGTTGCCAGCTTGCAGAATTACGGCGCGGCGGTGCTGGGTGAATATAGCGGCGCCAGCGGCACCAATTCGGAAATGCTGGAGCTGCTATCGGCGCTCTACAACGGCGAAATGCGCCCCGTGCGCCGCCCGTCGCCCGAAACCGATATCGGCCATATGCTGCCCTATCGCCGTGCCAGCTTCGGGCTGGATGCGATGGAATTGCGGGGCAGCGCCGCACCCGATTTTGCCGCGATCCTCGGGCTGAAAGACTATCCCGAGGCGACCTCGCCGGGCCTGCTCGACAATATCCTGCGCCTGCCGTTCGAAATGGTGGTCACGGAAAGCTACGCCCCGAACGAACGCACCACCGCCAAGGAACGGATCGATCTTGCCCTGCGCCGCTCGCGCTCGGTGGATGAAGAGGCCGCGGCCGAACGGGCCGAGATGCTGGCCGCGCGCGACGCGCTGGGCAATGGTGCGGTCGGGTTTGGCGATCATCACCTCACCGTGCTGGTGCGCGCATCCACATTGCCCGCGCTGGATGATGCGATGGCATCCTGCGCGGCGGCATTGGCGGATACCGGCGCGATCGCGGTGCGCGAGGATACCAACCTGGAACCCGCTTTCTGGGCGCAATTCCCGGGGAACGAGGAATATATCGTGCGCCGCGCGCTGATATCCTCGGCCAATATGGCGGGCTTCGGCAGCTTCCACGGCTTTGCGCTGGGGCAGGCGACCGGCAATCACTGGGGCGATGCGGTGACCCTGTTGGAAACCACCAGCGCCACGCCATTCTTCTTCAACTTCCACCACGGTGACTTGGGCAATTTCAGCGTCATCGGCCCGTCCGGTTCGGGCAAGACCGTGGTGATGAACTTCCTCGCCGCGCAGGCCCAGAAGTTCAAACCGCGCACCATCCTGTTCGACAAGGATCGCGGGGCAGAGCTGTTCATTCGCGGGATCGGCGGGCGCTATGACCGGATCAATCCGGGCACGCCGACCGGCTTCAACCCGCTTTCGCTGCCCGATACGCCGGCGGGCCGCGCCTTCTTGCGCGAATGGCTCGCCGTGCTGCTCAAAGCGGACGGGCCGGAGGAATTCGCCACGATCAGCGCCGCGGTTGATGCCACTTACGCCAACGCCGCAAGCCTGCGCCGCTTGCGCCATTTCAAGGAACTGCTCTCCGGCACCCGCCGCCCGCAGCCGGGCGATCTGGCAGACCGGCTGGCGGCTTGGATCGGAGATGGAGAGCACGCCTGGCTGTTCGATAATGAACGTGACCGGCTGGATCTGGGCACCCGCGTGCTCGGCTTCGACATGACCGCGCTGCTCGAAAACCCGCGCCTGCGCACGCCGACCATGATGTATCTGTTCCATCGCATCGATGAACGGCTGGACGGGCAACCGACCATGATCCTGATCGATGAAGGCTGGAAGGCGCTGGATGACGAGGTGTTTGCCGCGCGCATCCGCGATTGGCTCAAGACCCTGCGCAAACGCAACGCGCTGGTCGGTTTCGCCACGCAGAGCGCGCGCGATGCCTTGGACAGCAAGATTTCGACCGCGCTGGTCGAACAGACCGCGACCATGGTGTTCATGCCCAACAGCCGCGCGCGGCCGGAAGATTATTGCGATGGCTTCGGCCTCACGCAGCATGAATTCGCGCTGATCCGCAGCCTGCCTGCGCATAGCCGCTGCTTCCTGGTGCGCCAGCCTGACGCTTCCGTGGTGGTGCGGCTCGACCTGTCGGGCGCGCCGGAAGTGCTGACGATCCTTTCGGGCCGCGAAAGCGCGGTGCGCCGCCTTGATCTGCTGCGCGAGGCAGTGGGCGATGCGCCCGCCGCGTGGTTCCCGGCGCTGACGGGCAGAGCGTGGCCTGAAGCGGTGGGGCCGGATGGTGCGTTCGCAGGCGAGGATGACACCATGTGGCAGGCCGCGGAATGAGCACGGCTTGCGATACCGCTGCACAAGCGATGGGCACTGGCGTTTCGGCCGCGCTCTCGGCGGTTGATTGCATTGCCAGCGGCGTCAGCGAACAGGCCTTCAACCGCCTGTTCGGCAGCGGCGGCCAACTGGCTTTTGCCCTGACCGTGGTGCTGGGGCTGTACGTGGCCTTCTTCGGCATTTCGCTGATGCTGGGGCGTGCCAACCTTTCGGTGCGGGCGCTGGTGCCCAAGATGATGACGCTGGGGCTGGTGCTGACCTTCGCCACCAGTTTCGTCGCCTTCTCCAGCGTGTTCTACAATATCTTCATCGGCGGGCCGGACCAGATCGCCGGGATCCTCACCGGCGTTCGCGGGCAAAGCGCGACGAGCGTGTTTGCGCAGAAGCTGGATGTGGTGTTCCTCAGCATCCAGCAGGCGAGCGGGGATACCAAGGATATCAGCGCCTTTTCTCCGCCCGGCATGATGTGGATGGGGGCAATGCTGCTGTTGCTGGGCACGGTGGGCCTGCTGGTGACCGCGCGGATTGCGCTGGCGCTGCTGCTGGCGGTGGGGCCGATTTTCGTGGTGCTGGCCCTGTTTGAAGGCACGCGCGGGCTGTTCACCGGCTGGCTCAAGGGCTTGACGATGATGGCGCTGGCGCCGCTGTTTGCGGTGCTGGGCGGATCGATCATGCTGGAGATGTCGGTGCCGGTGCTGGCCGCGCTGGTGCGCACGCCGGGGCAGATCGACCAGCAGGCGGCGATGGCCTTCTTCCTGATAGGCGCGGTGCACGCGGCGCTGATGCTGCTATCGCTCAAGGTCGCTTCGACCATGGTGGCCGGCTGGCAGGTGTTCGGCTTTGTGCCCTCCCGCGAGCGTGAGCGTGCGGCGGAGCCTGCGCGCCCGGTGCCGGTGGTGCAAGCGCCGCTTGCCGGCCTGCCGCGCACCGCGGGCTTGACCCCCTCCAGCCCCGGCTTGACCCCCCGCAGCCTTGATCTAGCCCCCGTTCAAACCGTGCTTGCCGCCAATGACACAGGGGTTTCCGGCACTGTTTCACGTGAAACCCGGGTGGTGACGGGTGCCAGCGGCGGCGGCGGGGCTGTGCCTGTTGTTGCCGCCGCATCACGCACGCGCGGGATCGGCAACCGCTTCCGTTCCGCCACTGCATCGGCCCCTGCGCCCAAACCCAAGACGCCTCCATCGGAGACCTACCAATGACCCGCGCCGCGCTGCTCGCGAGCCTCGCCCTTGTTCTGGCCGCACCTGTGGCGGCGCAGGACAACCGCCTGAAAACGCTGGTGTTCAATGAGAACGCTGTGGTCCGCATCGATGGCATGGTGAAGGTCCAGACGACCATCAAGTTCGCACCCGACGAAGTGATCGAGAATGTCGCGATCGGGGATTCGGCGGCGTGGCAGGTGCAGCCCAACAAGGCGCAGACGATCTTGTTCGTCAAACCGCTCGAAGCTGCCGCGCGCACCAACATGACGGTGGTGACGGACAAGCGCACCTATCTTTTCGATCTGGTCGCGTCTCCAAGAAATTCAGCACTTTACGTGCTCCAATTCCGCTATCCCGAGCTGGAAAAGGCGGCCGAGGAAGCGCGCCTTGCCGCCGCTGCCGAGGCCGAGGCACAGGCCGTGCGCGCCGCCGCCGCGTTGCAGAACCCGGCTGATCCGACTGCTCCGGCTGGCGCTGCACCGCTCAATTACGCCTGGGCCACCGCCGGCAATCCGGCCCTGCTCCCTTCGCGCACCTATGATGATGGCGACGCGGTGTTCCTCACCTGGCCTGCGGGCGTGTCCGTTCCGGCGATCCTGATCACCAATGCGCAGGGCGACGAGGGGCCGGTCAATTACACCACCCGCGGCGATACCGTGGTGGTTGACGGCGTGCCTTCGCAGATCATCCTGCGCTCGGGCCGCGAGACGGCGACGCTCACCAACACCGGGCCTGTCCCCTCCAATGCGCGCCGCGCCGGGCTTGACCGGCCCACCTCTGCAAGGGAATCCAACTGATGCGTCTTGCCATGCGTTTGCCGCCAAAGAAGGGCGAGGGCGACGAGGGGGTTGACCCCCGCAGCCGCGAATCCGCCGAGATCATCGATCTGGCCAGCCGCGCCGCTTTTCCTGCTGTCACCGACCGCAAGGCCAAGGGTGACGGGTTCCAGCTTGCCGCCGGGGTGGCGGTGGTTGGCCTGCTGGGCGCGGTGACGTTCTGGGCGATGAATGCTGCGCGCACGGGCGAGCCGCAGGGCATTGGCAACCCCGCTGTCGCCCCGCCGCAGGCTGCAGCGCCCGTTGTGGTGCAGCCGATCGAGCAACCGGGGGCGGTGCCGGTGGTGGTCCCTCCGGTCGATCCCGCGCCCGCGCCGGTCTATGCCGTGAATCCCGCTGCCATGCCCGAGGCGGCGGGCAACCCCTATGCCAGCCCGCAACTGGTGTTCGATGCCAGCAACGCGCGCGGCCTGCGCCTTGCCGAGGGGCCGTCCGCGCCCCCGCCGGGCACGCCGGGCGGCGATGTCGGCGGCACGGGCGGGGCGGCGGCTTTTGCCAGCCGTGTCGGCGGTGTCGGCGGCGCGCCCGCTCAGGCGCGCGCCATGACCAATCCTTCCGTCACGGTGACCGAAGGCACGCTGATCCCCGCGATCCTCGAGACCGCGATCAACACCGACGTGCCGGGCTATGTCCGCGCCGTGGTGAGCCAGGATGTGCGCAGCTTCGATGGCAAGCGCGTACTGATCCCGCGTTCCTCGCGCTTGATCGGCCAGTATCAGGCCGGGGTCCAGCAGGGGCAGCGCCGCGCCTATGTGATCTGGACGCGGCTGATCCGGCCCGACGGGGTCTCGGTCAGCCTGGCCTCTCCTGCCGTCGGCTTCGATGGTGCGACGGGGCTGGAGGGTGACGTCAACAGCCACTTCCTCAAGCGGTTCGGTTCGGGCTTGCTGCTGTCGGTCGTCGGCGGCCTTGGCGCGTTGGCGACCGGGGGGATCGGCGGCGTGATCGTTGCCGGCGGCGCGCAAGGGGCGGCCAATTCCGCGGTGCAATCGCAGGGGCAGATCAGCCCCACCATCCGCGTGCGCATGGGTGAGCCGATCCGGGTCTTCACCGCACGCGATCTCGATTTCAGCGCGGTCGGCGGCTGACAGCGATGAGCGCCGACGTCCACCGGCTTGCCGAGGCTGAAGGGGAGGGGGCGGCCACCCCGCTTCCGGCCGAGCGCAGCGTCTATCTTGACGCCTACCTTGCGCCCTTCCGCCGCTGGCTGGAGCGTGACACCGTGACCGAGATCATGGTCAACCGCCCGGGCGAGGTTTGGATCGAGGACGCGGCGAGCCCGGGGATGCAGCGCATCCTTACCCCTGAAATCGATGACCGGCTGGTGCAGCGCCTCGCCGAACAGGTCGCGCGGGTCAGCCATCAGGGCATCAACCGCGAACACCCCTTGCTGGGCGCGACCCTGCCTGATGGCGCGCGCGTCCAGTTCTGCGGGCCGCCCGCCGCGCGGCGGCACTGGGTAATGGCGATCCGCCGCCACCGCCGGCTTGACCTGCCGCTCGATGCCTATGACACCGGCCCGCTGGCTGGACCCGCGCAGGTGGCAATGCCCGATCCGCAAGCCGAGCCGATCGCCTATCTGCGCGCCGCGATCCGCGCGCGGCGCACGATCCTGATCTCGGGCGGCACCAGCACCGGCAAGACCACCTTCCTTAACGCCATGCTCGGCGAAATCCCGCCGGAAGAGCGCGTGGTGCTAGTGGAGGACACGCCCGAACTGAAGTTCCCCGGCGCCAACGCGGTCGGTCTGGTGGCGGTGAAGGGCGAACTGGGCGAGGCCAAGGTCACCGCCAACGAACTGCTGCAAGCCGCCCTGCGCCTGCGCCCCGATCGCATTGTGCTGGGCGAATTGCGCGGCGCGGAGAGCGTCAGCTTCCTGCGCGCGATCAACACCGGGCACCCGGGCAGCTTCTCGACCATCCACGCCAACAGCTTGCGCGGCGCGCTCGAACAATTGGCGCTGATGGTGATGCAGACCGGCATCGGCCTCACCCGCGCCGACACCATCGCCTATGCCGCCAGCGTGATCGACGTGATCGTGCAACTGGGCCGCGATGCCAGCGGCAAGCGCGGCATCACCGCCATCGCCGAAAGCCGGGATTTGGTTTGAGGGTGCGGTCGCGCTAGCGCGCTGCGCCACCGAAGGTGGCACAGACAAAACGACATCCTTGTGACAAGCGGCCATTCCTGATTTACACCGCAAGTCTCAGCGAACACAGGCGCGTGTCAGCAGATCTGCGCTCCACGGCCGGGCGCGAGGCGGAACAGGATAGCGATGAGCACGTCACCCACCAGCAATGATCCCGCGCAACTCAGCGCGGGTGCAACGCAGATGGCCGAGCTGGGGCCGGACGAATCGCCCTATTTCAACCGCGAGCTTTCGTGGCTCCAGTTCAACCAGCGCGTGCTGGCCGAGGCCTGCAACGAGGCCTATCCGCTGCTGGAACGCCTGCGGTTCCTGTCGATTTCGGGCAGCAATCTTGATGAATTCATGATGATCCGCGTCGCCGGACTGGTGGGGCAGGTGCAGCGCGGGTTCGATACGCCCTCGATCGACGGGCGCAGCCCCGGCCAGCAGCTTGCCGCGATCCGCGCAAAGCTGGTCGAACTGAGCGCCATCCAGCAATCGATCTGGCGCTCCCTGCGCGTCGGGCTGGCCGGGGCGGATATCCATGTGGCCGATGAGGAACGGGTCAGCCCTCCCGTGCACAAGTGGCTCAAAAGCTTCTTCCTCAACGAAATTCTGCCGATCATCACCCCGCAGGCGCTTGATCCTGCGCACCCGTTCCCCTTCGTCCAGAACGAGGGCCTCGGCCTGTTGTTCACCCTCACCCGCGAGGCGACCGGCGACCAACTGATCGAGATGGTGCTGATCCCCAGCGCGCTCCCGCGGTTTGTGCGCGTACCGGACGCGGTGACGGGCGCAGGACAGGGTGGGGGCGGCGCGCTGTATATGTCGATCGCACGCCTTATTCAGCGTTATGCCGGAGAGCTGTTTCCGGGCTTCAAGGTTGAGGGCGACGGCCTGTTCCGGGTGCTGCGCGACAGCGACATCGAAATCGCCGAGGAGGCCGAAGACCTGGTGCGCACCTTCCGCAGCGCGATCCAGCGCCGCCGCCGGGGTCAGGTGATCCAGCTGGAGATCGACGAGGATTTCTATCCGGCGGCGGAAAGCCTGCTGCTCGACCAGCTCGGCATCAACGAAGCCGCGCTGATCAAGACCGATGGCATGATCGGGATCGACGGCCTTGCCGAAATCGTCCGCGAAGACCGGCCTGACCTGAAGTTTGACGCCTATTCCCCGCGCTTTCCCGAACGTATCCGCGAACATGATGGCGATGCCTTCTCGGCGATCCGCGAGAAGGACATCATCGTTCACCACCCCTATGAAAGCTTCGAGGTGGTGGTCGATTTCATCCGGCAGGCCGCCGCCGATCCCGATGTGGTGGCGATCAAGCAGACGCTCTATCGCGCAGGTTCGCAAAGCGCGGTGATCAACGCTCTGATCGAGGCGGCCGAGGCCGGCAAATCGGTCACCGCCGTGGTCGAGCTGAAGGCCCGCTTTGACGAGGAGCAGAACCTGCATTGGGCCGGCAAGCTCGAACGGGCAGGCGTGCAGGTGATCTATGGCTTCACCGACTGGAAAACCCACGCCAAGGTGGCAATGGTGGTGCGGCGCGAGGGCGACACCTTCCGCACCTATTGCCACCTCGGCACCGGCAATTACCACCCCGTCACCGCGCGCGTTTACACCGATCTCAGCTTCTTCACCGCCGATCCCAAGCTGGGGCGCGATGTCGCCAAGATGTTCAACTTCGTCACCGGCTATGTCGAGCCACACGCGCTTGAACGGCTGCACATCGCGCCGATCGATCTGCGTCAGGAAATCTACGCCCGGATCGATAATGAAATCGCCAATGCCGGGGCCGGAAAGCCTGCCGCAATCTGGTTGAAGTGCAACCAGCTGACCGATGAAGGCGTGATCGACCGGCTCTATGCCGCAAGCAACGCCGGGGTGCAGGTCGAACTGGTGGTGCGCGGCATCTGCTGCCTGCGCCCGGGGGTTGCCGGACTGTCCGAGAACATCCGGGTCAAATCGATCATCGGTCGTTTTCTGGAACACAGCCGCATCTATGCCTTTGCCAATGGCCACCCGCTGCCTTCCGCGCAGGCGGTGGTGTTCATCGGGTCTGCCGACATGATGAGCCGCAATCTTGATCGCCGGGTCGAGGCGCTGATCCCCATCCTCAACCGCACGGTTCACGATCAGGTGCTCCAGCAGGTCTTGCTCGCCAATATGCTCGATAGCGAGCAGAGCTGGTGGCTGCATCCCGATGGTTCCTATTCCCGGGTTGAGGTGGAAGCCGGGGCCAAGCCGTTCAACTGCCACCGCTATTTCATGACCAACCCCTCATTGTCCGGGCGCGGTGGATCGCTGGAGGCAGGGGCAGTGCCCAAGCTCACCTTGCGGCGGGGGGCGGCGGCATGATCTGGAAGTGGCGGCGCGATGGCCGCGAAGCGACGCTGGGCGGCGCAGCGGGTGAGCGCGCCATTATCGACATCGGCTCCAACACCGTGCGCCTTGTCGTCTATGGCGGCACCATGCGCGCGCCGACGGTGGTGCTGAATGAAAAGGTGACCGCCAAGCTTGGCCGCGAGATCGCCGCGACCGGCAGGCTTGCCGATGAAGCGATGGCGCTGGCGCTGCGCGGTCTGAAGCGGTTCGTGCTGGTGCTGGCTGATCTCGGCATCAAGGATATTGAAACCGTCGCCACCGCCGCGGTGCGCGATGCGGCCAATGGCCCCGAATTCGCCGATCAGTTGCGCGCCATTGGGTTGAAGCCACGCGTGATTTCGGGCGAGGAGGAGGCGCTGCTCAGCGCCCACGGCGTCATCGGCGCCTTCCCCGATGCGCGCGGGATTGTGGCCGATCTTGGCGGCGGCAGCCTCGAACTGGTGCGGGTCGCGGGCGGGGCAACCGAGGGGGCGAGCACGCTGCCGCTGGGCACGCTGCGATTGCCCGATCACCGCGGCAAAGGGCCCAAGGGTGACCGGGCCGAAATGAAGAAGTCGCTCGACAAGGCGATCCGCAAGGCGGGCTGGGATCTGGCGGGCAACACCCCGGAGCAGAACGGCACGCTCTATCTGGTGGGCGGGACATGGCGGGCGATGGCGGTCTATGCGATGGCCGCGCAAAGCTATCCGCTAAGCGATCCGCACGGGTTCGAGATCGAGCCGGGCCGCGCTCTTGAACTGGCGACCACGCTTGCCGCGAGCGAAAGCGATGTGCTGCGCGGGCGCGAGCGGATTTCCACGATGCGCGCGGAAAAGCTGCCCGATGCCGCGGTGCTGTTGCAGGCGCTGCTGGCGCGGCTGGCGCCGGAAAAGGTGGTGTTTTCCTCATGGGGCCTGCGCGAAGGGCTGCTCTATGACCGCCTGCCCGATCACACCAAGGCGCAGGACCCGCTGCTGGCCGGTGTCGCGGTGTTTGCCAGCGGGCGCGGCACGCAGCCGACGCTGTCGACCCGCATGGCGGCATGGACACTCGACGCCGCGCCCGCGCGCGAACACGGTTCGGAGCGGCTGCGCATGGCGGCAACGATGCTGGGCCTTGCGGGCATGCAGATCGAGCCGAACATCCGTTTGCCTCAAGCGATCAACTGGGCGCTGCACAAGCGCTGGATCGGGATCGACGGCAAGGGCCGCGCGATGCTGGCGGCCGCGATTGCCGCCAATGGCAACCAACTGTCGCTGCCGTCCGAAGTGCGCGCGCTCGCCAGCGCCGAGGCGCTGGAGGAGGCCGTGCGCTGGGGCCTTGCGCTGCGGCTGGCGCGCAGGCTGGGCGCGCAATCGGCGCGCTCTCTCGAAGTCAGCCGGTTGGTGGTGGAGGAGGGCGCGCTGGTGCTGCAACTGGCGACCAGCCACGCCGCCCTGTTCGGCGCTCCGACCGAGAAGGACATGAAGCTGCTGGCCGGGCGGCTCGGCCTTGGCTGGCGGGTCGATGTGGTGCCCGAAATTGTGATGTGAAAAGGGCGCTCCCCCGTCCCTGACGGGATGGGGAGAGCCGGGGCAGTTACCCCTTTTTCTCGCTGCCGAAGGGCGAGAAGTCGGTTTCGATGTCAAACAGGTCAACGCCCTCGGCCGCCTTCAGCTTGTTCACCACGACATAGGTGACCGGCGTCAGAACCGCCTCCCACACCACCTTCAGCGCCCAGTTGGTGACCATCACGGTCAGCACGGCTTGCGTAGTCCAGATGCCGTAGAAGGCGACGGGGTAGAAGATCAGGCTGTCCACGCCTTGCCCTACAAAGGTCGATCCGATGGTACGGGTCCACAGGGCGCGGCCTTTGGTCCAGACCTTCATCTTGGCCATCACGAAGGAATTGACGAATTCGCCGGCCCAGAAGGCGGTGATCGAGGCGACGACGATGCGCCAGGTGCTGCCGAATACGCTTTCATAGGTGCTCTGGCAGATCGTGCCGCCGGTGATCGCCGCGTTGGCGGTGGCGGTGTCAGGGCGAGGGCCGCCGAACCCGCTGGCCGCGCATTCCCACCCTGCGAAGGGGGGCAGGGCGGTGACGACATAGGACATGAAGGCGAGGAACAGCATCGCCGCCGTCCCTACCCAGATCACCCGGCGCGCTTTGGCAAAGCCGTAGATCTCGGTCAGCACGTCGCCAATCACGTAGCCCAGCGGGAAGAACAGGATCCCCGCGCCGTAGATGAAGGTGCCATCGGGCGCAGGCCACCAGCCTTCGGGCCAGAAGGGCACGCTGACGAAGGTGAGCTTGGAGGCGCCGATGATGTTCGACAGCAGCAGGATCGTGACGAAGCCTGCCATCACCAGATCATAATAGCGGAACGTCGCCGGCGCATGGGCCGTGGCGATAATGCCATCGCCCGGATCGCGGTCGAAAGTAGCGGCGGGATCGAGCGCGGAATCGGCTGAAGTGGTGTTTTCCATCGCTGGGTGGGTTAGCGCGATTCCCTTAGGCCGCAAAGCACGCTAATGGCTAGTCCGCGTTGCGCGCCCGTAGCTCATCTGGATAGAGCGCGAGACTTCTAATCTTGAGGCAGCAGGTTCGAGTCCTGCCGGGCGCGCCACGGCAACATCGGGGGACATCATGGACGGCTTCTGGTCTTGGCCGCTGGTTGTGGTGGCGGCGTTGTTGCTGGCCGCGATGCTTGCCGCGCACGAGGCTGGGATGCGCGTTCGCACGCGTTTGGCGGCGCATGAGAACGAGAGTGAAGGCGTCAGCAGCGATGAAGGGTTCATCCTTTCAGGCGTGCTTGGTCTGCTGGCGCTGCTGATGGGCTTTTCCTTCTCGATGGCGCTCAGCCGGCTTGAGGACCGGCGCGATCTGATGCTGCAGGAGGCCAGCGCGGTCGGCTATCTGGCGATGCTGGCAGAAGGGCTACCCCCGGTGCAGGCCGCTCCGCTAAAGGCCGATCTGGCCCGCTATGGCGCGGCCCGGCTGGCGGCGGCTGAACTGGCTGACGGTCCGGAGCGGGTCGCGGCGGAACAACAGGCTGCCACTTTGCGCGCGCCGGTTGCCGCCCATGTCCGCGCGGTGCTGGCCCAGGGATCGCCCGGGCCCCACGCCGTGGCGCTGGCAGCAGCTTATGACAAGGTGGAGGATACCGCTGTGCGGCGGCAGGCTCTCAGCCAGGCGCATCTGCCGGTCCGGGTGCTGTGGCTGCTGGCGGCCTATGCGGCGATCTCGGCGGCGATGCTGGGCTATGCGCTGGCCGGCGCGCGTGTGCGCCACCGGGTTGCATCAAGCACGCTCTATCTGCTGATTGCGCTGGCCTTCGGCGTCATTCTCGATCTTGACCGTCCGCGTGCGGGCGCGATCGTGGTTGACCAGACACCCTTTGCCGAAACGGTGAAAAGCCTCACGCCTTGAAGGTGGCGGCGGCGCACAGGGAGCCATGTTCCCTGCGCGCCGCGCCCGTTCGTACCCTTAGAAGGCGAAGCTGATCCGGCCGTAGAGGAAGCGTCCGTTGAAGCCGAAAGGCGAGAAGGACGAGAACGGCAGGAAGTAGTTATTGACCGACAGGTTGGCCTGCTGCCCGGTCAGCGGATCAAGCGCGCGGCCCACCGGGTTTACCGTGGGATACTGGTCGAACAGGTTGTTCGCGCCGATCGCCAGCTCCAGCCCGTCAGCAAAAGTGCCTTCGGGACGCAGACGGATTTCCATATCGGTGATCCAGCGCGGCGCCAGAAGCACGTCGTTGATGGGCGTGGCCCCAGCCGAGAACACCTCGCCGAAGCGGTTGGTGCGGAACGTGGCGCTCAGCCAATTCCATTCCCAATCCGCGCCGAGGTTGACGCGGTCCTTGGGCTGGCCGCGCTCGATCCGCAGCGATTCAAGCCGCCCGAACAGATCGATCCCCGGCACCTGCGCAAGATTGCCCGGCGTGGTGCGGCGTCCGGTGATGTCGATATCATTGCGGTTGTAGCCCGCCATCAGCGACAGGCTGCCCAGATCGCCCAGCGTGGTGCGATAGGTCGCAATGGCATCGAAGCCGCGGGTGCGGGTGTCGATGCCGTTGAAGAAGAACCGCGCCGCCGAAATGCTGGTGAAGCCGGCATTGTTGAGGATCTGCGCGATCCCGCGGCCCGGATTGGTCCCGCTCGGCGCGCCGGCCGCATCGCGGCTGGCGGTGAGGTTGTCGGTCAGCACGATGCGATCATCGATGTCGATCTGGTAGTAATCGAAGGTGAGGTTGAACCCGTCAATCCGGTCAAACACCGCGCCCGCCGACCACGAGAACGACTTTTCCGCCTTGAGCGGGGCCGCACCCAGCGCAATCGCGACCGGGTTGTTCACCGGCAGCGTCACCGCATCAACCAGCACGCCGCCAATGTTGTTGGTCGCTGCCGCCGCAAAGAACTGCTGCTGGAGCGAAGGCGCACGGAAGCCGGTCGACACCGCGCCGCGCAGGGCGAAGCCGTCCACCAACTCCAGACGGGTGGCAAGCTTGCCGTTGAGGGTCGATCCGAAGTCGGAATAATCCTCGAAGCGGCCCGCCACCTGCACGTTCCAGGCCGAGGTCACGTCGGCATCAAGTTCGGCATAGAGCGATACGTTTTCGCGCGAATTGGGGCGCGTCACGTCCACCCCGCCGATGCGCGGCTGGAAGCCGGGGAAGACCTGGCTGCCGGGCGCGGCAAAGGCGGTTGCGCCTGCGCCGGTGATGAACGGGTTGTTGGCGCCAACGCGCACCGGACCGGCGACATAGCTGTTCACTTCGCCCGCGGTCAGCTGGTATTCCTCACGCCGCCATTCCGCGCCGAAGGACACGCTGAGCTCGTCAATCCCGCCGATCTCGATCTCACGGCTGATGTCGAGGTTGCTCATCAGCTGGCTATAGGCGATGCCGCCCGCCTCGAACTCGGTCTGGCTGGCCGCGCCCAGTGATGCGTTGAGCGTGTCGGTGATGAAGAAATCGGTGTCGTTCTGGCCGTAGGACATCGACAGGTCCCAGTCCCAGCCGCCGAAATCGCCCTTGAGGCCGCCGACGATCGAGAAGTCCGTGGTGTCGGTGTTGATCAGCGGCAGGAAACCGTCGGGGTAGATCGCGGTGACGTTGCGGTTGTCGGCTGCGCGGCGGTAGAAGCCGGCCGATTCCGCATCGCGCGTGCCGTAGCTGCCGAAGGCGTAAAGTTCGACCTTGTCATCAAGCGGAATGCCCATGTTGACGACGATGTTGAGGTCTTCGGTCTTCGGGTCACCATAGCGGTGGTACCGGCGATCCAGCGTCAGCTCGCGCGCATCGAGCGCGCCGGTCTGGGCATAATTGCGCCGCGGATCATAGCCTGCGCGGTTGGTGTCATTGCGGTCGCGGTATTCGGCGGTGATGTTGAGGAAGCCCTCGGGGCCGAGCGGCAGACCGATATTCCCCGCCACCGTCAGCACTTCGCCATCGGTGACCTTGAGATCGCGTCCGGTGGTGTTGAGCTGGAGGTTGCCATCGGCGGTCAGCGTCGGGACAGCACCCGCGGTGCCGTTCACCCCGGTCACTTCCTGCACGCCCTGAATGCGGGTGTTGAACCCGCCGTAATTGACGAAGAAGCGCCCGCCTTCGCGCGAATCGTTGAGCTGGAAGTTGATCACGCCCGCAATCGCATCCGAGCCATATTGGGCTGCAGCGCCATCGCGCAGCACTTCGACGCGGCCGATCGAGGAGGAGGGGATCTGGTTGAGGTCAACCGCAGTCGACCCGCGCCCGACCGAACCGTTGATGTTGAGCAGCGCGCCGACATGGCGGCGCTTGCCGTTGACCAGCACCAGCGTCTGGTCAGGGCCGAGGCCGCGCAGCGTGGCCGGCCGGATCGCGTCGGTGCCGTCGGTGATCGAGGGCTGGGGGAAGTTCAACGAGGGCACGAGATCCCGCAGCAGGCGCGCGGTTTCCACCAGGCCCGAACGTTGCAGCTGTTCGGCCGGGATCACGTCGATCGGCACGGGGCTGTCGGCGACAGTGCGGTTGGAGCGGCGGGTACCGGTCACGATCAGCACATCGCCGCTGTCGACGACATCATCGACCACCTCGGGTGCGGCAGCCTGTGCAGCGGCGAGGGTGGTGACGGCGACGGGAGTTTCCTCCGCCTCGGCATCGGCCGCCTGCGCCGGAACGGCGGCGAGCGTTGCCATCATCGCCGCGCCAAGTGCGAGCGGCGAAGCGGATTGGAGAGTGAAGCTGATCTTGCGCATTGGGTTAGCCCTTTTTGTCTTTAGTTCTGCGACGCATTTCCGGCCAGTCAGGCAAGAAGGCCCGAGCAAAAAATGCGTTCGTGCGCCCACGGCGCCCTGCCTCCCTCCCGAGGCATGACGCCTTGCGGCGGTGGTGTGATGTTTCGCGTGGAACGGCGAGCCCCAGTTCCGGGCCGTCCTTCCTGCGAGCCATCAAGCCGGGCGCGACCCCTTTGCGACCGGCATGATATGATAAATCTTGCGCGGGCGCGCGCTACGGTCAACGAAAAAGGACCCGTCGATGCTGATAATGCGCACTAATCTTGCGCTGTGTCGTTATTATGCCACAGGCCTGCGCACGTCGGGAAGGCGGCGCGTGGCACCCGCGCGGTGCCCACATGGTTTACCCCCGCGCAACCGTCTCCAGCAGTTCGCCGGTCACCGGATAGCCCGCGTCCGAAAGGATCGTCAGCCACGGCTTGCCATCCTGCTCCACCACTTGCGGCATGATCGTGCGCACCGGGATCGCTTCGGCCTGCGCGCGCGCCTCGGCGTAGCTGGCGAACAGGGCGAGCCGTTCAAGATTGCGGCGGGTGGGGAAGATCAGTTTTATGTCTCCCCGCTCCGCCGCATCCAGCGCGCCTTGCGCTGTGGTCCAGAACAGGTGGGTGTTCTCCGCATGGTCGATCGACACATCGACCGCCCCTGTGCCGAGGTCGGCGAGGTAAAAGCGCGTGTCATAGACGCGGGTGATGTTCTCGTTCTTGGGGAACCAGCGCGCAAAGGGCGTGATCTGGGCAAGATCGAGCCGCCAGCCGAAGGCATCGAGCACCGGGGCAAGCGCGCCGGCTTCTGCCAGCATCTTGCGCGCGGCAGAGGCGCTGGCGGCATTGATCTCGCCCGACAGGCCAAGCGCAAGGCCGGTCTCCTCCAGCGTCTCGCGCACGGCCGCGATCTGGTGGGCGGCTTCATCGGGAGCAAGGCCATGTTCGGCCGCGAGCGCCTCGGCCAGCGCATAGTCCGCCGGATCGACCCGCCCGCCGGGGAACACCGCCATGCCGCCGGCAAAGGTCATGTTGCGCGATCGCACGGTCATCAGCACTTCCGGCGCGGCTCCATCGGGCGCGTTGCGGAAGATGATGATGGTGGCAGCGGGGATGCCCTGGGGTGCGGATTCGGTGTTCATCGCGGCCAAGGATGGCCTTGCGGCAAGCGCTTGCCAAGAGCCAAGGCGGTTTCCTGCCGCTTTGATGAGGATGTGTCGGGATGCTTTACAAATCGGCCGAGAGGGCTTGAAGGCAGTGCAGAGAAAATGGCGGATTTCCGTGGTTTTTCGAGTTTGGCACGCGGTGTGCATAATAATTTGCGTCTGAATGGTCTTCGACGAGAGGCGCGACCCTTCCTGGTCTCCGGGTTGCGCCTCCCCGATAAATGAAAAAGCGCTCCGCACTGGTCCTGCGGAGCGCTTTTTTGTTGGCTTTCCTCCGGGGGCCCGGCCCTGCGGGCCACCCCTTCGGGCGCGCGGTCGCGCTTGCGGCCCTTCGGGCCGGTCAGCGCAACCTTGATAAGTCATGCCAGTTTGTGTCGCGCAGCGTACCGCAAGCGCGACCGCGCGCCCGTAGCGGGCGCAGCTTGCTGCGCGTCTAGCAAGGACGAACGCGCGGAGGCGCGTTCGCAGAATCAAACAGTCTTGACGCCGCTTTCTTCGAGCAGGGCCTGCAATTCACCGGCCTCGTACATCTCTTTCATGATATCGCTGCCGCCGAGGAATTCGCCCTTCACGTAAAGCTGGGGGATCGTCGGCCAATCCGAGAAGCTCTTGATTCCCTGACGCACTTCCATGTCCTGCAGCACGTCGACGCTTTCATAAGCGACGCCGCAATTGTCGAGGATCCGGATCGCGAGGCTCGAAAAGCCGCATTGCGGGAAGAGCGGGGTGCCCTTCATGAACAAGACCACATCATTGCTGTTAACGAGATCGGAAATGCGCGCGTTGACGTCGGACATTGGTGTTGCGCCCTTGGCAGGTGTTGAGTTTCAGGAAACTTACTTGGGGACCACGGTGGTGACTTGCAAGGCGTGCAGCACGCCCCCCATCCGTCCGCCGAGGGCATTATAGACCAGCTTGTGCTGCGCCACGCGGCTCAGCCCGGTAAACTGCGGGGCGGTGACGGTGGCAGCCCAGTGGTCGTCATCGCCTGCCAGATCGCACAGTTCGATCTGGGCGCCGGGCAGGGCGGCGGCGATCGCGTCCTCGATCTGCTTGGCGGTCATCGGCATGAGATCACACCTCGCCGAGCAATTGGCGGCGCGCTTCGATGGTCATTTCCTCAAGCTTGGCGCGGATGTCGGCTTCGCTGACATCGGTCTGCGCCGCGGTGAGATCACCCAGCAGCTTGCGCACCACGTCCTCGTCACCCGATTCCTCGAAATCGGCCTGCACCACGGCCTTGCGGTAGGCGTCGGCTTCCTCGGGCGTGAGCTTCATCAGCCCGGCAGCCCATTCGCCCAGCAGCCGGTTGCGGCGCGCGGCGATGCGGAAGGCGGTTTCGTTGTCGAGCGCGAACTTGGCTTCCTCGGCGCGTTCGCGGTCCTTGAAATCGGTCATGTGATGGTTGTCCCTTCGGATACGATCCGGCCCCAGCGATAGAGGCGAGGGCGCGCGGCTTCAAGCACGAAGCCGCGCGCACGAGACGTTATCCCATTGTCACCACAAGCTTGCCGACCGCCTCGCGTGCTTCCAGCTTGGCGATGGCATCGCCGGCGCGGGCGAGGGGGAAGGTTTCGGACACCAGCGGGTCGATCTTGCCCGCCTGCATCAGCGCAAACAGTTCCTGCACCTGGGCATGGAACGCCTCGGGCTCACGCGCAGTGAAGGCACCCCAGAACACGCCGCAAATGTCGCAGGACTTCAGCAGCGTGAGATTGAGCGGCATCTTGGCGATCCCGGCGGGGAAGCCGACCACCAGGAAGCGTCCTTCCCACGCGATCGCGCGCAGGGCAGGTTCGGAATATTGCCCGCCGACAATGTCATAGACGATGTTCGCGCCGTTCGGGCCGCAAGCCTTTTTGAAGGCTTCAGCGAGCGCCTTGGACGCATCCTTGTCCATCGCCTCGCGGGGATAAATCACCACTTCGTCGGCGCCTGCCTGCTTTGCCACTTCGCCCTTGGCGTCGGAGGAGACAGCGGCCACCACGCGCGCACCGAATGCCTTGGCAAGCTCGATGGCCGACAGGCCAACGCCGCCGGCTGCGCCAAGGATCAGCACGGTGTCACCCGCCTTGATATGGCCGCGATCCTTCAGCCCGTGGATGGTGGTGCCATAGGTCATCAGCAGCGAGGCGGCTTTCTCGAACGGCACGCCGTCCGGCACCTTGAACATGCGGCCAGCCGGCACGACGACCTTTTCTGCAAGGCCGCCATTGCCGATCCCGGCCAGCACCCGGTCACCAATGGCAAAGCCTTCGACACCTTCGCCAACCGCTTCGATCACGCCCGAAATTTCGCCGCCGGGCGAGAAGGGGCGCTGCGGCTTGAACTGGTACATGTCGCGCAGCATCAGCCCGTCGGGATAGTTGATCGCGCAAGCCTTGACCGCAACCAGCACTTCGCCCGCGCCGGGGGTGGGGGCGTCAATCTCGTCCAAGGTCAGGGTTTCAGGCCCGCCGGTCTGGTGGGTGCGAATGGCTTTCATGTTGTCTCTCCCTGTATTTTGATTTTCAGGCGGCGGTGCCGCGCATCAGCCACGGCTGGGCGGCGGTGCGGCTGGCCTCGAACCCGCCGATCGCCTCGCCCCGCGCCATCGTCAGCCCGACTTCATCCAGCCCGCCGAGCAGGCAATCGCGCCGGAACGGATCGATGGTGAAGGTAAAGCGGTCCTGATAGGGGGTGGTGACGGTCTGGTGCTCCAGATCGACGCTGATGGGCTGGCCCTCGCGCGCGACGTCCAGCAGGCGGTCAACCGCCTCTTGCGGCAACACCACCGGCAAGATCCCGTTCTTGACCGCGTTGCCCGAGAAAATATCCGAGAAAGAGGGCGCGATCACCACGCGGATGCCCATGTCGCCCAGCGCCCAAGCGGCGTGTTCGCGGCTGGAACCGCAACCGAAATTGTCGCCCGCGATCAGCAGGTTTGCCCCGGCATAGGCGGGATCGTCGATGACATTGCCGGGTTCCGCCCGCAGCGCCTCGAACGCGCCTGCGCCCAGCCCTTCGCGGCTGATGGTCTTGAGCCACTTGGCAGGGATGATGATGTCGGTATCGACATTCTTGAGGCCGAGCGGGATGGCGCGGCCTTCGACGCGGGTGAGGGGCTGCATGGGGTCCTTAATCGGCCAGAGTTAATCGGTTTGCGGTGGTTCGCCCGAGGGAATCGGGCCGGGCTGGGTCGGCTCGTTCGGCTTCTTCTTGCGCTTGCCCGCATAGAGCAGCGCAGCCGCCACGGCGGCCGATCCGATGGCACCCGCAGCTGCAATCGCGGCGTTGCGGGCGTTGTTGTTCTTGGGCTTGTCGGTCATGCCTGTTCCATGCGCCTCGCGCCGCGCTCTTTCAAGGCGTTCTCGTCAGGTGAGGGTGCGGACATCGGCCAGCCGCCCCGTGACAGCGGCAGCAGCGGCCATGGCGGGCGAGACAAGGTGCGTGCGTGCGCCCGGGCCTTGCCGGCCGACGAAATTGCGGTTGCTGGTCGAGGCGCAGCGTTCGCCCGGCGGCACCTTGTCGGGGTTCATGCCCAAGCACGCCGAACAGCCCGGCTCGCGCCATTCGAACCCTGCGTCGATGAACACGCGGTCGAGGCCTTCTTCCTCGGCCTGCGCCTTCACCAGACCCGAACCGGGGACGACGATCGCCCAGCGGACATTGTCAGCCTTGCGGCGGCCCTTGAGGATCGCGGCAGCTGCGCGCAGGTCCTCGATGCGGCTGTTGGTGCAAGAGCCGATGAACACGTTCTCGATCGGCACCTCGGTCATCGGGGTGCCGGGGACCAGGCCCATGTAATCGAGCGATTTTTGCGCGGCGACACGCTTGCTCTCGTCAGCGAAATCCCCGGGCGAGGGCACGCGGCCACCGATGGGCACGACATCTTCGGGCGAGGTGCCCCAGGTGACGCTGGGTTCGACATCGGCCGCGTTGATGCGCACGCTCTTGGCAAACACCGCGCCGTCATCGGAATGGAGCGTGCGCCAGTAAGCGACCGCCGCATCCCATTCCGCACCCGCAGGCGCCATCGGGCGGCCCTTCAGATAGGCGAAGGTGGTATCGTCCGGCGCGATCAGGCCTGCGCGGGCGCCGGCCTCGATGCTCATGTTGCAAACAGTGAGGCGTTCTTCGAGGGTCATCGCTTCGAACACGCGGCCGCGATATTCGATCACGTAGCCGCTGCCGCCCGCCGCGCCGATCGTGCCGATGATGTGCAGGATCAGGTCCTTGGCGCTGATGCCGGGGCCAAGATCGCCGTCCACCCGCACTTCCATCGGCTTCGATTGTTGAAGCAGCAGGGTCTGCGTGGCGAGCACGTGTTCCACCTCGCTCGTCCCGATGCCAAAGGCGAGCGCGCCCAGACCGCCGTGGCAGGCCGTGTGCGAATCCCCGCAGACGATGGTGGTGCCGGGCAGGGAGAAGCCCTGTTCGGGGCCGACCACATGGACGATCCCCTGTTCCTTCGCCGTCGCCGGGATGTAGCGGATGCCATAGGCCGGCGCGTTCACCTCCAGCGCGGCGAGCTGCGCTGCGCTCTCGGCGTCGGCGATGGGCACGGGCTGGCCCGCGCTGTCGAGCCGGGCGGTCGTCGGCAGGTTGTGATCGGGCACAGCCAGCGTTAGCTCCGGCCTGCGCACCGGGCGGCCTGCCACCTTCAGCGCTTCGAACGCCTGCGGGCTGGTCACCTCGTGCACGAGATGCCGGTCGATATAGATCAGCGCCGTGCCATCATCGCGCGTTTCGACAACGTGCGCGTCCCAGATCTTTTCATACAGGGTGCGGGGGCGGCTCGCCATTGCTCTGGTCCATCGGTTGGGGGTGCAAGAGCGGCCCAATAGTCACGATTGCCGAGCCGTGGCAAGATTGCGGCGGTTTCCCGATGATGGGTAATGGAAATTGTCATAATCTTGCGCTAGTTTACATTCATGTCAGCAACCGAATCCTCCGCGCGCCCCTTCTTCCATCCCATCACCGTGGCGATCGAGGACATCGATTTCATGGGCCACGTCAACAACGCGCGCTATCTGAACTGGGTGCAGGACGCGGTGCTGGCGCATTGGCGCGGGATGGCCCCGGCCGAGGATGTGGCGAGCAAGGCGTGGGTCGCGCTCAAGCACGAGATTACCTATCGCAAGCCTGCATTTCTGGAAGACGACGTGATCGCCCAGACCGTGCTGGAACGCTTCAACGGCGCACGCGCGTTCTACTCCACGCTGATCAAGCGCGGCGAAGAGGTGCTGGCCGAGGTGCAATCGAGCTGGTGCTGCATCGATGCCGAAACCCTGCGCCCGGCGCGGATCGGCGAACACCTGCGTGAATTCTTCTTCCCCAAGGGCGAATAGCGCCGCGCCTGCCGCGCCCGGTGGCATAGGCGGATATTGCGCCTAACCTCATCGGAACCGGCATACATTGCCTTTTCTTCTCGTTTCTAAAGCAATCTGCATATAGCCTCGTCCCTTCGGCGCTCGCTGGGGGTACCGGGATGAGGGGGTGTTGCATGAGCAAAACAGGATCTTACGCTATTCTCGCGGCGCTGCCGCTTGCGGTGCTGGCAGCACCGGCGAGCGCGCAGAATGCGGGTGACAAGATTCCGGGCGCCTATATCTGCGTGTTCGATGGCAGCGTGACTGCGGACCGCGTGCCCGCAATGGCGCGCGGCGCGGCGCAGGCGGCAACGGGGCAGATTGACCGTACCTACACCAAGGCCCTGCGCGGCTTTGCGATCCGCGCCTCGGCCCAGGGCATCGCCAATATGCGCGCGAAGACCACCGGGATCCGCTATTGCGAGCAGGATCAGGTCGTCACCATCGCCCAGAGCAAAAAGCCGGGCGGCGGCACCACCCAGCCTGCGCAAACCGTGCCTTGGGGCGTTGCCCGCGTGCGCGGCGGGGCCAGCGGCACCTTTGCCACTGCCTGGGTGATCGATAGCGGCGTGGAATTGACGCACCCCGATCTCAGGGTCGACACCGCCCGTTCGCGCAGCTTCGTCACTGATACCTCGCCCAATGACGCCAACGGCCACGGCACGCACGTTGCCGGCACCATTGCCGCGATCAACAACACCATCGGTGTCGTCGGCGTTGCGCCGGGCGCTTCCGTCGTGTCGGTGCGCGTGCTCGACCGGCGCGGTTCGGGCAGCAATTCGGGCGTGATCGCGGGGGTCGAATATGTCGCGGCCAACGGGCGTGCGGGCGATGTCGCCAATATGAGCCTTGGCGGCGGCGCCAGCGCGGCTCTGGATACGGCGGTGATCAATGCGGCGGCCACGGGCGTGCGCTTTGTTCTGGCGGCCGGGAATGATGCGGCCAATGCCGCCAATTACTCGCCCGCCCGCGCCAATGGCACCAACGTGTTCACCGTTTCGTCCTTCGCCAACGGCGACAGCTGGTCGAGCTTCTCGAACTTCGGCAACCCCCCGGTCGATTTCGCCGAACCGGGTTCCTCGATCCGCTCGACATGGATCGGCGCGACCTACAACACCATCTCGGGCACTTCGATGGCCGCGCCGCATCTGGCCGGCATCCTGCTGCGCGGGGCAGTGGGCAATGGCGGGATCGTCAACTTCGATCCCGACGGGCGGCCCGACATCATCGGCGTCGTGCCCTGACGGGCACCGCCGGATAAGGCACACAGGAAGGGGCGTTCGGCCAGCCGCCGGGCGCCCTTTGCTTTTGCCGGCAGCGCAGACCCCCGCGCACCAAACGCAATTGCCGTTTTGTGCTTGCGGTCTATACGCATCCCCATGGCCCGCCGCAGCGTATCCCTGTTCTGATGAGCGCTTCTTCCGCCCCGTCCTTCGTGCTGCCCGCGCGCGCCTTCCAGTGCGCCGCGGGGCTGGTGCTGGGTTTGGGGATCGCGGCAAGCTGGCTGGCGATCCATGCCTGGGGGATGTTTGTCTTCCAGATTTCGTGGACCAACTGGCCGCTCGCCCTTGTGGTGGCGGTGGTGCAGTGCTGGCTTTCGGTCGGCGTGTTCATCGTCTGCCATGATGCGATGCACGGGACGCTGGTGCCGGGCCTGCCGCGCGTCAACGCCGCGATCGGTGCGGTGCTGCTGGCGCTGTATGCGGGCTTTGGCTGGCGACATCTGCGCGATGCGCACATGACCCACCACAAGCTGTCCGGACACGCGGGCGATCCCGATTTCGACGAGCACAATCCGGGCCATTTCTGGCGCTGGTATGGCACCTTCTTCCGGCGCTATTTCGGCTGGCGCTCGCTGGTTTTCGTGCACACGGTGGTGGGCATCTACTGGCTGGTGCTGGATATCCCGATGGTGCAGATCGTGCTGCTATATGGCCTGCCTGCGCTGGGATCGTCGTTGCAGCTGTTCTACTTCGGGACCTTCCGCACCCATCGCCACATCGCGCAAGCGCCCGCCAACGGCTTTGCCGACCACCACAACGCCCGGTCCGAGGATTTCGGCACGCTGGCGAGCCTCGCCTCGTGCTTCCATTTCGGCTATCATCTCGAACACCACCGCCGCCCCGACGTGCCGTGGTGGGCGCTGCCGCAGGCACGCCGCGCCGGGGTGGGCCGCGTTGAACTTGATGAAAAGGTGCCCGCATGAGCTGGCTCGAAGTGTTCCTCACCGTCATGTCCTCGCTGATCGGGATGGAGCTGTTCGCGTGGGTCGCGCACAAGTACATCATGCACGGCTGGGGCTGGGGCTGGCACCGCGACCATCACGAACCGCATGACAATGTGCTGGAGAAGAACGATCTGTTCGCCGTCGTGTTCGGCAGCATCAATGCCGCGATGTATATTTACGGCTCGCTCTACTGGGACTGGCTGTGGTGGTTTGCGGTCGGGATCACGCTGTACGGGGTGATCTACACCCTCGTGCATGACGGGCTGGTGCACCAGCGGTACTGGAAGTGGGTGCCGCGCAAGGGCTACGCCAAGCGGCTGGTGCAGGCGCACAAGCTGCACCATGCGACCATCGGCAAGGAGGGCGGGGTAAGCTTCGGCTTTGTCTTTGCGCGCGATCCGGCCAAGCTGAAGGCGGAGCTGAAGGCGCAGAAGGAAGCCGGGCTGGCCGTGGTGCGCGATGCGGTGGGCGCGGGCGGTGACGATGCGTTCGAGGTGGTAGGCCGCAATCTTTAGGCCGCTAGAGGTGCGTTCAGGGGCGGCTAGACCCCCGCTTGACCCCGGTTAGCCTCCCCTTAGCCCCGTCCAGACTCCCCCTTGCGGCGCCGTTTCACGTGAAACATTCTTTCTGAGCGCGAATTCGGTGCCACAGGCACCGCAAGGCCGACCGGCCGCCCGCAGCGATGCGGAACTCAAGAAGCGATTCTGGCAGCGTGTTCTTTGACCAGCGCAATCATGTTGGGCACGCCTTGGGTGCGATTGCTTGAAAGCTGGTTTTTCAGATCGAACGCGGCGAGCGCGCCCATCACATCCATCCCTGCGACTTCGGCGGCAGGCCGGTCCTGAACCGCGGCGATGACGAGGGCGACGATGCCCTTGGTGATCGCGGCATTGCTGTCAGCGAGGAAATGGAGCTTCTGCTGCTCCTGCGAGGCGGGGTAAACCCATACCGACGCCGAACATCCGCGCACCAGAGTGGCATCGGTCTTGAGCGCATCAGGCATGGGTTCAAGGTCCCGGCCCAGCTCGATCAGCAGGCCGTAGCGATCGTCGCCGTCGAGGAATTCGTACTCTTCGAGAATGTCGGAAAGGCTGCGCATGGCCCGCCCTTAACGGGGGCGAGGCTCCAACGCAAAGGGGCGTTTATCCGCCGATGCCGCCGGGGCGGGTCAAGGCGTGCCAGATCACATAGAACCAGCCCAGGAAGCCGTGGACGATCGCCCAGATGATCGATTTGTGGAGGCTCCAGCTGATCGCCACGGCAATCGCGCTGCCAAGCCCGATGCCGGTCTGGGTGGCGGCGGAGCGGACGGCGTTGCTCACAGTTCCACCCCGCTGGCGATGGCTTCGAGCTTGCGGATGCGCTCCTTGAGATCGGCCAGTTCGATACGGGCCGTGCCGATGCTGGATCCGTCCGCTGTCGCAGGGTGGTGCACGGCGCGGTCAAGCTCGCTGCGCTTGAGGTCAAGCCAGCCCTGCCAGGCGCGCAGCGTGGCACCGGCGACCACGATCACGGCGACAAGGAATCCCGCAGTCAGCACCACGGTGGGATCGAGAAAGGACGTGATCATTCGCGTTTTTCCTTCCTAGGGGCGGGAGTGTCCCGCAGGGCTTCGATTTCGGCGCTTATGCGCGCCTGTTCGCGGGCAGCGCCGCTGTTGGCGTCGGTTGCGATGCGTTCGAGCACCTTGATGCGCTCGCGCAGGTCCTCAATCTCGCGGCGGGCCGCTTCGATTTCGGCGTGGCTGCGGGTATCCTTGCGCTTGGCAAGCTTCTGGTTGCCGTCCTCGTCGGTGATGATCCCGGCGCGGGCGCGCGTGGTCTCGACGATGCCCCAGATCACGATCGCCACCAGCGCGACAATCGCCCAGCCGCTCATTGCGACACCGCCTCGGCCGTGCGCGGTTTGGTGCCGATCGCGAGCGTCTCGCTGCGCAGCGCCTCGATCTCGTCGGCGAGTAGGCTGCCGCGGTCGGTGGCGATGCGTTCGAGCACGCGCAGGCGCTCCTCGATGCTGGCCTGGCGCTCGGCGATTTCGCGCACTCCCGGGCCTTCAATGCGGGGCTGGGCGTCATGACGCAGCCGCCTCGCGCTCATCACCTTGTCGACGATGCCGTTGAGGCTGATCCCTGTGATCAGAACGATCGCGACGATGGTCATGGCAATGATCACCATCTCGCCCATCACGCTTTCCCCTTGTCCTGAAGGCCCGCCAGCGCGCGGTCACGCAGGGCGTCGATCTCGGCGCCGAGGTGATAGCCGCCATCGGTGACGATCCGTTCGACATTCACAAGCCGGTCCTTCATCGCGCCGAGTTCAGCCCGCAGTTCGGCGTTTTCCTGCGTGAGCAGGGTGACGCGGTGGGCGGTTTCCTTGTCCGAGCCGGGCTTCAGGGACTGGCCCCACATGCCTTCGAGCGGGTAGCCGTTCTTGATCTTCATCCGGGTGGTCTGGAACGAGGTCAGGATGCCCGCCGCGCCGAGCGTGAAGGCGCCTGCGATGATCCAGCCGAGATAGGGGAGAAAGTCAGCCGGCTCCATCACACGCGCTCCTTGCTGGCGATACCGAGCGGGACTCCCGCGTCCCCTGCATCAACCCGCCGCGTGTCGCGCAGAGCTTCGATCTGGGTGGCGATGTCATAGCCGCGGTCGGTGACGATGCGTTCGAGCACCTGCACCCGGTCTTCAAGCCGCTGGATGTGGCTGGCATATTGCGCGGCCTTCTCGGCGGTTTGTTCGGCGGTGGCGCCAACCTGCATCTCGGCCATCTTCTGCTGGTGCTTCGTCCAGAGCGCGACGATCGGGATCATCATAGCGAAGATCGGGATCATCAGGGCAAGCGTGCCTTCCATGATTTCAGTCCCCTGTAAGTTCGGGTTGGGTCTAGCGCAGCCGCTCGATTTCAGCGGTCAGGCGCGGGTTGCTGCTGACGTAGTGGGCCTCCACCGCAGCCAGCCGGCGATCGACATCGCGGAAGGCGGAGCGGATTTCGCGGGCGGTGCGGCGCGGGCTCTGGCGGACGCCCTGCCAGTACTTCTTCTCGCTTTCATCGCGGTAGAGGTGCGGCGGCTTCTTGTTCAGCACGAAGCCGGCGATGAAGTAGGCGAAGATCGGCCAGCCGAGACTGAGCGACAGCGCGAGCGTGCCGAGCCGGATCCAGAACACATTGACGCCGGTATAGTCAGCGATCCCGGAGCACACGCCCATGATCTTGGCATTGTGCTTGTCGCGGTAAAGCGTGGTGCGGGGGCTGTTCATGCGCGGGTTCCTTTCTTCTCGGCGATCAGCGCTTCGAGTTCGCGCAGCTGCTGATTGTCTTGTTCGTGATCGGCGATCAGCCGGCGGGCAGGGGTGAAGGCGGGGTCGTCGGTCGCGACGAGCCGTTCAACCGTGTGCATCCGCTCGTCGAGCCGCTTGGCAAGGTTGTAGAGTTCCTCCAGCAGCACCTCGTCATCGGCGGTGATGGTGGGGGCGGTCTTCCACTTGGTCATGTAGTGGAGAACCATCCAGGGCAGAGCGACGAAGATTGCGCCGATGGCCATAACGCCTTCGATATCCATGATTTATTCTCCCCCCAGGTCTTTGGCGTCTTCAGTTTTGCCGAGCGCCTTTTTCATCGCGGCAAGTTCATCGTCGATGGCGTCCGATCCGCCCAGCGCGGCGATCTGATCGGCGAGGCTGGGCGGCCCGTCCTCGGCAATGCGCAGCGCATCGGCGCGGCCTTCGGCGTAATCGACCCGGCGTTCGAGCTGGTCGAAACGGGCGAGCGCTTCATCCGTGCGTTCGGTGCTCATCAGCGTGCGCAGCTTGACGCGGTTCTCGGCGCTTTCGAGGCGCGCGGCGATCGCGGTCTGGCGGCTGCGGGCTTCGCGCAGGCGATGCTGCAGCTTGGCGATGTCTTCCTCGTAAGCGCGCAAGGCGTCGTCCAGCACCGCGATTTCCGCCTTGAGCTGGTCGGCCATGTCGCCGGCCTTCTTCTTTTCGACCAGCGCGGCGCGGGCGAGGTCTTCGCGGTCCTTCGACAGCGCGAGCTGCGCCTTCTCGGACCAGTCGGCCTGCAAGCGATCAAGCTTCACGCAGTGGCGGTGCATTTCCTTCTGGTCAGCGATGGTGCGCGCCGCGCTGGCGCGGACCTCGACCAGGGTTTCCTCCATTTCGAGGATGATCATGCGGATCATCTTCTGCGGATCGTCCGCCTTGTCGAGCATGTCGTTGAAGTTTGCGGCAATGATGTCGCGGGTGCGGCTGAAAATGCCCATGAAGGCTACTCCATCGAGAAACGAATTGACCCGGTCCAGGGGAGCGGTGCGCTCGTCCTGCGGTCCGGCGGGGTTGCGCCGGGATTGTGCCTGTTCGGGGCTGCGGCGCAAGGCCTCGATTTCCTCGTCGAGCCGCGACAGGCGTCCGGCCGAGAGAAGGCGGTTGGGTTGGGCCGGAGCTTCGCCAAACAGCGCATCGCGGGTGGGGCGTGCGGTGCGGTCGGCGTCAGCAGGGGGGACATCCTGCGCGGGGCGCTCCGGCCCGAGGGGGTCAAACGGGTCACCCATCTCAGGCGATCTCGATCATCGCGCCGGCTTCGCTGGCGGGGTGGGCCATCGGAGCGGCATGGGCCGCGCCGGGCTGAAGTTGCGAGGACAGCGCGATCATCATCACCATGGCGGCGATGCTGGCCATTGCGGCGTGCCCGAGCTTCGAGCTCCAGAAGCTGGCTTGGCTTGCGTTGCGGTCGATCATTGTGGGCCTCCCAAAGTGGTGTCCGTGGTCTTGCCGGGTATTTTGCATACCGCGTGCCAAACCGCGGAAATGGCGGAAAACCGCGGTTTTCCAGGTTCGATGGGGGAAGGTTGTTGGTCTCTATTGCCAAGCATTGGGGAATTTCACTATAGTTTGGACATGAAGCTCGAGAGCCAGTTCATCGGCCAATCCGGGGCCTTTCTTGACGCGGTGGAACGCGCCAGCCGCGCTGCGGCCATGAACCGCCCGGTGCTGGTGATCGGTGAACGCGGCACGGGCAAGGAGCTGATCGCCGAACGCCTTCACCGTCTGTCGAGCCGCTGGGACGAGCCGCTTGTGACGATGAACTGCGCGGCGCTGCCTGAAACCCTGATCGAGGCCGAATTGTTCGGCCACGAGGCGGGCGCCTTTACCGGCGCGACAAAATCGCGGGCGGGCCGCTTCGAGGAAGCCGACCGCGGGACGCTGTTCCTCGATGAACTCGGCACGCTCAGCATGGGCGCGCAGGAGCGGCTTTTGCGCGCGGTCGAATATGGCGAGATTACCCGCATCGGTGCCTCGCGCCCGATCCGGGTCGATGTGCGCATTGTCGCTGCGACCAACGATGATCTGCCTGCCCTTGCAGCAGCGGGCGACTTTCGCGCCGACTTGCTCGACCGGCTCAGCTTCGAAGTCATCACCCTGCCGCCGTTGCGGGTCCGCGAAGGCGACATTGGCGTGCTGGCGGAATATTTCGGGCGGCGCATGGCATCGGAGCTGGATTGGGAGCGCTGGCCCGGCTTCGCACCGCATGTGATGGACGCGCTGGAGGATCACCCCTGGCCGGGCAATGTCCGCGAGCTTCGCAACGTGATCGAGCGCGCGGTCTATCGCTGGGACGCGCCGGATATGGCCATTGCTCACGTCCAGTTCGATCCCTTCGACAGCCCGTGGCGCCCGCGCCCGCCCGAGCATCGTCGCAGCCAAGGAAATCCGGCGGGCGCTAATCAAACCACACGTGCGGCCCCGGCGGCGGTCCCTTCGGCGGCCGTGAATTTCGATAGCATCGAGGATTTGCGCGCCGCGGTGGACTCCCATGAACGCGCGATACTCGCCCACGCGCTCGGCAAGCACCGCTGGAACCAGCGCCAGACCGCCCGCGCACTGGGCCTCACCTATGACCAGCTGCGCCACTGCATCCGCAAACACAGCCTCATGGAGGGCCAGGACGAGGCCTCTTCCTAACCTGTTTTAAAGTTTTGCCGGGCTATCGCGTTCGTCTGGTTCAAGGCGACAGAACAGCATGAAATTGCCATCACAAGATTTCCTGAGGGATTTCCGTGACCTGCGCAGGGACGCGGGTGATGGCCTGCGGCTGTCTGGCGCGAAGAAGGGGGGGCGCTGATGCGTTCCGGCCTGCCCGCTGCACCCCGCCCCCCTTTGCCAGCTGTGCACGCATCGGCTAATCCTTCCTCGGTCGCGCGCAACAGCGGCTCCGACTCGCCCATGCCTGTTGTGGCGGGTGTTTTGGCGCCTAACCAACTGCGGGGTGAACAGGGGATGGTGGACCCGAAGCCCGAGGAAAGTGATCGGCCGGCAGTGCCCGTCGGCCGCCGGGCCGCGCCAAGGCTGCGGCTCAGCCTTCCCGCCCAGTTGATTGCGGTCGAGAAAGCGCACACCTGTATCCTGCTCAACCTCTCGCGTACCGGTGCGCAGGTCGCCATTCTCGAATCCATGCGCGAGGGTGAAGGCGCAATCCTGCGCTGCGGCGTCATCGACCATTTCGCGATCGTGACCCGCTCCGAATTCGGCCTCAATGCGCTCGAATTCGACGAGCCGCTTACCGATCATATCGTGCTGGAAATCCGCCGCTATCACGAGAATTTCGAGGAACGCGAAAAGCGCGCCCTGATCGAGCGGGCGCGCAAGTGGGTGACGGGCGATTCCGACGATGACCGGACGGTCTGACCGGGTCTGCAGTCGTTCCTCGTAGTTCTACAGGGGCGCGCGCGGTTCCGTCCTTTACCGGTCCTGGGCAAAGCTGCGCGGGTTATGGCACCCGAGCTTTCCGGATCATCTGCCGCAGACAGCGCCCCCGTCGCCGGACGCCGCGCCGCGCCGCGCCTCAGGCTCGCGATTCCGGCACGGTTCGAATCGATCTATTCGCACCACGCCTGCATCCTCCTCGACATTTCGTGCACAGGCGCACGGATTGCCCTGTCCCGGCCGGTTGCCGAGGGACAATCGGGCTATATCGCCATTGGCCGGATGGAGATCTTCGGCATGATCGTGCGGGCGGAGCGCGGCGGCGAATTTTCAGTGAACGCTATGGCCTTCGATGATCCCATCTCGCGCGATGCGGTGCTCGCGATCAGGAGCTTTGCCGAGAGTTTCGAGGCGCGCGAGCATCAGGTGTTGCGCGATCAGGTCAAACGCTGGGTGGCCGGCGAGAACTGACCCCGCGGCCACGCGCCAACGTGCACAGCGGCGCGTGAAGGCGCTTGCCAAACCGGCCAAACGCGCATAATGGCCGCATCTAATCCCGGCATTGTCGCGACAAGGTTTGGATGCTGGCGCCTTCGGGGGCCGGCCCCACACCGCGTTTGTGCAATGCCCCATGTAACGAAAGACCCCATGGCCGATATCGCGCGCCTTACCCAGTTGATCGAACCCGAAGCGAGTGCGCTCGGGTTTGAGCTGGTGCGCGTGGCGATGGTGTCCTCCGAAGCTGGTGACGGCGGCATGGCGCTCCAGATCATGGCCGAAGACCCGGCGACCGGGCAGTTGGTGCTCGATCAATGCGCCGCGCTGTCACGCCGCGTCTCGGACGCGATCGACGCGGCCGAGGAAGCGGGCGAGGAGCTGGTTGAAGGTGCCTATCACCTCGAAGTCAGTTCGCCCGGCATTGACCGTCCGCTCACCCGCGAAAAGGACTTCGTGAACTGGGCCGGGCACGAAGTCCGTATCGTCATGGACAAGTCGTATGAAGGCCAGCGCGTCAACAAGGGCGTGCTCGGCGGGCTTGATGATGGTATGGTTCTGGTCAAAGAGGTCAAGGCGGGCGATGTGCACCTGCCGCTGGCCGATATTCACTCCGCGAAGCTCGTCCTTACCGACGCGCTGATCGCAGCCACCCGCCCGCTGGATACCAGCGGCGCGGATGAACTCATCGAAGACACAGAGAAGGCAGACGACTGATGAGTGCCATTTCCGCCAACAAGGCAGAACTCCTCGCGATCGCCAACGCGGTTGCCTCGGAAAAGATGATCGACAAGTCGATCGTCATCGAGGCGATGGAAGAAGCGATCCAGAAATCCGCACGCAACCGTTACGGTGCGGAAAACGACATCCGCGCCAAGCTCGATCCGCTGACCGGCGATCTGACGCTGTGGCGTGTGGTCGAAGTGGTCGAGGAAGTGGAAGACTACTTCAAACAGGTCGATCTGAAGCAGGGCGAGAAGCTCCAGCCGGGCGCCAAGGTGGGTGACTTCATCGTCGACCCGCTGCCCCCGGTCGATCTCGGCCGCATCGACGCGCAGTCCGCCAAGCAGGTGATCTTCCAGAAGGTCCGCGATGCCGAGCGTGAGCGCCAGTTCGAAGAGTTCAAGGACCGCCAGGGTGAAGTCATCACCGGCGTGATCAAGTCGGTCGAATTCGGCCACGTGATCGTCAACCTCGGCCGCGCCGAAGGTGTGATCCGCCGCGATCAGCAGATCCCCCGCGAAGCCGCCCGCACCGGTGAGCGCGTCCGCGCGCTGATCACCAAGGTGGAACGCAACAACCGCGGCCCGCAAATCTTCCTCAGCCGCGCGCATCCCGACTTCATGAAGAAGCTGTTCGCGCAGGAAGTGCCCGAAATCTACGACAACATCATCGAGATCAAGGCCGCCGCCCGTGACCCGGGCAGCCGCGCCAAGATCGGCGTGATCAGCCGTGATTCCAGCATCGACCCCGTCGGCGCCTGCGTCGGCATGAAGGGCAGCCGCGTGCAGGCTGTCGTGCAGGAGTTGCAGGGCGAAAAGATCGACATCATTCCTTGGTCGGAAGACACCGCGACCTTTGTTGTCAACGCGCTCCAGCCCGCCACGGTTAGCCGTGTCGTGCTCGACGAGGACGATGGCCGCATCGAAGTGGTGGTGCCTGACGATCAGCTGAGCCTCGCGATCGGCCGCCGCGGTCAGAACGTCCGGTTGGCGAGCCAGCTCACCGGCCACCAGATCGACATCATGACCGAGGAAGAAGCTTCCGAGAAGCGCTCCAAGGAATTCGCCGAGCGTTCCAAGATGTTCGAGGAAGAGCTCGACGTCGATGAAACCCTCTCGCAGCTTCTGGTGGCCGAAGGCTTCGCCGAGCTGGAAGAAGTCGCTTACGTGGAAATCGCCGAACTCGCGAGCATCGAAGGCTTCGACGACGAACTCGCCGAAGAACTCCAGAGCCGCGCTCTCGAAGCGCTCGAACGGCAGGAAGCTGCGCACCGCGAAGTGCGTCGTGGTCTGGGCGTTGAAGATGCGCTGGCCGAAATCCCGCACCTCAGCGAAGCGATGTTGGTCACGCTCGGCAAGGCCGGGATCAAGACTCTCGATGATCTCGCCGATCTCGCCACCGATGAACTGATCGCCAAGAAGCGTGAAGCGCCGCGTCGCCGCAACAACGATGCCGCAGGGCCTCCGCAGCGTCGTCCGCAGCGCGAAACCGACAAGGGCGGCGTGCTGGGCGAATACGGCCTCTCGGAAGAGCAGGGCAACGAGATCATCATGGCTGCGCGTGCGCACTGGTTCGAAGACGAAGTCTCCGAGCCGACCGAGGAGGCCGCCCATGCGGACTCCACCCAATGAGCGCCTGACGTCCGACATCGACGGGCCGGTGCTTTCCGCAGCTGCGGAGAGCGAGCGGCGCTGTATCCTGACCGGGGACACCTCGGCGCGGGAAGGGCTGGTGCGTCTGGCGATATCGCCTGATGGTCTGGTGCTGCCTGATGTCGCGGCCAAGGCTCCCGGAAGGGGTGCCTGGATCGGTGTGACCCGCGCAGCGCTTGAACAAGCGCTGAGCGATGGCCAACTGAAGAAAGCTTTGATGCGCGCCTTCAAGGGTGCGCCTCTCACCATTCCCGACGATCTGGCTGCCCGCACCGAGGCCGCGCTGGCGCGTCACCTTGGTGACCGGCTGGGGCTGGAACTGCGCAGCGGCAATATCGTGATGGGTTCCGCCCGGATCGAAGAGCAGGCGCGCAGCGGGCGGGTTGCTGTGCTGCTCCACGCATCCGACTCCAGTGCGGACGGCCGGCGCAAGCTTGATCAGGCATGGCGCGTGGGCACTGATACTGAAGGATCGGGCCAGCGCGGCACGGTCTTGCCCCTAGACCGCACTGCGCTGTCTGTGGCATTGGGCCGCGACAACGTGGTCCATCTGGGCGTTGCCGGCCATCCCGGCGATATGCGGGCAGCAGGCCGCGTGCTCCAGGCAGTAACCCGGCTGGTGCAATTTGCCGGGAATGACGGGGCGAACGCGCCGCAAGAGACAGGCCGGGAACCATCCGGCGAAGCTGACCAGCCTGCGGGCGGGACAGCGCCAATTGACGAATACGTGAAGGACTAACGAGCGATAATGAGCGACGACAACGACAACCAGCGCATCCGCAAACCCCTGGGCCTCAAGCGCTCGGTGGATGCGGGCGAGGTCAAGCAGACCTTCAGCCATGGCCGCACCAACAAGGTGGTGGTCGAGGTGAAGCGCCGCCGCGTGCTCGGCAAGCCCGGTGAGGCCGCGCCGCCGCCGGCGCCTGAACCGGTCGTCGCAGCGCCCGCGCCTGCCCCCACGCCCACGCCCACTCCGGCCCCTGCGCCCACCCCTGCGCCGCGCCCCACGCGTCCGGCCCCTGCGGGCGAAACGCCGCAGGAGCGCGTCAAGCGCCTCCAGCTCGAAGCCGAGGAAGAACGGCTGCGGATGGCAGAAGAAGCGCGCAAGCGTGAAGACGAGGACCGCCAGCGCGCCGAAGAGGAAGAGCGCCGCCGCGCCGAAGAAAACCGCCGGGCCGAAGAGGAGGCCGAACGCCAGCGCGCTGCCGCCGCCAACGCTCCGGCCGAAGCCGCGCCTGCACCTGCGCCCGCCGCAGAGGCCGCTCCGGCCACGCAAGCTGAGCCAGCCGCGCCCGAGGCTGCCGCGGCCGCCCCGGTGCCCGCCGCACGCCGCTTCACCCCGGTCGAGCGTCCCGAACCCAAGCGCCCCGCGCCCGAGGTCAAGGCCAAGAAGAAGGACGACAAGCGCGCCGCTCCGGTCGACGAAGGCAAGGATGCCCGCCGTTCGGGCAAGCTGACCGTCACCCGCGCCCTCAACGAGGACGAAGGCCGCCGTGCGCGCAGCCTCGCCGCGTTGAAGCGTGCGCGTGAAAAGGAACGCCGCGGTCAGGGTGGCCCGTCGAAGCCGCGCGAAAAGCAGGTCCGCGATGTGGTCGTCCCCGAGGCGATCACCGTCAGCGAACTCGCCAACCGCATGGCCGAAAAGGGCGCGGATCTGGTGAAGGCGCTGTTCAACCTGGGCATGATGGTCACCGTTAACCAGACCATCGATCAGGACACTGCCGAATTGCTGGTCGAGGAGTTCGGCCACAACATCACCCGCGTTTCTGCAAGCGATGTGGATATCGTCAGCAGCGAGGACATGGACCCCGAAGAAACCCTGGTGGCGCGTCCGCCGGTGGTGACGATCATGGGCCATGTCGATCACGGCAAGACCAGTCTTCTGGATGCCCTGCGCGGCACGGATGTGGTGAAGGGCGAGGCCGGGGGCATTACCCAGCACATCGGCGCCTATCAGATCACCACCAAGAACAAGGCGAAGATCACCTTCCTCGACACGCCCGGTCACGCGGCCTTCACGGAAATGCGGATGCGCGGTGCCAATGTCACCGACATCGTCATTCTGGTGGTTGCGGGCGATGACGGGCTGATGCCGCAGACGATCGAAGCGATCAATCACACCAAGGCGGCCGGCGTGCCGATGATCGTGGCGATCACCAAGTCGGACAAGCCGGAGTTCAACCCCAAGAAGATCCGCGAGCGTCTGCTCGAACACGAAATCGTGGTCGAGGCGATGAGCGGCGATGTGCAGGATGTCGAGGTTTCGGCCAAGACCGGCGCAGGGCTGGACAAGCTGATCGAGGCGATCGGTCTTCAGGCCGAACTGCTCGAACTGCGCGCACGGCCTGACCGCGATGCCGAGGCGACCGTGATCGAAGCCCAGCTCGACAAGGGCCGTGGCCCGGTGGCGACTGTGCTGGTGACGCGCGGCACGCTGAAGCGCGGCGACACCTTTGTGGTCGGCACGCAAAGCGGCAAGGTCCGGGCGATCGTCGACGACAAGGGCCAGCAGATCAAGGAAGCCGGCCCCTCGATGCCGGTCGAAGTGCTCGGCCTTGGCGGCGTGCCGTCGGCCGGTGACAACCTCACCGTGGTCGAGAACGAACAGCGCGCCCGTGAAGTTGCCAAGTATCGTCAGGAAATCGCGACGGAAAAGCGCACCGCGCTGGCCCCGACCAATTTCGACACGATGTTCAACACGTTGTCATCCAACGTCATCGAATTCCCGGTGGTGGTGAAGGCCGACGTGCAAGGCTCGGTCGAGGCGATCGTCAACGCGCTCCACAATCTCTCGAACGACGACATCAAGGTGCGCGTGCTTAATGGCGGCGTGGGTGCGATCACCGAGAGTGACGTGGTGCTGGCAGGCGGTTCGAAGGCGCCGATCATCGGCTTCAACGTGCGTCCGAACGCCAAGGCGCGCGAACTGCTGAAGCGCGATAACGTGCGGATGATGTATTACGATGTCATCTATCACCTGACCGATGCGATCGCGAAGGAGATGATCGGTGAGCTTGGCCCAGAACGGATTGAACATGTGGTCGGCCGGGCGCTGGTCAAAGAAGTGTTCAAGTCGGGCAAGCGCGACAAGGCCGCCGGTCTGCTGGTGGAAGAAGGGGTCATCCGCAAGGGACTGTTCGCACGTCTCACCCGCGCCGATGTCATCGTTTCGGCCACCAAGATCGCTTCGCTGCGTCGCTTCAAGGACGATGTCGACGAAGTGCGCACCGGGCTCGAATGCGGTGTGGTGTTGCAGGACACCAACGACATCAAGCCGGGCGACCAGCTTGAAGTCTTCTCGGTCGAGGAGCGTGAGCGGACGCTGTGAGCCTGACAAGCACGCACTACCCAGACGATGCCGGGCAGTCGCCGCATACGGCGCTGCTCGGCTCGCAGTTCGTCAGCTTTGACGAGCCGAGCCAGACCGTCACCATGCGCTTCACCGTGAAGCGCGAGATGTGCACCTGGCGCGGCGGCGTTCAGGGCGGCTTGGTTGCGGGCTATCTCGATGACGTGATGGGCTATGCCTATGTCGCGGCGACCGGCGGCGAAATGGCCCCGCTCAATCTCGACATTTCCATGAGCCTCATCAGGCTGATCCCCGAAGGCGCGACGATCATTGGCAAGGGGCGCGTGGTGAAGGCGGGCCAGCGCGTGATCTTCCTCGAAGGCGAATTGCTGGGCGAGGACGGCACGATCTACGCCCGCTCCACCTCGACCGCGATCCCGACCCCGCGTCCGACGCCGGAAACCACGGGGCTGCAACGCTGATGGCCAAGGCTCCTTTCACCGCCGAGCAGCAATCGGTCCGCACCCTCAAGGTGGGCGAGCGGGTGCGGCATATCCTGTCCGAACTGCTCGCGCGCGGCGAAGTGCATGACGATGTTGTGCGCGCGGCCCATATCTCGGTCACGGAAGTTCGGATGACCCCCGATCTGCGCCACGCAACCGCTTACGTGAAACCGCTGATGGGGGCGGGCGAGGACGAGGTTGTGGTCGCATTGCGCCAGAACACAGCGTTTCTCCAGCGCGAGGTTGCCCAGCGTCTCGGCCTCAAATTCGCGCCAAAGCTCAAGTTCCGCAAGGACGAAAGCTTTGCCGAGGCCGACCGGATCGAAGCGCTGCTGCGCGATCCCAAGGTGCTGCGCGATCTCGACGAGGAAGAATAGCGCCCCGCGCTACTTCGGCACCATCCGCGCCTTCAGCGTGATGCCGACCTTGTTGCCGACGATCAGCTGATAGGACTTCATCCCGAAATCGCGCCGATCGATGGTGGTGGTGCCGGTAAAGCTCACCGGCTTTCCCGCCTGCGCCACCGGATCTGCCGTGAAGGTAACGTCGAGCGTTGCCGGACGGGTCACCCCGCGCGCAGTGAGATCGCCGGCCACGGTGCCGCGCGTGGCGCTCGACAATTTCAGCGAGCGGCCAAGAAAGCGGATCGTCGGATATTTCTCGACCCAGAAGAACTTGTCGCCCCGCAGCCGCGCCAGCGTGACGGAATCGGGCGCCTGAATCGCGGTTGCATCGAAGGTAACATCGATCACCGCCTTTTCCGGTGCACCGGGCACGATGGTAACCGCGCCTTCCATGCGCGGGAACATCGCGGTTTTGCTCGCCAGCCCGAAGAAGGGAACCTTGGCCGAGACATTGCTGGCCGACGCATCAAGCGTGTAACGCTGCGGCGCGCTCGCGGTGTTGGCGAGGGTGAGGGCGGCCAGCAAGGGCAGCAGCATCAAGCGGCTGAGGGTGCGCGTTGCGTTCATACTATCTCCGATACGCATGACTTGCGCAAAAGGTTCACATCGCGCTCGCCGTACACGCGCCAAAGCGTTACGCAGCCGCGATGGCCAAACTCTACTTCTACTACGCCAGCATGAACGCAGGCAAAAGTTCGCACCTGTTGCAGGCCGATTTCAATTATCGCGAACGGGGCATGGCGACGATGCTGTGGACCGCGGCGCTCGATAGCCGTTCGGGCGGGCAGGTGAAAAGCCGCATCGGGCTGGAGAGCGCGGCGCATAAGTTCCACCCCGACACCGATCTGTGGGCGGCTGTCAGTGCGGCCAACGCTGTGCAACCGCTCGATTGCGTGATGGTGGACGAGGCCCAATTCCTGACCTCCGATCAGGTGTGGCAGCTCGCCCAGCTGGCGGACGAGGGCGGCATTCCGGTGCTGTGCTATGGCCTGCGCACCGATTTTCAGGGCGCGCTGTTTCCGGGATCGGCGGTATTGCTGGGCATCGCGGATGCGCTGGTGGAGCTGAAGGCCGTCTGCCACTGCGGCCGCAAGGCGACGATGAACCTTCGGGTCGACGAAAGCGGGGCGGCAGTCAGGCAGGGCCAGCAGACCGAGATCGGCGGTAATGATCGCTATGTTGCGCTGTGCCGCAAGCATTTCTCCGAGGCGCTTGGGCGATGAGCGGCGCGCTGTCCGGCTGGCTGATCCTCGACAAGCCGCGGGGAATGGGCAGCACGCAAGGGGTGAGCGCGGTCAAGCGTGTCCTTCGCCAGAACGGCTATGCCAAAACAAAGGTCGGCCACGGCGGGACGCTCGATCCGCTGGCCGAGGGGGTGCTGCCGATCGCGCTGGGCGAGGTGACCAAGCTTGCCGGGCGGATGCTCGATAGTGACAAGATTTACGCCTTCACGGTGAAGTTCGGGGACGAGACCGACACGCTCGACACCGAAGGCCCGGTGATCGCCACCAGCGATGTGCGGCCGACGCTGGCCGAGGTGGAGGCGGTTCTGCCGCGCTTTACCGGCCCCATCGAACAGGTTCCGCCCGCCTATTCCGCGCTGAAAGTGGACGGCCAGCGCGCCTATGATCTGGCGCGGGCGGGTGAGGCGGTGGCGCTGAAAGCGCGCAGCGTGACGATCCATTCGCTGGCTATCTGCGCAAGGGATGCAGGGCCGGACGAGGTTACACTCGAAGCCCATGTCTCCAAGGGCACCTATATCCGCAGCCTTGCCCGCGACATCGCTTATGCCCTTGGAACCTGCGGCCATGTCACCTATTTGCGCCGCACCAAGGCCGGCCCCTTCCTTGAAAGTCAGGCGATTTCGCTGGACAATCTGGAGGAAGCCGCTAAGCGCGCGAGCCTTGAATACCTACTCCTGCCGCTGGAGGCAGGGCTGGACGACATCCCGGCCCTTCACCTCGATCAGACAAGCGCGCAGGCGGTCCGACAGGGCCGGGTGCTGTCTGACATGCCCCAATCATCCGGGCTTTACCTTGCGAAACTGGGCTCGGTCCCGGTCGCGCTGATGGAAATTTCGGATGGGACGGCCACGGTCGTCCGGGGGTTCAACCTTCCCGATGTCGCTGAGTAAGAGAGAAAAACTATGTCGGTGACCCCCGAAGTTAAGCAGACCATCATTGCTGACAATGCTCGTGATCCCAAGGACACCGGCAGCCCCGAAGTGCAGGTTGCGATCCTCACGCAGCGCATCCGCAACCTGACCGAGCACTTCAAGGACCACCACAAGGACAACCACTCGCGTCGTGGCCTGTTGATGATGGTCAATAAGCGTCGCACGCTGCTCGCCTACCTGAAGAAGAAGGATGTCGAGCGCTACAACGCCCTGATCCAGAAGCTGGGTCTGCGTAAGTAAGAGTTTAGCGAAAGGGGCGGCTCGGATGGGCCGCCTTTTTTGCATTGGGGCAAGCAGACATCCGGTCTGCCAGCCCGGGGGCCAAACCAGCGCCCCGCACCGGACCGGGACGGTTCTTTCCCCGGCACATGAGGCCCCGCCCGGCAATATGGCCGCGCGGGTCAGAAGGAAAATCAATGTTCGACACGAAAACCGTATCGCTGGAGTGGGGCGGCAAGACCCTCACTCTGGAAACCGGGCGCATTGCCCGTCAGGCTGATGGCGCCGTTCTGGCGACCTATGGCGAAACCGTGGTGCTGTGCGCCGTGACCGCCGCCAAGTCCGTGAAGGAAGGGCAGGATTTCTTCCCGCTCACCGTTCACTATCAGGAAAAGTTCTCGGCCGCCGGGCGCATCCCGGGCGGCTTCTTCAAGCGTGAACGCGGTGCGACCGAAAAGGAAACGCTCACCAGCCGCCTGATCGACCGTCCGATCCGTCCGCTGTTCCCTGAAGGCTTCTACAACGAGATCAACGTGATCTGCCAGGTGCTGTCGTTCGACGGCGAGACCGAGGCCGATATCGTTGCCATGATCGCCGCCTCGGCTGCGCTCACCATCTCGGGCGTGCCCTTCATGGGCCCGATCGGCGCCGCGCGCGTCGGTTACATCGATGGCGAATATGTTCTCAACCCGAAGCAGGACAAGGCGCTTGCCGAAGGCCAGCTCGACCTCGTCGTTGCCGCAACGCAAAGCGCGGTGATGATGGTGGAATCCGAAGCCAAGGAACTCACTGAAGAAGTGATGCTCGGCGCGGTGATGTTCGCCCATAACGAGATCCGCAACGTCATCGGCGCGGTCATCGATCTGGCTGAAAAGGCTGCCAAGGATCCCTGGACCGTCGATCTGTCTGACAACACCGCAGACATGAAGGCCAAGCTCAAGGACCTCATCGGCGGCGATATTGCGGCGGCCTACAAGGTCACTGACAAGTCGGCGCGTTCGAACATGCTGAACGAAGCCCGGGCCAAGGCCAAGGCAGCGTTTGCTGACGAAGGCGGCCAGACCCAGATGGTCGCTGGCAAGCTGATGAAGAAGCTGGAAGCCGAAATCGTGCGCGGCGCGATCCTCAAGGATGGCCAGCGCATTGACGGCCGCAAGCTCGATCAGGTCCGTCCGATCGAAGCGATCGTCGGCTTCCTGCCGCGCACCCACGGCTCGTCGCTGTTCACCCGCGGCGAGACCCAGGCGATCTGCACCACCACGCTCGGCACCAAAGATTCCGAGCAGATGATCGATGGTCTGGAAGGCCTCAGCTATTCCAGCTTCATGCTGCACTACAACTTCCCGCCCTATTCGGTCGGTGAAGTGGGCCGCTTCGGTGCGCCCGGTCGCCGCGAAGTCGGTCACGGCAAGCTTGCATGGCGCGCGCTGAACCCCGTGCTGCCCTCGCGCGAGGACTTCCCCTACACGATCCGTGTTCTGTCGGACATCACCGAGTCGAACGGCTCGTCCTCGATGGCGACCGTGTGCGGTGGCTGCCTCAGCATGATGGACGCAGGCGTTCCGGTGAAGGCTCCGGTTTCGGGCATCGCCATGGGCCTGATCCTCGAAGGCGATGACTTTGCGGTTCTGTCGGACATTCTGGGCGATGAAGATCACCTGGGCGACATGGACTTCAAGGTGGCTGGCACCGAGAACGGCATCACCACGATGCAGATGGACATCAAGATTGCCGGCATCACGCAGGAAATCATGGCCAAGGCGCTGGAACAGGCGAAGGCTGGCCGGATGCACATCCTCGGCGAAATGACCAAGGCGCTGGGCACCGCCCGCACCGAAGTCAGCAAGCACGCGCCGCGCATCGAGACGATCCAGATCGACAAGTCGAAGATCCGTGACGTCATCGGCACCGGCGGCAAGGTGATCCGCGAGATCGTGGCTGAAACCGGCGCCAAGGTCGACATCGATGATGAAGGCGTGATCAAGATCTCGTCCAGCAACATCGACGAAATCGAAGCGGCGAAGAAGTGGATCCTCGGCATTGTCGAGGAAGCCGAAGTCGGCAAGGTCTACAACGGCAAGGTCGTGAACATCGTCGATTTCGGCGCTTTCGTGAACTTCATGGGCGGCAAGGACGGCCTCGTGCACGTCTCGGAAATGCGCAACGAGCGCGTTGAAAAGCCGACCGATGTCGTCTCCGAAGGCATGGAAGTTAAGGTCAAGGTGCTCGAAATCGACCAGCGCGGCAAGGTTCGCCTGTCGATGCGCGTTGTCGATCAGGAAACCGGTGCAGAGCTGGAGGACACCCGTCCGCCCCGCGAAGCGCGTGAACCGCGCGGTGACCGTGGTGATCGCGGCGACCGCGGTGATCGTCGCGGGCCCAAGGGCGGCGGCGGTGGCCGTGGCGGCGACCGTGGTGGTCGCGGCGGCGATCGCGGCGGTGACCGTGGTCCGCGTGACAGCGGCCCGGCCGGTCTGCCCGACTTCCTGAAGGACTGATCGCCTCATCCGAGGTAAAGACATCGGGCCGCCCGGAGTGATCCGGGCGGCCCGTTTGCTGTAACAAGGCCCGACCACCATGCTCCAACGCGAATTCCTCGCCAGCGCGCAGATCGCCGATGGCGAATTGCTCGAACTCTACACCCATGCCGGACATTTCATGATCGTGATGGGGCGTAACGAGCTGATGAGCTCGCGGATGCGCTTTTCCGAAGAACAGCTTGCCGAACTCACCATAGACCGGCTGGGCAAGGACAATCCGCGCGTGCTGATCGGCGGATATGGCATGGGCTTCACCTACCGCGCTGCCGCCGCCCGGTTGGGCGACAAGGCGCAGATCGTCATTGCCGAGATTTCCGAGGCGATCGTCGAATGGGCCAAGGGGCCGATGAGCAGGCTGACCGGCGAGAGCCTGTCCGACCCGCGCCTCGATCTCAAGATTTGCGATGTTGCCGCACTGATCGACGACGCGAACGATGGCACTTGCGAAAAATTCGATGCGATCCTGCTGGATGTCGACAACGGCCCCGACGGGATCGTGCGCGATGCCAATAACCGCATCTATTCGCGCACCGGCCTTGCCAAGGCGCGCGATGCGTTGAAGCCCGGCGGCGTGCTGGCGGTGTGGTCGGCCGGGCCGGACCCCGCGTTCCGCAAGCGGCTCAACGACACGGGCCTTGCCGTTACCGAATGGAACGTCCGCTCACGCCCCAATAACAAGGGCGCGCATCACATCATATGGTTCGGGCAGAAGGCCTAAGCTAGAAATCGTAGATCAGCGTCACGCGGCTCAACGTGTCGGTCTGCACGGCGCCCGGCGGCGGGTTGCTGTCATACTCCACCGCATAGGAAAGCCGCGCCTTCAGGCTCTTGGCGATGGTCGCGTCCAGCCCTGTCGTCAGGTCGATCGAGGTGTTGCGCGAATCGATGATCGCCACCGCCGTTCCGCCCGTTTCGGCAACCGCGTTGGTGTCCTGCGTCAGCTTCAGCCGCTCGGTGATCTGCCAGTCGAAATCGAGCGCCAGCAGCCCCGCAATGCGGCTTTCCTCGCGCCCGTCGACGAATTGCGTGACGCGGTAGGCCGGGCCGGCTTTGAGTGAAAGCTGGAGCGCGTCAGCCTTGATCGCCTGATACCCCATCCCGCCCGAGAGCGCATAACGCCCGGAAAAGCCCTGAAAGCGGTCCCGTTCATATTGGGCCAGCGCATAGATGTAGAACCGGTCAGAGACATTGATGTTGGGCTCGTAGCGCCCGAGGAACTGTTCGCGCGTGGTCACCCCGTTGGCGCGCTGGTAATCGGCGCGGCCTGTCAGGCGGTGGCGCCAGGCGATCCCCTGCCGTTCCAGAGTGAGACCTGCGGTAAAGCCGGTGTTGGAGGAATTGCCGGTGGCGCGAAAGCCGCCAAGCTCGCCCCGGCCGCTCCAGTTTTCAAACAGGCTGGCCTCGCGCAGCGCGATGTGCCTGGCTTCGGCCTCGGCGGCCTTGCGCGCGGCGAGGCTGGCGGTGAAGTCCGCGATCAGCGCGTCGATTGCGGCGGTGTCATCTGGGTTGGTGGTGCGGGCGATTTCCGCAACGGTGCGCACCTTGCCTTCATCGCCGGTGGCAATCGCAGCCTCGATCATCGCGCGCACCGGCTGCGGCAGCTCTGCCAGCGCCGGCTGGGCGGCAAGCAGGACGCCCGCCAGACCTGCCATCCGCAATGCCCGCCGAACCATCATCTTACCGCTCCCTTTGGCCGCCCCCGCTCATAAGGGCGAGGGCGAGGACGGGGCAAGGCCCTGGGCGATCTAGCGAACCCGCGGCCCGCCAAACGGCAAGGGCGGAGGCGGACGGCGCACGCCGCGCGGCAATTGTGCCTGGTAGGCGCGGCCGCAATGCTCGACGCAATAGGGGAAGCCGGGGTTTACCTGCACACCGCAGAAGTGGAAATCCGGTTCGCCCGGGTGACCCATCGGCCAGCGGCACACCTTTTCCGACAGATCGAGCAGAGTCGTCTTGCCGGCGATCTCGGCGCTCGGCTTGGCCGGCACGAGGCGGCGCGGCGGCGCGGGCGGGATCGGCGCCTGCTGGTCGCCCGGACCCTGCCGGAGGAACCCGCCGGGTCCGACCGAGACGATCTTGGGCAGGTTTTCAGGCGGCGGGGGCGGGGCCGCATTGTCGCTTGCAGGCTCAGCGCGCGGAGCGGGTGCGGCGGCGCGCGGCGCGGCACGCTCAGCCGGTTCGGCCGGGGCGCTGCGCTCGGCAGGCTCGGCCGCGGCGCGCGGTGGGGCAACGGGCGCGGGCGCAGCCGGTTTCTTGGCGGCAGGCACGGCCGTCTTCTTCTTCTGTTCGTTCGCCTTGACCGGGGAAGGGCGCGCCTTCAGGCCGAGACGGTGCGCTTTGCCGATCACCGCATTGCGGCTGACCCCGCCCAGTTCGGTGGCGATCTCGCTGGCAGTCGCGCCGCCTTCCCACATCTTCCTGAGCGTTCCGATGCGCTCGTCCGTCCAGCTCATATGTTCTACCTGTTCCTGTGTCCGGCGCGTGGCCGGGCTTGAGGGATGCTTGTCAGGATCGTCCCTGCCGCCTAGGCACCATGCCCATGGCCGACAACGTTCCTGCAAACCCGCCCGGCAACGCCGCTCCCCTGACCGAATTGACGGCGCATGACAAGACCGGCGGGAGCTTCCGGTTCGCTCCGCGTGGCCACCCCGTGATTATCGGGATCAACCGCGTGGGGCTGCTTGCCCTCTATATGAAGGAGGTGCGCCGGTTTCTCAAGGTCCAGACGCAGACGATCTGGGCTCCGGCCTTCACAACCCTGCTGTTTCTGGTGATTTTCAGCGTCGCGCTGGGGCGGGAAGGGCGCGAAGTGCTGGGCGTGCCCTTTGCCAGCTTCGTGGCGCCGGGCCTGATCGTGATGGCGATGATGCAGAACGCCTTCGCCAATTCCTCTTTCTCGCTGCTGTCGGGCAAGATGCAAGGGACAATCATCGACCTTCTGATGCCGCCGCTGTCGCCGGGCGAGCTGATGGCCGGGATCCTTGCTGCGGCCGTGACGCGGGCGATTCTCGTGGGCTTCACCGTGGCGCTGGCGATGGCGTTGTGGCCGGCGGTCACGCTTCACGTGGCGCACCTTTGGGCGGTGGTGTGGTTCGGACTGATGGGATCGCTTCTGCTGGCGATTGTCGGCCTTGCGACGTCGATCTGGGCCGAGAAGTTCGATCACAATGCGGCGGTCACCAATTTCATCATCGCCCCGCTCTCGCTGCTGTCCGGCACGTTTTACGTGATCGATAACCTGCACGGCGTGTTCCAGACGGTGAGCCGGGCCAACCCGTTCTTCTACGTCATCTCGGGCTTCCGCTATGGCTTTCTGGGCGCGAGTGACATGGGGGACGGCGCCCATGTGGCAGCGGCAGGGCTGGGCCTGCTGGTGCTGAATGCAGGTCTGGCGGCGGGCGTGTATGCCCTGCTGCGCAGCGGGTGGAAGCTCAAGAGCTGAGCGGGGCGGGCCGCTCACTGGCTGGATTGGCTGGCGATGCGATGCGGTTGACCGCAGCTTGTGCCCCCATCACGTCGGCGACATGGCCGATGATGAAGTCCTCTGTCTGCCTGCCGCCCTCGCTATCTGTGCCGATCCGCACCGGAAACTTGAGCGAGCCTGTGCCATCGGGCTGTTCGCGGCGCTCGGCAAGGCCGATGCGGTCCGCCGGCACGGTCTCAACCACCAGATCCCGGCCAAGGCTCAGCTTCAGCAGCCGCCTGTCTGTCACGACGTAAAGCACCCGCCCACGCTCGAACAGCGGCACAAAGGGGCGCGACAGCATCCATGCGCCGACCGCAATAAAGGGTAGGCCAAAAAGCGGGAAGGCCAAGCCGATGATGCCCAGCCCGTCATCGCCAGATTGGGCCACGGCACTGGCTGCAAAAACCGTCCACATCACGGAAAAGGCAGTCCACGGGACGGCAAAGACATACAGCAGAAAGGTTCGCAGGTCGATCCGCCCGAGCTGCCAGCCGTGCCACTGCACGGCCTCTTGCGCTCCAAGCTCACGCTCGAGCGCCTGCCGCAGCCGCGCCATGTTGGCGCTGTCGGGATTGCCTTGGTTCACCATCGCCCCGCTTTAGCAGGGCAAGGTTGTCAATGTGTGAGCGAGGCTCGCATCCGGTAGCGGCCATCCTTGAAGCTGTCGAACAGCTGGCGCACCGTGGGGTGATCGACCGGCCCGCCCTGCGGATCGGCCAGAAGGTTGCCCTGGCTGACATAGGCGACGTAGGACGAATCCTCGTTCTCTGCGAGCAGGTGGTAGAACGGCTGTTCGCGCGGCGGGCGGATTTCCTCGGGGATCGATTCGTACCATTCTTCGGAATTGGCGAAGACCGGGTCGATATCGAACACCACGCCGCGGAACGCGAACAGGCGGTGGCGAACCACATCGCCGATCCCGAAGCGGGCGCGGGTCTGGCGCGGCGCGATGATGGTGCGGCCGGCCTGGGTCGAGAAGAACTCTGCGCGATCCATTGTGCCAATATGGACCTTTGAAAGCGCAAAACAAGCGGGGGTCTTGTGCGTGTGCGAGATTTGCCCGCATTTTGTGCGCCCGCCCCTCTTGGCAAGGCCACCGGCTTGGGCTAACGGGCGCGCTTCCTGACGCCAGCCGCCTTCGACCGGGCGGCCACAACAGCGCATCGGGCCTCGCGGAGAGGTGGCAGAGTGGTCGAATGCGCCGCACTCGAAATGCGGTTTACCGGCAACGGTAACGTGGGTTCGAATCCCACCCTCTCCGCCAAGCATTTTTATTGCTAATTTTAGGTCTAATAATCTGAAATTTAGCACGAAAATTATGCAGATGAGGTTCTAGATGATTGATGACTTCAATCAACTGAAATGAGATTTCAAATCTAGTTTGTGTCGCTGTCAATTGGGGGCAAATCTGGGGGCAGATATTGGCCGATTTGGGGGCACAGCGGTGATTCACGGTGAATACTCGCCGCCACCTGAATTTTCGGAGCTCACTCGCCTCCTGTGGGTTCGAATCCGAGCGGTTCCGCCGCTAAACTGCCTTGTAGAACCTGATGCACTCCCGAGCTGACTGATTAGGTCAGCCATCTGAAATTGCATTAGAAAACTGTACGTCGGCTCCATGGCATTGCCGTGCGCAGGCATTATCGGATCGCCTAAAGAAGGCTTGAGGGCGGACATCCTTGCCAACTCACCTCAGCAGCCGGCCTTGGGACTTGGCGTTCATTGCCAATCGGCGACCCAAAAATCAGATTTTGCCTGAAGCAGACACCTTAATGGCAGCCTGGGAATGGTTGCGGTTCGAACCGCGTCGCCGAAATCCCATCTTCAGGTTCTGGCCGCTTCCCAAAGGAGACGAGCCGCCGGGCCGAAACGGGCGACCAAGCTACTCGCAAAAATCTACAGGAAAGGCTGGTGAAGCCTGTCGAACAGGCATCCAGCAGCATCAAAACGATAGAATTTGGCGATTAGTTCATGCTCCGTCGCGCTAATCCATGAGGGCCGAAGGCGGAAGAGTACTTCTTCCGAGCCCACAGGAGGCGGAACCGCATTTGCATGACCAGTGAACCATTCGACATACCATGGTGGCGAAGCGCCGTGATCTATCAGATATATCCGCGTAGCTTTCTCGACACCGATGGAGACGGTATCGGCGATCTGCCTGGCATCACGAGCAAGCTTGATTATGTCGCAAGCCTTGGCGTCGATGGAATCTGGCTGTCCCCCTTCTTCACTTCGCCCATGGCTGATTTCGGCTATGATGTGTCTGATTACTACGAGGTCGATCCAATCTTCGGCACCCTGGCCGATTTCGATGCCCTGATCGCGCGCGCTCATGAACTGGACCTCAAGGTCATCATCGACCAGGTCTATTGTCACACGTCGGATCAGCACGGATGGTTCATGCAGAGCCGCGATTCCGCCACAAGCGACAAGTCTGACTGGTACGTCTGGGCGGATGCAAAGAATGATGGGTCTCCGCCCAACAATTGGCAGTCGGTTTTCTCCGGTCCTGCATGGACCTGGGACACGCGGCGCAAGCAATACTACTTGCATCATTTCCTGAAGCAGCAACCCACACTCAATCTGCACAACCCGAAGGTTGTCGAGGCGCTGGTCGATGTCGGAAAATTCTGGATCGAGCGAGGGGTCGACGGCTTCCGCCTCGATGCGCTCAACCTTGGAATGGTGGATCGCCAGCTACGGGACAACCCGCCGTCGAACAGACAGCATCCGGCAAACCGGCCATTCGAGATGCAGCGGCACGATTACAGCATGTCTCAGCCCGAGATGATCCCGCTTGTCGAACGACTGGCCGGCGCGTTCCGCAAGGCGGCCGGCTGCGATTTCTTCACCGTCGCAGAGATCGGCGGCGATAGTCCACATGCAACAATGGTCGATTACACGTCAGGTGAAAGCCGCCTCTCATCGGCCTACAGCTTCGACTTCATTGGCGCGTCCACCTTCGACGCTGGCCACATCAGATCCGTTGTCGAACAGTGGAGCGGAGATCCGCAAGGCGGTCATCCTGGCTTCGCGTTCTCGAACCATGATTGCGCGCGCGTGGCCACGCGGTGGCGCGAACCCACCGCGCCTGCAGGCAGGTTCGAGCGGTTGCTGGTGCTGCTTCAGGCCACACTGAGCGGCACGATATTCGTCTATCAGGGCGAGGAACTCGGACTTCCGCAGGTCACCATCCCCTTCGAAAGACTGGTCGATCCCGAGGCGATCGCCAACTATCCGAACGACAGCCGGCGCGATGGGGCCCGTACCCCCATGCCCTGGACAATGTCTGGCGCTTCGTGCGGCTTTACGACCGGCGAGCCCTGGCTTCCTCTCGGCGACGCGCATCGCTTGCTCGCAGTCGAGAAGCAGCACGATGATCCGAACAGCATCCTCAACCTGTTCCGCGAGCTCATGCATCGGCGTCGGCAAATGTCAGCCATGGTGCATGGCTCGATCGCGTTCTGCCGTGCTCCGCCCGACACGCTCGCCATCTTACGGCGAACCGACAATGGTGAGATGGCCTGGTGCGCCATCAACTTCAGCGACCATCAGGTGGAAATTCGCCTGCCGATCGAAGATCATGGCGAGGTGGAACTGATCGTCGGCGCAATGACGCGTGACGGACCAGCACTGATTATCGAACCCTTTTCCGGAGCGCTTGGCAGCGCAGGATCGCTCGCGCGCTAGGTATTGCCCCCAGGGATCGGGCTTGCGGGAGCAAAGCTTGCCGACCGACGATCCGCTGTGGCAAACGAACCCGATGGAAAACGGCGTGATATGCGAGGTCGTCGATGTGCTGCCACACAGCGTGGTTCACGTCGAACATATTGCCGATCCGCCCGGGTGTGCGCGGATCGAGCCCTTTCCGCATTTCCACGACGTGTGCGAGCTTGTTTTCTTCCGCCGCGCCGCAGGTTCGGTGGAGAGCACAGTCGGCAAGTTTGCGATCGGGCCGGATACCTTGGTCTACCTCCCGTCGATGGAAGCGCACGAATATGTACTGGAGGGCGGCGCACGCGAGTGGATCCTGTTGCACATCGACCCTGCCTTGATCGAAAGCCTCGCCGTCGAGTGCGGCCAGCCCGCTCTCAGATCGCCGATTTGCCGCTCGCTCGACGAAGCCGACAGATTAAGGTTCAATTTGCTGCTCGACTGGTTGATTGATCTTTCCGCGCAGCCAGTCGCGTCCCAGCAGCGCGTATCCAGAGCCCTGGAACTTCTTCTTCTGGAACTCGCTGCCAAAAGCTCCGATCAACCTCAGACGACCGACCACCAGCCGGGAATGTTCAACCGGTTGCGGCCTGCGCTGCGCCTTGTCGCGGACGGTTCGCATCGGCAGGTGTCGCTCGAGGAGGCAGCCACGGCCTGCAACCTTTCGCCGTCCTATTTTTCGCGTCAGTTCAAGCAGGTCTTTTCAGTTCCCTTCAACGATTACGCCCGCGGCTTTCGCCTCAGACTTGCGGCCCGGCGGATCATCAGCGGCGGCGACCGTATCAGCGATATCGCCTATGAACTCGGGTTTGGGACTCATGCGCATTTCGCTGCCGCTTTCATCAAGCGATACGGCATGAGTCCGCGCGACTATCGGGCAAGCGGCCGCGCGCCATAAGGCGCTGCGACAAGAACACGATAGTTTTTGCAAGGGACTGTCGCTGACATCATCTTCTAGAAGCCTGCGCACAACAATTTTCCGAGTGCGTGAGGACATGTCAGACACAATTACCGTTTCATTTCTCGTCGGCGACAGCCGCGACAAGCGCATCGTCGCACTGACCGATGCCGAAACCCTTATGGAGGCTGCCGTTGCGAACGGCATTCCCGGCATTCTTGCGGATTGTGGAGGGGCGTGCTCGTGCGGGACATGCCGCGTAGACGTGTTGGAGGGCTGGATCGAGCGCACCGGTTTCGCGCATGACATCGAGACCGATCTGCTCGAGTTGACCGACAACCCGACAGAGAACAGCCGCTTGAGCTGCCAGATCAAGCTTCACGCCGGCCTCGATGGTCTGGTCGTCGCGGTTCCTCAGGGCTGACGCGCGCGATGACTGGGAAGACGACGGAGGAGGCATGCGGGGAACTCGGCGACCCCTTTGCCGTTGCGCGCCGGGACCAGAGTATCATTGTGATCGATGTGGCCGATGACCGCATCCCCTTGATCCTGCGTCATCGCGACGTCCGGGCCGCAGCGCGGGACTGGTCGACCTACAGCTCGGATGCGCCGTTCCGCGTCCCGGTGCCTTCCGAAGAGGCGGTCCGTTCGGTCCGGCAGCTTCCGATCGAAACCGACCCGCCGCAGCACACCGAGGTCCGCAAGCTCCTCGAACCGATCTTCAGGCGCCCGCAATCGGCCGATTATATTGCGCAGATCGATGCATTGGTCGGCGAGCTTCTGGCGGAAGCTTGCGCGGCCGACACGATCGAGGTCGTCCGCGAATTCGCCCTGCGGCTCCAGTCGCGCGCGCTCGCGCTGCTGCTCGGCATGTCCGAAGACCATGCCCGCATCTGGATCGGCTGGGGCACACACATCTTCCACGACACCGAGGGCGATGGCGGCGGCGAAGTGATCGAACGCTATCTGCGCGAGCAGATCGCGCGCGCCGAGGCCGATCCACATGGCGAGGACTTCTTCTGCCAGATGGCACGCATGGCGCTCGACGGCAGGCCGCTGACGCTCGAGGAAAAGCTCGGGATTGCCAATCTGACCTTTGCCGGTGGCCGCGACACGGTGATCAATGCCGTTGCCGGAATCATCGTCCATTTCGCCACCGATCCCGAAGCGGTCCGCGCAGTCGCCGACAGCCCCAAGGCGATCAATCTGGCTGTCGAGGAATATGCGCGCACGATTTCGCCGCTGACGTTCATCGGTCGAGTTTGTCCGGCGCAGACGATGGTCGGCCCGATGCAGGTGCGGGCGGACAGCCAGGTGGGACTGTGCTGGGCTTCGGCGAATTACGATCCCGAGGTGTTCGATGCGCCGACCACCCTCGATCTGCGGCGTTCGCCCAACCCCCATGTCGCCTTCGGAAGCGGGCACCATTCCTGCCTTGGCGCACATCAGGCGCGCGCGATTCTGCGCAGCCTCGTCAAGAACCTCGCGCACGGCATCCGTGCGGTCTCGGTGGTCGACGCGGTCGAGAACGTCGAACGCCAGTCGTCCTACAACCGGTCGCTTGGCTATCGTCGTCTCGTCTGTTCCTTCTCGGCGGGAACAGCGGATGGGTGAAGCCCTCCCGCCGTCCTGCAAGGCCATCGTTGCGGATGGTGAGGGCAGCTATGAGCTGGCTGAGATCCAGCTCGCCCAGCCGGAAGGCAAAGAGGTCGCTATCCGCATAATGGCCGCGGGGCTTTGCCATACCGATGTGGATGCCATCCGCACATGGAAGGGGCCGTTTGTCGTGGGGCACGAAGGAGCCGGCGTAATCGTCGCGGTCGGCGACCGGGTGACCCGCTTCCGGGTCGGGGACCGGGTGATCCTCAACTGGGCGATCCCGTGCCGGTCTTGTCCCATGTGCGATCGCGGCCTGATGCCGCTGTGCGAGACGAGCTCTCCTGCCAATGGCGACGGCATGACGGGAAAGCCGCGCGCGAGTGCCACGCTTTACCGTGGCAATCCGGTCGAAAGCGCCTTCAACCTCGGCACTATGGCCGAATATGCCATGGTGGTGGAGGACGCCTGCCAGCCGCTGTTCGCCAAGGTCCCCTTCGAGGTCGGCGCGATCATCGGCTGCGCGGTGATGACGGGCTACGGCTCGGTCATGAACGCGGCCCGGGTGACGCGCGGCGCTTCGGTCGCCGTGCTTGGATGCGGCGGGATCGGCCTCAACGTCATCCAGGCCGCCGCGATTGCGGGCGCGGACAAAATCGTTGCGATCGACGTTGCCGAAGACCGGCTTGCCCGCGCGCGGGACTTCGGAGCGACGCACACCCTGGTCAACAGGGGTTCGCAATCCGGCTTCGCGCAACTGCGCGAAAGCCTCAATGCCGTCGTGCCCGGGGGGACCGATTTCGGGTTCGAATGCACCGGCGTTGCAGCGCTCGGCCCGGCACCGCTCGCGCTGGTTCGGCACGGCGGGACAGCCGTGCAGGTCAGCGGGATCGAAGAAACGATCCCGTTCGACTGCACCCTGTTCGAATGGGACAAGACCTATATCAACCCGCTCTACGGGCAATGCGATCCCGATCGGGATTTTCCCATTCTTCAGTGCCATTACCTGTCTGGTGCATTGTTGCTCGACCAGATGATTTCGCGCACCTATCCCCTCGCCGATCTGGCGACGGCGATCGAGGACCTTGCCGCGGGGCGGATCGCCAAGGCGGTGCTCCACCCACATCCCGAGGCCGACGCAGCGTGAGCGGCTTTTCCACCTTGGAAATCTCGGACGCAGCGCTGGCCCCGTCAGGCTTCACCTTCTGCACGGTTAGATCGCCTGCGCTCGGGCGCCGCGCCGACGTTCTGTTCTACAATGCCGACTGCATTTGCGAGGATATCCCGGTGATCATCCTCCTGCACGGGGTCTATGGAAGCGCGTGGTCCTGGGCGCTTCAGGGAGGCGCGCACCGGGTCTACGACCGGCTCCGATCGGCGGAGGAGATCGGCGATTTCGCCTTGGTAATGCCCAGCGACGGCTTGGCTGGCGACGGGTCCGGCTACGTCAATCGCGTGGCCGGGCGCTTCGACGACTGGATCGCCCACGAGGTAATCGAACTGGCGCGCTGGCGGATTGCACATATGAGCGCCGCATCGCCGGTCTTTATCGCCGGACTTTCGATGGGCGGGTTCGGCGCGCTGCGGCTCGCGAGGCTCCATCCCGGCACCTTCGCCGCTGTCAGCGCCCATTCGCCGATCTGCGAGGCCGCGGACTTCCGGCATTTCACGAGCGACGATCCCCTGTCCGACACGTTGGACCCGGCAGTCCCGGCCTCGATTGCCGACCTCTATGCGGCGGAGGGCATATCGGTGCCTCCGATCCGGTTCGACTGCGGCGATCAGGACGTGCTCCGGCCAAGCGTTGAGCGCCTCGCTAGCCGCTTGAGTCTCGCCGGAGTTCCCCATCGCTACGAACAGCTGAGCGGCGGCCACGACTGGAAATACTGGTCGAGGGCATTTGAACGCACGCTCGAATTCTTCGACACAATCGGCCGTTCGGTGTCGCGAAAAAAATAGCACGTCATTTGCGGGGAGAGAGATGACAGAGGCAAAAGAGCAGACCGAAGAGCGCCTGACGCTGACCGAGAAGGTCGGCTACGGGGTCGGGGACATGGCGGCGAACCTCTATCTCGGGTTCTTTGGCCTTTTCACCCTGTACTTCCTGACCGACATCTGGGGCATCGCGCCGGCGGCGGCCGCAACCATGCTGCTGCTGACCAAGATCATCGATGCGATCACCGATCCGGTCGTGGGTCTGCTCGCTGACCGCACCCGGTCGCGCTGGGGGCGCTATCGTCCGTTTCTGCTGTGGGGCGCGCTGCCCTATGGCTTGACGGCCATTCTGGTGTTTGCTGGCCCCGATCTCTCCAACAATGGCAAGCTGGTCTATGCCTACATCGTCTATTCGCTGGCGATGCTCGGCTATACGCTGGTGAACGTGCCGTATTCCGCGCTGCTGGCGGTCATCTCGCCGAGCGAGACAGAGCGGAGCAAGGCGGCACAGTACCGCTTCGTCTTTGCGGGCCTAGGCACGCTGGTGGTCGGCGCGACAGCCAAGCCGCTGATCGACTGGCTTGGGGTAGGCGACGAAGGGCGCGGTTTTTTGTGGGCCTCCGTCATCTTCTCGGTTGCCGCCGTGGCGCTCACGCTGTTCACCTTTTTGAGCACACGGGAGCGCACGGCGGTGCAGGACGGGCCAAGCCCGAGCGTGCGGGAGGATGTCAGTGCGCTCCTTTCGAACGCTGCGTGGGTGGTGCTGACGATCGGGGGCGTCCTACTTGTGGTCGGGCTTGGCACACGCCTCGGATCACTGGCGCTCTATCTCAAATACTTCATGACCGGCGGGCCTGCTGATGCGGGCGGGCCGGTGTTCCTGTGGATGGACCGGTTCTCGGTTTTCATCACACTGGGCGTGATCGGCCAGATCCTTGGCACGCTGTCCGCGCCGATCCTCACCCGGCGTTTTGGCAAGATCCGGCTGATGATTGGCGCCAACGCCGTGCATGGCGCCCTGCTGATCCTGAGCTTTTTTCTGGCCCGCGACCAGTTCGTGCCGGCGCTTGTGCTGCACGGGCTTGGCATGATGACCTTCGGCGTCGCCCTCACGCTCCTTTTCACGATGTTCACAGACTGCGTCCAGTTCGGCGAGTGGCAGACGGGGCGAAACACGGCCGGTCTGACGGTCGCCAGCGCGATGTTCATCCTCAAGCTTGGCAGCGGCCTTGGCGCGGCGGTGCCAGGTTATATCCTCGCCCTGTCGGGCTTTGCGGCCAATTCCGAACAATCGGCCGATGCGCTTGATGGGCTCAGGATCATAACCTCGGTCGCACCGGGCGTGCTGCTGCTGGCCGCAGCCGCCTGCATGACGCTGTACAAGCTCGATCAGACGTTGCTGCACAGGATCGAACGCGAACTCGGTCAGTTGCGGCTGGAGCGGGGGCATGCCGGTCATGGCTGATCAGCGTGCCACCGTGGCCGCCCGGTTCGCCCCGCTATCCGGGATCGCCGCTGCGCTCGTCCTGCTGGCCGCTGCCCGTCCGATATCCGCACAGGAGCCCGCTCCCGTCACGCCGTCGCCCTGCAGCCAAGGCGGCCCGCTCCTTATCGACGTGCCTTCGCCCGACTGGCGCGACCAGATCGTCTATTTCGCCTTCACCGACAGGTTTGCCGATGGCGATCCGGCCAACAATGACCAGGGCGCAGGCGAGTACGCCCCTTCGCGCGAGCACTATTTCAGCGGCGGCGACATCCGGGGCGTTGCCGAACGTCTCGACTACATCGAGGGGCTCGGTGCGACCGCAGTTTGGCTCACCCCGATCGTGCTGAACCAGTGGAAGAGCGCGGCCTCCGACTTCACTGGGTACAGTGGATATTACGCTGTCGATTTCTCGGCAGTCGATCCGCATTTCGGAACGCTACAGGACTACCGCGCCTTGAGCAGCGCGCTGCACTGCCGCGACATGTACCTAATCAAGGACATCGTCGTGAACCACACCGGTAACTTTTTCGCCTACGACGGCCCTTACGATCCCGCAGATACCTCGCGCAACTTCCGGCTGCTGCAGCCTCCGGGCGCCCGCCAGCCGGCACCGTCACAACCACCATTCGACATGATCGACCGGAATGATCCGGAACACGCGGCGGCCGGCATCTACAACTGGACGCCCACGATCACCGACTACCGCGACTTGGGCGAACGGCAATTCACCTGGCAGCTTGGCGGCCTTGCCGACATCAATACCAAGAATCCGCGCGTCATCGAAGCGTTCAAGCGCACCTATGGCGACTGGATCGCCAAAGCAGGGGTCGACGCGCTTCGCATCGATACGGTCCGCTATGTGGAACCAGACTTCTTCGGCCGCTTTGTCACAGACCCGGATGGCATCCGGGCGCGCGCTGCGGCAACCGGACGTCACAATTTCCTGATCTTTGGCGAGGTGCTGGATTACTCGCAGCCTTACGAAAACAGCGGTGAACAGGAACTGGCGCGGTATCTAGACCGGCCCGGTCAGCCGATCCTGCCGTCTGTCATCTCCTTTCCGCTAAAGCAGGAGATCAAGTCGGTCTTCGCCCAGGGTCAACCGGCGGCGCAGCTGGCCTACCGGCTCGAGCAGCACATGGCGACCTTCCCCGACCCCTACATCGTTCCCACGATCGTCGACAATCACGACGTCGCGCGCTTCCTGGCGAGCGGGTCGATGGACGGGTTCAAGCAGGCCTTCGGTCTGATCTTTACGGTGCCCGGAATCCCGACGATCTATCAGGGCTCCGAGCAAGGGTTTGCCGAGACGCGGCAGGCCATGTTTGCCGGTGGTTTTGGTGCAAAATCCGATCATTACGATACCGGGACAGAACTCTACCGCTACCTTGCGGCATTGGCCGACTTGCGCAAAAAGCATCCGGCGCTGAGGCGCGGCAGTTTCGAAGTGCTTGCTGCCAATCAGCACGAGTCCGGACTGCTCGCCTATCGCCGCCGTGAAGGGGCCGAGGTTCTCGATATCCTGTTCAACACCTCCGATCAGCCCATTCTGGTCGATAGGCTCGGACTTCCCGGCGTTGCCGAACGCGAAGTGCGACCGGTTTTCGCGATGAATTTCGATGGGGTGCTGAACGTTCTCGACGGCACTCTGACCGCAGTCCTGCCGCCGCGCGCGTTCCTTGTGATCGACAGTTCAAACCAGGTGACAGGCCGGGCGACCGGGGCTGCGCCGATTGATCTGCGCCTGACATCGTCATCGAGTAGCCAACCCTTCCGCAAGAGCTTCGGGCTGACAGGCGATTTGGCAGGGCCGGGCGAGGTCCTGCTAGTCAAGAACGGCAAGCTTGGTGATGCCGTCCGGGTCGCGACCGGGCCACACGGGCGCTGGCAATTCGACTACCCGGTCGAGAATCTCGGCTCCGAGACTTTCTTCCTCGTCGCCTACGACCCAGCGACCAATCGGGTCTCGCAGCGGCTCGAACTGAAGAGTGAAGTCACCGAACCACAGCTCACGGCATCACTCGCCGATCCGCGCGGGGACGATACTGGCCCGGCGGGATCCTATGTTGATCTCCAGCAGCCCAATGCGAAGGATCAGAAGGACATCATCGGGGTGAACGTCGCCGCGGGCGGGGATATCCTGCGGCTGGAACTGACCATGGCGCAGGTCACCACTGACTGGATACCGCCGGTAGGCTTCGACAATGTCGCCCTGTCGATCTTCTTCGATCTGCCGGAAAGGAGCGGGGCCATGGTCCTGCCGCAACTGAATGCGGCGATGGCAGAGGGGCGCAACTGGGATATCGGAAATGTCGTCTTCGGTTGGGGCAACACCATGTTTTCGGCCGAGGGGGCCAACGTTGAGCGTGCCGGGAAGCGGTTTGCCGGAGCTCCCACCATCTCGGTTGATCGGGAGAGCAGCACGATCACCCTCGTCTATGACGGATCGGACTTCGGCGTGCGCTCGTGGGAGGACGCCCGCATCTATGTCACGACCTGGGATATCGCCGGCGAGGGAGCCTATGTCACATTGGGGCTGGATCCGACGGAGTGGTCCTTCGGCGGCGGGGCGACCGGTAGCCCAAAGATCCTCGACGATGCACTCATCTCGCTTGGCCGGTGAAATGGGCGCGCGCGATCTGCGTTGCTGCGCGCCTGCCGGGCGGGGGGACAGGCAGGTTTTCGACAGTTTTCCGACGCTTTGCCCCTCTCAGGCGATGCTAGAGACAGGGGCTGCGGCGCCGGAAAAGCGTCCGGCCTGCGATGGAAGAGGAATGCGCATGAACCTGCTCCGGATGATCGTCGGGTGTTTCCTCGTCTTCGTTGCGATCCCGGCTCTCGCCCAGCGCCAGATCGACTATGTCGATCCCTTCATTGGTACGGATGGTACGGGTCACACCTTTCCCGGCCCAGCTGCGCCCTTCGGCATGGTCCAGCCGGGCCCCGACAACGGCAACACCGGGTGGGAATTCACGTCAGGCTACCAATACCGCAGCCCGCTGATCCTTGGCTTTTCGCAGAACCGAGCGAGCGGGACCGGCATTCCGGAACTGGGCGACGTGCTGGTGATGCCGAGCCGGACCCGCCGCGAGAACTTCGCCAGCGCCTATGACAAGGCCAGCGAGACCGCGCGGGTCGGCTACTATGCGGTGACCTTGCGCGACAATGACGTGCGGGTGGAATTGACCGCGAGCGAGCTGACCGCCTTCCACCGCTACACCTTCACCAGCGGCGGCGGGCGGGTGTGGGTGCTGGTCGATCTCCAGCACGGCCTCACCTTCCGCACCGACAGACAGCCCGTCCTGGAATCCAACGCCGTCGTCACGCGAGACGGGGTCGAGGGTTGGCAGCGCCGCGCCAACTGGACGACCCGTACCGTCGCCTTCGCGCTCGCCTTCGATCACCCGGTCGCCGAGCACATCGCACTGCCCCGCCGCGAAGGCGATGTGGCGCAGCGGTTCCTGCTCGCCTTCGACCTACCCGATGCCGGTGTGCTGCAGATGAAGGCGGGACTCTCCAGCGTCGATATCGAGGGCGCACGCGCCAACCGCGAAACCACGCCGAGGTGGGATTTCGACGCTGTCACCGCCGCCACCGCCGCGCAGTGGGAAGGGCTCCTGGCCCGCGCCGTGATTGAGGCACCGGCACGGCAGAAGCGCATCTTCTACAGTGCGCTTTACCATGCCTTCATCCATCCCAGCCGGATAAGCGATGCTGACGGTCGCTGGCGCGGCCCGGACGGCATAGTGCGCCGTGCGGAAAAGGGGATCCGCTATTCAACGCTGTCGCTTTGGGACACCTTCCGCGCCGCCAATTCGCTCTATGCCCTGCTGGTGCCAGAGCGGGTGGACGATTTCGTGCTGACCCTGCTCGATCACGCGGACGCGACCGGAAGCTTGCCGAAGTGGACGATCTGGGGCGGTGAGACCGGCACGATGATTGGCGAGCCCGCCCTGCCGGTGATCGCCGAGGCCTGGGCGAAGGGCTTCCGCGGCTTCGACGGGCAGCGGGCGCTCGCGGCAATGGTCGCCACCTCGACCCGCGATGCGGCGCCGGTCTATCCCGGGGACCATTCGCTCTCGCAATGGTCGCTGTACGATAGGTTCGGTTATTACCCCTTCGATCTGACACAGGGCGAGGCCGTGTCGCGCACGCTTGAAGCCGGGATTGGTGACGATGCGACGGCGCGCATGGCCGCCATGCTGGGCGAGACCGCGCTGGCCGAGCGGTTTGCCGCACGCGCCGGCGGTTGGCGCAAACTCGTCGATCCCGAGACCCGTCTGGCACGCGGGCGCGACAGCCAGGGGGTGTGGCGCACCCCCTTCGATCCAATGATGCCGACCTCACCGCTCAACAATCCGGGGGACTACACCGAGGCCAATGCGTGGCAATACAGCTGGACGCCGGCCCTCCATGATCCCGAGGGTCTTGTCGCGGCGATGGGCGGGCGGGAGGCGTTCCGCCGGAAGCTCGACACCTTCTTCTTCGATCTCAAGCCGCTCGAGGGCTGGGCCTATCTTGGTCAGGAAGCGATGATCGGACAATATGCTCACGGCAACGAACCGAGCCACCACATCGCCTGGCTATATGCCTACACCGATCGTCCGGAGACCGGGCAGGCGCTGGTGCGGCGCATCGCCACCGATTTCTACGCAGACACCCCGCAGGGTTTGATCGGCAACGAGGACGCTGGGCAAATGAGCGCATGGTATGTCTTCGCTACGCTGGGGTTCTATCCAGTCCAACCCGCCAGCGGCAGCTACGTGGCCGGCATGCCACTGGTCCGGCGAACTACGATTGCTGTTCCGGGGCGCCAGAGACTGACCATCGAGCGGATCGGTAACGGGGATCGGCTGGGGCGTGTCACACTGGCAGGAAGGGCGCTAGCCAGCACTGCAATCCCGCACCAGCAGCTTACCCGCGGCGGGACGCTGCGCTTTGCAACGGGGGCAACCGGAAAATGACCAAGGAGCACTGGGCGCGGATCAGCGCCGGGCTACTGGCGATTGCCGTCCTGTGGGCGATCTGGCCACCCTTCAGTGGTGCCCTGGAACGGGGCGAAGGGCCGCTCGAGGCAATCTGGGGCTTGCTGCGGATGTTCACGATCATCACCAACCTGCTTGTCGGCCTGATTTTTGCTCGGATTGCCTGGCGCGGAACCGCCAGCGTTTCGCCGCTGATCATAGCCGGGATCATGCTGGGGATCGTACTGGTCGGTGTGGTCTTCAACCTGCTGTTGTCGATGCTGCCGCACCAGACGATCTGGTATGCGATCGGCGACTATATTCATCATGTCGCCGCGCCGATTGCAGTGCCGTTGTGGTGGGCGGCGTTTGCCCGCCACGGCGCGCTGCGCTGGTCCTCCCCGCTGGTCTGGGCGCTCTATCCGCTGGCCTATAGCGCCTATACTGTGGCCCGCGCGCAATCCATGCCGCCGGGCACCGGGATGCACTCCCGCTATCCCTATTTCTTCATGGACGCCGATCTGCTTGGCTGGCCTATGGCGCTGCTCAGCATGGCCGGAATTGCGCTCGGCTTTGTACTGTTCGGGATGGTGGCGGTGGCATTCGACAAATGGCTGGGGCGCGGTGCCGAAACTCCGACCCAAGGCTTGGTCACCGCTGCGGACTAGGTTGGCGGTGGCTGGTTCACGATCGTCTGACCTGACAAGAAGCGCGCGCGAGAGAGCCTGGTGGTCGTCACCTTCGTGCCCTTGCTAGAGGCATAACCCCTATGACTGCATCGGGCAGATCCAGACGTTCAGTTTGGCGGACGTCAACGACAGGAGTTGGCCGAGAGTTGTCGAAGCGTATCGTCGATTGGGCTTCAATTCTCGTCCATATCCGTCCGGATGAAGCCAAGAAATTTGGGGGCAGTGCAGGGGGCACAATCGATCATTTTCGATCAGAAGGACTATATAAAACAGATTGATAAGGCGATTACTCGAATCCCACCCTCTCCGCCAAGCATTTTCATTGCTAAATTTAGATTTAATGGCCTGATATATAGTGCGAAATTCGCGCAGTTCAGATCTCGATGATTGATAACTTCAATCACGGGAAACTAGCTTTCGAATGCGGATAGTGTCGACACTGATTGAGGGCAAATCCGGCAGTCACCCGAGCCAACCGGGATGACTCATAGACAGGTCTTGCGTCCAGCCAGCGCGATGCCTGCCAGATTTTGCCGTCGGGGCGTCCACACAAGACGTCTTGGTCGTCCTTGCGCCGCGCATTCCTCGTATCTGGCCAAGTGCTGCGCGGCTGCGATCGATCTGCACCGTGATGATCCACTCGCCTGCCGGATGACTTCCAGGGAGTCGCCGATCAAATCAAAATCAGGCTCGCCCAAGGTGTGGGCTAGCTGCAGTGCGAGCCGAAGGGCGATCCATTCGGCATCGCTGCTTGTGCCGCATCCTAGGTCGTCGAAAAAGTAAGTGGCACCGCGCGCTACGACGGCCACCTCCAAGACACCGGGATTGGGTTGGCAGCCGCCGTCGAAGTAGATTTTAAGCCGTCGCCGCTGATACACCCGACCTCACCTCTTGGAATTCTTCCCGGGCCTGGCCGACCACAAATGTGGGACCCGCGGCCGAGGACTCGTAAAGTTCATAAACTACCTGCGGCATGGCATTTTCGACGACTGGTCACGATCAGCGCTCAGCCGTGCGTAGACCCGCCTCCGGTCAGCCCGCCGCCCGTTGCAACCGGGCGCGTATCCGACGTGCGCTCGGCCCAATCGACACGGTAGAGATCGAAACGGCGATCGCGGAGGTTTTGGACCGCACCGGACTGCCGGCTAGTCAGCAAATCGTCGATGGAAAGGTCGGCGATTGCGATGGTTTCTGTATTGGGTGCCGTGTCCGCAGCGACGCCATCTCGCGCAAACGGGAAGTCGGATGGCGTGAGGATCGCGCTTTCTGCATAGTGTATGTCCATGTTCTCCACGTTCGGGAGATTTCCGACGACGCCTGACGTGACCACATAGCATTGGTTTTCGACTGCCCTTGCCTGGCAACAGTACCGCACGCGCAGATATCCGCGCCGCTCGTCGGTGCAGAAAGGAACGAACAGCAACATCGCCCCTTGATCCACGAGGTGGCGGGCCATCTCGGGAAATTCGCTGTCGTAACAGATCATCACGCCGATCGGGCCGCAGTCTGTATGGATGACACTCGCCCCATATCCCCCCCGAATGTTCCACCACCGCTTTTCGGACGGAGTGGGGTGCAGCTTTTCCTGTGTGTGCGTTGAACCGTCGCGCAGAAACACATAGCTGATGTTTCGCATCTCTCCTGCTGCGACGCGCGTGGGATGGGATCCACCGACGATGTTGATGTTGTAGCTGACCGCCATGCGTTCCATGAAGCGGCAATACCGGTCCGTGTAATCGGCGACCTTTTCGATTGCCTCTACCGGCCCGAGTTTCTTGTCGTCGATCGACAAAAGTTCGAGCGTGAACAATTCTGGAAACAGCACGAAATCGGCGTTGTAGTCCGATGCGACATCGATCCAGTATTCTACTTGCTCTTCGAACTGGTCGATCGCGGAAATGCGCCGCATCTGGAACTGCACCGTCGCTACGCGGACCGATGATGGCAGTCGTTCTCTAAAGCCGGGCAGCTTCTTTCCGGTCTCCTGCGGGGCGAGCGGATTGGTCCAAAACATGAGAACGGCATTGCCGCCGCTTTCCTTGTCTGTCGGGATGTAGTTGGCAAGGATCCCGCGAGGCTCATATCCTTCGCTGAGTTGGAATGTGATGACGGCATCGCGGACCTTCCTCGCGAGCACGGCCTGAAGGTAGTCCTCAGGTGTAGGATAGCTCCGCTTGCGCCGCGCGTATCCGGGCATGCGCCCTGCAAAGGCGATGCCTTTCAGCTCAAGCTCCTGGCAGAGTTCCTTGCGCTTGCGATACAGCCGCTGGCCTATGCGCAAGCGGCGGTAATCAGGATCGACACAGACTTCAAAGCCGTAGAGAACTTCGCCGGCCTCTGCGGGCGGCCGGCCATAGCCGCCTGCGCTAATCTCTTCCCAGTTGTGCGGAGCAAATGCCTGTTCGGCAGTCAGCACCATCGTGGCGCAGTGGCCGACGACCGTGCCTTCATACTCGGCGACGAACTGTCCTTCGGGAAAGTTGTTGATCTGGCCCCTGATCTCGGCGCGGGTGAAGGCGTCTCCGACTGAGTAGACCTTGACCGAGAGGCGAGCAATTGCCGGAGCATCGCCCGCTCGTGCCTGACGGATGATCAGCTTGGCCTTGCTGGCCGAGGTGCTGCTGGTGACTGGTTGGTTCATATGTGCACTGTACGTGAGGCGGCAGAAAACTCACGTCTTTGTAGTGGCGCGCTGATCGTCTGCGACCGCTGCTCGGCCTGAAGGCATCGCCTTCTCCAGTGCAGCCTGCAGGCTGGATCACGAAAGCTCGTCGAAACTAGTGTGGCACCGGGCGGGCGCGTTCTTGAACGACCAGACCTTTTCGTTGCCGTTGGTGAGCAGAAAGCGATCGGGCTTGGCGTTTGATTGCATCCGTCAACCAGGTCACTCGCAAAATCCCTATCGCGAGCAGCACCTTACCGCGCATGACGCATGGCAAAGGCGGGATAGCTTTCCTCATCGCCCCTGCGGATCTGCGCCTCCAAAAGCGCAATCGCAGTATCCACATCGGCATTGGTGGTCCCCGTTGCCTGCGCCAATTTCAGGCCATGATAGAATGTCGCGGGATACTCGGTGGTATATTCATACACGCGCGGATCATCCACCGGCTTATCGAAACTAGACCATGGCTGCCGCGCGATATCGGCAGGCAGGCCAACGGCCTGCGCCATTTGCCGCCAATCGCTGAACCAGCGCCCTTCCAGCCGCGCGGGCAGATTGAGGAAACAGAACGGCCCGCTTGCCAGAAAACGCCGCGCCTGAAACCTTTCTGCAAAGGCGATCTGCAATTGGGACCAGCGCGGATCGGGATGCAATCGCCGCCCCCAGTCCAGCGTGTAGGCAATATAATTGACGATTGATCCGGTATACACGCCGGGTCGCTGCCCCGTCCGGATTGATGGCCAGAATGTCGGATTGGGCTGGCTATCGCTGGCAGCGCCTTCCCAGAACATCCCCAAATGCCCCATCCCCGGCACCGCGAGTGCCCTGACCGCGCGGTCCAGATTGGCGCCGAGGATCGCATCAAAACGGTCTGCGGTTGGCAACCAGTCAAGCGCCGGCATGGCTCGGAGCAAGGCATAGGCCAACAGCAGATCGCGCATGGACCAAGCCCAATCGCGGCCCTGATCCTGATCAACCAGTTTGCCGCTGGCGCCGCGATAATCGGGGGTAACGGTGTTCAACACGGTGCACGCGGAAAACACCTGCTCCTCGACGAAAAACGGATGCAATTCGGATAGCAAAGCCGGGATGAACGATGGGCACGGGCGGTGCGCATTGTCGATGTCCCATTCGAACCGCATCCCCGGGCTCACGCCGATGACCCGTTCTTCGGGATAATTCTGATAATATTGCTGCACTTTCAGCGGCGTATTGGGCCTATCGAGCAGCAGCGGCAACCCATCGGCCCCGCGCACATGCCACGGAATTGATGCCGCGGTCAGCCCGTAATTCATGGTGACACGCCGCATCTCAGCGCTGCGTTCGATGATGTAGCGCGCCTGCCGGTGGACAATCGGCCCCACTTCATCGCGCAACCCTGTGGTCCCCATGGCCGGCGTCAGCCCGCCTTTGTCCAGCGGCGTGTAGTCCGGGACCGGGTCCATATAGGACCATTGCGAGGGTGCCTGCAGCCTTGGTCCGATGCCCCACGGCAACAACAAGCCGTGGGTCTGCCAGCGGTTCAATTCACGATCGGAGACAGGCCAGGCGCGCGATGCGACGACCCAGCGTTGGAAGTCGCCATGGCCATACAGCGGGAAGCTGCGGCCAAACACGCTCGCCTGATAGCTGACCGCAGGGGTCTCCGCCGCCAGATTGGTCCAGCGTTGCCGCTCTACCACCACAACATCAAACGGCTTGCCATCCACCGGGGATGCCGCTTGCAGATACCAGATCAGCGCCCACGGCCCCTTGCGCAGGAACACCCGCACTGTGTGCAGCCCCGCCTGTTGCCACAAGGCATCGGGATCATCGGCGGTGAAGATTGTGCCGCCAAGGCGCACGGGCGGCGCGGCAGCAATGATGGCGGGATCACGCGGGATTGCTCCACCCCGCGTGGGTGCTTGCGCTCGCAATGGAAGGGACGCGGGGCCGGGCGAAAGAAGACCGGGTGCAACCAATGCTGCCGCTCCACTGGCCATCATCAATCGGCGAGACATCATCTTGTCGTTCCCCCGTAGAGCGCCTCGCTCTGTTCCGATGCAGCAAGCTATATCACCGCGCATCGTCTTGCTATCGAAGCAGATTATCTGACCCAGAAACGAACAGGGTTCGAGGCGTTCATTACTGCCAGATCGCATCGATAGGCATGGCTTTCTCCGAAATGCAGGGGTGCGCGCGCCATAAGCGCCTCTGCTGCCGCGATTGTCGCGGTGCGGTTTGGCGTCTTCCAAACCGGTGCTGACACGCAAGAGTTTGCGCGGGCATTCTTGGCGGCTGCGGCGCATCGCTTATCTGCCATAATCGATAGATATGCATACAAAGGGATACGTCCTTAGTGGTGTAAGTATTTTTAACAAATAAGAAAGATCGATCACCTTAAAGATCGGATGTCACCTGAAGTGACTAGCTGCTTGGAAAATACAATGTCACTTAAAAGGCTCTTGAAAGAGAAAAATGGTGCCACATCAATTGAATACGGGTTGATAGCAGCTCTGATTTCAGTTGCTGCAATGAATGCGATTCATGCCCTTGGGAAACAAACGAGCGAGGTTTTCGAAAGTACTACGAATAAAATGCAAACAGTAATCTCTGAATAAATTACCCTTATTGGTCTTCGGGTAAATGGTAGCGGCGGGTGTGCTTTAGGCCGCCCGCCGCTTTTTTGGCCGCCGCTTTTTTGGGTGCCTGACCGCGTAATCCAATCGCCAGACCAAGCTTGCGGCAGGCTTTCCTGCGCGCCGCGGTTGCTTTGTTTTTGCCGCTGGACAACACAGCATCCATGCAGACGGCACACCCTCCAGCCTGGCGATTTGCGGTCGATCGGGGCGGCACCTTCACCGATGTCGTCGCCACCACGCCGGGTGGGCGGCTGGTGACGGCCAAGCTCTTGTCCGAAAACCCCGGCCACTACGCCGACGCCGCCTCCGAGGCGGTGCGGCGGTTGATGGCGCAATATGGTGACGCGCCGATTGCCGAACTGCGCATCGGCACCACAGTTGCCACCAATGCGCTGCTCGAACGGAAAGGCGAACGGCTGGCGCTGGCGATAACCCGCGGCTTTGGCGATGCCCTGCGGATCGGCACGCAGGCGCGGCCCCATATTTTCGCGCGCCATATCGTCCTGCCGCAGCAGCTCCCCGCAAAGGTGATCGAGGTGGACGAGCGCGTCGGCGTGGACGGCACGGTGCTGCGCCCGCTGGACGAGGATGCTGTGCGCGCGGATTTCGCTGCCTTGCGCGCCGAGGGCTTCGATGCGCTCGCAGTTGTGCTGATGCATGGCTGGCAGCACCGCGCGCACGAGGCGCGGCTGGCGGCCATCGCGCGCGATCTGGGCTTTGCGCAGGTCAGCGTCAGCCACGAGGTCGCGCCGCTGATCCGGCTGATCCCGCGCGGCGATACAACCGTGGTCGACGCCTATCTCTCGCCTGTGCTGCGGCGCTACACCGATCAGCTCGCCGCCAGCCTGCCGGCCACCGGGCGGCTTTCCTTCATGCAATCGAACGGAGGCCTTGCGGAAGTTGGCGCGTTCCGGGGGAAGGATGCGATCCTGTCCGGCCCGGCGGGCGGCGTGGTGGGGATGGTGGCGGCCTGCGCGCCGCTTGGCCACAACCGGCTGATCGGGTTCGACATGGGCGGGACCAGCACGGACGTTGCCCATTATGCGGGCGAGGTGGAACTGACCGGTGACAGCGTGGTGGCGGGCGTGCGTGTCGCTGCGCCGATGATGCAGATCCACACGGTTGCTGCCGGCGGCGGCTCGATTTGCCGCTTCGATGGCGCGCGCTTCCGTGTCGGCCCCGAGAGCGCGGGCGCCGATCCCGGCCCGGCCTGCTACCGTAAGCTTGGCCCCCTGACGGTGACCGACTGTAACCTGTTCCTCGGCCGGATCGACCCGGCCTTCTTCCCCGCCGTGTTCGGCCCCGGTGGCGATCAGCCGCTCGACCCCGAAGCCGCCAGAGCGCGGCTGGAGGCGGTCGCGGCGATGCTGCCCGAACCGAAGCCTCTGGAAGAGATCGCGCAAGGCTTCCTCGCCATCGCGGTGGACAATATGGCGGCGGCGATCCGCAAGATTTCGGTCGCGCGCGGGCATGATGTGACAACCTATGCGCTCGCCTGCTTCGGCGGCGCGGGCGGCCAGCACGCCTGCCGCGTCGCCGATGCGCTGGGGATGGAGACGGTGCTGGTGCACCCGCTGGCCGGGATGCTGTCAGCCTATGGCATCGGTCTTGCCCCCGTAAAGGCGATCCGCGAGAGCACCCTGATGCGTCCCCTGGGCGAGAGCTTTGCAGGCGAGTTGGCGGCGCTGGAGGATCAGGCGCGGGCCGATCTGCTGGCGCAAGGCATCGCCGCCGACGCCATAGTGCTCGCCCCCAGCGCCCGCCTTCGCTTCGCCGGGAGCGACAGCTTGCTCGCCATCCCCTGCGGCGAGCCAGCAGCGATGGACGCCGCCTTCCGTGCGCTCCACCGCCAGCGTTTCGGCTATTCCGAGGCGGAAGGCGCGATCATCATCGAGGCGCTGAGCGTCGAGGCCTGCGGCCAAGCAGGCGGGCTGGGCGCTGCCGTGCCCGAACCCGTGGCGGTGGCGGGCGAGGCTTCGGGCCGCTGGCCGACCATGACCCGCGCCGCCATGCAGCCGGGCGATGTGGTGCGCGGACCTGCGTTGGTGATCGACCCCGGCTCGGCCACCGTGGTCGAGGAAGGCTGGCAGGCGCGGTTGGCGTCTGAAGGCAGCCTGATCCTTTCGCGGTGCGTGCCGCTCGCCCGGACCCGCGCCGCCGGAACCGCCGCCGATCCGGTGCGGCTCGAGATTTTCAACAACCTCTTCATGGCCATCGCCGAGGAAATGGGCGTGGTGCTGCAATCCACCGCGACCTCGGTGAACATCAAGGAGCGGCTCGATTTCTCCTGCGCGCTGTTTGACGCAAGCGGCGCGCTGATCGCCAATGCGCCGCATATTCCGGTGCATCTGGGTAGCATGGGCGACAGCATTGCGCGGGTGATTGAAGCGCGGGGAAGCGCGCGCGATGGGAGGGGCTTACGGCGCGGGGACGCCTATGTGCTGAACGATCCCTTTCGCGGCGGCACGCATCTGCCGGACGTCACGGTGATCGTGCCGGTGTTCTACGCGGGCGAGGGCGATGAGCCTGACGCTTTCGTTGCCGCACGCGGGCATCATGCCGATATCGGCGGGATCGCCCCCGGATCGATGCCGCCCGAAAGCCGCACCATCGCGGAAGAAGGCGTGCTGATCGACAACCTGTTGATGGTGGACGAGGGCCATTTCCGCGAGGCCGAATTGCGAAGCGTTCTGGCATCCGGCCCATTCCCGGCCCGCAATCCGGATCGCAACCTCTCCGATCTGCGCGCGCAATTGGCCGCCTGCACGCGCGGGGCGGAACTGTTGACGGGCGCGGCGCAGGAACATGGGGCGCAGGCGCTCTCTGCCTATATGAACCACGTCCTTGCCAATGCCGAGGAAAGCGTGCGCCGCTTGCTCGGCGGGCTGGAAGATGGCCATTTCGCCTACCCGATGGACAATGGTGCGACCGTGAAGGTCACCATAAAAATCGACCGCGCAGGCCGTTCTGCCGTGTTCGACTTCACCGGCACGAGTGACCAGTTGCCCGGCAATTTCAACGCCCCGCGCGCGATCACCCGCGCCGCCGCGCTCTATGTGCTGCGCACGCTGATCGATGATGCGATCCCGATGAATGACGGCTGCCTCAGGCCCGTGACGCTGGTGGTGCCCGAAGGCTCGATGCTGAACCCGCGTCCCGGCGCAGCGGTGGTGGCGGGGAATGTCGAGACCTCGCAGGTGGTCACCGATGCGCTGTTCGCCGCCACAGGCCGCATCGCGCCTGCGCAAGGGACGATGAACAACTTCACCTTCGGCAACGCGGCCCACCAATATTACGAGACGATCTGCGGCGGCTCTGGCGCCGGGCCGGATCACCCCGGCACCAGCGCGGTGCAGACCCACATGACGAACAGCCGCCTGACCGATCCCGAGATCCTCGAAACCCGCCTGCCGGTGCGGCTCGATCAATTCGCGATCCGGCGCGGCTCGGGAGGCGAGGGCCGGCAACGCGGCGGTGACGGTGTGGTGCGGCGCGTGACCTTCCTTGAAGCCATGCGCGCCAACATCCTTGCCAATCGCCGCAAGGTCGCGCCGCGCGGGCTTGCGAGCGGGGGCGATGCGCTGCCCGGAAAGAACTGGGTGGAGCGCGCCGACGGCCGCATCGAGCAATTGGGCGCGACCGGCTCTGCCGCCATGCAGCCCGGCGACAGTTTCGTGATCCTGACGCCCGGAGGCGGGGGCTTTGGAGAGGTAAGCGAATGAATTACTGGCCGCTGGCGGGCATCGCCATCGTCGTGCTGGGCTTTGCCCTGCGCTTCAATCCGCTGCTGGTGGTGGTCAGCGCCGCGCTGGCAACCGGCGTGCTGGCGGGGCTTGATCTCATCGCCGTGGTGGAGGCGCTGGGCAAGGCCTTCAACGACAATCGCTATATCTCGGTCACCTGGATCATCCTGCCGGTGATCGGCCTGCTCGAACGATACGGCCTCCAGCAACGCGCCCGCGCCGTGATCGAGGGGATGCGCGGCGCCAGCATGGGCAAGTTGCTGGTGGCCTATCTCGCCTTTCGCCAATTGGCCTCGGCCTTGGGGATGAAGGACATTGGCGGGCACGCGCAGGCGGTGCGCCCGCTGGTCGCGCCGATGGCCGAGGCAGCGGCGGTCAAGACCCATGGCGACCTGCCTGAGCCTGCGCGCGATGAGGTGAAAGCCATGGCCGCGGCGACCGACAATGTCGGGCTGTTCTTCGGCGAGGATATCTTCTTTGCCATCGCCTCGATCCTGCTGATCCAGGGCGTGTTCGAGGCCGCGGGCTATCCGCTTACCCCGCTGCAACTCTCGCTCTGGGCGATCCCTTCCGCGCTTGCCGCCTTCGCGATCCATTCGTGTCGGGTGCTCGCCTTTGACCGGCGGTTGGGGAGGGTGCGCACGTGATCACCTATGAATGGCTCTATGTGCTGGCGGGCGGGGCCTTCGCGGTCTGGGCGGCGCTGTCCGCCAAGGACGGACGCTGGGGCAATGCCGCCTTCTGGGCGCTGTTGGCGGCGAGTTTCCTCCTCGGCAGCCATCTATCCGATCTGGCGAACGGCGTGCTGGTGCTGGCGATGGTGGGCATTGCGGGGCTGGGCGGGCTGAAGCGCAGCGACCCGCCGACCACCTCGCCGCACGAACGGCAGGCCCATGCAGAGCGGCTCGGCAACCGGCTGTTCCTGCCCGCGTTGGTCGTGCCGCTGACGGCGGTGGCGGGGACGATGCTCTATAACTACACCCCGCTTGGCCAGACCGGCCTGTTCGAGGCCCGGCGCGAAACGCTGATCCTGTTCGGTATCGGCGTCATGGCGGCACTGGTGGGAGCGATGCTCTGGTTGCGCCCGCCGCTGATGGCGCCTGCCGAGGAAGGGCGGCGGCTGATCGATTCCATCGGCTGGGCGGCGATCCTGCCGCAGATGCTCGCCGCACTCGGCGCGGTGTTTGCGGCGGCGGGTGTGGGCGAGATTATCGGCGGGATCGCGCGCGGGGTGATCCCCGATGGCAGCGTGTTCCTGACCGTGGTGGTCTTCGCCCTCGGCATGGCGGGCTTCACCATGATCATGGGCAATGCCTTTGCCGCCTTCCCGGTGATGGCGGCGGCGATCGGCATTCCGCTGCTGATCCAGACCTATGGCGGCAACCCGGCGGTGATCGGCGCGGTCGGGATGCTGGCAGGGTTCTGCGGCACGCTGCTCACCCCGATGGCGGCGAATTTCAACATCGTGCCGGCCGCGCTGCTGGAACTGAAAGACCAGAACGCGGTGATCCGCCAGCAGGTGGGCACGGCGGTGCCGCTGCTCGTGTGCAATATCGCGATCATCTATGTGGGAGCCTTCTGGCTGTGGAACTGACCGAGGACACCGCCCGCAAGTTTGCCCGCGTGGCGCTGGGCCATGTGGCGCGGGCCTATCCTTACAAGGACGACCACATCTTCACCGGGCCGGACGACCTGCGCCTGCCGCAAGAGGCGCATCCGGTGTTCTTCGGCAGCTTCGACTGGCATTCCTGCGTCCACGGCTGGTGGACGCTGCTCACTCTGCGGCGGCTCTATCCTGCCATGCCCGAGGCCGTGCAGATCGAGGCGCTGGCCGAGGCGACCTTCACCCCGGAGAAGCTGGCGGCGGAACTCGCCTATTTGGATCGCCCCTCTGCTCGCGGGTTCGAGCGGCCCTATGGCTGGGGCTGGCTGATGTATCTCCACCACGAGGCTGCGCGTCACGGCGACCACGCATGGGGCGCGCGGCTGGAACCCCTGGCGCGGGCGTTCGCGGCGCGGCTGCGGGATTACCTCGCCATCCTCACCTATCCGATCACCGTTGGCACGCATTTCAACACCGCCTTTGCGCTGGTGCTGGCGCGGCGCTGGGCCTTGGGGCGCGATCCTGCGCTGGTGATGCTGATCGACGACTGGGCCACCCGCGCCTTCGCCCACCGCCGCGACTATGCCGGGTGGGAGCCGGGGGGCGATGAATTCCTCTCCCCCGTCCTCACCGCCGCGCTGCTCATGGCCGAAGTCATGCCGCATCTCGCATTCGCGCCGTGGTTCGAGGCGCTGGTGGAGACGAACGGCTGGCTCACCCGCGAATGCCGCCCGGTCACTGTTTCTGACCGCAGCGACGGCAAGATCGCCCATCTCGACGGGCTGAATTTGAGCCGTGCATGGTGCCTCAGGGACATCGCCCGCGCACTGGGCCGGACCGCGCCGGACGATCCCTTGCAGCGCCTCGCGCAAGGCCACCTCGCCGCCGCGCTTCCCCATGTCGAGGGTGACTATATGGGCGAACACTGGCTGGCGAGCTTTGCCCTGCTGGCGCTGCTGCCCAAAGCCGCAGCGTAAGCTCTTAACGGGCGCGGCAAGTTGACCGCGCCTCGGTGTCTGTTAGCTTCCCGCGCAACAAACACTCGAAAACGGGTGGCAACGGGGAGAGAACCTTGCGCCAATTGCAGGGAATGGATGCGTCCTTCGTCGCGCTGGAAACGCGCAATTCGCCGATGCATATCGGCTCGATCCTGGTTTATAACCCGGAAACCGCGCCCGGCAGCTTCGTGCGCTTCAAGGATATCCTGCAATTCATCGGTGAGCGCGCGCAATTGAGCCGCACCATGCGCCAGCGGCTGGTGCGGGTGCCGTTCGATCTGGATTACCCCTACTGGGTCGAGGATCCGGACTTCGATCTCGAATATCACGTGCGCCATGTTGCCCTGCCGCAGCCGGGTGACTGGCGGCAATTGTGCATTCAGGCGGCGCGCATCTTTGCGCGGCCTTTGGATCTGGAGCGCCCGCCATGGGAATTCACCGTGGTCGAGGGGCTGGATAATGTCCCCGGGGTTGCCAAGGGCAGCTTTGCGATGGTCACCAAGGTGCACCACGCCGCGATTGACGGGATGAGCGGGATCGACCTGATGGAGGCGCTGCACACGCTGCGCCCGAATGATCCGCCCCCCTCCAAGCCCGATACGTGGAAGCCGGAGCGCATCCCGAACCCGATTGAACTGCTGGGCAAGAGCTACTTCAACGCCGTCACCAATCCGCTGAAGCAGCTCGAAGTTGCCGCCAAGGCCGCGCCGGGGCTGGCGAAGGCGATCAAGGGTCTGGTGGTCAAGGATTTTACCGTCAGCGCGGATATGATCGCGCCCAAATCGCGCTTCAACCGCGCAATCTCGCCCCACCGCGTGGTCGAGGGGCGCAGCTTCAAGCTGGCCGACATCAAGGCGATCCGCGCGCTGGCAGACGGTGCGAAGGTCAATGACGTGTTCCTCGCCATCATCGGCGGGGCGATGCGGCGCTATCTGCTGGCCAAGGACGATCTGCCCAAGAAGACGCTGACCGCCATGGCCCCGATTTCGGTGCGGGCGAGCGGCGAGAAGGGCGATATGGGCAATCAGGTCGCCGCCATGATCGCGCCGCTCGGCACCCACATCGCAGACCCGGCCGAACGGCTGGCCTTCGTGTTCTCGCAAACCGCCAATTCCAAGGCCATGTCCGACGCCATCGGCGCGCGCAACATGACCGAGATGAGCAAGGTCAGCCCGGCGCTGTTCATGGCCTTGGGCGCGCAGCTTTACACTCGTCTCGGCCTCGCCAATCGCGGGGTCAGCCCGCCGTTCACCACGGTGGTGACCAATGTGCCCGGCCCGCCGGTGCCGATCCACTTTACCGGTGCGCGGCTGGAAAGCATGATGGGCCTGCTATGCCTCACCGATGGCCTCGGCCTTGGGCACGTGGTGCAATCCTATTGCGACGAGGCGACCATCGCCTTTACCGCGGACCGCGAATTGCTGCCCGATCCCGATTTTTACGTAAAATGCATCGAGGATAGTTTCGCCGAGCTGCTGTCTGCTACACAGGCCGCAGCCCCCGCTGCGCCGCAACCCGCGCCGCCTGCCAAGCGCAAGGCCAAGGCGGGCAAGTCCAAGCCTGCAGCCAAGCCGGCATGACCGCCCGCAAACCCCGATCAACGAAGGACGATAGCATGGCCACAATGGCAGCGGTGGAAGCCGAATTCGACAAGGTGGCCCGCCCGCCGCACCGGTTCTGGACGCTGGCCGAAGGGCGCGCGATGTTCGAACTGGGCGCGTTCTACATGAGCCGCCCGTTCCTCTCCACCCTCGCCAGGGGGGATGGCCATGCGGTGCAAGTGCTGCCCGGCTTCATGGCTACCAACACCTCGACCAGCCCGATGCGGCGCTTGCTGCGGGAACTGGGCTATGATGCGCATGGCTGGGACAGCGGCCGCAATGTGCGGGTGGATAATGCCCTGATTGCGCGGCTGGAAACGCAGCTTCAGCGGCTGAATGACGATACCGGGCGCAAGGTTTCGCTGGTGGGGTGGAGCCTTGGCGGAGTGCTGGCGCGTGAACTGGCCAAGCTGCATCCAGATCGCGTGCGGCTGGTGATCAGCCTTGGCAGCCCGATTTCCGATGACCGCAACCACACCAGCGCCGCGCGCCTGTTCGAACTGCTCAACGGCAAGCAGCCCGAAGCGATGCAGGGCGGGCGGTTCCGCGGGCTGGATGAAGCGCCGCCGGTGCCCACCACCTCGATCCTGACCAAGACCGATGGCATCGTCCACTGGCGCGGATCGGTGCAGAAGCCTGCCTTCACGCCGGCCGAGAATATCGAGGTCTATGCCAGCCATTGCGGGCTGGGCGTCAACCCCAGCGTGATGATCGCAATTGCCGACCGGCTGGCGCAGGGCGAGGGGCAGTGGAAGCCGTTCGAGGCGCCGCTGGCGCTGCAATGGATGTTCCCCAGAACCCCGCTGGACTGAACGCCTGCCGGTCAATTGACAGGCGGCATGCCGAAACATACTTTGCGGCGGTCATGGCTGCATCCGATCTGATCCCGTCCTCTGCCGCCAATGCCCCCGATGGCCGGCGCGCTCGCAGTAGCACGAGCAGGGCCAAGATCGTGGCGGCCATGCTCGATCTGGTGGCGCGCGGGGAGGTGTCTCCCGGGGCAGCGCAGGTGGCCGAAGTGGCAGGCGTGGGCCTCAGATCGGTGTTCCGCCACTTCAAGGATATGGACGCGCTCTATCGCGAAATGGCCGAGGCGATCGAGGGGCAGGTGCTGCCGATCCTGATGCGCCCGCCCGAGGGGGCGACATGGCAGCAAAGGCTGTTCGATATCGCCGCTCGCCGCGCGCGGATATTCGAGACGATCATGCCCTACAGGATCTCGGCCAATGTCCGGCGCTTCGAATCCGCCTTCATCATGGAAGGCTATCGCCGCCAGCTACGGCTGGAGGCCGAGGCGCTGGCCGCCCATCTGCCTGATGATGTGGCTGCCGATGCCGAAGGGGCGCGCGGGCTCAATGTCATTCTCAGCTTCAACACCTGGCGCCTGCTGCGCCATGACCAGAACCTTGCGCCGCAAGAAGCCGCAGCGGTGGTGCAGCGGATGCTGGGCGATGCGCTGGCGCGCTGGCCGGAGGATTGACGCCGGGCCGCGATAATGACATTCATCGTGCCAATTAAACAGGGGCCAATTGGGCGGGGCCAATTGAACAGGGGGAATTGATTGTCGTGAAGGTCCTGCGCACGCCGGACGAGGCTTTCGCCTCGCTGCCGGATTTTCCCTTCAAAGCCCATTACAGCGAGGTGCGCGATCCCGCGACCGGCACGGCGCTTCGCGTCCACTATATCGACGAAGGCCCGCGCGATGCGCCGGTGGTGCTGATGATGCATGGCGAGCCGACGTGGTGCTACCTCTATCGCCACATGATCGGCCCCGTGGTGGCGGCCGGATACCGGGTTGTCGCGCCTGACCTTGTCGGCTTCGGCAAGTCGGACAAGCCGGCCGCCAAGACCGACTATTCCTATGCGGCCCATGTAGGATGGATGCGGCAATGGCTGGAGGGGCTGGACCTTCAGGACATTACGCTCGCCTGTCAGGACTGGGGCTCGCTGATCGGCCTCAGGCTGGTGGCCGCCATGCCCGAACGTTTCCGCGCGGTCGCGCTGTCCAATGGCGGCCTGCCCGAAGGCGGCCCCGCGCCGCGCGCCTTTGCGATCTGGCGGGCCTTTTCAAAATACAGCCCGCTCTTCCCGATCGGCAAGATCATCGCCAAGGGCACCAAGCGCGGCCTCTCGCCTGCGGAGATTGCCGCCTATGATGCACCATTCCCCGATGCGCGTTACAAGGCGGGCGCACGGATTTTTCCGAGCTTCGTGCCCTTCGAGGGCAACGCCGCCGTGCCCGATCAGAAGGCGGCGTGGACGGTGCTCGATGCGTGGGACAAGCCGTTCCTTTGCGCCTTTTCCGATGGCGACCCGATCACCCGCACCGGCGAGACGCGCTTCATCGGCCGCGTCCCCGGCACGGCGGGGCAGGCGCATCGCATGCTTTCAGGCGGGCACTTCATTCAGGAGGACGACCCGCAAGGCTTCGTCGCCGCCATTCTCGATGTCGCCGCCAAGGGAGGCCTGCAATGATCGTCAGCAATGCCCATCACCCCAAGCCCGAACAGGCGATGGCTTTCTTCGGCGGCGATGATGGCCAGCCGATCTGCATGGTCAATCTGCTCAAGTTCAAGGACAAGGCCACCTATGCCGATGGCGCGGAGCCCGAGCTTTCGGGGGCGGAGGCCTATGCCCGCTATGCCGCAGGGGTGGGCGCCTGCATCGCGGCGGTGGGCGGCAGCTTGCGCTTTGGCGGGGCGGTCACCGGCCTCTTGATCGGCGAGATCGAGGAGCCGTGGGACATGGTGGCGATTGCCGAATATCCTTCGCGCAAGGCGATGATGGCGATGGTGCAATCGCCGGAATATCAGGCGATCACCAAGCACCGTGAGGCGGGGCTGGCAGGCCAGCTCAACATCTGCACGCGCGAGCGCGGGGCGTGAAGCTGTGGCACAAGGCGGGGCTGGGCACGGTTGCCGCGCTGGCGCTGGCGGCAGGTGGCGCGTGGACGTTCCGCACTGATCTTGCGTTGGCGCTGGTGCGTTCGCGCAGCGCGCTCGAGGTCGCGCCCAATCGCCCTGTGCCCTGGCAACAGGGGCCAACGGAGGCCGCCCAAAGCCCCGCCGAACGCCCGCCCAACATCGTCTTCATCCTGTTCGACGATCTCGGCATGAACGATCTTTCCACCTTTGGCGGCGGCGTTGCAGGCGGCCGGATCAAAACGCCCCATATCGACAAGCTGGCGGCAGAGGGCGCGATCTTCACGCAGGCCTATGCCGGCAACGCCACCTGTTCGCCATCCCGCGCGCAGTTGATGACCGGGCGCTATGCCACGCGCACGGGCTTTGAATTCACCCCCACGCCCGCCGGCTTCCCGCGCATCGTGCCGCTGGTGTGGAACCAGATCCAGCCGGATCGCCCCCCGATCCTGACCCACCCGGACGCCGAAGCGAATGCCCCGCCGTTCGAGGAGCAGGGCCTTCCGCCCGAGGAAGTGACCGTTGCCGAAGTGCTCAAGACCCGCGGCTATCACACCGTCCACATCGGCAAGTGGCACCTTGGCAATGCGCCCAGATTCCATCCCAACGCGCAAGGGTTTGACGAAAGCCTCAACATGGACGGGATGCTGCACCTGCCCGAGGGCGATCCGCAGACCGTCAACGCCCCGATCGAATTTGACGCGATCGACCGCTTCCTGTGGGCCTCGGCGCAATATGTCACCAGCTATAATGGCGGCGAGAAATTTGCGCCGGGCGGATACCTTGCTGATTACTGGACGGACGAAAGCCTCAAGGTGATCGAGGCTAACCGCAACCGCCCGTTCTTCCTCTATCTGGCGCAGTGGGGTGTGCATTCGCCCTTGCAGGCCACGCGCGCAGACTATGACGCGGTTGGCGATATCGGCTCGCACCGCCTGCGCGTTTATGCCGCGATGATCCGCGCGCTTGATCGCAGCGTCGGGCGGATCATGGCAAAGCTCGCCGCCGAGGGGCTGGCCGATAATACGCTGGTGGTGATCTCGTCCGATAACGGCGCGCCCGGCTATATCGGCTTGCCCGATCTGAATGCGCCGTTCCGGGGCGGCAAGGGGAGTTTCTTCGAAGGCGGTATCCGCGTGCCGCTGCTGGCGCGCTGGCCGGCGCAGGTGACGGCAGGATCGCGGGTGGCGCTGCCGGTGGGGCAGGTCGATCTGATGCCGACCTTCGCTGCCGCGGCAGGCGCCCCGCTGCCTGCGGGCGTGGCGATTGACGGGCGCAACCTCGTGCCCGCGCTGACCGGCAAGGATACCGCGAAGGGTACGGGCCTGCGCGCCGATACCCCGCTGTTCTGGTCGAGCGGTTATTACAAGGCGGTGCGCAGCGGTGACTGGAAGCTGCAAGTGAACGGCAAGCAGGGCAAGGCGTGGCTTTACAATCTCGCCGCCGACCCGACCGAGCAGCGCAACCTTGCCGCCAGCCAGCCCGCCAAGCGCGCCGAACTTGCCGCCCTGATCGCCGCGCACGAAAAGGGGCGCAAGCCTGCGCTTTACGCCAGCACCTTCGACACGCCGGTCTCGATCGACAGGACGCTCGACCAACCTTACCGCAAGGGCGACGAATATATCTACTGGCCCAACTGAGCGCGAGGGCGCTAGCCTGCCGGGCATGACAACAGAACGCACCATTATCGACGGGGCCTCAGCCATGCGCGCCGAGGCGGTGGCCACGCTCGCACAGGCTTTTGCGGATGATCCGGCGCTTAGCTGGATCATCCCCGATCCCGCTGCCCGCGCGCGCCGCAGCCCGCGTTTCTTCGACTGGCTGTTTGCCGATCACCTGCGCCACGGAATGATCCTCACCTCGCCCGGGCGTGAGGCGGTGACGCTGTGGCGGCTGCCGGGCAAGGTGCACCACCACGATCCCCTGACCCCGGCCGAAATCTGGCGGCTCCTGGCGATCTTCGGCCCCAATATCCTGCGCGCCGACAAGGTGGGCAAGCACATCTCCGCCCACATCCCGCGCGGGGAGGACCACCTCTATCTGCGCTATGTCGGGGTTCGTCCCGATGCGCAGGGCAAGGGCTGGGGCGGCCTCGCGATCCGTGCCGGGATTGCCGAGGCGGAGCGGCTGGGCGTGGATACCTGCCTTGAAACCGCCACCCCCGCCAACGTCGTGATCTACCAGCGGCTGGGCTTTGATGTGGTGGATGAATGGCACGTCCCCGGCGGCCCCCGCTTTTGGACAATGCTGCGCCCGCGTTAGCTCTGGTGAAAACGCAGGCAACGCATCATCGCTTGCCCATTTTTCACATTGACAATCATTCGCAATAGCAAGAAAGGCGGACATCCCTTCCCGACCTGATCCGGAGCTCCGATGTCCCCTCGTCTGCTGACCTTGCCCTCGTTTGCTGCGCTGCTGCTTGCGACTGCCGCCACCCCCGCTCTGGCGAGCGGCGAGGCGCCCGCAGCCGATCCGCAGGCCGCAGGCGGGGCCAGCACCGCCAGTCAGGCAACTTCGATCATCGTCACCGCCAGCCGCGATAATGACCGCCTGCCCGACGAATCCGGCACGCTGATCTTCGCCGGCAAGCTGGGCGACATCGCGGTGCTGGGCGACATCGCCCCGGTGCCCTTGCGCAACCTGCGCGTGGCGCTGGCGGATATTCCCGGCCTGCTGGTGTCGGAAGTGTCGAACGGGTCATGGGCTTCGCTGTCCTATCGCGGGCTGGGCGAGCCGCATGAAAGCTGGAACATCCTCACCCTTCAGGATGCGGTGCCGGCCGTGCCGGACATGTATTCCTACCCCGCAGGCTATTTCATCCCGCCGCTGGAAGTGGTGGAGCGGGTGGAGTTCATTCGCGGCGCATCGGGCCTGCTTTATGGCCCGCAGCCGGGCGGAGCGATCAATTACGTGCTGCGCGGACCATTGCGCGAAGCGGGCGCCGAAGGGCAGGCGCGCGTCACGCTGGGCAGTTGGGACGCGCGTCAGGGGCTGGCCAGCCTTGCCCTGTCGGATGGCACTCTGGCCGCTGACGGCTTCATCTCCTATGCGGAAGGTGACGGCCCGCGCCGTGTGAACAGCGATTCCGAACAGACCACCGCCCGCCTGCGCGGCCATGTGATGAGCGATACGCTCACCGCCAGCCTCGCGCTCGATTACTATCAGGGCCGCTTTGGCGAGCCGGGCGGGCTGACCGCTGCGCGCATGGCCGCAGATCGCCGCGATGGCTCCACCCCGCGTGATCGCATCCGGCTAGAACGCTTTGCCCCCACCCTGACCGTGGATTGGCAGGCCGGTGACGCCACCCAGGTCACCGCCCGGGCCTTCTACAGCCGGTTTGAACGGGAAAGCTGGCGGCAGGCAGGCGGCGGTTTCGGGCAGGTGACGCCCTCTGCCAACGTGCTGATCCGCCAACTTCAGACCTTCGACACCGCCGGGCTAGACCTGCGCGCACGCCACGATTTCGGCAGCCAGAGCCAGCATAGCCTCACCCTTGGCGTGCTGGGCCACACCTCCGATGCGCCCGTGTTCGTCGACAAGGGCGCCAGCAATGCCGATTTCGTCGGCACCGCAGGCGCACTGGCGCGGGCCGAGCGCAGCGGCGATACGGCGGCGGTGTTCGGTGAACTCAAACTTGGGGTCGGCAATGTCCAGATCGTCCCCGGCTTCCGTGTCGAGCGCCTGCGCCAGCGGGTTGTCGAAACGCTCGATCTTGCGATCGGCAGTGCCACGGGCGGCGCGCCGGGTGCAGCCAACGGCGTGCTGGGCAACCGCGAGAACACCAGCACCGTCGCGCTTTATGGCTTGGGCGTGACATGGGACGCAGCCCCCTCTTTGCGCTTCGTTGCCAATGCCAGCCGGGGCTTCAAGCCCTTGCTTTATAATGACGGCGTGACCTTCCAGGCCGGGATCGACGCGGCGGGGACGTTTGATGCCTCCTATGCCTTCACCATCGAAGGCGGGGTGCAGGCCGAACCCATCCCCGCAGTGCGCGTGGATGCGAGCCTGTTCCGGGTCGAGTTTGAAGATCAGGTCGGCTTCCTTGCCGGACCGCTGGCCGCCAGTGCCCCGTTTGGCGCGGTGGGCGCGGGCGGCGCGCGGCGGCAGAATGTCGGATCGATGCGCAACCAGGGCGTTGATCTGGCCTTGCGGATGGATCTGATCGGGCCTGACGGTTTCGCGAAGGGGCAGAATACGCTGCGCCTGTCCACCAACCTGCAATTGCTCGATGCCGATTTCACCAGCGGCGCGGCGGCGGGCTTCACCCCGCAATATGCACCGGGTCACCTGCTGCGCAGCGTGCTGGCGTGGATCGGCAAGGATGGATCGCGCGCCTCGCTGACCTTCACCTCGGTCGGCGATCAGCAGGGCGCTGACAACAACGTGGCCGACTTCTTCCTGCCCGGTTACGAGGTGCTGGATGCCTCGGTCGAATGGCCGGTGGCGGGCGGCTTCACCATCGGGGCGGGGGTGAACAACCTGCTCGACGAGGAATATGCCGGACGTGTGCGCCCCGGCGGCGGCGGCGGTTTCGATCCGGGCGCGCCGCGCAATGTCTTCGTGTCGATCGGGTGGAGGGGCTGAGGCCTTTCCTACAGGCGCAAGGTTGCGATAGGGGTTGCGGCTGCGGAAATACCGGTGGAACGGTGGTTTCGGCTGAAATCTGGCGGGGGATTTGGGAAAATCGTTGATTTTCCGGGGGTAAGGGCGGCATAGTGGCCGTTCCAGACCCCCTCCAACCCCCGGCTAGACCCCATCCAGACCCCATCCAGACCCCATCCAGACCCTATCTAGACCCCCGTTAGACCCCTGTCACACCGGGCTTGGCGCAGCCTTGCCTTAGACCCGGCCTGTAGGAGCGCCGATCACGGCCAGCGCCTCGGCCTCGCTTATGACTTCGGCATATTTGGCCTGAAGGTCGAACAGATTGGCTTCGTGCGGGGCGGCGTGGCGGTCAGCGCAGGCCTCGCGCACGACCAGCGGGACAAAGCCGTATTGCATCGCGTCGAGCGCCGAGGCGCGGACGCAGCCCGAGGTGGAATAGCCGGTGATCAGCAGGGTATCGATGCCGTCTGCATGAAGCACCTCGGCAAGGCCGGTGCCGAAGAAGGCGGAAGGGTATTGCTTGGTGAACACCCGCTCCTGCGGCAGCGGGGTGAGTTCCGGCGGGAAAGCGCCAAGGGTGGAGCCTTCGATGAAGGCCTTGAGCACCGGCGCCTTGCGATAGAACACCCCTCCGTCGGACCCGTCCGGCTTGTATGCGACGTTGGTGAACACCACCGGCACGCCGCTGGCGCGCGCCGCCGCCGCCAGCCGCGCATTGGCATCGCGGGCAGCAGCGGCACTCTCCATGAACAGCGCCGAGCCTTCGGTGAGATAGGCCGCCACCACATCGACGATCAGCAGGGCAGGGCGTGTCCCCGGCTGGAGCCGCCCCTCATACACCCCGGCATAATTGTCGGAAGCCGAGGGGCCGCCCATCAGATGATCCCCGCCGCTGTCAGCCGCTCAAGCTCGGCCGCGTCCAGCCCCAGACGCTCGGCAAACACCTCGGCATTGTCCTGCCCCGGCGCTGCGGGCGCGGGGCGGCGGATGGTGCTGGGGGTCTTGGACAGCTTGGGAAAAGCGTTCTGCATCTTGATCTTGCCGCGGTTCTGCGTCTCGACCTCGATGATCGCCTCGCGCGCCTGAAAATGCGGATCGGCGAGCATTTCGGGCGCGCGGTAGACGCGGCCGGCAGGGATCGAATATTCGATCATCAACGCGTCCACCTCGTCCACGGTGAGCGTGCCTGTCCAGGCGTTGATCAGCGCGTCCAACTCGTCCTGATGGATACCGCGTGCGATATGGCTGGAATAGCGTTCGTCGCTCGACAATTCCGGGCGGCCCATCGCTTGGGCAAGGCGCGCGAAGATCGCATCGCCATTGCCGCCGATCATGTAGACGCCGTCCTTGCAGGTGTAGACGTTGGAGGGCGCAATGCCCTTCAGCACCGAGCCGGAACGCTCGCGGATCACGCCGTTGCGGTCATATTCGGGGACCAGCCCCTCCATCACCTGAAGCACCGCCTCGTACAGGGCGGAATCCACCACCTGCCCCTCGCCGGTCTTGTCGCGGTGGTGGAGCGCGGCCAGCACGCCCATCGCGCCGTAGGTGGCGCACAATGTGTCGCCGATCGAGATGCCCATGCGGCTAGGCGGCCGGTCAGGCTCACCCACGACATAGCGCCACCCGCCCATCGCCTCGCCGATCCCGCCAAAGCCGGCGCGGTCGGAATAGGGGCCGTCCTGCCCGTAACCGGACATGCGGGCGATGATCAGGCCGGGGTTGACCGCGTGAAGCTCTGCAGGCGAGAGGCCCCAGCGTTCGAGGGTGCCGGGCTTGAAATTCTCGATCAGCACATCGGCCTCGGCAATCAGCCGCTTGGCGAGCGCCTGACCTTCGGGCACGCGCAGGTTGCAGGTGACCGACCGCTTGTTGCGGGCGATGACCTCCCACTGCACCTTCTCGTCACCCTGACCCCAGTTGCGCATCGGATCGCCCGCGCCCGGCGGCTCGATCTTGACGACGTCCGCGCCCATGTCGCCGAGCAATTGCCCGCAGAAGGGGCCGGCCAGAAGCTGGCCCATTTCGACGACCTTGATCCCTGCAAGCGCGCTCATTCCGCGGCTTCCCGCAAGGTCGTCCAGACCGGCTGGACGGGGGCGGGAAGGCCCGTTTCGGCTTCGCAATTGGCGCGCAGCGCATCAATGCCCGGGCCGTAATCGAACAGCGGCAGTTCCCCGCGAGAGGCTTCGATGTCCGCCCGCAGGGCTTCGGTCGCAACATAGTCAACCGCGCCCCCGGCGTCGGCAACAACGCCATAGGCGCGTGCGCCTTGGGCGGTGACGAGACCCTGCCGGATTTCGAGGCCGACCAGCGCCGGATCGCGCGCCAGCGGGTCACCCCAGCCGCCGCCGCCCCAGGTGATGAAGTGCAGCAGATCGCCCGCCTTCACGCTGACGCTTTCAACCTTGTTGCCGACGATGGTGGTGGTGCCATCGGCCCGCTCCAGCACCTTGCGCGCCCGCGCGCCCGGTTGCCCGCCATTGACGCCCCAAGGCGGCACGAACCAGCGGTCGTCATGGATTGCGATCTCGCCATCGGCGAGGAAGCGGTAGGTCATGTGGATGCCATTACCCCCGCGATGCAGCCCCGCGCCGCCGCTGTCGGGCCCGGTCGAATAACGCTCGATGCGAAGCGGGAAGTAGCGTTCGAGAAACTCGTTGGGGACGTTGGTGAAGCCCGGCCACAGCGAGTGCCCGTCCGGCCCGTCGCCCAGCGGACGGCCCGGAATGCCGCCAAAGCCGATCTGGAACAGCTGGAACCAGTTGCGCGTCCCATCCTCGCGGGCGTCCCAGCCCGAATAGAACAGGTGCGGCGAGGAGGAGAAGCCGGCGGCGTTGAGGAACTCCGGCGTCTTCTGCCCGAGCAGCCCGCCCAGAATGTCGAAGATGCGGCCCAAAGCATGGGTGCGGCCCGAGAGCGCGGCGGGGAAGTGCGGCTTCAGCAGCGAGCCTTGCGGGATGCGCACCTCGATCAGATCGTAGAACCCGTCGTTGAACAGGATCTGCGGATCGAAGACCATGATCATGTAGATGCCGAAGAACATCTTGAACATGTTTTCATTGAGGAAAAAGTTGATCGAAGCGGCCGATTGCGGATCGGTGCCCTCGAAATCGAGGATTACCTTGTCGCCAACGCGCCGCATGGTGCAGCGGATCTTGTAGGGGCCGTAGCCCTTGCCGTCATCGCAGATGTAATCCTCGAAGCTGACGGGTTCTTCCGCCACGGCCATCGCCAGCAGCGCCTTCATGGCGCGGTGGTTGCGGGCGAGCAGTTCTTGCGTGGCGGAGACATAGACATCATCGCCAAACCGGTCGGCCATTTCGACCACGCGGCGTGCGGCAACGCGGCAGCTTGCGATCAGCGCGTTCAAATCCGCCTGGCACCAGTCGGGCTTGCGGGTCTGGTGCATCACCAGCTTCATCAGGTCTTCGTTGTATTCGCCGCGCTTCCAGATCTTCACCGGCGGAATGCGCACGCCCTCTTCAAAGATGGATGACGCGCCGATCGGCATGGAGCCGGGGACCGAGCCGCCGATGTCGCTCTGGTGGCCGAACATCGCGGTATAGGCGAGCAGGCGGCCGTCCTTGAACACCGGGAGCAGGACCAGCCAGTCGTTCGAGTGGCTGACCGCCCCGCCGCAGGAATAGGGGTCGGACAGGAAGATCATGTCCCCGTCCTCGATCGTGCCGTCGAACTGCTTGAGGAAGCCGTCGATGAAGCTGCCGAACTGGCCGACGATCATCTTGCCGGCAGGGTCCGAGATCAGCGGGAAGGCATCCCCCTGTTCGCGGATGCCGGGGCTCATGGCGGTGCGCACGAGGGTCGCGTCCATCTCGATGCGCGCGTTGCGCAATGCGTTCTCGATGATGTCGAGCGTGACGGGGTCGATCGCGACCTTGGCGAAGGGGGTGGTGTTGGTTTCGATGATGGTGGCGGGCATCGTCTTATCCCTTCGCCTTGAGAGTAATGAGGATATTGCCGACAGCGTCCACAACGGCGCGGCAATCATGTTCGACCAGAGTGGTCGAATCCATCTCGGTGATGATCGCCGGGCCTTCGATGACGTCGCCCTGCCGAAGCTTGGCGCGGTCATAGATCACCGCGGGGCGCTCGGCCCCGTCGATCCACACGGTGTGGTCGCGGATCTTGGCCGCATCAGGCTTGCCGTCACCCTTGGGCAGTTCGGTGGCGGGGAGGGCAGGGGACTGCCCCTGGGCGACCGCACGCAGGTTCACGATCTCGTGCGGGGTGTCCATGTTGAAGGTGAAGAGCCTGAGGTGCTCCTCGTCGAAGCGGGCGAGGATGCCTGCGATCCCGTCTGCCTCGAGAATGTCCTGCGTGATCGTCAGCGGCACTTCGAAGGCTTGGCCGGCATAGCGCACGTCGATTTCGAACAGCGAGGTGATCTGATCCTCGGGAATGCCGTCCGCCAGCAATTCGCTGCGGGTCTGGGCGGCCATTTCATCCAGCACGGCGACGAGATCGGCGATGCTCGTATCCTTGGCGAGGCGCGAGAAACTGCGCGCCGTTTCGGTGCGCATTCGCGTGGTCGCATCGCCCAAGGCGCAAAGCACGCCGGGGGAGACGGGCGAGATGGCGGGCCACGAACCCATCAGGCGGGCGACCGCGTTCACATGCAGCGGGCCAGCCCCGCCAAAACCCATCAGCGCGAACTCGCGCGGGTCGTAGCCCTGCTGGACCGAGATCATTCGTAGCGCACCGAACATGTTCTCGTTGACGATATCGATGATCCCGCGCGCGGCCTCCATCAGCGTGACGCCGAGCGCATCGGCGATGGTTTGCACCGCCGCCTTTGCGCCCTCGCGGTCAAGCTTGAAGCTGCCGCCGAGCAGGTCTTCAGGGAGGTAGCCGAGCACCACATTGGCGTCCGTCACCGTCGGCAGCGTGCCGCCCTTGTTGTAGGCGACCGGGCCGGGCACTGCGCCCGCGCTCTCCGGCCCGACGCGTAGCGCGCCAGTAAGCTGCGGCACGTGGGCGATCGAGCCGCCGCCTGCGCCAACGGTCTTCACATCCAATGCCGAGGCGCGCACCGACAGGTGCCCGACTTCCGTGGTGCGCTGGCGGCGCGGTTCGAGGCCTTGGATCAGCGCCACATCGGTCGAGGTGCCGCCGACATCCAGCGTCAGGATATTCTCGAAGCCCGCATTCTTCGCCACCCACAACGCGCCGGTCACCCCGCCGGCGGGGCCGGACATGAGGATGTTGACGGGGTGTTCCTCCGCCTTCTGGCTGCTCATCAAGCCGCCATCGGAACGCAGCAGCGAGAGGCGGCCCTTGAAGCCCTCGTGCGCCAGACGCTCGCGCAGGTTGGAGACGTATTTGCTCACTACCGGACGCACCGCCGCGTTGGCGACGGTCGAGAGCGTGCGCTCGTATTCCTGCATTTCGGGCAGGACTTCATGGGACAGCGAAACAGGGATGCCGGGCAGTTCCTCCGCCGCGATGGCACCGATGCGGGCTTCATGCGCGCCGTTGAGATAGGCGTTCATCAGGCTGACCGTCAGCGCCTCGATCCCGTCACCCTTGAGCTTGCGCAAAGCCGCGCGCACCGCGTCTTCATCAAGCGGGGCGACCTCGCGGCCTTGGGCGTCCATGCGGCCGGGCACTTCGACGGTGTGCTCCAACCGGGCGAGCGGCTGCGGCTTGGGCCACACGATCCACGCGGCTAGCCCGCCGGGCACGAAGCTGCGCGCGATCTGCATGATATCGCGATACCCTTGCGTGGTGACGAGGCCGACCTTCGCGCCCTTGCCCTCCAGCACGGCATTGGTGGCGACCGTGGTGCCGTGGAGGAAATAGGCGATGTCTGCAGGCGTGATGCCCGCCTGCGCCATGATCGCCTTGACGCCGGTCAGGATGCCTTCCGAACTGTCATGCGGGGTCGAAGGGGTCTTGTGCCGCCAGAAGGCGCCGCTCGCCTCGTCGAACAGCAGCAGGTCGGTAAAAGTCCCGCCCACATCCACACCCAGCCTGTACGTCATGCCGTTTCCTCTTGTTATGCTGCGCGCGCAACGGCCGAGGGGAGTTCCCGCCCCAGCACTTGCGCAAACCACTTGTTGGCGGCGATGGCCGCATCCAGATCAATGCCCGTCTCCACGCCCGATCGCTGCATCATGTAGATGAGGTCTTCGGTGGCGATATTGCCGGTGGCGCGGGGCGCGAAGGGGCAGCCGCCGAGGCCGCCAAGCGATGCGTCGAACACTCGCACCCCCGCCTTGTAAGCTTCCCACGCATTGGCGATGCCGGTGCCGCGGGTGTTATGAAAATGGGCGCGCATCGGGATGCGTCCGCCGAGCAATGCGCCAAGCTTGCCGAACAATTCGCCCGCTTCCCACGGCGTGCCGACGCCGATGGTGTCGGCGAGCGCGATTTCCTCAGGGCTTTCTGCAGCCACTTCCTCGGCGATGGCGAGCACGGTGTCGTGGCGGACTTCGCCCTCGAACGGACAGCCGAAAGCGGCGCTGATGGTGACCTGGGCGCGCAGCCCTTCCTCGCGGGCGAAGTGCAACATGGCGCGGGTTTCCGCGATGCCTTGCGCTATGGTCTGGCCCTGGTTTTTCTGCCCGAAGGTATCGCTGGCGACCACAACGCAGCCGACCTGATCGATCCCGCGCGCACCACCTTCACGGGTGGCGAGGGCACGCAGTACGCCGCGCTTGTTGAGGACGAGGCCGATATAGGTGCAGTCGGCGCGGGGCGGCAGTCCGGCGATCACGGCTTCCGCATCCGCCATCTGCGGCACACGGGCGGGGTGGACGAAGCTTGCCACCTCCAGCCGCCGCGCGCCGTAGCCGATCATGCGGCCGATCAGATCGAGCTTGGTCCCGGTCGCGATAATGTCCGGCTCGTTCTGCAAGCCGTCGCGCGGGCCGACTTCGACCAGTTCGATGGTGCCCTGTGACATCGTGAATCGCCTATTGCTGCTGCCTGAGCCCGGAAGCGGTGAATTAGCCGATTTGTATACAATTGCAATGATGCTTGGTGCATGACGATTGCTTGGAACCGTCAGCGTCGCCCAGCGTTCTTATGCGTCTTTTGCACGCGAACCGTGGGTGGCGTCGTTCGCCGAAGGGCCGACCGCGCGGGCGAAAGTGTGAAAGGCGCGGCGCAGGTGGCTGCCCATCACCGCGCGCGCCCAGTCCGGATCGCGCGCGGCAAACGCGGCTACCAATTCGTCATGATCGCGCGCAGATTGCCGCAGATCGCTTTGCGAATAGGTGCGGGCGGTGCGCAGCACGACCGGGGCTTCGACCAGGCGGCCAAGCAACTGCCCGAGCCGCGGCGAATCTGCCGCATCGACGATCGCCTCGTGAAAGGCGCGGTTGGCATCGAGGAAGCGCGCAACATCCGGCATCGGCTGTTCGATCGCGGCCTTGAGTTCGCGGTTTAAGCCTTCCAGCGCGGCGATCTGCTCTCGGGAAAGCCGCGTCGCCGCGCGTTCGGCGGCGTGACATTCGAGCATTTGCCGCAGGCTGAACATTTCTTCGATATCGTCGCGGCTCCAATCCGCCACGAACAGCCGCTTGGTATCGGAGCGCACCAGCAGCAGCTCGTCCTCCAGCCGCCGCACAGCCTCACGCACGGGGGTGCGGCTGACGCCGGTGATCTGGGCGAGCTGGTCTTCGGTGATCTGTTCGCCCGCCTTCACCGCGCCGCTCAGAAGATGGGCGCGGATCGCTGCATAGGCGCGTTCGGAAGCGCGGCTCATGAGCGGTGGGGCCTGGGGCAGGGGAATTTTTCCTGTGCGGTCATGCGCTTTCCTTGTGGGATCGGCCGCTGCGCCTCGCAAGGGGCTGCGGTGACAAAAACACACCTTCCCGGCCTTCTTGCGTCATTTGTGGATAGTGCTTGACGGGAGCGTTTTGTATACAATAACCAGCGCGAAATAGGCAACAGGGGAGTGCCGTGAACCGCATCAAGGCCATTGTGCCGCTCGCAAGAAGCGAGTCCGTAGGCGCAGCCAGCGCCCTGTCCAGTGCCGGGCCCAGCTTCCGGGCAGGTCCGGCCGATGCCTCACGCCCTTTTCCTGCCGTCATCTTCAACGCAGCCAGCGAACGCACTGATGCTGGCCTGCGCCTCTGATCCGCTCACGTTTCAACCTTTGATTACCCACTTCAGGAGAGCCGTCCCATGAATGTCCGTCTCGTTCTTGCCTCTGGCGCGGCTCTTGGCGCCATCGCCCTGTCCGCGCCTGCCATGGCGCAGGATGCACCCGAAACCGCTCAGGCCGAGGAAGAAGGCGCGATTATCGTCACCGCGCGCCGCCAGTCGGAAACGCTGGCCGAAGTGCCTGCGGCGGTCACCGTATTCACCGCCGAAAGCCTCGCCAAGACTGGCGTGCAGCGCGCCGATGACTTCATCCAGCTGACCCCGGGCGTCACCATCGTCACCGGCACCGCCGAAGCGGGCGACACCCAGATCAACATCCGCGGCATCAACGGCGCGCGCGACGCGGAAAGCTCGGTTGCGCTGGTGGTCGACGGGATCCTCAAGACCAACACCGCCCAGCTCAACCAGAACCAAGGCACGCTGCGTCAGGTTGAAATCCTCAAAGGCCCGCAAGGCGCGCTCTATGGCCGCAACGCGGCGGCCGGCGCGATCGTGCTCCAGACGCTGAAGCCGGGTGACAGCCTTGAAGGCGGGATGATGGTCCGCGCCGCGCAGGACAACACCTACCTTGCCAACGGCTACATCGCGACCCCCGTGGGCGATACCGCCGGGCTGGTGGTTTCGGCCAACTACTTCCGCACCGACGGCTTCTTCCGCAACCGGTTCCTCGGCAATTCCAAGACGATCGACGATCAGGAAGTCTTCGGCCTCGATGCGCGCTTTGTCACCGAGCTGGGCCCGAACACCGAGCTCGACATCAAGAGCCGCTATTCCGATCTCAAGGGCGCGTCGATCAACTTCAACGCCAGCTTCCACCTGCCCAACTTTGCAGCCGTGAACCCGGCCTTCTTCGAGGACGTCAACACGCACCCGTTCGATTTCTATTCGAACATCCGTCCCACCAACGATCAGACCACCTTCGAGGCCTCGGCCAAGGTTGAACACCAGTTCGAAAGCACGGTGCTGACCGCATGGGTGCTCTACAGCGATGTGCAGCAGTCCCTCACCGCCGACGGCACCTCGGCCGATTTTGCGCGCTTCACCTTCCCGGGCGCCACGCCCGCATCGGTGGCTGCGGCCAATTCCTGCGCCGCTTCGACCGCGTCCCTGACCGGCTACCCGCTAAACCAGCCGACGTTCATCGGCCGCAGCCCGATCCCCTTCATCTTCAACCCTGCAACGGGATCGACCTTCGGCGCCTATAGCCCCACGACCTGTGACGGCACCCAGTTGCAGGTTCGCAACCAGAAGGACATCAGCGGCGAAATCCGCCTTGCGTCCGATAATGACGGGGCGATCAACTGGCAGCTCGGCGCCTATTACCTCCACATCGACCGCGAGGTGGGTGTCAGCCTTGGTGCGGATCTGGGGCAGGGGGTCAGCCGCCAGCTCTACAACGCGCCGGGCACCGGCAACCCGACGACCCAGCTTTACCACGATGGCTTCAAGACCGACGTCTACGCAGCCTTCGCCTCGATCGATGCGGACGTGAGTGACCGGTTCAGTGTCAGCCTTGCCGGCCGCTATGATATCGAGGACCGGCAGATCCGCAGCCTCGTGCCGGCCGTGCGCGATCCGATCACCGGCGGGCCGATCAACCCGGGGCAAGCGGTGGTGGGCGGCAATGTCCAGCCGATCGGGCCGCAGGCAGAGAGCTTCAAGCAGTTCCAGCCCAAGATCTCGATGCGTTACGAGCTGACCGACGACATCAACCTCTATGGTAACTGGGGCATCGGCTTCAAATCGGGCGGTTTCAACAACCAGGGCTCGGCCGCGATCGTCAATTCGGCGTTCAACCAGTTCATCGGCACCAATGTCCGGATCAACGACCAGTTCGACAAGGAAACCTCCAGCGCCTTCGAAGCCGGGGTCAAGGGCAGTCTGCTCGATGGTTCGGTGACCTTCGATCTGGCGGGTTACTACACCAAGATCGACGATATGCAGTTCTTCGAGTTCTTCGTGGGCGGCTTCGGCCTGCTGCGCGTCGTCTCGAACATTGACGAAGTCGAAGTGATGGGCGCCGAAATCAACCTCAGCGTCGAGCCGGTCAAGGGCTGGACGCTGTTCGGATCGGCCAACGTCACCGATAGCGAGATTCTGGCCAATGCCTCGCGTCCGGTAACCGTGGGCAACAAGTCGCCTTATACCTCGGACTACACCATCAACCTTGGCACCCAGATCGATCTGCCGGTCAGCGACAGCATCGATTTCGTCACCCGCGCCGATTACCGCATCACCGGGCCGACGTGGTTCCACACCATGCAGGACGACACCAACCCGACCCTGTTCAGCGGCCTGCTGCCCGGTTCGGCGCTGGCGTTGCCGGCAGTGGTTGGGAATGCCGATTACTCGGTCGCGCAGCGTGACACCTTCAGCGTGATGGACCTGCGCATCGGGTTTGAAGGCCAGACCTGGTCGATCACTGCCTATGCGGAAAACCTGTTCAACGAGAAGTATCTGAACGAGGTCATCACCGCGGTCGAATTCGGCGGATCGTTCATCTCGCCGGGCGGCCGCCAGCGGTTCGGGCTGGAACTGGGTTACAAGTTCTAGGCCTGCCGCTTTTCGGTTGCGCGGCAACCGGACCATGAATGAAACAGTGCGCGGGGTGGGCCACCACCTCGCGCGCTTTTCCTTTTGCCGACCGGGCGGGTCAGGGGGCAGGCGTTGCTGGCGCGCTCCACCATGACAGCGTCTGGTTGTCATGCGCCGAGGTCCACACGCCCTTCGGTGTCCAGCGCAGCGCGCCGCTGCCGACGCTTGGCCCCATCCGGGCACGGATCTTGAGTGTGGCTGCGTCAATCACCACCATCGTCTGCTGCTCGGTGGTGCGCAGCCACACCGCGCCCGCGCCGGTATCAATATCGCCCCATTTGAGCTTGGCGCCGATCTTGGTGCGGCCCGCTATCCTGAGCGTGGCCGGATCAACCTTGGCAACCGTCCCGTCGCCCTGTTCCTGTACCCACACCGCGCCTTCGCCTGCCGCCAGAAAGCCTGGCGTGTCGCCCATGGTGACCTTGCCGGTCACGGTGTTGGTGGCCGGATCGATCCGTTCAAGGGTGCTGCCCTCGCTCGACACTGCCCAGACCGCATCGAAGCCGAAGGCCAGATACCAGGTTTCAGGCGTCACCGGGATGGTCGCGACAATGGTGTTGGTCACAGGATCGATCCGCGCGACCTTGCCTGCGGGGTCTGACGGCACCCAGACCGATCCTGCGCCCGAGACAACATTGGTCTCGCCCTTGGGGTTGGCGAGGCCGGTGGCGATCTTCGCCTCCACGGCGGCAGTAGCAAGGTTGATGCGCCACACCTCGCCATCCTTGCAATTGGCCACCCACAGCGATCCCGCCGCGGTGGTCATCGCGCCGCAGGGGCGGGGGACGGGGGTGCTGGCGGCAAGCCCGGCGGGCGTCCACTTTTCCACGCGCCCATCATTGGTCACCCACACCGCATTGCCATCAACCGCGAGGAAATCGGCAAAGCCGGGCACCTTCATCGCGTTTTCGGCCAAGTCAGGCACCGGGCCGACCGCGTCATCAGGCGGCGGGCCTTCCTCGGCGCAGGCGCTGGTGGCCAGCGCAGCAGCGATGATGGTCACGAGCGGTCGGGCGGCGGGTGTGGTCATGGCAATCGGCCTCCATCCGGCGGCAGGAGGAGGCGCGGGCGCGGTTGCGGCGCTTTTCCTGCTAGCGTGGAACCAATCTCCCTTATATTACGTTTTCAATCAATCGTAATAATTCAAGGTGGACAAACGCTCCGGCAACGCGGATGTTCGCAGTCGCAACATAGGGGACGAATCATGCTCCACCACCTCTCCCGCGCGGCCCGTTTCTTCCTCCTTGGCCTTGCCGCGCTGCTGGTGACGGCGTGTTCCGGCGCGCAGGAAGAGGCCGCAGCCCCCAAGACCGAATTCAACATTGGCTGGTCGATCTATGCCGGGTGGATGCCCTGGCCCTATGCCGAGCAGGCCGGGATCGTGAAGAAGTGGGGCGACAAGTACGGGATCACGATCAAGTTTGTGCAGGTCAACGACTATATCGAGAGCGTGAACCAGTACACCGCAGGCAAGCTTGACGGGGTGACGGTGGCCAACATGGACGCGCTCACCATCCCGGCGGCGGGCGGCAAGGATACCAGCGCGATCATCCTGGGCGATTATTCCAACGGCAATGATGCGGTGCTGCTGAAGGGCGCGGATGGTGTGGGCGCGATCAAGGGGCGGCAGGTCTATCTGGCCGAACTGTCGGTCTCGCATTACCTGCTCGCCCGCGCGCTCGAAACTTCGGGTATGAAGCTGACCGACGTGAAAACGGTCAACACCTCGGATGCCGATATCGCCGCCGCCTTCGCCTCGCCGGATGTGACGGCGGCGGTGGCGTGGAACCCGCAGGTGACGACGATGAAGGGCGTGGCGGGCACCAAAGCCGTGTTCACCTCGGCCGATATTCCGGGCGAGATCCTCGACTTGATGGTGGTGGATACGGCAGTGCTCAAGGCCAATCCCAACCTCGGCAAGGCGCTGGCCGGGATCTGGTATGAGACGATGGCGCTGATGGCGAAGCAGGATGCCGAAGGCGCGGCAGCTCGGGCGGCGATGGCGAAGCTGGCGGGCAGCGATCCGCAGGCCTTCGAGGGGCAGCTCGCAACCACCTTCCTCTATACCGATCCCAAGGCGGCGGTGGCCGCGATGCAATCGGGCGATCTCATCACCACCATGACCCGCGTGCGTGATTTCAGCTTCGCGCAAGGGCTATTCGGGCAGGGCGCGCGGTCGGCCGATGCGGTGGGCATGGCGTTTCCGGGCGCCAAGACGCTGGGGGATGCGAACGCGATCACCCTTCGCTTTGATGACACCTATATGAAGCTTGCTGCCGACGGGAAATTGTAGCCCCATGCGCTGGGTGACTGCCAGCCCGACCCGCCGGGGCGCGCTGCTGCTTGGGGCAGCGCCGCTGCTGATGCTGGCGCTGGGCTACATTGTCGCAGCCGCCGCGCGCCATGCGGACAATCCGGCGGACAAGATCCTGCCACTTCCCGGCGCGATGGCAGCGGCCATGGCGGGGCTGCTGTTCCAGCCTGATCCCCTGTCCGGCCAATACCTGTTCTGGGCCGATACCCTCGCGAGCCTGTGGCGGCTGGGATTGGGATTGGGCATCGCCACAACATCGGCGCTGTTGGTAGGCCTCGCTCTGGGCGCCTTGCCCCCGGTCAGGGCCACTCTAGGCCCCCTTGTGACCGCCCTTGCTGTCATCCCGCCTGTCGCTCTCCTGCCCGTGCTTTTCATCGTGTTTGGATTGGGAGAGGCGGCCAAAGTGGCGCTGATTGTTGTCGGGGTGGCGCCTTTCATGATCCGCGACGTGGCCGGGCATATCGGGGCCTTGCCGCGTGAACAGGTGGTCAAAGCGCTGACTTTGGGCGCGAATTCCTGGGGCGTGGTGCTGCGCGTCGCGCTTCCGCAAGCGCTGCCCCGCCTGTTCGAGGCGCTGCGGCTGTCGCTTGGCCCCGCATGGGTGTTCCTGATTGCGGCCGAGGCGATCGCGGCCGATGTAGGATTGGGTTACCGCATTTTCCTCGTCCGCCGATATCTCGCGATGGACGTCATCATCCCTTACGTAGCGTGGATCGCGCTGCTGGCAGTGGTGATGGACCTCGCCCTGTCGCATTCCAGCCGCCGCCTGTTCGGCTGGGCCCACGCGGGCGCGCACTGATGGCGCTGCTGAGCCTTGCCAATGTCTGGGTCGAATATGGCGACAAGGTTGTGCTTGAGCGGATTTCGCTCGATATTGCAGAGGGTTCTTTCGTATCGATCATCGGACCTTCGGGCGCGGGGAAAAGCAGCCTGCTGCGCGTGATCCTCGGGCAGGAGAAGCCGACGCGCGGGCGCATCACCTTGGACGGTGCCCCGCTGCCGGGCGAATGCGGGCCGGACCGCGGGGTGGTGTTCCAGCGCTATTCGGTGTTTCCGCATTTAACTGTGCTGGGTAACACATTGCTGGGGCTGGAATTTTCTGCCTCACCCTTCACCGCCCGCCTGTTCGGCAGCGCGCGCCGTGCGGCCCGGGCCGAGGCCGAGGCGATGCTGGAGCAGGTCGGGCTGGCCGATGCCCGCGATCTCTACCCCGCACAAATGTCGGGCGGGATGCAGCAACGTCTGGCTATCGCGCAGGCGCTGATCAAACGCCCGCGCATCCTGCTGCTGGATGAGCCCTTCGGCGCGCTCGATCCCGGCATTCGCGGCGATATGCACCGGCTCATCACCCGGCTGTGGCGCGAGCACGGGCTGACCATCATCATGGTCACGCATGACATCAAGGAAGCCTTCGGCCTCGGCACAAGGGTGCTGACGCTCGACAAGCACCGCCATGATCCGCACGCCCCGCACCGCTATGGCGCAGGGGTTGTCTATGATCTCGCGCTGACCCGCAAGAACGCGGATGAAGCCGCCTCGGATGCGCCCGGTATTACGATTGACACGAAAGTTAATACCTGAAATGGTTTTTGCATGAGCTCCCCCGATCCCTCGCGCCCTGAACCCGCAAGGCTTGCGCGCCTCTCAATGAGCCTTCCTGCCGAGCTGTTCCGCCAGCTCGACATGATGGTTGAAGAACGCGCGCTGCCCTCGCGCTCGCAACTGATCGCCGAACTGATCCGCCATTCGCTGGCCGAACATGAGGCGCTGACCCGGCCCGAGGCGATGCTCGCGGGCACGGTGACGATTGTCTATGCGGCAAGCGGTGGCAGGGTCCGCCAGCAACTGGCTGAAACACAATCCGATTACCTCAAGGAGGTGATCTCCTCGCAGCACGTGTTCCTTGAAAACGACCAGTCCTTGGAAGTGCTGCTGGTGCAAGGCCCGGCGGTGCGGCTGAAGCAATTGTGCGATGCGTTGCGGGCCATCCGGGGTGTGCAGCAATTGCAGCTGGTCACCACCACCGCGCTGCTGCCGCCGCTGCATGAACAGGATCTGCCGGACGCGAAGGAAGCGGCGGAGTGAGCCTTGCCGATCCCAAGGCGGCGCGCGAACACGCCCGCGCGCAGGGCGGCATCCGGGTCGAGACCATGCCGGTGCTCCCCCCGCTGGCGGACGATCTTCCCGAGGGGGCGAAGGCCGGCGATCTCGTGTGGGAAGAAACGGTTGCGTCCGGTGGTTACACCTCGCGCCGGATCGCGCGCGGCACGCGCCTGCGGTTGATCGACAAGGGCGGCGATGCCTGCGCGTCGCTCAATATCTTCAACGCCGAAATGCCGAGCGAGCGGTTGAATGTCGCCGATACCGTGAAGGTGCAGTGGAACGCCTATCTTGGCGCGGACAAGCTGCTGCTGAGCGATATGGGCCGCGTGCTGGCCAGCATTCTCGAGGACAGCGCGGGGACCCATGATACGTTCTGCGGTGCCTCAAATGCGGCATCTAACGCACGGAAATACGGGGAGGGCCGGAACTCGGGCGCCTTTCCCAACGGGCGCGACCGGCTGATCCTTGGCGCGGCCAAGCATGGCCTGACGCGGCGCGACGTTCATCCTTGCATCAACCTGTTCAAGGGCACGCGGATCGAGGCCGATGGCAGCATCACGCCGCTGGTCGGCCCCTTCGAGGCGGGCCGCGCGGTGGTGCTGCGCGCCGAAATGGAACTGATCGTGGTCATCGCGAACTGCCCCCACGTGGCTGACCCGCGCCCTGATTACACCTCGACCCCGCTGCGCATCACCGCGTGGCGCGGACCGGTGACGCCCGAGGCGGACGGGGTGCGCAATGCCACCCCTGAAGGGCTGCGTGCCTATCTCAACACCGAGGACTACTACCGCCGCTAACCCTATTCACCGGAACACGAACATGACGAGCGATCCGGCCCTCTCCGGCCTTACGGGCACAATCATTCACGACGAGATCGTGCCTGCGCGCGCGCCGTGGCTGCACCATGTCGCCGCAGGTGAAGTGCTGCGGATTGTCGATCTGGAGGGTAATCAGGCGGTCGATTTCCTGATCTATTCCGCCGCTGACGATGCCGAGCGTTACTCTGCGCAGGATACGGTTGCGATGCAGGGCAACCTGTTTCTGCGGGCCGGAACGGTGCTGCTCTCGAACGAGGGCCGTCCGATGATGACTATCACGGCCTCTGCGGTGGAATATCACGATACGATCGGTGGGGCATGTTCCTGCGAGTCCAATACGTTGCGCTATGGTCATCACACGCGGCATCAACACGCCTGCGTCGACAACTTCCTCGAAGCGAACCTGACACAAGGGCGCGGCAAGCGCGATATCGTCTCCAACATCAACTTCTTCATGAACGTGCCGGTGGAGGATGACGGGACGCTCGGCATCGTCGACGGCATTTCCGCAGCCGGCCTGACCGTGGATCTCAGGGCTGAGATGGATGTGATCGTGGTCGTCTCCAACTGCCCGCAGATCAACAACCCCTGCAACGGCTTCAACCCCACGCCCGTCCGCATGATCGTTACCGCGTGAGTTTCGATACCGTCCTCGTCGCCAACCGGGGTGCGATTGCCACGCGGATCATCCGCACGGCGCGCGCCATGGGGCTGCGGACGGTGGCAGTCTATTCCGAGGCCGATGCAGGCTCGCTCCATGTCAGCGCAGCGGATGAAGCGGTGTGCATCGGGCCGGGGCCGGCGGCGCAGTCCTATCTGGATGGGGCAACGATTCTGGCGGCGGCCAGAGCGACCGGGGCAGGGGCGATCCATCCGGGCTACGGCTTCCTTGCCGAGAACGCCGAGTTTGCGGAAAGCTGCGCGGCGGCCGGCGTCGCCTTCATCGGGCCGACGCCGGACAATATCCGCACCTTTGGCCTAAAGCATTCCGCACGGGCGCTCGCCGCGGCGCAAGGACTGCCGCTCGCGCCCGGCACCGGGCTGCTCACCGGCGAGGATGAGGCTGCCGAGGCGGCGGCGCAGATCGGCTATCCGGTGATGCTCAAGGCGACGGCAGGCGGCGGCGGGATCGGAATGCGCATCTGCGAGAGCGAAGCCGCCTTGCGCGAAGGCTTTGCCGCGGTCGTCCGGCAGGGCGAGGCGAGCTTCGGCGATGCGGGCGTCTTTCTTGAACGCTACGTTCCGCGCGCCCGCCACCTCGAAGTGCAGATCTTCGGCGACGGACAAGGGCGGGTCATGGCGCTGGGAGAGCGTGACTGCTCGCTCCAGCGGCGTAACCAGAAGGTGGTGGAAGAAGCGCCTGCGCCCTGCCTTGCCCCGGCCAAGCGCGCCGAGCTGATCGCTGCCGCTGTCCGTTTGGGCGAGGCTGCCTGCTACCTCTCTGCCGGCACGGTCGAATTCCTCTATGATGCGGCCCGCGAGGAATTCTTCTTCCTCGAAATGAACACCCGCCTTCAGGTCGAACACGGCGTCACCGAGGAGGTCACGGGGATCGACCTTGTCGAATGGATGATCCGCGGCGCGGGCGGTGACTTCGCAATGCTGGACGCGCCAGCCCCCGAGACGCGCGGCCACTCGGTGCAAGTGCGCCTTTACGCCGAAGACCCGGGACAAGATTACCGCCCCACCACGGGCACGCTCACCAATGTCGCCTTCCCCGATGACATCCGCGCCGAGACATGGGTGATGGCCGGCACCGAGGTCAGTGCGTTCTACGATCCGATGCTCGCCAAGCTCATCACAAAGGGCGACACGCGGGCGGCGGCCATTGCCGCGATGCAGACCGCGCTGGACGCCGCGCGCATCGACGGGATCGAGACCAACCTCAGATGGCTGCGCGAGGTGGTGCGTGCGCCCGGCTTCACCAGCGGCAAGGTCTCCACCCGGATGCTTGATACCGTCGCCTACCAGCGCCGCGCCTTCCGGGTGATCGCTGGCGGCACGGCGACGTCGGTGCAGGACTGGCCCGGACGGCTCGGTCTATGGGACGTGGGTGTGCCGCCGAGCGGGCCGATGGATGATCTCAGCTTCCGCATCGGCAATCGCATTCTCGGCAATCCGCAAGGCACAGCCGGCCTCGAAGTCACCGCGAGCGGCCCGACGCTGCTGTTCGAAAGCGCCGCCACCATCTGCCTGACCGGCGCGGATTTCGGTGCGACGATTGACGGGGCACCCGCGCCGCGCGGGGCGCCGATCACTGTCGCTGCCGGTCGGACCCTCGCCATGAGCCGCGCTACGGGCGGAGGGATGCGCGGCTATATCCTGTTTGCGGGCGGGCTGGATGTTGTGCCCTATCTCGGCAGCGCGAGCACCTTTACTCTCGGCCAGTTCGGCGGCGCTGCAGCGCGCGCGCTGGTGGCGGGCGATGTGCTGCATCTGGGCGATGCGCTCACCGGAGAGCCGGACCCCGCGCCGCTTCCCGTATTCGGCCGCACATGGAACCTGCGCGTCCTTTACGGCCCCCACGGCGCACCCGATTTTTTCACGCCTGCCGATATCGACGCCTTCCTGGAGGCCGAGTGGCAGGTGCATTACAACTCCAACCGCACCGGCGTGCGCCTTGTCGGCCCCAAGCCCGAATGGGCGCGGCGCGACGGGGGCGAGGCGGGGCTGCACCCCTCCAACATCCACGACAATGCCTATGCCATTGGCGCGGTCGATTTCACCGGGGACATGCCGATCATCCTCGGCCCGGACGGGCCTTCGCTGGGCGGGTTCGTCTGCCCCTTTACCGTGATCGCTGCGGATCGTTGGAAGATCGGCCAGCTCGCGCCCGATGACCGGGTGCGCTTCGTGCCGGTCAGCATCGGCAACACCGAAATCTCCCGCGCCATCGCAGACCTCTCACCGATCCTTGCCGAGACTTCCGCTACGGCCACCCGTCCCCGCACCACCTACCGCCAGCAGGGCGACCGCAACATCCTCGTCGAATATGGCGACATCGTGCTTGATATCGAGCTGCGCATCCGCGTGCATGCGCTGATGCAGGCGCTCCGCGAGATGCAATTGCCCGGCGTGATCGACATCACCCCCGGCATCCGTTCGCTGCAATTGCACTTTGACGGCGCGGCGCTCGATCAGTCGCGGGCTTTGGCCGCGCTGATGCGGGCAGAAGAGGCGATGGGCGATCTGGCCGATTTCGAAGCGCCCTCGCGCATCGTCCACCTGCCCCTTAGCTGGCGCGATCCCGCGATTGAGGAGACCATCGCCAAATATATCGGCACCGTGCGCGATGATGCGCCGTGGTGCCCGGACAACATCGAATTCATCCGCCGCATCAACGGCCTTGCGGACGCAAAGGCGGTCGAAGACCTGATCTTCGATGCAAGCTACCTCGTGCTGGGCCTTGGCGATGTCTATCTCGGCGCGCCCGTGGCAACCCCGATCGATCCGCGCCACCGGCTGGTGACCACCAAATACAACCCGGCACGCACCTGGACCCCGCCCAATGTGGTCGGGATCGGCGGGGCCTATATGTGCATCTATGGCATGGAGGGGCCGGGCGGCTACCAGCTTTTCGGGCGCACCATCCAGGTGTGGAATACGCATCGTCACTCGGGGGAGGGGCAGACCGATGCCTTCACCGATGGCAAGCCGTGGCTGCTGCGCTTCTTCGACCAGATCCGCTTCTTCCCCGTTTCGGCGGACGAACTGGCCGATTGGCGGCGCGATTTTCCACATGGGCGGCGCGCTATCCGGATCGAGCAAACCACCTTCCGCCTTGCCGATTACCGCGCCTTCCTTGCCGAAAATGCCGCCAGCATTGCCGACTTCGAAGACCGGCGCGGGGAAGCTTTCGCTGCCGAACGCGCTGCGTGGGAGGCGAGCGGGGAATTCGACCGGGTGAGCGATCTGCTTGCTGCCGATAGCGGCGCAGGCGATGCGGCGGCTGTCGTGGTGCCCGATGGCGCGGAGCTGATCGAAGCGCCCTTCGGCGGCAGCGTGTGGAAGCTGCTCGTCAGCCCGGGCGACGCTGTTACCGAAGGCGAGGTGATCGCGGTGATCGAGGCGATGAAGATGGAATGTCCCTTCGAGGCCCCCGCCAGCGGCACGATTGCGGCGGTCTTTATCGGGGAAGGCCAATCGCTCGCGCCCGGCGCGCCGATGGTCGCCTTGCGGAGGCGCGCATGAGCACCTTTACCCGCCTCAGCGCGAGCGCGATTGCGCAAGGCGTCAACAGCGGTGCCACCACGGCGCTTGCCGTGATCGAGGACGCCATCTTGCGGCTTGCCGCCTATGACGCGCACCAGCCGCAGGTGTGGATCAGCCGCGCCTCGCCCGAAGCCTTGCGCGCCGCCGCTGCCGCCATCGACGCGCGCGTGGCCGCTGGCGAGCATCTGCCTTTGGCAGGCGTGCCCTATGCGGCGAAGGACAATATCGATGTCGCGGGGATGGAGACGACCGCTGCGTGCCCTGCCTTTGCCTACCAGCCGGAGCGATCGGCGGCGGTGATCGAGCGGCTGGAGGCGGCCGGCGCGATCTGTGTCGGCAAGACCAATCTCGATCAGTTCGCCACCGGGCTCGTCGGCACCCGCAGCCCCTATGGCATCCCCAGGAACGCCTATCACCGCGATTATGTCAGCGGGGGATCGAGTTCGGGATCGGCGGTGGCCACGGCGGCCGGGCTGGTGGCTTTCGGTCTCGGGACGGATACTGCCGGATCGGGACGGGTGCCTGCGGCGTTCAATCACCTCGTGGGGCTGAAGCCCAGCAAGGGCCGCTGGAGCACGCGCGGGCTGGTGCCGGCCTGCCGCACGCTGGATTGCATCACCGTATTCACCGACAGGCTCGATGACGCTGCGCTGGTGGACGAGGTGCTGGCGGGCTTCGATGCCGAGGACGCCTTCTCGCGCCCGCGTGCAGACGTGCCGCTCACCGGACGCCGCATCGGCGTGCCGCGCCGCGACCAGCGCCAGTTTTTCGGCGATGTGCAGTCGGAGCATCTCTACGAAGTTGCGCTTGCCGCGCTGGCGCAGGAAGCCGAGCTGGTCGAGATCGACATTGCCCCGCTGCTCGAAGCCGCGCAGCTTCTCTATGGCGGGCCGTGGGTGGCCGAGCGCACCACGGCGGTGGCGGCGCTGCTGAAAAGCAATCCGCTCACAATCGATCCCACCGTGCGCGAAGTGATCGCGCCAGGAGCCACGATGCTGGCGACCGAGCTGTGGAACGGCATCTACCGCCTCGCTGAACTGGCGCGCGGGGCCGAGGGCTTGTGGGGCAAGGTCGATGCGCTCGCCTTTCCCACCACAGGCACCACTTACCGGGTGGCCGAATTGCTCGAAGCGCCGGTGGGATTGAACAGCAATCTCGGGCTCTACACCAATTTCGTGAACCTGCTGGACATGGCCGCGATTGCCGTCCCGGCGGGCGCGAGGTCCAACAATACAGGCTTCGGCATCACCTTCATCGGCCCGGCCCATAGCGACAAGGCGCTGATCGCCCTTGCACAAACCTATCTGGCCTCGGCCGACCTGCCGCCCCTGCCACCGCTTGATCTTGGAGACCACATGGACACTGTCAAACTCGCCGTCGTTGGCGCTCACCTCGAAGGAATGCCGCTGCATTGGCAGCTGACCAGCCGCAATGCGAACTTCGTCGGCGCCTTCACCACTGCGCCCAATTACCGGCTCTATGCCATGGCCGATAGCGTGCCGCCAAAGCCGGCGCTGGTGCACGCGGAGGAAGGGGCCGGCATCGCGCTCGAGGTCTATGAGCTCGATATGGCAAGCTTCGGCAGCTTCGTCGCCGAAGTGCCGCCGCCGCTCGCGATCGGCACCGTGACCCTTGCCGACGGTAGCAGCGTCAAGGGCTTCGTGGCCGAACCGCGGGCTTTGGCGGGCGCTGAGGACATCACCCATCTTGGCGGCTGGCGCGCCTACATCGCCTCGCGGTAGAACGGATGGCGGGGCGCATGCTTGACTGGTTGAAGCGTGAGGGGGGCGGGGCACCGCCCACCGAGGAGCAGGCGCTTGCGCGCCTCGCTGCTGCCGAGGCCGCCAATGAGGCCAAGACCCGCTTCCTCGCCAGCGTCGCGCACGAGATCCGCTCCCCCCTGAATGCCATCTATGGCTATGCCCAGCTGATCGAGCGGGGAGACGGCAGGGACGCGCTCGCCGCTGCACGGGTTATCCGCCGCAGCGCCGAACATCTTGCGCATCTGGTGGAAGGGCTGCTCGACATCTCGCAGGTCGAGGGCGGGGCGATGAAGCTATCGCGTGAGGCGATCCGCTTTCCCGAGTTCCTCGACCAGCTGATCGCCATGCTCGATTTGCAGGCGCAGGCCAAAGGGCTGGCGCTGGTGCTGCAGCGCCCGGAACGGCTTCCCGAGTTCGTCCACGCCGATCCCAAGCGGCTGCGGCAAGTTCTGATCAACCTGCTGACCAACGCTATCAAGTTCACCGACCACGGCGGCGTGACCCTCATGGTTGATTATCGCAACGAGCTGGCGACGTTCACCATCATCGACACCGGCATCGGCATTGCAGCTGAGGATGCGACCAGAATCTTTGCCCCCTTTGAACGGGTGAGCGGCCCGGCAGGTGAGCGTCCGGGAGTCGGTCTCGGCCTAGCGATCACGCAGGCCTTGGTGCACATCATGGGCGGCGAGATCAGGGTGGAGAGCGCGCCCGGCACAGGATCGCGTTTCACGGTCCGGCTGATGCTCTCCCAGCCGCTCAGCCCGCCCACCGAACCCGCGCCGGAAGCAGGCGCGGTGACGGGCTATATCGGCCGCGACCGCTGGGTGCTGCTGATCGACGACGATGCGGCGCATCTGGCGATGGTGCGCGGCCTGCTGGAGGCGCTCGGCTTCCAGATCCGCACCGCCAGCGATGCCGCCACTGCCCTTGCGCTTGCCGCGCAGGTGCTGCCCGATCTCGTTCTGTGTGACGTGCTGTTGGGCGCCGAGAACGGCTGGGATCTCGCCGCACAACTGCGCGCCCGCCACGGGGCGGCCTTGCGGATCGTGATGCTTTCGGGCGAGGCGCCGCAATCGGCCGGCACGCCGCCTGCCGATGGGCCGGCCAATGACACCTTCGTGATGAAGCCCTTCGATTTCACCGTCCTTCTCGATGTCATCGCAGGCCAGCTTGGTATCGAGTGGGTGCGCGTGCCGGGCGCGGCGGGCGGGGCCGCACGCACTCCTGACGCGCCCTGTGCCCTGCCTTTCGTCGTAACTCCCCTGATCGCCGCGCATTGCGCCGAGATCGAGCGGTTGGTGCGCATCGGCCATGTCCGCAGCCTTGAGGCCGAGATCGACGCGATGGCTACACTCGCCCCGGAGGCGGGCGCGCTCGCAGAACAGATGCGTGCGGCACTCGACAGTTTCGACCTGAAAGCATTAACAAATATCGCCAGAACGGTGCGGCCCGATGCAACATAAAGATACCATCCTCGTCGTTGACGACAATCCGGATTCGCTCCGGTTCATGGTCGATACTCTGGACGCGGCCAACATGACGGTGCTGATCGCACCTAGCGGGGAGGCGACGCTGGATTTGCTGGCCGAGGTGCAACCCGATCTCATCCTGATGGATGCGGTGATGCCGGGCATGAGCGGGATCGAGACCACCCAGGCGATCAAGCGCGATTCCCGAACCGCGCACATCCCGGTCATCTTCATCACCGGGCTGGGCGATCCCGAACACCTCGTCGCCGCACTGGGAACGGGCGGGGTGGATTATGTGCGCAAGCCCATCGCGGTCGAAGAACTGCTGGCGCGCATTCGCGTCCACCTGGCCAACGCACGCGGAGCCTATCGCTCGCGGCTCGCGCTGGGGCTGGCGGGTCGCAGTATCGCGGCGCTGGGTGAGGATGGCGGCTTGATCTGGTGCACGCCCCAAGCCGAGGCGCTGTTCCTTGGCGTTGATGCTGCGTGGAATGCCGATGCCGGGGCGCTGCCCGAAGCTGTCGGCGAGGCGGCAAAGGCGCTGATCGGCGGAGGTACAGTTCAGCCCGGTATGGTCGTGCGGGCAAGCATCCGCGGCACCGATATCGACCTTGCCCTGCTCGAAAGCGACCGCCCCGGCGAGGTCCTGCTGCGCCTCACCGAAGTGCGCGAGGACGGCAAGATCGCCGCGCTTCAGAAGCAGGGCAGCCTCACCCGCCGCGAGGCTGAAGTATTGCTGTGGGTCAGCTATGGAAAAACCAACAAGACGGTCAGCGAAATTCTTGGTATAAGCCCGCGAACGGTCAACAAGCACCTTGAACAGGTGTTTCGCAAACTGGGGGTTGAAACGCGCGCGGCGGCGACCGCAATTGCCGTCCGCCTGATGACCGAATGACACGTCGGCAGAGTCAAAACAGATACTTACTTCGGGATCGCGCAGACCTACGTCATTTGCCCACTTTCTCGCGCGCGCGGGGAGGCCATGGCTGGTGACGCGAGATTACTCTCAAGCGGAGCGCGATATGGCCGGAGTTCAGGTGGGCAAGCGGATCATCGGCGCGCAGGCGCCCGTTACCGTCGGCTGGGACAATATCGGCAAGGTCGAAGGCGGGCCGATCAAGCAATTTGTCTTTACATACTTCCAGCCCGCCATGCTGCTGCTGGCGATCGGGTTTTGGTATTACGCCCCCAACTGGCTGGCTGTCGCCTCGACTGCGATTGCGATCCGCCTGGGTTGGACGGTGCTCCTGCTGGTGCTGGAATGGGTCAACCCGCGCTACCAGAGCTGGCAGCTGACTTGGAAGGAATTCGCTACCGACGCTTTCTATGTCGCGCTCGGCATGACCTTCCTGCGCATGGTTGATGCCTATATCGGTGACGGGGCGATCATTGGAGCAGTGCAGGGCGCGTTCGATTGGGACAAGTTCAGCTGGTTTACGGGGCTGCCGCTGCTGGTGCAGGCAGTGCTGATTTCGATGATCTTCGATTTCGGCCAGTACTGGATGCACCGCGCGATGCACAATTGGCACCCGCTCTGGCTGACCCACGCACCGCATCACTACATCACCCAGTTGAACATCAACAAGGGCGCGGTCGGTAACCCGGTCGAGCTGTTCCTGATCGGGCTGGGGATTGGCGGGTTCTTCGATTTCCTGCCGCGCGCTTTCCTGCTGGCGGGCGCGATCGGGATGACGGTGGGCATCTACCAGCACATCAATGTTCGCTTCAACAGCCCTCGCTGGTGGCGCTTCCTTTTTAACACCACCGAGCACCATTCGGTCCACCATTCGCAGGATTACGAGGCGACCCGCAGCAATTATTCGGGCACCTGGATCATATGGGACCGCATTTTCGGCACCTGCGTCGATGGCGAGGCGGAGATCCTCGGCATGGAAGGCGGGCGCCGGATGCCCATTGGCGAGACGATGGTCTATCCCTTCCGCGAAGGCTGGCGCGGGGCCAGAGCGACGCTCGCCCGGCGGCTCGGCGGCGGCACGGTGTCGGCCCGATTGGAACCGGCCCATTTGGAACCGGCTGAGTGAGCGGGGCGGGCGGCAGTCTTTCCGCGCCGCGCACTGCCACGGCGGGCTTCTCGTTACCGCTGATCGATCATATCTGGCGCGTGCGCGGCGCAGTGCCGATCGACCCGGCGATGAGCGCCGAGGAAGCCTTTGCCCGGCTTGATCCGCTGCTGCGCACCCCTGGCACGGCGGTATCGGCAGAGGGCGCGTTGCTCGCATACAGCAAGCACAACCCGGCCGCGCAGGACAAGCTGGCCACCTTCACCCGCGGCAAGCTGTGGATCGAACCCGCGGGCGCAGGCGCGGTGCTGCGGTTCGATCTGTTCAGCCACGCCTTGCTGATGTGCTTCCTCGCCCCGCTGCTGTTCCTCGGCTTTGCCCAACTGGCAACTGCGATCAACGCATGGGAGGCCGGTAGCGCCGAGGCCTCGGAAAAAGCCGCGAAAGACGCCGATAAGCCCAAGCCGGTGAAAAAGCTGAACCCGGTTGATGAATTCCTTGGTGCGCCCGCGCCGGAAGACCCGAACAAGAAGGAAGACGAAAAGAAGGGCGAGAAGAAGGACGAGGGGCGCCACTCGCCGGACGAGGGATATGTCCTCGCCGGCTTCTTCGCTCTGGTCTATCTGGTCGGACGCTGGCTTGAGCCCTTTCTGGTGCGGCGCCGCTTTCGCGCAGCACTGGCCGCGCCGTCCGGCGCACCCTGAATTTGCGGCAAAGCTGGACGCTGGCGTAAATTTGCGAATAGGCTGTGCGCTCCAAAAAGGAGAGCGCCATGTCCAATCAGGATAGGGTTCTGGAGCAGGCCACTGCGCAGATATGCCAAGCCTCGGGGGACGCTGCCTTGCGCCCTCGAATTGCTAGTTTTTTCGATTCCGCGACCTTCACCGTCACGCATGTCGTCCACGATCCGGCAACCCGCGAGGCAGCGATCATCGACTCGGTGCTGGACTTCGATCCGGCCTCGGGCCGCACAGCGACGACCTCGGCCGACGCGGTGATTGCCCATGTTATGTCCCTTGATCTGAAAGTGGCATGGCTGCTCGAAACCCATGCCCACGCCGACCACTTGTCTGCGGCGCCCTATCTCCAGCAGCGGCTGGGCGGGCAAATCGCGATCGGAGCCGATATCGTCCAGGTCCAGCGCGTGTTCGGCGAACTGTTCAACGCCGGCAGCGAATTCGCTCGGGACGGATCGCAGTTCGACCACTTGTTCCGCGACGGCGAAAGCTTTGCCATCGGTGCCTTGCCGGTCACTGTCATGCACGTCCCCGGTCACACGCCTGCCTGCATCGCCTATGTCGTGGGTGATGCTGTGTTCGTTGGCGACACCATGTTCATGCCCGACTACGGCACCGCCCGTGCCGATTTCCCCGGAGGTGACGCGCGCACGCTGTTCCGCTCATTGCGCCGCATCCTCGCCCTGCCGCCCGAAACACGGCTCTTCCTGTGCCACGATTACCTGCCCGCGGGGCGCACCGAATATGTGTGGGAGACCACCGTCGCCGCCGAGCGGGCGGGCAATGTCCACGCCCATGACGGGATTACCGAGGATGAATTCGTGGCGATGCGCGAGGCGCGCGATGCGGGCCTTGCCATGCCGCGGCTGATCCTGCCCAGTGTGCAGATCAATATGCGCGCAGGCCATCTGCCGCCGCCCGAGGACAATGGCGTGACCTATCTCAAGCTTCCGTTGAACGCCGTATGAGCTTGCCCGGTTTCCCGGACGCTGCGCCTTTGGCAGGCCTGGCAGGCGGCGTGCTGATCGGACTGGCGGCGGCGATCATGCTGCTGGGCGCGGGGCGGATCGCAGGCGTTTCCGGCATAGCCGCCCGCGCTTTCGGCCTTGCCGAGGGTTCGCAGCCGCGCAGGGAGGCCTTCGCCTTCCTGATCGGGCTTCCGCTTGGCGCGTTGATCGTGATGCACGTCACCGGAGCCGCCGCGCCCGTCTTTGCCGAGCCGCTGCTGCTCGTCATTGCCGGCGTGATTGTTGGCATCGGCACGCGGCTTGGCAGCGGGTGCACCAGCGGCCACGGGGTATGCGGGATGAGCCGCCTCTCGCAGCGTTCGTTGGTGGCCGTTGCAACTTTCATGGCGACAGGTTTCGTGACCGTGGCGGCGATGAATGCGCTCGGCATGGCGGTACTGCCATGATCCGCGGCCTGATCGTCCCGCTCGTCTCGGGCACGCTGTTCGGCGCGGGGCTTAGCATCGGCGGCATGACCGATCCGGCGCGGGTGCGCGGGTTCCTCGATCTGTTCGGGGCGTGGGACCCGACCCTTGCCTTTGTGATGGGCGGGGCGGTGCTGGTGATGGGGTTGGCCTGGGCGGTGCAGCGCCGGATGCAGCGTCCGGCCTTTGCGGAAGGCTTCGCGCTTCCCGATCGCACCGATATCACGCCCCGTCTTGTCGGCGGATCGGCGCTGTTCGGGGTGGGCTGGGCGATCGCGGGCCTGTGCCCGGGTCCGGGCTTCGCCGCGTTGGCCATCGCGCCTGTCCCGGCGGCGATTTTCCTTGCGGCGATGCTGGCCGGAATGGGGCTGGTGAGGTTGGCCGAAGGGTCGCGCTGACCGCAGCTTGCAACCCTTTCGGCCCCAAACCGTATATCCGCTGCAGTGATTGCAATTGATCGCCGCCGCCAAGGGATTAGCTCCTCGTCATGTTCGACAATCTCGACGCTCTGCTGCTCGCGCGGATCCAGTTCGCCTTCACGGTGAGCTTCCACTTCTTCTTCCCGGCCTTCTCGATCGGGCTGGCGAGCTATCTCGCGGTGCTGGAAGGCCTGTGGCTGAAGACGGGCAAGAGCGTCTATCTCGACCTGTTCAAGTACTGGCTCAAGATATTCGCGATCGCCTTTGCGATGGGCGTCGTCTCCGGGATTGTCATGTCCTACCAGTTCGGCACCAACTGGTCGGTGTTTTCCGACAAGGCCGGGCCGGTGATCGGGCCGTTGATGGCCTACGAGGTTCTGACCGCCTTCTTCCTTGAAGCGGGCTTTCTCGGCGTGATGCTGTTCGGGATGAACAAGGTCGGCAAGAAGCTGCACTTTGCCGCCACGCTGATGGTGGCGCTGGGGACCTTTGTTTCGGCTTTCTGGATCCTCAGCGTCAACAGCTGGATGCAGACGCCGACCGGCTTCGAGATCGGCGCCAACGGCCAGTTCCTGCCCGGCCCGAGCTGGTGGGACATCGTCTTCAACCCCAGCTTCCCCTATCGCCTCGTCCACACGGTGATGGCGGCCTATCTGACGACCGCCTTCGTGGTCGGCGCGGTGGGAGCGTGGCACTTGCTGAAGGACCGCGCCAATCCGCACGCGCGCAAGATGTTCTCGATGGCGATGTGGATGGCCGCAATCGTCACCCCGGCACAGATCTTCGCTGGCGATCTGCACGGGCTGAACACGCTGGAGCATCAGCCCGCCAAGGTGATGGCGATGGAGGGGCATTATCAGAGCCACCCCGAAGGCGCGCCGCTGATCCTGTTCGGCATCCCCGACAGCGAGGCCAAGACGGTGCGCTACGCCATCGAAATCCCCAAGGCTTCGTCCTTCATTCTCAAGCATGACTGGAACGCGCCGCTCAAGGGCCTCGACACCGTGCCCGATGATCGCGAGCCGCCGGTCGGCGTGCTGTTCTGGTCATTCCGCATCATGGTCGGCATCGGCTTTGCGATGCTCGGCATTGGTCTGTGGAGCCTGTGGGGGCGGGTGCGCGGCACGCTTTACGACCTGCCCTGGCTGCACCGCGCTGCCGTGCTGATGGGGCCGAGCGGGTTTGCCGCCGTGCTCGCCGGGTGGATCACCACCGAAGTCGGCCGCCAGCCTTTCGTGATCTATGGCCTGCTCAGGACAGCCGATGCAGCCAGCCCGCTTGATGCACCTGCGGTTGCGGCCTCGTTGCTGGCCTTCATCCTTGTCTATTTCACCGTCTTCGGCATCGGGGTGTGGTACATCCTCAAGCTGATGGGCAAACCGCCGCACGCTGGCGAATATGGCGTGAAGCGCGGCGATGTCGGCCCGATCCGCACCGCCGGCATCACCCCGGGGCCGACGCAGAATCCCGGCGGCGAGGAAACGCTTCCGACCCATGCGCCTGACGAAAAGGAGCCGGTGTGATGGACCTCACTGTCGTCTGGGCCTTCATCATCGCCTTTGCCGTCTTCGCCTATGTGGTGATGGACGGGTTTGATCTGGGCATCGGCATCCTTTTTCCCACCTTCAAGGCCGGGCGCGAGCGCGACCGGGCGATGAACTCGATCGCGCCTGTGTGGGACGGGAACGAGACATGGCTGGTGCTGGGCGGCGGCGGGTTGTTTGCCGCATTCCCGCTGGCCTACGCGGTGATCCTGCCGGCGACCTATCCGCTGATTATCGCCATGCTGCTGGGCCTTGTGTTCCGGGGTGTCGCCTTCGAATACCGCTGGCGCGATCCGGGGCATCAGGCGTTCTGGGACAAGGCCTTTTCCGGCGGCTCGCTGGTCGCGGCGCTGGCGCAGGGCATGACGCTGGGCGCGCTGCTGCAAGGCATTGAAGTGGAAGGCCGCGCCTATGCCGGGAGCTGGTGGGATTGGCTCACGCCCTACACCTTGCTGACCGGCCTTGGCACGGTCGCGGGCTATGCCCTGCTGGGCAGCACCTGGCTGATCTGGAAGCTGGATGGCGAGGAACAGGCGCACGCCCGCAAACTGGCCATACGCTGGGGCGCGGCCACGGTCGTGTTGATGGGGGCGGTGAGCGTCTATAACGTCCTCCTCAACGCCGATTACGCCGCACGCTGGCTCTCCGCGCCGGAAATCTACTACGTCGCCCCCGTGCCGATCCTGACCGGGATTGTCGCGCTGTCGATGCTGCGTGCGATCCTCAAGGATCGCAATTCCAAGCCGTTCTGGCTCGGCATCGCGCTGTTTTTCCTCGGGATGAGCGGCCTTGGCGTGACGATCTGGCCCTATGCCGTGCCGGAAAGCGTAACCATCTGGGAGGCTGCTGCGCCCTATCGCAGCCAGTCCTTCATGCTGGTGGGCGTCGCGCTAACCCTGCCGCTTATCATCGCCTATACCGTCTGGGCCTATTGGGTGTTCCGCGGCAAGGTCGGGCACGAGGGGTATCACTGATGCTGGCGCCCACGAACCTCGAGCCCAAGCCGCAAGAGCCCCCGCGCTCAAGCAGCGAAGCGGTAGCGCACGAAGACGCCCCCTTGTGGCAGCGCCTGCTGTGGATGGCGGGCATCTGGGCCGCCAGCGTGGCGGTGCTGGGCGCGGTCGCCTATATCATCCGTCTCTGGATTGCGCCCTGATGGTCAAAGTCTGGTACGACGGCGCCTGCCCGCTATGCCTTCGCGAGATCGCGCTGATGCGGCGGCTTGACCGGCGCGGGAGTATCAATTTCGTCGATGTCGCGGCGGGTGCGGACCCTTCCTGCCCCATCGACCGTGCACAGCTCCTCGCCCGTTTTCATGCCGAGGAGGACGGCGTCATCCATGATGGCGCGGCGGCCTTTGCAGCGATGTGGCGGGCGATCCCGCTGCTGCGTCCGCTCGGCCTCGCAGCGCGCTGGCACCCGGTGCTGCGCGTGCTGGAGGCGGCTTATATCCGGTTCCTCAAGCTGCGCCCGCGCCTGCAACGCTTCTTCGCCTAGAAACCCCTTGCCCTGACGCGCTGCTTGGGCTGATCTGCCCGTCAAACAAGTATCGCGCCGAAAAGTGGGAACCGGTTTTCGGCTTCAGGCGATGCGACCACAAAAAGCCGGGAGAGAACAGACGCCATGACCAATTACGGCGCGATGCAGAACGAGATCTACAACGCGGGCCTCAAGGGCATCCTGCCCACTTTCCCGGTCGATTTCGCCACCCTCGAAAAGCGCGCGCACGAGGCGTTGGGGCCAAGCCTCACCAATTATGTCGCGGGCGGCTGCGGGGACGAACATACGCAGGACCAGAACGCGGCGGCCTTCCATCACTGGGGCATGGTGCCGCGCATGATGGTCGATTGTGCGAGCCGCGATCTGTCGATCGAACTTTTCGGCCATCGCTATCCCACCCCGCTGTTCATGGCCCCGATCGGTCTGAACGGCGAAGCGTCACAGGATCGCCACGGCGATATGGCCGCCGCGCGCGCCTCGGCGCTGACGGGGGTGCCGTTCTGCGCCTCGACCCTCGCCAATGATCCGCTCGAGGAAGTGAAGGCGGCTTGCGGCGATACGCCCGCGTGGTTCCAGCTCTACACCCCCAAGAACCGCGAATTGGCGACAAGCCTGATCCGCCGCGCCGAGGACGCCGGATACAAGGCGCTGGTGGTGACGCTGGATACGTGGGTGACAGGATGGCGGCCGCGCGATCTCAACGCTTCGAACTTCCCGCAGCTGCGTGGGCGTGTGCTCCAGAACTACTTCACCGATCCCGTGTTCCGCTCGCTCTTGGCCAAACCGCCCGAGGAGGACCCGGCAGCAGCGATCTTCACCTGGGCGGCGACCTTTGGCCAAGTGCTGACATGGGACGACATGGCGTGGTTCAAGTCCGTGACCAAACTTCCCATTGTTCTCAAGGGCATCTGCCACCCCGATGATGCCCGCCGTGCGGTCGATAGCGGCGCGGATGCAGTCTATTGCTCCAATCATGGCGGGCGGCAGGCCAATGGCGGGATCGCGACCATCGACTTGCTGGAAGACGTCGTGAAGGCGAGCGGCGATACCCCTGTGCTGTTCGACAGCGGGGTGCGGTCCGGCACGGACGCGGTGAAGGCCTTGGCGCTTGGCGCGCGTGCGGTGGGGGTGGGGCGGCCCTATACCTATGGCCTTGCGCTGGGCGGGGCCGAAGGGGCGGCGTGGGTATTGCGCTCAATTTTGGCCGAAGCGGACCTGTTGATGGCGGTCAACGGCTATCCGACACTCGCCGATGTGCGCGCCGCCGGAGCCCGCCGCACCGACCGATAGGCGCCGTTCCCCGGCGACAGCTACTCAATCGTTTGCATAGGGCATGCCCCTATTGACACGCGCCTTAACGATTTATGCGTGGGGTGCGGTTAAGACTCGTCTTATCCACAGATTTGGTGTTAGCTGCCGCAATATAAGAACAACCGATTCGGGGACGCTACCAATGGAAAGACCGACTATCTGGTCGAGCCGGCCTGATCCGATGCGACGCACGGTTTGCGTCTCTGACGAACATTCCCGCCGCGCGCGCTATGGGCGTCTCCAACCGATGGAACAGTCGCGCTCGCTGCTTGCGCGCATCCTCGGCTAAAGGTCAGCCGCTGGCCTTGGCCAGCATCACCAGCTTGGTATCGGTGAAGGCGAGGTAGCCTTCCTCGCCCCCTTCCGATCCGAACCCGCTGTCACCGACCCCGCCGAAGGGGGTTTCGGGCGATGATACGATCAACTGGTTGATCCCCACCATGCCGGCGCGCAATGCACGTCCGAGGAAATGGGCCTCGTCAAGATCGGCGGAAAAGGCATAGGCTGCAAGGCCATAGCGCAAACCGTTGGCGATCCGCACCGCGTCTTCGATTGTCTCGAACGGGACGATTCCGGCGATCGGGCCGAAGGGCTCCTCGGTCATGAAACGGCTGTCGGGCGCGGGGTTGGCGATCACCGTGGGAGGGAAGAAGAACCCGCTGCCGCCGAGCGCCTTGCCCCCTGTGACGATTTCGCCGCGATTGCCTCCACTGTCCGCAACCACCTGTTCCATCGCGGAAATCCGCCGCGCATGGGCCAGCGGGCCCATTTCCACCGTGTCGTCCGCCCCGGCATCGCCGACCTTGATCCGGCTCGCCCGTGCGGCAAATTCGGCGACGAATTCCTCGTAAACTTCTTTGGCGACCAGGAAGCGGGTGGGTGAGACGCAGACTTGTCCGGCGTTGCGGAACTTGGTCGTCGCACACATCGCCACGGCCCGCGCGAGGTCTGCATTTTTGCTTACGATAACAGGAGCATGGCCGCCAAGTTCGGGGGCGAACCGCTTCATGTGGGTGGCCGCCAGCGCGCCGAGTTGCTTGCCGATTGCGGTCGATCCGGTGAAGCTCACCTTGCGGATCACGGGTGAGGTGATGAGGTGTTCTGCCACCGGCCCCGGATCGCCATGGACGAGGTTGAGGACACCTGCGGGCACTCCGGCGTCAACGAAGCATTCGACCAGCAATTGCGCGGAAGCGGGGGTGTTTTCCGCCGGCTTGAAAATCGCGGTGCAACCTGCGGCGAGCGCGCCGGCGATCTTCTTGGCGGGCAGATTTACCGGGAAATTCCACGGGGTGAGCAGCACTGCGGGGCCGATCGGTTCATGCGTCACCATCTGCGCGATCAGCTGGTTGCCGCGCACAGGGATCAACCGCCCCCCGCGGCGCTTTGCTTCTTCGCCAAGAAAATCAATCACATCGGCGGCAGAGGTTATCTCGCCCACCGCCTGTGCATGGGGCTTGCCCATCTCCGCAGTGATGACCCGCGCGATATCGCTTGCCCGCGTGCGCAAAAGATCGGCGGCGCGGCGCAGGATCATGTGCCGGTCCGCGCCCGAGGTGCTGCTCCAGCCCGGGAAGGCATCGCCTGCCGCCTTGAGCGCCGCATCGAGCTGCCCTGTCCCGGCCTTGGGGCACTGCCCGATCACCGCGCCGGTGGCCGGGTTGATTACCGCCATTGCCCCTGCCTCTCCGGCTTCGATCCACTGGCCGCCAATGAACAGCTTGAGGGTCGGGTAGGCGGTCATTGGCAATTCCTCGGATTGGTGTGCGGGGGCGCGATGTTTCACGCGAAACACCGCGCCATAGGGGGTTGAGGTGGGGTCTAAAGGGGGTCTGGCAAGGGGGTAGCTGGGGGGTAAGGGGGGTCTAGAGCGCCACGACGTGCTGTTCGATCGCCCCGAAGATCGAGTGGTTCGCGCTATCGCGCATCTCGATCCGCACCGTATCGCCGGGCTGCATGAAGGGCGTGGCAGGCGCGCCGTCTCGGATGGTTTCGATCATGCGGATTTCCGCGATGCAGGAATAGCCTGCGCCGCCCTGTGCCACCGGCTGGCCGGGGCCGCCGTCCTTGCCCTTGTTCGAAACCGTGCCGGTGCCGATGATCGTGCCGGCCGCCAGATTGCGGGTCTTGGCCGCGTGGGCCACCAGTTGCGCCAGATTGAAAGTCGCATCCACCCCGGCATTGGCGCGGCCAAAGGGCTGGCCGTTCAGATCGACCATCAGCGGCAGATGGATCAGCGCATCGGCCCATGCCGCGCCCAATTCATCAGGGGTGACCGCGACCGGCGAGAAGGCGCTGGCAGGCTTGGACTGGAAGAAGCCGAAGCCTTTTTCCAGCTCTGCCGGGATCAGCCCGCGCAGGGAAACATCATTGACCAGCATCAGCAGCCGGATGTGCGAGGCGGCGTCTTCAACGCTCACCCCCATCGGCACGTCGCCGGTGATGCAGGCGATCTCGCCCTCCATGTCGCAGCCCCATGCGGGATCGCCCAAGGGGATGTCCTGACGCGGGCGCAGGAAGCTGTCCGATCCGCCCTGATACATCAGCGGATCGTGATAGAAGCTTTCGGGCACCTTGGCCCCGCGCGCTTGCCGCACCAGTTCCACATGGTTGATATAGGCGCTGCCATCGGCCCATTGGTAGGCGCGCGGCAGGGGCGAATGGGCCTGGCGTTCATGGAACCGTTCGCACGGCACGGTTTCATGCTCGACATCGCGGGCGAGCAATTCGAGTTCGGGCGCAACCCGCTCCCAGTTATCCAGCGCCGCCTGCAAGGTGGGCGCGATGTAACCCGCCGCGGAGCAACGGGTGAGGTCCTTGCTGACCACCACCAGCATGCCATCGCGCGTGCCGTTATCGAGGGTTGCGAGTTTCATGAATATGTCCTCCCGAGACGATGTTCTATTGTGGTGCGTCAATCTGGTTGTCGGGGTGCGCCGCGGCAAAGGCGGGCAGCGCGAGGCACGCGGCCTCGATGCGGGTCATGTGCGGACTGGCCGACAGATCGTAGGCAAAGCGCCGCGCATTGGCGAGCTGCGGGATCAGCACGATCTCGAACAGGCCGGGCGCATCGCCGTGCAGGAAATCGCCTGTCTGCAATTGCGCCAGCCGCGCTTCCACCGGATCGAGCGTGCGCTTCAGCCAGGTGCGATACCAGACGTCAATCTCGCCCTGCGTGTGGCCGAGCGGGTCTTTGAGATATTTCAGAACCGGCAGGTTGTTGACCGCGTGAATCTCGGTTGCGATGGCATAGGCCAGTTCGCGCACCGTGTAGCGCGCCTCGATATCGGCGGGCAGGAAGGCGGGCGCGGGATAAGCTTCATCCAGCCATTCCAGCAGCGCCATGGATTGCGCCCGGTCCCGCCCGTCTGCTTCCAGCATGGGCAGCGAGCCGAAGGGATTGCGCTGGGTGAAGCCGGCATCCTTGTTCTGGCCCGTGACCAGATTGACCGGGATGTTCTCGAAGGCGAGGCCCTTCAGATTGAGGGCGATGCGCAGGCGGTAGGACGTGGAGCTCCGGAAGTAGCCGTAGAGTTTCATCGTGCTCATGCAGCAGACATCGCAGGGTTGCGCCAGAGGGGCAAGGCCGAGATTGGGGCCGAGATTGAGGCGAAGCTTGGAGGTTGCTGGCAGACAGCCATTTTCGCAAGGTTAGCGCCTCCCCGGATCATGGCCGGGGAGACGGAGGGTTTGGGCAAGATGGCTGCAGGTGCTGGCTTCAGACCGGCGATAGCACCCGTGTCACGGTATCAAGCAGTGTGGCCGGTGGGCAGGGCTTGGCCAGCGTGGTGGCGAGCGGAAAGCGGGCTTCCAGCGCGCGCTTGTCGGCCGGATTGGAATGCAGGATCACCGGCACATTATCGTCCAGCAGCTTCTGCGCCAGTTCAAGGCTCAACCCGTCAACCAGTTCGATATCGAGCAGCGCCAGATCGGGCTTTTCCTTCTGGCAGGCGAGCATAGCCGAAGAAATTCCGGTATGCGGCCCTTCAACCTCATAGCCCGCTTCTTCGAAGGTATCGCATAAATCGAAGCCGGTTATGTATTCGTCTTCAGCCACCAAGATCCGCAAAGCCATCGGTATTCTCCCGTGTTAACGAATCCCATAAGCAGGACTGTAACACGGATTGGACGTCAGGCTTGGTGGAATTTCATCCATTATTGCCGAAAGTTGCAGCAAAGCCCGTTTCGTCGCCCGCAGCGAGCAGCTTGGCCTGTTCAACCCATTGATCGCGCGTGATCCTTCCGCTGAACCGGCCGAGTTTCGCGTCGAGCCGTTCGACCTCCTCGGGCGTCATCGCGGCGATCTGGGCATAGGTGGTAACGCCGAATTCACCGAGCAGCGCGGCGATCTTGGGGCCGAGCCCCTTGATGCGGGTGAGATCGTCACTTGCGCCGGCCGGGGCCGCAGGGGTCGGGGTGGGAGGGGCGATGACGGCGCCAGCCTCTTCATCCGTGCCGAGCGGGGCGGCGGCGGTCGGCTGGCTGTTGGCGGCAGACGACAGCGGGCCTTGGATAATCTCGATCCCGCGCGGCGCATCGATCAGCGCCTGATTGCGCGGCGCGGGCGCGGCGCCTTCGTCCAGCACATCGCGGAAAATGCCCGGCGCGCTGTCATCATCGGTGATGCGCGCCTTGCGATTAAGGCGCGTGAATATCCACACGGCCAGAACCAGCGCGACCAGCGCGATCAGGATCAGCGGGGTAAGGGTGGTCAGATCGGCAGGCATGGGCGTCACTCGTCAAGGGGGGAATCGGGTGGGGTGGGCCGCTCTCTAGCAGCCTTGCCCGCCATCGCCCAATACCTGCGGCAAGGCCGGCGTGATCAGCCGCCCTTCATGCTGCCGGCCAGCGCGTTCAGTTGCAGGAATTCCTGCCGCCAGAAATTGTCCTGCCCCGCATCGCCCGCCAGCTTGCCGATGTCCTCGAAGCCGAAGCCCTGCATCAGCGTGTCGCCGCGCAGCACTTGGCCATAGGCCGCGACGGCGGCTGCAAAGGCGAAATCGCCGCGCGGGGCCGCTGCATCGCGCAAGGTGCTGCTGGCGACGACGGTTTCGATCAATCTGGAGGTATCGCCATCGGGCAGCTTGTAGCGCAGCTTGACGGTGGCGGCTTCCGCGATCCGGTCGCGCGCGGCGGTGGGCGGGGTGTCGGCATATTTGCGCTGGCCGATCCAGCCCTTGCCGCCTGCGGGCACCACTTCGTAGATCGCGGTGACCTGGTGCCCGGCCCCGATCTCGCCCGCGTCAACCGCGTCATTATCGAAGTCTTCTTCGCGCAGGGCCCGGTTCTCGTATCCGATCAGCCGGTATTGCGCGATGACCGAGGGGTTGAATTCGACCTGGATCTTCACGTCCTTGGCGATGGTGAACAAGGTCGATTGCATTTCCTCGCCCAGCACCTTTTTCGCCTCCAGCGCGGTGTCGATATAGGCGTAGTTGCCGTTCCCCTTGTTGGCGACCTGCTCCATCAGCGCCTCGTTGTAATTGCCCTGTCCGAAGCCCAATGTGGTGAGGGTGATGCCGGTTTCGCGCTTCTTTTCGATCAGCGCGATCAGCGCCTTGGTGTCCGAAACGCCGACGTTGAAATCGCCATCGGTGGCAAGGATCACGCGGTTGACGCCGTCCTTGATGAAGCTGCCTTCCGCGATCCGGTAGGCCAGTTCGATCCCGGCACCCCCGGCGGTCGATCCGCCTGCGGCCAGGCTGTCGAGCGCGCGGCGGATGGCGGCGGTGTCATTGGTGGGTTCGAGCACGAGGCCCGCCGCGCCTGCATAGACCACGATCGACACCCGGTCGCGCGGGGACAATTCGCCCGCAAGCCCCGCCAGCGCGGTCTTGACCAGCGGCAGCTTGTCGGGCGCGTTCATCGATCCCGACACGTCGAGCAGGAAGACGAGGTTGGCGGGCGGACGCTCGGCAGCGGCAATGTCATAGCCGCGCAGGCCTACGCGCATCAGATAGGTGTCCGCATTCCACGGCGTTTTGGCGACATCGGTGGTGACGGTGAAGGGCTGCTTGCGGTCTGCGGGCGCGGCGTAATCATAGCGGAAATAGTTGATCATCTCCTCGGTGCGGACGGCATCCTGCGGGGGCAGCATCCCTTGGGTGAGGAACCGCCGGGCATTGGCATAGGCCCCGGTATCAACATCGACCGCGAAGGTGGAGACGGGTTCTGCCGTGGTCAGCTTGACCGGGGAGACGTCCTTGCCGGCATATTTCTCGCGGCCCGGATCAGTGGCCGCCTGCACGGCGGGGATATAGGCGCTGCTCACGGAGGTAACGGCAAGGGGAGTGCTGTAGTTCTGCTCCGTGCGGCGCTGGGCCGTGACGATGAGCACGGATTCGGTGGCCATCCCCGGCGGGGGCGGGGGCGGGGGAGGAGGCGGGGGCGGAGGCGGTGCCATGACCGGCGGGGGCGGGGACGGCAGGGCCTCGGCCACCTTGGGCGCTTCCTTGGCGCATCCCGCGACAATCGCACACAGCGCCGCCGCAGCGGCCAGCCTTGTCACTCGCATCGCTATTCTCCCCGCTAAATCAACGAGGCGAAAATCCGGCTCGGGGCGTGAACCGCGACTGAACGTTGCTGGCTTACGGCAGGTCGGTCTGGGGATCGGGGACGACCTGCTTGCGGAACAGAACCTTGTCGCCGTCATCAAACCCGCGCCGCCAGATCACCAGAGAATAGGTGGCCAGCACCGCGGGCACGCCGATCACCAGCTCCATCCATTCAGGCGTCCAGGTGAAGGCATAGCCCACCACCACTGCCGGCGCGGCGGCATAGACCAGCGCCCAGCGCCAATTGCTGACCGGCGCGCCCAGCAGGTGCTTAAGTAACAGCGCCTTGACCAGGCTGGACACCGCCAGCGCGATCATCAGCGCGCCCGCTGCCCCTGCCGCCTGATACCCGCGCCCCAGATCCATGCTTTGGGTCAGATTGATCAGCGCAATCGTCAGCACCGCCTGCAAGATGATGATCCCGACCGAGATCGCCAGATTGCGCTTCCTTGCGATGTAAACCAGCACGCTTTCCGAGACGACCGCCATGGAAGCCACCACCTCGGCCGCCAGCAGGAAGGCGAGCGCGCCGGTGCCTGCAACATAATCCGGCCCCCACAATCCCATCACCGCCTCGCCCGGCACGCCCAGCACCAGCGCGATGCCAAGCTGGATGGCGATGATCCAGAAGCCCACCTGCCGCACCTGCGCGGCGATGGCGTCCATGTTGCCGATACGCAGGTTCTTGGTGATCACCGGCGACAGGATCGGTTCAAAGCTGGTCTTCAGCTTCTGCGGCAATGAGGCGATCTGCTGCGCGGCAAAATAGATACCCACCGCCTGCGGGGGCGCGAAGATGCCGAGGATGAAGATATCGAGCAGCCGCGTGCCGCGCTCGATCGCGTCTGCGCCCACCAGCGGGAAGGCCCGCGCCGACATGGCCAGCATCGCGCGCGGCGCGGGGGTCCAGCCGCGCGGCAGGCCGAAGGTCCGCAGGAACGGCCACAGCGCGGTCAACAGCCCGGCATAGATCGAAGCGAGATAGGCCAGCGCCAGCCCGCTGGCGCGGGTTTCGGGGATGAAGAAGAACACCCCGGCCGCAATCGAGATCGTCCACGGCTCGATCACTGCCCGCGCGCGCACTGTGGTGGCGATATCGAAGCGATAGGCCTGTGCGGCCAGCAGGATCTCGGTCACGGCAAAAGCAGGGATGGTGGCGACCAGCCAGATGTCCCACTTGCTGTTCATCCCGTTGGGGAACATCGGTTCGGGGAACACCAGCAGCAGCGCCGCGGCGATGGCGGAATAGACCAGCGCCAGCGCGATGCCATCATAGACGAGGTTGGTTTCAGCCCCCCGGTTCTCGCCCGCGCCTTCGGACAGGCGCTGGGCCAGCCCGCGCTTTTCGCCCAGCGAACAGACCAGCGCGACAATCTCGATCAACACCAGCGCCGAGGCAAAACGGCCCAGCGATTCAGCGCCGTAAAGGCGGGTGGCGATGACAAGGAAGGGGATGCGCGCGATCAGCCGGACCAGAAAGCCCAGCGTGTTGGTGCGTCCGCCCTTGGCCAATTGGGCAAGATCGCCCGCATCGTCAGGCTTGCCGATTTCCGGGCCAAAGTCAGGAGCGGCGGGGCTTGTCACGCAGGCACATCCCGTTCGGCTTTGAGCGGGCGGGCGAGCAAGGCGGCGACAACGGCGCGCGCGTCCTCGCCTTTCAGGATCGCGTCGACCGCAGCAACGATCGGCATGGCGATGGCGCGGGTGGCGGCAAGTTCGGCAAGCACGGGGGCGGTGTAAGCGCCTTCGGCCACGGTGCGGCGGTCGGCCATCAGATCGGCGGCGCGCGCGCCTTCGCCAAGCGCCTTGCCAAGGCTGAAATTGCGGCTGGAGGTGCTGGAGCAGGTCAGCACCAGATCGCCAAGGCCGCACAAGCCGCTCAAGGTTTCCGCCCTTGCGCCCAGCGCCTCGCCAAAGCGCAGCATTTCGGAGAACCCGCGCGCGATCAGCGCCGCCCGCGCGTTCTGGCCAAGGCCGAGGCCGTCCACCACCCCGCAGGCAATCGCGAGCACGTTCTTGACCGCGCCGCCGATTTCCGCGCCCGCGACATCATCGGAATAATAGGGCCGGAAAGCGGGCCGGGCGAGCGCCGGGGCGAGGCGTTCCCATTGCGCCGCGCCGCCTCCGCAAGCCAGCGTCACGGCGGTGGGCAGCCCGGCGGCAACTTCATGCGCAAAGGTCGGCCCGGAAAGGACGGCGATGGCGCTGCCCGGCGCAGCTTCGCGCGCGACATCATTCATCAGCTTGCCCGTGCCTGCCTCGATCCCCTTGGAACACAGCACCAGATCGCGCGGGGCTGCGGGCAGGCCCGACAAGACCTTGCCCAAGACCTGCGCCGGGGTGACGACCAGCAGGGTATCGAGATGCGCCAATTCGGCCAGCTCCGCTGTTGCGCGGATAGCGGGCGAAAGGGTGGCGGCGGGCAGGTAAAGCGGGTTGCGGTGATCGGCGTTGATCGCGGCGACCACCTCCGGCTCATAGGCCCACAGCAGAACCGAACGCCCATCGGTGCTGAGCATCTGCGCGAGCGCGGTGCCCCATGCGCCTGCGCCAATGACGCCGATGGTGTGCTTTTCCGTCATGCCTTGTATCCTGCCCCGCGCGCCGCTTCTGCCGCCGGATCGAGCGGCCAGCGCGGCCGCGCCATGAAGTCGAGGCTGTCGCCTGCGAAACCGGTGTCGCGCTGCCAGCCTTCGGCCGCCAAACGCTCGCACCCGGCCCATGCGATCATCGCGGCATTATCGGTGCACAGGGCAAGCGGCGGAGCGGTGAAGCGCATGGCGTGTTTCGCCGCGAGGGCTTCGAGCGCTGTGCGGATGGTGTTGTTCGCCGCCACGCCGCCCGCAACCACCAGCGCCGGGAACGGCCCTGCGGCGGCCAGCGCGTGATCCAGACGGTCAATCAGGCAGTCGACTGCCGCCTGCTGGAAGCTCGCCGCGATATCGGCAGGCGCATGGGCGCCGCTGTCCACCGCGCGCAGCACCGCGCTTTTGAGGCCGGCGAAGGAGAAATGCGGCTCCTTTGCGCCCTTGAGCGGGCGGGGCAGGGGCACGGCCTTCGGATCTCCCGTCAGCGCAAGGCGTTCCACCGCCGGCCCGCCGGGATAACCTAGCCCGAGGATCTTGGCGGTCTTGTCAAACGCCTCGCCCAGCGCGTCGTCAATCGTGGTGGCAAGGCGGCGATATTGGCCGACCCCCTCCACGGCGAGGATCTGGCAATGCCCGCCCGAAACCAGCAGCAAAAGGTAAGGGAAGCCCAGCGCGCTATCTGCCAGCCGGGGGGAAAGCGCGTGGCCTTCAAGGTGGTTGACCGCCAGCAGCGGCTTGCCCGCCGCCATGGCGAGCGCCTTGGCGCTGACGAGGCCGACCATCACCCCGCCGATCAGCCCGGGGCCAGCGGTGGCGGCAATCGCGTCCACCTCGTCAAGCGCCACGCCCGCATCGCCCATCACCTTCGCCAGCATCGGCGCGAGGCGTTCGGCATGGGCGCGGGCGGCGATTTCGGGGACGACGCCGCCATAGGGGGCGTGCTCGGCTTCCTGACTGGCGATCGCCTCGGCCACGATCACGCGGTCACCCCGCACCAGCGCGACGGCGGTTTCGTCGCAGCTCGATTCGATGCCCAACACCAGCGGCGCTTCAGAGATGTGCGTGACCGATCCCATCCGGCTTCCATCTAGTCGCTATGGCGGGTAGGGCAAGACAGCATGACTGAAGCATCCGCACCAGAGCCCCGCCCCGCACCCCGACTGCGCCTCGGCACCCGCAATTCCCCGCTCGCCATGGCGCAGGCCTATGAAACCCGCGCGCGCCTGTGCGCCGCCCATGGTTGGAGCGAGGACGCGGTCGAACTCGTCCCCGTGCTGGCCAGCGGTGACAAGGTGCTCGACCGGCCTCTTTCGGAGATCGGTGGCAAGGCGCTGTGGACCAAGGAGCTGGACCAGTGGCTGGGCGAAGGGCGGATCGACCTTTCGGTGCACTCGGCCAAGGATGTCGAGACGATCCGGCCCGCCATGTTCCATTTCCCCGCCTTCCTGCCGCGCGCTGACCGGCGTGATAGCCTTGTGGGCGCGGCGAGCATTGCCGCGATCCCGCAAGGCGCGGTCGTCGGCACCAGCGCCCCGCGCCGGGCGGCACAGCTTTTGAACCTGCGCCCCGATTGCAAGGTCGTCACCTTCCGCGGCAATGTCGCCACGCGCCTGAAGAAGCTGGCCGAGGGCGAGGCGGAAGTGACCTTCCTTGCCGCCGCCGGACTGGAGCGGCTCGATCAGACCGAGGTTGGCACGCCTTTGGGTTCTGACGAATGGATTCCCGCCGCAGCCCAAGGCGTGATTGCGATCGAATGCCGCGCCGATGACGCGGAAACGACCGCGCTGCTCGCCGCCATCGACCACGCGCCCACCCGCGCCGAACTGGAGGCGGAACGCGCGCTGCTGGCTGAACTGGGCGGCACCTGCCATTCGCCGGTCGCGGTCTTGTGCGAAGTTTCCGGATCGGCGCTGTCGATGCGCGCCGCATTGTTCAGCCCTGACGGGGCCGAGCGGATCGAGGGCACCGCGCAGTTCACCTCGGGCGATCATGGCCCGGTGCGGGCACTTGCCGCCGATCTGCTGGCACGGGCGACACCCGCGATCGCAGAGCATTTCAAGGCGGCCGGGTGAGCTTTCGCGTCCTCGCGCTGCGCCCCGAGCCGGGGCTGGCCGCGACGCTGGAGAAAGCCTGCGCGCTGGGCCTTGATGCGACCGGCCTTGCCCTCTCCGAAATCCGCGCGGTGGGGTGGGAATGTCCTGATCCTGCGGTGATCGACGGCCTTCTGATCGGCAGCGCCAACGCGATCCTCCACGGCGGCGAGAACCTCGCGCGCCTGACCGGCAAGCCTGTTTATGCCGTGGGCGAGGCAACCGCGGCAGCCGCGCGCGCGGCAGGCTTTGCGGTTGCCCTGACGGGCAGCGGCGGCCTGCAAGGTGTGCTCAATGCTATTCCCGCCCCCTGCCACCTGCTGCGCATCGCGGGGGACGAGCGGGTCCCGCTTGTCCCGCCGCCGGGGGTGAGTTTTGCCGAGGTGATCGCCTATCGCAGCATCGCCCTGCCGCTCGATCCGGTGGCGGAATTGCTGCAAGGCGGGAACGCGCTGGTGCTGCTACATTCCGCGGCCACGGCGCGCCATTTTGCCGCCGAATGCGACCGGCTCGGCCTGCCGCGCGCCGCGATCAGCCTTGCCGCGCTCGGCCCGCGCATTGCGGCGGCAGCGGGGGAGGGATGGGCGGCTGTCCACACCGCCGCGCAGCCCGATGAGAGCGCCTTGCTGCAATTGGCATTTGACTTGTGCGAGCGGGCGCGCTCCATTCCGCCCCTTGAGCACCGGCAGCCGTAAAGGCCGCGCCGGAGATGGACGAACAGGACCCGCAAGAACGGATCGCAATGGCATCGCAGCCCGAACCATCGCCTGACCAGAGTGCCGCCAAACCCCGGTCGGCGCGGGGCCTCTTGCTGGCCGCCTGCCTTGCCTTTGTCGCGGGCGGCGGGCTGGTTGGCTGGGTCATGTGGTACAACCTTGCCGGTGATGCTGCCGCCCCGCCGTCTGCCGGGACCGCCGCCGCCGGGCCGGATGCGACAGGCAGCCTGGGGACGACGCCGGCAGTCACCGCCAGCGCCACCCCGATTGCCGCCGCCGCGATCAAGGCCGAACAGACCGCCGAGCGCGTGGCCGAACAGCAGGGCGGGATCGACCAGCGCCTCGCCGCCGCCGAACAGCGCCTCACCCGCCTTGACCTGCAAGCCCAGGCCGCCGCCGGCAATGCCGCGCGCGCCGAAAGCCTGCTGATCGCCTTTGCCACCCGCCGATCACTCGAACGCGGGGCCGAGCTTGGCTACCTTGCCGACCAGCTGCGCCTGCGTTTTGGCGATCAATGGCCCAACGCGGTCGGCACGCTTGTGGAATTTTCGCGCGATCCGGTGCGGCTGGATGAACTGGTCGCGCGGCTTGAAGGCCTTGCCCCGCAATTGCAGGACAGCAGCGAGGGGCCTTCATGGGGCGCCTTCAAGCGCGAGCTGAAGCAGCTCTTCATCTTCCGCCGCGAAACCACGCCTTCGCCGCAGCCGCAAAAACGCATGGAGCGCGCGCGCTGGGCGCTGGAGCAGGGGCGCTTGTCGGCAGCGATTGACGAAGTGCGCGGGATGCCGGGTGCGGCCAAGGCGGATAGCTGGATCAAGGATGCGGAACGCTACAAGAAGGCGATGGACGCGCTGGAGGTGGTCGAGACCGCCGCCGTGCTCGATCAACGGGGTTTGCGTGACGGGGCGGGCAATCCGGTGCGCCAGCTTAGCCCGCTGGTGATGCCCTAGGGATTTTTATGTTGGCCTACCGCTTCGCTGCTTGAGGCGGGACATCACCCCCGCAAAATCTCCGGCAGATCGCCCGATACGCCGCGCGCTTCGTCCATGAAGAAGCTTTTCAGCATCGGCGTGCGCTGGACCGCCGCCATGCCCAGACGGCGCACGGCGCTCGCGGTCTTGCCGGGGACGCCGAACAGCCGCGTCAGCCCGTCGGTCGCCAGCGCGACCATGAAGCTGTCCAGCCCGCGCCAGTTCTCGTACCGCTTGAGCAGTTCGGGATCGCCCGGATCAAGGCCGAGCCGCGCGCCTTCCGCCAGCACTTCGACCAGCGCGCCCACATCCCTCAGGCCAAGGTTCAGCCCCTGTCCGGCGATCGGGTGGATGCCGTGGGCGCTATCGCCGATCAGCGCGAGGCGTGTCGCTGTGATCTTGGCGGTGTGGTGGAAGCCGAGCGGGTAGCTTGAACGGTGGCCGACCGACAGCACCTTGCCCAGCACCCCGCCCATGCGCTTCTCGATCTCGGCAAGGAAGGCGCGGTCGCCCAGCTTGGTGACCCCGGCCGCGTCGTCTTCCGACACGGTCCACACCAGTGACGAGCGGTGCGTGCCATCGGCGTCGTCATTCAGCGGCAGCAGCGCGAAGGGGCCTGCGGGGTAGAAAATCTCCCACGCTACATTGCCGTGCGGCTTTTCATGCGTGAGGCCGGCGATGATCGCGCGGTGCTTGTAATCCCACTTGGCAATCGCGATGCCCGCGCCGTCACGGGTGGGGGACTGGCGGCCCTCGGCGGCGATCATCAAGCGCCCCTTGAACTTGCGCCCGTCAGCCAGCACGGCGGCAACGCCATATTCGCTGCGCTCGCGTTCAGTGACGGTGGCAAGCGGGGTCCAGTTGATCAGCGGTTCCTTTGCCGCCGCCTCGAACAGCGCGAGGCGCAGGCGGCGGTTGGGGAACATCCGCCCGAGCGTGCCGCCGCCTTCTCCGGGGACGAAATCGAGGCGGCCGGGCTTTTGCTGGTCGGTCACGGCAATGCTGGCGATGTCGCAGGCGAATTGCTCGAGGCCCTCGGCGATGCCGATATTTTCGAACAGGTGCCAGCTTGCGGTGGAAATCGCGGTGGCGCGGTCGTCAAAGCCTTCCGCCGTCAACTCCGCCGGATCCGCCCGGTCGATCACGTGGCTGGACATGCCCTTCTTCGCCGCCGCCAGCGCGAGGGTCATGCCCACCAGCCCGCCGCCGAGGATCACCAGATCGCGGGGTTCATTGGTTTCAGATGTCACGCGCGCCGGCTCCGATTGCGAAATTGCAGCGCCGAGCCTAGATGCTTGGCCGTGTCCCGCGCAAGAACCTTCCCGCATTGTGTCCGATACTTCGCTGCACGGGTGCTTGCGCTGCTCGCAAGTCTGGTGCTGGCCGGAGCGGCTGCGGCGACCACCGTGCCGCCGCCGCCGAGCAAAGAACGCTATGGCGATAAGAACATCGCCGCCGCGCTCTATGCCGATGGCGCGCCGCAAGCGGGCCGGGATTGGTTGCTGGCGTTGCGCTTCACCCCCAGCGCGCCCGAATGGCACGGCTATTGGTCGAACCCCGGCGATGCGGGGCAGGGGATGCGCGTTGTGCTCGATCTGCCATCCGGCTGGGAGCTGGGCGAGGCGCGCTATCCGGTGCCTAAGCGGCTGGTGATCAGCGGCTTGATGAACCACATCTATGAAGGGCCCTATACCGTGCTGCTGCCGGTCAAGGTTCCGGCGGGCGCGGATATTTCTGCCGCGGCGCGCGTGACCGGCCATGTCGAATTCCTCGCCTGCACCGACACAATCTGCGTGCCGCAGGATGCGCTGCTGGAGGCGCGGCAGGGCGGCGATCTGGCGCGCTGGCGGGCCGAGGCCGCGCCGCTGCTGGATGCGCGCGCAGCGTTTGCCATTGCGGGCCAGACCCTGCGCGTGGCGATCCCCCTGCCAGCGGGTGTGGCGCTGCCCGATCCCCACCTGTTCATCGCCAATGACAGGCTGGTCGCCTATGCCGCGCCGCAGATGTTCCGCCGTGCGGGCGACGTGCTGGTGGCCGAAATTCCGCTCGATACATACGGCACCGGCAAAGCGGAGGGCTTGTCCGGCATCCTCGCCTTCGGGGATGGCGGCGGCGTGCGCTTCACCGCCGATCCGGGCACTGTGCCTGCTGGCGGAGATGTGGTGGCCGGGCCGAAAGAGACTCCCACCGCGCCGCTATGGACGCTGATCCTCGGCGCGCTGGCGGGGGGGCTGCTGCTCAACATCATGCCCTGCGTCTTCCCGATCCTGAGCCTCAAGGCGATGACCCTTGCCCGTGCAGGCGAAAGCGAGAGCCGCGCTCGGGCCGAGGGGCTGGCCTATACCGCCGGTGTGGTGCTGGCCTGCCTGTTGCTGGGAGCGCTGCTGCTGGCTTTGCGCGCAGCCGGAGAACAGGTGGGCTGGGCGTTCCAGCTGCAAGAGCCGGGCGTGGTCGTCGCGCTGCTGGTGCTGGCCGCAGCAATCACGGCGAATTTCGCGGGACTGTTCGAAATTCCCGCAATCTCGGTCAGCATGGGGGGCGAGAAGACGGGCGCCTTTGCCACCGGCTTGCTGGCGGCCTTCGTGGCGACGCCCTGCACCGGTCCCTTCATGGCGGCGGCCTTGGGCGCTGCGCTGCTGCTGCCGGTGGCGCAGGCGCTGCTGCTGTTCGCGTGCCTCGGGCTGGGGCTGGCGCTGCCGTTCCTGTTGCTCGGCTTTGTGCCGCCCTTGCGCCGGATGCTGCCCAAGCCCGGCGCGTGGATGGAGCGGTTCCGGCGGATCATGGCAGTCCCGATGGGCCTCACCGCGCTCGCACTGCTGTGGCTGACAGTGCAACTGGGCGGGCGCGCCTTCGGCCTGATCGTTCTGGTGCTGGTGTTCGGCGTGCTGGCGGGACTGTTCGTGACGGGCAAGCTGCAACGTTCGGGCAAGCTGGCATGGCCCGCCTTCGGCCTGGTCGCCGCGCCGTTCCTTGCTTTTGCCCTGATTGCGCTGCCCAATGTCTATGCCGCCAAGACTGATGCGCCCACGGAAGGGAGCATCCTCGCCAGCAAGCCCTTCAGCGCCGAGGCCCTTGCCGCGGCGCGGGCGAGTGGCCAGCCGGTGCTCCTCTACTTCACCGCCGATTGGTGCGTGACCTGCAAGGTCAACGAAGCCGCCGCGATCGAGCGGGAAAGCACCCGTGCGGCCTTCGAAAAGGCGGGCGTTGCCGTGCTGGTGGGCGACTGGACCCGCCGCGACGAGGCGATCACGCAGTTCCTCACCGCGCAGGGCGCAGCCGGCGTGCCGCTTTATCTGTGGTACGCGCCGGGCGCTAACGCCCCGCAGCAGCTTCCGCAGGTGCTGACGCCTGATCTGCTGGCGAGCCAAGCGTCTCGCTCCCCCGGCACACCGTAACCAGTTCCAGCGGCAGCGGGCTGGGGTTGAGCTTGAGCAACCCCGCGCCCGGCACCGTCACGGTCGCCTCGCGTTCGGGCTTGAGAGCGGCCAATTCCCGCGTCGCCGCGGGCACTTCGCCCTGCCACAGGCTCTGACCTTTCACGTTCGCCGCATCGACCGGAAAACGCCCGATCCAGCCATTGCCGATCAGCGCCAGCAATGCGCTCGCGCCGGCATCGGCGGGGGATTGGCGCGTGATCTTCAGCCGCGCCGCCGGGCTGGCTGGCTCAAGACATTCAAGCGCCAGCATCACCGGCCTGCCCGGCACGCCGTAAACCAGCCGCAGCGGGTTCGGCGTGGGCGACCACACCGCGCCGGTCACATCGGGCGAGGGCAGCGGCTCGGACGGCCCCCCCTCGGCCGCGAGCAGCGACACCCGCGAGACCGCGGAATCGGTCGGCGGCGGCTTGCATCCGGCCAGCATTCCCGCCAGCGCCGTCGCCCCCGCCAGCACGGGCATCAGCGTGAGCGCGCGCTTCATCGGCCTGCGATAAAGGCGCGGATATCGGCGCTCAGCTTGGCGCGGTCCTCGCCCCGCACATACATCATGTGCCCCGCGCCGTAATATTGCCAGGTAATCCGGTCCTGCGGGATGCCCGAACGCTTGAGCGAATACTCCGCGCCAAAGAAGGGCGTGGCGAAATCGTAATAGCCTTGGGCGTTGAACAGCCGCAGCCCGCTGTTCTGGCGCATGGCCTGCCCGATCAGCGGCGCAATGTTGAGATAGGCGCTGCGTCCCGGCCCGCCCAGCGACCAGTCCCAAAAGCGCCCCGGCTCACGCCCAATGGCCTGATATTCGCGGTCGGTCTTGTAACCCAGCGTCTCGCGCGCCCAGGTGTTGATCGCGGCGGTGTAGCCTGCATCGATGCCGTAAAAGCTCGGATCATCATCGGGCGTTTCGCCGGCATTGTCGTAATCCGTGCCGGTATAGCGCGCATCCAGCCGCCCGATGGTTTGCCCGCGGTCGCGCAGCAGTTCCTTGTAGAACCGCTGGTCGGTGACGCGCAGGTTGGCCGCTTCGAGATAGGTTTCGGACAGGCCCGTGAGCCGCGCCAATTCCTTGCGCACTGCGGCGCGTTCATCGGCGGGCAGATCCTCGCCCTTCAGCAGCGCGGTGGCAAATGGCCCGATGGCGAACTTGCGCGCCTCCTCCACGATCGCCTCGACCGAAGCGCCTTGCGCCTTGCCGTGATACCATGCGGCGGCGGCCATGTTGGGAAGGGTGACGATATAGGCCATCTCGTTCCCCGGCGTCGGCTCGCGGCCCGCGAAATCGAGGATGGTCGAGATCAGGATCAGCCCGTTGAGGCCGACATCGTTGTAGGTCGATCCTTCCAGTTCATCGACCACCATGGCGGTGCGGCTGGTGCCGTAGCTTTCTCCGCCGAGATATTTGGGGCTCGCCCAGCGGCCATTATCGTTGATCCAACGGCGGATGACCTGCGCGATGGCGCGGCCATCCTGTTTGAGGCCGTAATACTTCTTGGGATCGGTGCCCGGCGTCAGATGGCTGAAGCCGGTGCCGGGCGGGTCGATGAACACCAGATCGGCCACATCGAGCAGGCTGTCCGGGTTGTCGAGCAGCGGATAGGGCGGCGCGCCATCGTCCTTCGCATCACCGGGGATCGCCACGCGCTTCGGCCCGAAAGCGCCCATCTGCAACCACACCGAACCCGAACCCGGCCCGCCATTGTAGATGAAGAACACCGGGCGCGTGGGGTCTGCCGGGGTCTTCACATAGGAGGTGGTCACAATCACCGCCTCGGCCTTGCCCGCATCGTCGGTCAGGATCGTGTCGGCGATGGTCGCCTTGTAGGCGATGCGCTGCCCGCCAAAAGTGCCCGCCAGATCGCGGGTGCGCACCTGTGCGGTTGGCGCAGGCGCGGCGGGCTTGGAAGCTGCGGGCGCGGTCGCGGGGTTATCCTGCGCGAGCGTGGGGGCGGTGAGGGCGAAGGCGCTGGCAGCGGCCAGCAGGCCAAGGAATCGGGCGTTCATGGGCAAGGGGAGTGGCAGGGTTGCAAGGGCGGTTCAAGGGCCGCGCCTAAGGCTTCCCACCCATCTTCTTGTAGCGCATCTTCCCGTACCGCGTCTTGCGCGTCCCCGGCTTGCCCTCGTTGCTGCGGCCAACCATCGGGGCGCGTCTTTGCTGGCCTACCGCTTCGCTGCTTGAGGCCCCATCCGGTATGCCGAGTTCGTCCGCCTCCAGCCGCCGGATTTCGTCGCGCAACCTGCCTGCCTCCTCGAACTCCAGATTGGCGGCGGCATCGCGCATCCGCTTTTCGAGGTCTTCGATATAGGAGCGCAGGTTATGCCCCACGAGGTTGTTGCGCTCGGGATCGCCGGTGTCGACCAGCACGGAATCCTGCGCCGCTGTATGCGCCACGATATCGTGGATGTTGCGCTTGATCGTGGTCGGCGTGATGCCGTGCTCGGCGTTGTAGGCCTCTTGCTTCGAACGGCGACGGTCGGTTTCGGCGAGCGCGCGCTCCATGCTGCCGGTCATGCGATCGGCATAGAGGATGACGCGGCCATCGACATTGCGCGCGGCCCGGCCGATGGTCTGGATCAGTGACGTTTCCGAACGCAGGAAGCCTTCCTTGTCCGCATCGAGGATCGTCACCAGCCCGCATTCGGGAATGTCGAGGCCCTCGCGCAGCAGGTTGATCCCCACCAGCACATCATAGACGCCCAGGCGCAGGTCGCGGATCAGTTCGATGCGTTCGAGCGTCTCCACATCCGAGTGCATATAGCGAACCCTGACGCCGGCTTCGTGCATGAATTCTGTGAGGTCTTCGGCCATGCGCTTGGTGAGCGTGGTCACCAGCGTGCGGTAACCCTTGGCGGCGGTTGCCTTGCACTCGGCGATGCAGTCCTGCACCTGATCTTCCACCGGGCGGATTTCCACCGGCGGGTCGATCAGGCCGGTGGGGCGGATCACCTGTTCGGCAAAGACCCCGCCGGTCTGGTCCATCTCCCAATGGCCGGGCGTGGCGCTGACGGCAAAGGTCTGCGGGCGCATGGCGTCCCACTCGTTGAAGCGAAGCGGGCGGTTGTCGATGCAGGAGGGCAGCCGGAAGCCATATTCGGCCAGCGTCAGCTTGCGGCGGTGGTCGCCCTTGGCCATCGCGCCGATCTGCGGCACGGTCTGGTGACTTTCATCCACGAACAATAGCGCGTTTTCGGGGAGGTATTCGAACAGCGTCGGCGGCGGCTCGCCGGGGAGACGGCCGGTGAGGAAGCGGCTGTAGTTCTCGATCCCGGCGCATGAGCCGGTGGCGGCGATCATCTCGAGGTCGAAATGGGTGCGCTGTTCCAGCCGCTGGCGTTCCAGCAGCTTGCCTTCGATCTCCAATTCCTTGAGCCGCTCCTCCAGCTCGAATTTGATCGCGGCCGCTGCCTGTTTCATCGTCGGCCCGGGCGTCACATAGTGCGAATTGGCATAGACCCGCACCTTCTCAAGGCTCGCACCCTTGGTGCCGGTGAGCGGATCAAACTCGCTGACCGCCTCGATCTCGTCCCCGAAGAAGCTGACCCGCCAGGCCATGTCTTCATAGTGCGAAGGGTAGATTTCCAAGCTGTCGCCGCGCACCCGAAAGGTGCCGCGGGTGAAGGCGGCATCGTTGCGCTTGTATTGCAGGGCGACAAGCTTGCGGATCAATTCGCGCTGGTCGACCACCTCGCCCACCTTGATGTCGAAGATCATGGCCGAATAGGTTTCGACCGAGCCGATGCCGTAGATGCACGAAACCGAGGCAACGATGATCACGTCGTCGCGTTCCAGCAGCGATCGCGTGGCCGAATGGCGCATCCGGTCAATCGCCTCGTTAACGCTGGATTCCTTCTCGATGTAGGTGTCCGAGCGCGGGACGTAGGCTTCGGGCTGGTAGTAGTCGTAGTAACTGACGAAATACTCGACCGCGTTTTCGGGGAAGAAGCTCTTGAATTCCCCGTAAAGCTGCGCGGCGAGGATCTTGTTGGGGGCAAGGATCAAGGCGGGGCGCTGGAGCGTCTCGATTACCTTGGCCATGGTGAAGGTCTTGCCGCTTCCCGTGACGCCGAGCAGCACCTGCGTTTTCTCGCCCGCCAGCGCGCTTTGCGTCAGCTCCGCAATCGCGGTCGGCTGGTCGCCTGCCGGTTCATATTCCGAGACCAGCTTGAACGGGATGCCGCCCATCGACTTGTCGGGACGTTGGGGGCGGTGCGGGGTGAAATCGGCGCCCGTCTCGGGCTCGTCCAGTCCGCGGCGGATTACAAGTTCGGCCATCCTTGCTGTATGGGGAACAAAGCGGGGACGTGCAAGGTTGGCAGAGGTGTGCCGGTGCTTTTCGCGGGCACGCTTTGCCGCGCGGGACGTTATGGCTTGCGACCGGATCAGGAGATGCAGACCATGAAGCCCATTCTCGCCGCCGCGCTTGCCGCTGCCGCCATGCTCGCGGGCTGTTCGGGCAAGGATGAGGCCGGGAAGGGCGAGGCGGTCTCCGTCAAGGACGCCGCCCGGCAGGCCGAGAAGGCGGGGCTGAAGCCGCAGCCGGGGCTCTACAAGACCACTATCACCATGACCGGGCTGGAAATCCCGGGGATGCCGGAGGAGATGGAGGGCCACGGCGCGGGGCTGGCGCGCACGCTGGAAAGCTGCCTGACGCAGGCCGAAGTGGACAAGGGTTTCGAAAGCCTGCTCACCAAAGGGCAGGACGGGCAGTGCCGGTTCGAGAATTTCGCGCTCAAGGACGGCACCTTTGAAGCGCTGATGGTGTGCGAGGCCCAAGGCGCGACCACGCGCACGACGATGGAAGGCACCGCCACCCCCACGGGCGCCGATGTCACGGCCAGCACCCGCATGGGCTTTGGCGGCGGGGTGGAGGGCACGATGAATGTCTCGGCCAAGCACGAGCGGGTGGGTGAGTGCCCGGCCAAGTAACGGCGCCGCCGATTATGTCGGAATTGTTACGCGCGTTACAATTAATTGAACATTCAGGCCGGTTCTGGCTTGGGTAGCCCATGGCACCGCGCTTCGCCTTTGACCGGTTCTCTTTTCCCGCCCCGCTGGCGGCGGCTGGCGCGCAGGCGCAGCAGGCCTATGCCGCAAGCCAGTTCGCCCGCCGCGTCGCTTTGGCGCGCGAGGTCTGCCCCGATGAGCATCAGGCGGGCAAGCCGCGCCTGATGCGGCTGCTGGGGGAGGCGCAGGTGCTGCTCGAACCCGTACGCCGGTCACGCCGCAAGCTCGCCATTGCGCCCGCCACAAACCCGCAGGTGGTGATGCTGCTCCCCGGCTTCGGCGCGCACCCGGTGCGGATGCGCTATCTCGCGCAGGCGATGGAAGCCGCCGGCCATACGCCCAAACGCTGGGGGTTGGGTTTCAACTGGGGGCCGACCGAGCAGACCTTCGATGCGATCGAGGCGCGGTTGCTCCAGCTTCACGCCCGCCACGGGCGCAAGGTGGTGCTGGTGGGCTGGAGCCTTGGCGGGCTCTATGCGCGCGAGATAGCCAAGCGCCAGCCCCAAAGCGTTGCCAAGGTGATCTCGATGGGCTCGCCCTTTTCGGGCAATCCGCGCGCCAACAATGTCTGGCGGGCCTACCAGTTCATCACCGGCCATTCCGTGGACGCGCCTCCGATTGCCGCCGAATTGCGCGTGAAGCCGCCGGTGGAAACGGTCGCGCTGTGGAGCGCCAATGACGGTGTTATCGCCCCGCGCTGCGCCGCCGGCCGCCCCGGCGAGCGCGACCGGGCGATCCCGCTGCGCTGCACCCACATGGGCTTCACCTATGATCCGCAGGTGATCGCGACCGTGCTCGCCGAACTGGAGAGCACCCGCGGCTGAGCAATGGCCTGGCCTGCCGGCAGGTTCCTGCCTCAGCAGGCGAGCCTGATTTGCTTTGCGCTCTTTATGTATTCCAGCTGGTTGCATCGTGCCAGCACAGGGCGCGGTATCCGGAACGAGAAGACTGGCGGCGGCCCCTTTCGGGTGGGCATGATGACAAGCATTTCCGATGGATCCCACTCGCGCGGGGGTAGGGGGAGCTGGTCGCCCGAGCCTGATCCGTCCACCCGGTCACGAACGCGCACAGCAATCGCATCGAAGCGGAACGGTCCGATAACCAACGGCCTGCCCAGCCTGACCAGCTGCACCGGCCGGTATACGCCAAAAGCGATGTGCTCGTCCCAGAATTTGCCGGTGGCGACCCCATCATAGGCTGCGGCTATTGCTGCCCCCGCCGCAGCGGAGGCCAACGGATAATCGCCCGATTCCTCTATCGCGAACTTGACCAGCATCTCACCGCCGTCATGGGTAAATCTGACGCCAGCCGCTCTGTTGAACCCGCCGATCAACGGAAAAGTGTAGGTCCCTGTCGATGTCCCCCCGAACCGGATCGCGATATGATCGAAGGGGATGGCAAAAGGGCCGACGCCGCCATCACCCGTTCCGCCTGATGCACCCTCGAACCAAAGCACGCGGGCCCTGTGAGGCACGCCTTCGATGGTCAAATCCATCACCAGGTCCCTGCCGTTCAGGACCCGGGTTGATCCGATCCGCAAGCGACCCTTGCCGTAAAACTCGACAGGCGCGCGATCGGCTTCGAGCCGGGCGACTGTTGGCGGATGCAGCGTCAGGCGATTGACGCCCCCGGTATGCAGCGCGATTTCCAGCAACGCGCCATTGGCTTCGACCTTTATCGGCTCGTCAAGATTGATGGTGAGTGAGCGATCTTGTGCTGCGCAGGGGTTGGCGCATAGCATCAGTGTTCCAGCCGCCCACACGGCTATCCCGGATTTGTCCATTGCCTATGCTCGTGCGACAAGGTTTTCATATAATTCCGTTTGTTTACATAAGTCTGACCCGTATACAAGACCAAGTCGAGGCGCTGCGCCACGCCGCAAATATGGCGACCGCCCTGAGGCGGCGATCCGAACGGGAAGTTCCCGGCCCGCATTCCAGAAGGCTGCCCGCTGCCACCTGCGCCAAACGCCGCGCGCAAGGCCCCTCAGCCCACCCCGCTTGCTTGCTTCCATCTACGTCAAATGCCCCAGCCGCTTTCCTTTTGTGAAAGCGCGGCTATCCTGCGGGCTATACCTAGGAGGCAATGCGAAGACTTGATGCAGGGGCGGGGCGCGAATTTTGACGAGATGTTCGATGAGGCAGGCCAGACGCGGCCGGCCTATGGCGAATATTCGCGCTGGTACAACGAACAGCCGCCCGAATTTCTGCGCCGCAAGAACCGCGAGGCCGATGACACGTTCCGCCGGACCGGCATCACCTTCAACGTCTATGGCGATAACGAGGCGGAAGAACGGCTGATCCCCTTCGATCTCGTGCCGCGGATCATCACCGCGGCCGAATGGCGCAAGCTGTCCAAGGGCATTGAACAGCGCGTCCGGGCGCTCAATTCCTTCCTCTATGATCTTTATCACCGGCAGGAAATCGTGCGCGCCGGCCGCCTGCCCGAACGCCTGCTGCGCGGGAACGAGGCGTGGCTGGCGAACATGGTCGGCTTCACCCCGCCGGGCGGCATCTACACCCACATCGTCGGCATCGATCTGGTGCGCACCGGGCCTGACGAATTCTTCGTGCTGGAAGACAACGCCCGAACGCCTTCGGGCGTGTCCTACATGCTCGAAAACCGCGAGACGATGATGGGGATGTTCCCTGATCTGTTCAGCCGGATCGGGGTGGAGAGCGTGTCCAACTATCCCCGCCGCCTTGCGCGCAGCCTTGCGGCCTGCGTGCCGCCTGCGTTTGAAGGCGGCAAGCCGACGGTCGCGGTACTGACGCCGGGGATCTACAATTCGGCCTATTTCGAACACGCCTTCCTTGCCGACCAGATGGGCGCAGAGCTGGTCGAGGGCAGCGATCTGCGTGTTGTCGGCGGGCGTGTGCAGATGCGCACCACGCGCGGCTACAAGCCGATCGATGTGCTTTATCGCCGGGTCGATGACGAATTCCTCGATCCGCTCAGCTTCAATCCCGATTCTGTGCTGGGCGTGCCCGGCATCATGGACGTCTACCGTTCGGGCGGGATCACCATCGCCAACGCGCCGGGCACCGGGATTTCGGACGACAAGGCGATTTACAGCTTCATGCCGGAAATCGTCGAGTTCTACACCGGTGAACGCCCCCTGCTGCCCAATGTCCAGACATGGCGCTGCGCCGACAAGGACAGCCTTGCCTATGTGCTGGATAACCTTGCCGAACTGGTGGTGAAGGAAGTGCATGGATCGGGCGGCTACGGGATGCTGATCGGGCCGACCTCGTCCAAGCGCGAAATTGCGGCCTTCCGCGACAAGCTGAAGGCGCGGCCCGATAACTATATCGCCCAGCCCACGCTCGCGTTGTCGACCTGCCCGATCTACACCGCCAAGGGCCTTGCGCCGCGCCATGTGGACCTGCGGCCCTTCGTGCTGGTTTCGCCCGACGGGATCGACATCACCCCCGGCGGGCTGACGCGGGTGGCGCTCAAGAAGGGCTCGCTGGTGGTCAATTCCTCGCAAGGGGGGGGCACCAAGGACACTTGGGTGTTGAAGGACTGACATGCCCGGATACTTCTCATGCTAGGCCGCACCGCCAATGGATTGTTCTGGATGTTCCGCTATCTCGAGCGGGCCGAGAACACTGCGCGCCTGCTGGAGGCCGCGCTGCGCATGGCGCTGACCCGCGATGTGGTGACCGCCGAGGCCGAGTGGCGCTCGGTCATCGCCACGCTCGGCCTGCAAACCGCCTATCAGGCCGCGCATGATGGTTATGATGGCACCGCGGTGTGGAATTTCGTGCTGCGCGGGCAGGGCAATCCCGGCAATGTCCGCGCGATGTTCGGCGCGGTCAGGTCCAATGCGCGCATGGCCCGAACCAATATCTCCTCCGATGTGTGGGAAGCGGTCAACGAGAACTGGATGCGGCTGGACCGCCTGCTGGCGCGGCCTGTCGGCCAGTCGAGCGTGGGCGAGGTGCTGGCCGCGATCCGGCGCGCAGGCACGCAGGTCCACGGCGCTTTCGACGGATCGATCCTGAGGGACGAGGGCTATCACTTTGCCCGCGCGGGCACCTTCATCGAACGCGCCGACAGCACGGCGCGCATTCTCGACATGAAGTATTTCCTGCTGCTGCCGTCCCTGTCTTACGTGGGGTCGAGCCTCGATACCGGGCAATGGGAACAGGTGCTGCGCTCTGTCGCAGGGGCGCGGGTCTATAGCTGGCTCAACGCCGGGCAGATCGAGGCGCGCGGGATCGTGGAATTCGTGGTGCTGGATGATCGCTTCCCGCGCAGCCTTGCCTTCTGCCGCAATGCGCTGCGCGATTGCCTTGGCGCGCTGGCCCGCACCCATGGCACCGAAAGCCGGGCGGCGGCGCTGATGCACGATGCCGATACCCGCATCAGCCACCTCACGGTCGACCAGATTTTCGAGCAGGGGCTGCACGAATTCCTGATCGATTTCCTCGCCCGCAACAACGCCATCGCCCAGGCGATCGCGGGGGATTACCGGTTCCACGCATGAGCAAGCTTGCACTCCAGGTCCGGCACACGACGCATTATGCCTTCGCCCAGCCGGTGATCTACGCGCTCCAGCGGCTGCGGCTGACCCCCAAGGCAACGCAAGGCCAGCGGATCATCGACTGGCAGATGCACTTCGAAAATGCCTCGGCCGAGCTTCAGTATGACGACCAGCATTTCAACCATGTCACTCTGGTCAACCTTGCCCCCGGCGCGCGCGAGGTGACGGTGACCTGCGAGGGGCTGGTCGAGACCGAGGATAATAACGGGGTGATCGGCCGCCATTCGGGCCACCTTCCCTTGTGGAGCTTCCTGCGGCAAACTCCGCTGACCCGCCCCGGCGCAAAGCTGCGCGCGTTGTTGCGCGAGGCGCAGGCAGGGGGCAGCGAGGCGCCGCTTGATTTCCTGCATTCGCTCTCGGCCCTGATCCGCGAACGGATCATCTATGAAACCGGGCGCACCCACGCGGCCACCACCGCCGAGGAAGCGGTCGGCCATGCGGCAGGCGTGTGTCAGGACCATGCCCATATCTTCATCGGCGCCGCACGGGCGAGCGGCATCCCTGCGCGCTATGTCAGCGGATATCTGCTGATGAACGACCGCATCGAACAGGAAGCCACCCACGCCTGGGCCGAAGCCCATGTCGAAGGGCTGGGCTGGGTCGGCTTCGATGTCTCGAACGGGATCTCGCCCGATCCGCGCTATGTGCGGGTGGCAACCGGGGGCGATTACCGTGATGCAGCGCCGGTCACCGGGATCAGCATCGGCGCATCCCGTCAGGTGCTCACCGTGGGCGTCACTGTCGAAGCCCGGCCGGTCGCGGTCCAGAGCCAGAGCCAGACCCAGTCGAGCCAATAATCCGCAGGCCAAAGGCCCGTAAGGGCCAGCCCCCCTTTGCGCATCTGTCGCCATCGGGCTAGGGCGGCCACCCGGCCCCAGCGTGGACACAAGGAAGACCCAATGACCTATTGCGTTGGCATGGTGCTCGACAAGGGCCTCGTCCTGATGAGCGATACGCGCACCAATTCGGGCGTCGACAATATCTCGACCTTCCGCAAGCTGTTCCACTGGAGCGTGCCGGGCGAGCGCATGATCGCGGTGATGACCGCGGGCAATCTGGCCACCACGCAGGCGGTGATCAGCCAGCTTGAGGAACGCACCAAGGCACCGTCAGAGCGTGACAATGCCCTGCTCAAGGGGCCGACCATGTTTCAGGTCGCAACCGAGATCGGGCGTTTGTTGCGCACCACCATCGAAGAGGCGCAGCGCGTCAACGGCGAAAGCGGCAAGGGCCGCTTCACCGCCACCATGATCGTTGCCGGGCAGATCGCGGGGATGCAGCCGCGCCTGTTCATGATCTACCCCGAGGGCAATTTCATCGAAGCCAGCTGGGACACGCCCTTCTTCCAGATCGGCGAGACCAAGTATGGCCGCCCGATCCTGATCCGCGGCTATGACCGCGGGATGAGCTTCGAGGATGCGGTGAAGCTGCTGATGGTTAGCTTCGATTCGACTCTCAAGGCTAACCTGTCCGTAGGATTGCCGCTTGATCTGCTGGTGATTGGCAAGGATAATTTCAAACCTTTGCATGAGCACCGCGTTACTGCCGAAGACGAATATTTCGACGCGATTTCATCGGGTTGGGGAAATGCGCTGCGATCGGCCTTCCATTCGCTTCCGCCCTATCGATTCAGCGATGACGCGTAAGGGAAAAGCCTGATCTGGGTCCGATACGGACGTATTTTATCGTTATGTTTCAAAGATTTTACATCTTCCGGAGATGGTAAATCCTCCGGATTGGCGGCGCTACTGCGTGAAACCCACAATAGGTTAGCGCAGACAGGCTCACATGACACGCAAAGCCTCTCTCCACTTCATCGACTCGTGCAGCCGCCAACGCGCCGAATTGGCTCGTGTAGGCTTCGCGCTTGGCCACCACTGCGAGGTTTATGGTGACCTCTCCGAACTCGCGGTCCACCCGCCGAGGGAGGGGATCATCATCGCCCGCGACACACCCGAGGAAGGCGGCGTGGGGATGATCCTTGACCGGCTGGGCCGGCTCGGGATCTGGCTGCCGCTGATCGCGGTGGATGTCCAGCCGCGCCCCGGCCGCATCGTCGAGGCGATCAAGGCCGGCTCGCTCGATTATCTGGCGCTTCCGCTTGATCCGGAACGTTTCACCCGCTGTCTTTTGCGCATCGAGAAGGAAGCCGAACAATTCGGCGCCGCGCGCCGCCGCATGATCGAAGCCCGCGATCGTATTTCCACCCTCTCTGCCCGTGAACGTGAAGTGCTTGATTGGCTGGCTGAAGGCAGCAGCAACAAGGCCATCGCCCGCGAGCTGGATATCAGCCCGCGCACTGTCGAAATCCACCGCGCCAACATGATGACCAAGCTGGGCGCGCGCCACGCGGCTGAAGCGGTGCGGCTGAAACTGGAAGCAAAGCTCGAACCGAAGATGCAGGCCTGATCGGCCGGAGGCAGGGTCGGCCCAAGTGTACCTGTCCGCCTCCACCTTCCTGCTTGCAGGCAGTGGAGACTGAAATTGACCTGGCTTGTCCCACCCTTACGGGCCAGTGTCACAAGCGGAGATGGCAACCCGTGCGCTGTCTCCCCTGCGGCCCCGCCGTGCCGACCCCTTGGCGCGCCGGGGCCGCCTATTCTTTTTCTTTGTCGGTAAAAGGCCGTGCCTGACATGCCGCAATCTTCAGCAGCAAGCGGGGCTGACCTGCGCGCCTGCTTGCCTCAGCGACAGAACTTCGCGCCGGTGCCTTCGAGGTGGAAGTGATCCTGATGCGCGGCATTGTATGCCGGCCCCAGCACCGTGCCGAACCGCTTGCACGCGCTCTTGTGCACTACCCGCAGAAACTCGCGCGTTGCCGCATCGCCGCCCTGCCAATCACGTTTGAGCACGATGCGGCGGCCGTCGGCCAGCACAAAACCCGCCACGTCGATCGCCTCGGCCCGCGAGTGGGCCGAGCGCACTTCGGTGCCGGCGACATTGCGGCAATTATAGGAACCCATCGTCTCGATCTTCGCCACCGGGCTACCGAGGATCTGGCGCGCGGCACGGTCAACCCCGAAGCGCGCCCAGTCACCAAAAGCCTTGGCCACGTTGCACTGCACCGGCCCCAGATTGGCAATGCTCAACGGCGCACGGTCGCCCGCCAGCGCCATCAGCTGCACCGTGCCAAGCTGGTTGCACCCCGGCGCGGCATAGGTGTCCGGCACGGGATTGAAGCGTGCACCGCTGGCGCCGAGATCGGCCAGGCAGCTCGCATCGCCTGCGCGCCGGACATAACTCTGCGGGGCGGAGGCGACCGTGGTGGCCGGCCGGGCCGGTGTCCGCGCGGCGGTGCTGGCCGAGCCGGGCCCGGCCCCGCTGCTGCCGCCGGGAACCAGCGAACCACACCCCGCCAGCGCCAGTGCGGCTGCCAGCAAACCCGTTCTGCCAAGAAGTGCCATTGTCGTCATAGCTACGCACTATTGCGCAGCCTTGCTTAAGCCCGGGGCAACAAACTCGGTTAAGAAAACCTTTCGCGTTAACTACGTGTCCGCCCGGACAAACGGCGCGAACAGGGTCAGGGCAGGGCGTCTTCGACCTGCTCCCACAGCTCGATCTTTACCCCGTCGGGATCAAGCAGCCATGCGAATTTGCCATAGCCTTCGTCCGCCTCGCCGAGGATGTTCACACCCTTGGAGCGCAGTATGGCTACAAACCCGGCGAGGTCGTCGACCCTGAGGTTGATCATGAAGCCGCCCTTGCCGGGCTGGATATAGGCATCATCGGCAAAATGGCTGATCAGCGAATAGGGGTGGGCGCGCGGTTCCCCGGCCCATGCGAGCTGCGGGCCATATTCACCCTCTATCCCCAGCACATCGCGATACCAGTCGCGCGTCGCCTGCGGGTCTTTCACTACGTAAAAGACGCCGCCAAGGCCCGTGACGCGCGGTGCTTGCCCGGTCATGCGCCTTGCGCGGGGCGAGCGGTCAGGCGGCTCACCACCACGATCGCCAGCAGCGCGGCAAGGAAGCCCGGCACGATCTCGTATAGCCCCGGGCCGCCGCCCAGCGCATCGGGCAGCGCCTTGTTCCAGCCGAGCGCGATCCAAGCCGCAACCACGCCCGCGCCCGTCACCAGCCCGGCCGCCGCCCCTGCGCCGGTCATCCGGTCCCATGTGAGCGCCAGCAGGATCAGCGGGCCGAAGGCCGCGCCAAAGCCCGCCCAGGCATTGGCGACAAGGCCGAGCACTTCGCTATCCGGGTCCGCCGCGATCACCAGCGCCGCCGCGGCCACCAGCGCCACGGACAAGCGGCCGATATTCACCGCCTCGGCTTCCGATGCATTGCGGCGCAGGAACAGGCGGTAGAAATCCTCGGTCAGCGAGGACGAGGACACCAGCAATTGCGAGGCGATGGTGCTCATGATCGCGGCCAGCAGCGCGGCATAAAGGAACCCTGTCACTGCCGGGTGGAACAGCAATTGCGCCAGGATGATGAAGATCGTCTCGGGGTCTTCCACCACCAGCCCGTTGCCTTCCGCATAGGCGCGGCCCGCGAGGCCCACTGCGACAGCGCCCATCAGCGAGATGATCATCCAGCCCATCCCGATCATCCCGGCGCGCGGCACATTCTCCACCCGGTCGATCGCCATGAAGCGCACGATGATATGCGGCTGCCCGAAATAGCCCAGCCCCCATGTGACCGCGCTGATCACGCCGATCAGCGTTGCCCCTTCGGTCAGGCTCATGAACCCGGCTTGCGGCACGGCGCTGAGGGCGATGCTGTTGGCGCTGTCCGACAGGATCACCAGCGGCATCACCACCAGCGCCACCATCATGATCATGCCTTGCACGAAATCGGTGAGGCTCACCGCGAGAAACCCGCCGATGGTGGTGTAAACCAGCACGATCCCGGCCGTCAGCAGGATGCCGAACATATAGTCGGACAGCCCCATTGTGGGCAGCACGCCGGCAAAGGCGGTTTCGAACAGCTTGCCCCCGCCAACCATGCCGCTGGCGGTATAGACGGTGAAGAAGCCGACGATGATGATGGCCGAAACCACCCGCAGCAGCGTGCCGCTTTCAGGGAAGCGGTTGGCGAGGAATTGCGGGATGGTGAGGGCATCGCCCAGCCGCTCGGTTTGTTCGCGCAGGCGCGGGGCGACGATGATCCAGTTGAGCGCCGCGCCCACGGTGAGGCCGATGGCGATCCACGCCTCGACCAGCCCGGAGGCAAACAGCGCGCCGGGCAGGCCAAGCAGCAGCCAGCCCGACATGTCGGAAGCCCCGGCGCTCAGTGCCGTAACCGCCGGCCCCAGACCGCGTCCTGCCAGCAGATAGCCAGAGGAATCCGCCCGGGTCTTGAACCAGGCATAGACCCCGATGGCGACCATCAGGAGGAAATAGGCAGCGAGCGCGGCGAGGGTGTAGGTGTTCATGGGCCGGGGAGGTAACAAGCGCAAACGCACTTGGCCACCATCCCCCTGCCTTTATCCCTCGGACGAAATCAGCTGTCCTTCTTGCGGCGCATCTTCTTGCGCTCGTTCGGGTCAAGCTCGGCCTTGCGCAAGCGGATCGAGAGCGGGGTCACTTCGACCATTTCATCATCGTCGATATAGGCGATCGACTGTTCCAGCGTCATGCGGCGCGGCGGGGTGAGACGGATCGCGTCATCCTTGCCGCTGGAACGCACGTTGGAAAGCTGCTTGGCCTTCATCGGGTTGACTTCGAGATCATCGGGCTTGGCGTTCTCGCCGATGATCATGCCTTGATAGACCTTCATCTGCGGGGCCACGAACAACTCGCCGCGTTCTTCCAGCATGTTGAGCGCGTAGGCGTTCGCCTCGCCATCGCCGTTGGAGATCAGCACGCCGTTGATGCGGCCCTCGATCGGGCCTTTGTAGACGTCATACTTTTCGAACAGGCGGTTCATGATCCCGGTGCCGCGCGTGTCGGACAGGAATTCGCCGTGGTAACCGATCAGCCCGCGCGAGGGCGCTGAGAAGGTGATGCGGGTCTTGCCCTGGCCCGAGGGGCGCATTTCGGCAAGGTCGGCCTTGCGGCGCTGCATCTTCTCGACAACGGTGCCCGAGTGTTCGTCATCCACGTCGATGACGACGGTTTCGTAAGGCTCCATGCGCTTGCCGCCTTCTTCGCGGAACAGCACGCGCGGGCGGCTGATGCCGAGCTCGAAGCCTTCACGGCGCATGGTTTCGATCAGCACGCCGAGCTGCAATTCGCCGCGACCGGCGACTTCGTAGGCGTCCTTGTCTTCGCTTTCGGTGACGCGGATGGCGACGTTGGTTTCGGCCTCGCGCAGCAGACGGTCACGGATGATGCGGGTGGTAACCTTGCTGCCCTCGCGCCCGGCGAGCGGGCTGTCGTTGACCGAGAAGCGCATCGCCAGCGTCGGCGGGTCGATCGGCTGGGCGGCGATGGGTTCGGAAACCGAAGGATCGCAGATGGTGTTGGCGACGGTGGCCTTTTCAAGACCGGCGAGCGCGATGATGTCACCCGCGCGGGCGATGTCCACCGGCACGCGCTCCAGCCCGTCAAAGCTCATCAGCTTGGTGGCGCGGCCCACTTCGACCACCTTGCCGTCCATGTCGATGGCGTGGATCGGATCATTGACCTTGATCGTGCCCGATTGCACGCGGCCGGTGATGACGCGGCCCATGAAGTTGTCACGGTCAAGCAGCGTCGCAAGGAAGCTGAACTTGGCATCGGGATCGAGGCCGGGCGAGGGCACGTGTTCGATGATCTTTTCGAACAGCGGGGCAAGGCTGCCTTCGCGGCGGTCCTGATCTTCGCTGGCATAGCCATCGCGGCCCGAGGCGTAGAGCACCGGGAATTCAAGCTGGTCGTCTGCGGCATCGAGGCTGACGAACAAATCGAACACTTCGTCCAGCACTTCCTGCGGGCGGCCATCGGGACGGTCGATCTTGTTGACGACCACGATCGGACGCAGGCCCAGCGCCAGCGCCTTGCCGGTCACGAACTTGGTCTGCGGCATCGCGCCTTCCGCGCTGTCCACCAGCAGGATCACGCCGTCGACCATGCTCAGGATGCGCTCCACCTCGGCGCCGAAGTCGGCGTGGCCCGGGGTGTCGACGATGTTGATGCGGGTGGTGTCACCATTTTCCGAGTGCCATTCGACACTGGTGCACTTGGCAAGGATGGTGATCCCGCGTTCCTTTTCGAGATCGCCCGAATCCATGGCGCGTTCTTCAACCCGCTGGTTTTCGCGGAAGGTGCCCGATTGGCGGAAGAGCTGGTCGACCAGCGTGGTCTTGCCGTGGTCGACGTGGGCGATGATCGCGATATTTCTGAGGGCGGACGACATTTTCGAGGACACTTCCGGTGAAAAGCCGGACGCGAGGGGCGCATCCGGGGCGGGGACGGAGGCGGGCGCCGGGGCGGACCGCGTTAGGCAGGGTTTATGGCGGGTCAGCGACAGCGCCGGACGCTACGGCAACAGCCGCAAGTGCTTCCACGTGCTGCGTTGCAATAATTGCGGGCGCGCCTAGCAGGGGTGGGCGCAAGGGGCAAGCGCCGGGGTGCTGCTTGGGTGGTGCGCGCGCCGATTCAGTGTGACCCTTGCGCAACATTCCCGCGTTCGCCCCCGTAAAATTGCCAGCCTCCCGCTTGTCGCTGGCCTCGGGCTGGCTTATCACCGCCTCACACGATCACGGGAGAGAGCGCACTGGGACGGTGCGTGCCCAACAAAGGGCGCCGGGGTCGGGGGTATTTTGGAGAGGAACTTCCATGCGTTCAACCTTCACCGGCGCTGCCGGCGCATATCGATTCACCCTGCTTGCAGGCGCCGCCGCGCTGGCCATGCCGACCATGGCTCTGGCTCAGGATCAGGACGGGGAGCCTGAGGCCGCCGAAGGCAACAATGTCATCATCGTGACCGCCAGCAAGCGCGAACAGACCTTGCAGGAAACTCCGATCTCGGTGTCGGTGACCAGCGGCGACGTGCTTGAGCAAGCGCAGATCCGCGACGTGCTCGATCTCCAGACCGTTACCCCCTCGCTGCGCGTCAGCCAGCTGCAGAGCGCATCGGCCACCACCTTCATCATCCGCGGCTTCGGCAACGGCGATAACAACTTCGGGATCGAGCCTTCGGTCGGCGTGTTCATCGACGGCGTGTTCCGCTCGCGTTCGGCCGCCGCCCTGTCCGACCTTAACATGATCAGCCGCATCGAAGTTCTGAACGGGCCGCAATCGACCCTGTTCGGCAAGAACGCTTCGGCCGGTGTGATCTCGGTCGTCACCAAGGAGCCCGAGTACGAATTCGGCGGTCAGGCCGAAGTCAGCTACGGCAATTACAACGCGCTCGTCGTGCGCGGCGAAGTGACCGGCCCGCTGGCCGAGAACGTCGCTTTCTCGGTTGATGGTTCGTACAACCGCCGCGATGGCTATGCCGAGATCGTCAACCTCAATGAAGACGTGTCGGACCGCAACCGCTGGTCGGCACGCGGCCAGCTGCTGATCGAGCCGACCGCAGATCTCAAGATCCGCGCCATCGCCGATTACGGCAAGATTGACGAAGTGTGCTGCCTTGTCTCGACCCTCGTGGCCGGCCCGTCGGCACCGGCGATCCGGGCCGTCGGCGGCAATCTCGACACGGACTTCTTCAGCTACAACACCTTCCTCAGCCAGGTTCCGCGCAACACCGTCGACAACTACGGTGGCTCGATCCAGGCTGACTGGAACACCGGCCCGCTGACCTTCACCTCGATCACCGCCTATCGCGAGCTGAAGAACTTCCTCGATCAGGACGTTGATTTCACCAGCGCCGACGTGGTGACCGAAACCCGCGACCAGAAGGTCAGCACCTTCACGCAGGAAGTGCGCCTCACCTCGGACTTCGAAGGCCCGGTCAACTTCCTGCTCGGCGGTTTCTACTTCGACGAATCGATCCGTCAGGACAGCGCCCTGACCACCGGCCCCGATGCGCGCACCTTCTTCGCGCTGCTGACCGGCAACCCGGCGACCTTCAACGGCGTGGAAGCCGGCCTCGGCCTGCCGCAGGGTTCGATCTTCAGCCAGGGTCCGCTCACGGCTGAACAATATTCCATGGACAACACCGCCTGGTCGGTGTTCGGCACCGTGGACTTTGAACCGGTTGACGGCCTCGTGCTGACCGCCGGCTTCAACTACACCGACGACAAGAAGGACTTCGCGCTCGCGCAGCAATCCTTCGACGAACTGTCGAACACCAACCTCGTCGATGCCTTCATCACCGGGGCGACGCTGCAGAACCCGGCCCTTCCGGACGTGTTCACCCGTGCCCAGTTCCAGGCTCTGCCGGGCGCTGTGCAGCAGCAGCTTCTGGCCGCTGCCACCAACCCGGCGACCAACCCGCTGCTCGGCCTCACGCCGTTCCAGTTCCAGCCGCCGTTCGCGACCATCCCGAACTCGGTCGAACCGGGCCAGACCCGTGACGATAAGTTCACCTACCTGCTGCGCGCTGCCTATCAGGTGTCGAACGAAGTCAACGTCTACGCCAGCTATGCGACCGGCTTCAAGGCAAGCTCGGTCAACCTGTCGCGCGATAGCCGTCCGGGAATTGCCGATTTCATCCCGGGTCCGGGCCGTTCCAGCTTTGCAGCGCCCGCCTCGCCGCTCACCAATGCCGGCCTTAACGTTGCCAACCTTACCACCGGTTCGCGCTTTGCCGGCCCGGAAAATGCCGAGGTTTATGAAGTCGGCCTGAAGGCACAGTGGGACGGCTTCGGCTTCAACCTCGCTGTGTTCGACCAGACCATTCAGGGCTTCCAGAGCTTCCTGTTCACCGGCACCGGCTTCCAGCTGAACAACGCCGGTCAGCAGTCGGTTCGCGGCTTCGAAATCGACAGCACGATCCGTCCGAGTGACAATCTGGTGTTCACCTTTGCGGCGACCCACCTTGATCCGAACTTCGACAGCTTCACCGCCAGCCCGGTGGGCAACCTCACCGGCTTCCGCCCCGGCGGCATCCCGGCGTGGAGCCTGGCGACTTCGGCAACCCACACGCTTGAAATCGGCAGCAACAAGCTGATCACGCGCGTTGACTATGCCCATGAAAGCAATGTCGACATCAACAACGGCCTGCCGACCTTCAACGGCCCGGTGACCGCACGCCGCGATCCGCGGATCTTCCAGCGTGAGACCAACCTGGTGAACGCCTCGACCATCCTCCAGCTTGAAAGCGGGCTGGAAGTGGGTCTGTGGGCGCGCAACCTGCTCAACGACGAGTTCATCATTACGGTGTTCGACGGCGTGGCGCAGGCCGGCACGGTTTCGGGCTACCCGAACCAGCCGCGCACCTGGGGCGGGCTTGTTCGCTACAAGTTCTGATCGCCTGACAGGGCAACAGCAAAAGGGGCCTCGCACCAGCCGGTGCGGGGCCCTTTTGCTTGATGATGGGGGCTTGCGCCCGGGCGACTGCGCGGTGAAGAAGCAGCGATGCTCGATTACCTGATCCAGCCTTTGCGCCAGACCTTCAATTTTCGCGGGCGCGCGCGGCGCGGCGAATATTGGGGCTTTGTGCTGTGGCAGCTGGCGATCCTGGCGGCGGCGCTGAACATCATGAGCCTGATCCCGCACGGCATGGACGGGATGGCGCTGGTGATCTGGACCGGATTTGCGCAAGGTGCGGTGTTCGGGCTGCCCTTGCTCGCCTTGCAGGTGCGCAGGCTGCATGATCAGGGCTGTTCGGCGTGGTGGCTGCTGGTCGGTTTTGTGCCCTATATCGGGGCGGGCTGGATGTTCTGGCTGATGGTTGCGCGCGGCCAGCCGGGCGATAACCGCTATGGCGAGGACCCGCGCCGGGTGGAATGGGACGCGGCCCTGTTCGAATAGTCCGCGCAATCCGGCGGCGCCTTTTTCCCGTTGCGCCAGCCGCTTGTCCCATGCATCTTGCCACGCTGCGGCAAGGGGATGACCGCAAGGGGATGATCATGATCGATATCGGGCGCGTGTTTTCGACAGCCTGGGCCATGCTGCGTCAGCGGTTCTGGCCCTTGGTGGGGATGTGGGCAGTGTTCTTCGCGATCCAGATGGGGAGCGCGATCGTGCTCGGCATCGTGATTGCGGTGGCGGGTGTTGCCGGGGCAGGCATGGGGAGCGGGCTGGAAGACCCGTCGGCTCTCGCCGGCATGGGCATCGGCCTTATCGTCATGATGGTGCTGTTCTACGGCGCCTATCTGGTGCTGATCCTTGCCCAGCAGGCGGCGATGGTGACGCTGGCCTCGCCGCTGGAGGAGCCTTCCTTCGGCGCGGCGATGAGCCGTGGGTTCAAAAGCGCGTTGCCGTTCTTCGGGATCGCGGTGGTGATGCTGCTGGCCTATTTCCTGCTGGCTGCGGTGCTGGCCGGAGTGGTCGGCGCGGCGGGGCTTGGCAGCCCGGAGGCCGCTGGCGTGCTCGGCGGAGTGCTGGTGGTGCTGTTTCTGCCGGTGATGCTCTACCTCGCCGCCCGTTTTTCGGTGCTGGTGCCGGTGGTGGCGGTTGATCAGGTGTTCAATCCGATCGCCGCGATCCGCCGGAGCTGGGACGTGACGCGCGGCAAGGTGCTGCGCATCCTGATGACGATGTTCCTCTTCTTCCTGCTCTCGATCGCGATCATCGGCGTGCCCTTCCTGCTGATCTTCGGCGCCAGCTTCGGGCTGGATTCGGGCGCAGAGCCTTCTGCCGGAGCGGTTGGCGCGGTGCTGGGGGGCTTCCTGCTCTTCATCCCGCTGATGATCGTCTACACCATCTTCGCCTCCGCCTATACGGCCGCGCTGCATAGCGAGGTGACCGGCGGCGGGGCCGAGGCGTTCGAGGAAGTCTTCGCTTGACCTAAAGCTCGCGTAGAGCCCTTGCCGGTTTCGCCCGCAGCAGCGGCAGCGATCCGGCAAGGGCAAAGCCGAGCACCAGAGCCGTGCCCAAACCGAGCACGCCGAGCACTTCGCCCCAATCGGGCAGCCAGTCGAATTCGAACAGCTGGGTGATCACCACCCAGGCCAGCCCGCCGCCAATGCCGAGCGCGACCAGCGCCAGCACGCCGGCCAGCAGGCCATATTCCGCCAGCTGCAACAGCAATATCTGCCGCCGGCTCGCGCCCAGCACGCGCAGCATCACCGTGTCATAGGTGCGCGACGCCCGCGCCGCGGCAATCGCGCCCATCAGCACCGCCAGCCCCGCCAGCACCGTCACCCCTGCCGCTGCCAGCGTGGCAAGGCTCACCTGCTCCAAAAGCTTCCTCGCCTCGACCAGAATGCCCCCCACCTCAATCACCGAGGACGAGGGCATCTCCTTCACCAGCGCCCGCAGCAGGCGACCCTTGGCGGCCGCGTCCGCGCCATCGGGCAAGTCGATTGTGGCCGAAAGATTGTGCGGCGCATCGGCAATCGCATTGCGGCTGAACACCAGCGCGAAGTTGAAGCCCATGCTCTCCCAGTCGATCTCGCGCAAGTTCGCCACCCGCGCCGTGCGCTCCACGCCAAGGATGCCGATGGTGAGATAATCGCCCGGCTTCAGCCCCACCGCCCGCGCGAAATCGGCATCGACCGAGACCAGCGGCTCGCCGCTATGCACCGGGCTCCACCATTGTCCCTCCACCACGCGGTTGCCCGGCGGCAGCGTGTCGGCATAGGTGAGGCCGCGCTCGCCCCGCAGCGCCCATGCGCCCTCGGGAAGTTCCTTGAGATCGGCAACGCGGACCATCTTGTCCTTGGCCCCGTAAGCCAGCACGGCCCCGCGCATGGTCGGCACGGTGCGGATGCCCGCCTTGGGGAACTCGGCTTGAATGAGGCTGAAGAAGCGCTGCTCCTTGGCGGGCGGCACATCCAGCACGAAGTAATCGGGCGCCTCCTTGGGCACGCGCTGCGCGATATTGCCGTCAATCGCGCTCTGCACGGCGGCCAGCAGTACGAAGGCGGCAAGGCCAAAGCCGAGCGCCGTCACCAGCGCCCCCGTTGGCGCGCCCGGGCGGTGGATATTGGCGAGCGCACTGCGCAGCAGCGGATTGCGCGGACGCGGCAGGCGGCGGGCGAGGGTCTGGATGCCCCAGCCAAGCCCCGCCAGCAGCGCCAGCGCTGCCCCGGCGCCCAGCAGGAATCCGCCCGCCAGCAAGGGCTGCGCGGTGGTCAGCAGCGCCAGCGCGCAGATCGCGGCAAGCCCGGCGCCCGTCGCCAGCAGCGCACGCTTGTCCCGCGCCAAGGGCACGATGCCTGACCGCATCAATGCCATCGCAGGAAAGGTGCGTGCGCGCAGCAAGGGTGCAGCGGCAAAGGCGAAGGCCACCAGCAGGCCATAAGACGCCGCCAGCAGCAATGCCCCCGGCGCGATGATAAAGCCGCTCTCGACCGGCAGCAGGCCTTGCAGGGCGCTCGCCAGCAAGGGCGTTACCAGCACGCCTGCGACCAGCCCCAGCACACTGCCCGCCAGCGCCGCCGCGCCGATCTGCATCGCATAGATGCGCACAATGTCACCAGACGTCGCGCCCAGCACCTTCAGCGTCGCAATTCCGGCGCGGCGCTGATCGAGATAGGACGAAACACCGCCCGCAATCCCGATGCCTGCAATCACCAGCGCAGCAAGGCCCACCAGCGTCAGGAAATCGCTCATCTGCCGCACAAAGCGGTCAGCCCCGGGCGAGGCGCGGTCACGGGTGCGGATGTTGAAACCGGCGGTGGGGAATTGCTTGGTCAGCACGTCTTCCACAGCCTCGGGATCGCGCCCGGAATCGGCAAAGGCGATGCGGTGCTTGGTCTGATAAAGCGCGCCCGGCGCAATCAACCCGGCCTCGGCGGCTATGCCTTCTGCCACGATGATCGTCGGGCCAAGCTGGAAGCCTTCGGACAGGCGGTCCGGTTCATCCTTGATCACGCCCGCCGCGCGCAAGGTGACGGTGCCGACCTTGAAGCTGTCACCCACCTTGATCCCGAGCCGCTCGATCGCGGTCTGGGCAATCCATGCGTCCTTGCCCTTGGGCGCGCCGACGCTGCGTCCATCAGCGAGCGTCAGCGTGCCGAACATTGGCCACTTGGCGTCCACCGCCTTCAATTCAATCGGCGCGGCGGCATCGGGCGTGCTGGCCATGGCCTGCATCCGGTAGCCGCTGGAGATAGTGCCATAGGCGCTCAATGCCTTCACTTCTTCTGGCCGCAAGGTGCGCTGCCACACTTCGATCTGCAGATCGCCGCCCAGCAATTCCTGCCCGCTGGAGGCCAGTTCGCGCGCGATGGCCGATGTCAGCGTGCCGATGGCAGCCAGCGCCGCCGTGCCAAGGAAGATGCACACCACCAGCAGCCGCAAGCCCCGGAAGCGCGCATTCAGATCGCGCCGGGCAATCGCCCATGCGGTCTTCAGCGGCAGGCTCATGCTGCGGCCAGGGGCAGGGGGCGCGTGTCCGAGACGATCACCCCGTCCGCCATGGTCAATACCCGCTCGCAGCGTGCGGCAAGCGCGGCATCATGAGTGATAATTAGCAGCGTCGCCCCGGTTTCGGCGCGGCGGGCCAGCAGCAGCTTGATGATCTCCTCGCCGGTGGCCGCATCAAGGTTGCCGGTGGGCTCGTCAGCAAAGATCAGGCCGGGGCGCGGCGCGGTGGCGCGGGCGATGGCCACGCGCTGCTGTTCGCCGCCTGAAAGCTGGGTGGGGTAGTGGCCGGTGCGATGCGCAAGGCCAACCGCCTCAAGCTCTGCCAGCGCGCGCGGGGCGGCGTCTGCCATGGCGGCCAGTTCCATCGGGGTCGCGACATTTTCGGCCGCGGTCATGGTGGGCAGCAGGTGGAAGGCTTGCAGCACAATCCCGATCCGGCCGCGGCGCGCTGCGGCAAGGCCATCCTCGGTCAGCCCGGCAAAATCCGCGCCCGCGACCATCAGGCTCCCCCCGCTCGCACGTTCAAGGCCCGACAGCACCGCCATCAGCGAGCTTTTGCCCGAACCCGATGGACCCAGCAATGCGACCACCTGCCCTTGCGGAATATCCAGATCGATCCCGCGCAGGATCGTCACCGGCGCGGCATCGCTACCGAGGGTCAGGGTAAGGTTACGGGCGCTGATCGCGAGAGAGGGACTTGTCACGCTGTTCCGATGGCATAGGTGAGGGGTAGCAACAAGCTACAGGTATGGAAGGCTGGCGGATGCACAAGCGCTCTTGGTCGAATTCTGGCATCATGGCGGCGGCGCTGCTGGCGCTCGCAGGGTGCAGTGATGGCGCGGATGAGGCGGCCAATGCGCCCGACGTGGCCGAAGATGGCAAGCCCGCGCTGCCCGCCATTCCGGTGATGGGGCCGGAACGCAAGGTGATCGCCTTCGGGGACAGCCTGTTTGCAGGCTATGGCCTCGACCCGCGCGATTCCTATCCTGAAAAGCTGGAAGGGGCGCTCAAGGCCAAGGGCATCAATGCCGATGTGATCAATGCCGGGGTGTCGGGCGATACCAGCGCGGCGGGCCTCCAGCGGCTGGAGTTCACGCTGGCCGCGCAAAAGGATGCGCCGCCTGCGCTGTTCATTCTGGAACTGGGCGGCAATGATCTGCTGCGCGGGATTTCTCCGGCGGAAACCAAGGCGAACCTCGGCAAGATGCTGGCTGTCCTACGCGACCGGAAAGTGCCAGTCTTGCTGATGGGGATGCGCGCTCCGCCCAATTACGGGCCGGAATATCAGGCCGCCTTCGATGCGATCTACGCCGATCTGGCCAAGGAATATGGCGCGGCGCTGATCCCGTTCTGGCTGGAAGACATCTACCGCGAGCCAGCGCTGTTCCAGGGGGACAAGATCCACCCGACCGCAGACGGGATCGAACGGCTGGTGGGATCGACGCTGGACGAGGTCGAAGCGGCGCTTCCGGCAGCGGCGGCGAAGTAAGGGCCGGGGGGCGTTTTGGGCCGAAATCGCCGCACTTTTGCATGAATTTGCATATATTTCAGAAGGTTGGCGAATTTCCGGGTCGTTTCTGACCGGTCTTTGCTGCGGTTTAGACCCTGCCTAGACCCCTGCCAGACCCCCGCTAGACCCGTTCTACCCCCCCGCCAGACACCCGCCAGATCGCGGATTCTGCGCGGATGGCCTCAAACGGGGCCAGTTCGGTGCCGGTCATCCAGACCTGCGCCTTGCCTTGCCGGAGCCGCCGGAAAAGTTCGATGCGGCGAACAGGGTCAAGGTGCGCGGCGACCTCGTCAAGCAGCAGCACGCTGGGCCGGCCCGCCGCAGCAAGGATGCCGTGGGCAAGGGTGATGGCGATCAGCATGGCCTTCTGCTCGCCGGTCGAACAGGCCGCAGCCGGGTGGCCGCTGGAAGCCATTTTTACTTGCAATTCATCACGTTGCGGACCTGTGAGCGCGCGGCCGGCGGCCCGGTCGCGCGGGCGGCCCCGGGCAAGCTGCGCGCGCAAGGCGGTCTCGTCAGTCGGACCGCCGGGCAGGTATGTGAGGGCGGGGCGGGCAAAGGGCTCTGGGGGAAGGGCGGAAAGTTCGTCCGACAGCCTGAGCACCAGATCGCCCCGCGCACGGGCAACAGCCGCGCCATGATCGGCGGCCTGGGCCTCCACAGCATCAATCCAGCGCGGATCACCGTTATTTTCCAGCAACTTGCCCCGTTCACGCAGGGCCGCCTCAAGCGCATTGACCCGCCGCGCATGATCCGGTGCGAGCGCCAGCGCCATGCGGTCCATGAACCGCCGCCGCGCCCCGGCGCTGTCGGTGAAAAGTCCGTCCATTGAGGGGGTTAGCCAGCTCAGCGCGAGCCATTCGGCCAGGCTTGAGGCAGTCGCGGCCGCGCCGTTGACCCGCACCAGGCGCCGCCCGGGAGCGCCGTCCTCGGTATAGGTCCCGATCCGCGCCGACACCGTACCGGCCTCGCTCAGGCTGGCTCCGATGGTGAACGGAAGTGGCGGCGCACCGGGAGTCGCCCGCCGCGCAAGATCGCCAAGGTTCGCCCGCCGCAGTCCACGCCCCGGGCCGAGCAGCGACAAGGCTTCGAGAAGATTGGTTTTTCCCGCGCCGTTCTCACCCACGAGCAGGTTGAAATGCGCCGTCTCACCCAGCTGCGTGGCGGCGTGGTTCCGGAAGTTTTCGAGGCTGATGCGGCTGAGGCCCATGGCAGCAAAGCGGGTAGCGGGGGGCAGTGGCTTTGGCCAGTCCGGTGCTGGCGAAAAGGCCAATCCCAACCCTTGGTGAATTTTCCCAAGCTTTCGTTTGGCTGAACGGTCTGTTTGCGCACTGAAAGGAGGGAAACCGCAGATTTCCGCCATTTTTCAAGTTTGGCACGGCTGATGCAAAGTATCTGGCATCCCCGGGATGGTCCCGGAAACAACGCAAGACACCCCAAAGGAGACCTCACATGTTCGCCACCGAAACCACCAACCGCCTGTTCGCCGCCACTTTCTCGGTCATGCTCTCGGCAGCGTTCTTCGCCTACGCGATCATCCCCGCCACCCCGACCCTTGTCGCCTGAACCTCTCGCACAAAAGGACCAAAGACCATGTTCGCACCTGACAACGCCGCCCGCTTCGCTTCGGCCGCCTTCGCTGTTATCCTGACCGTCGCCAGCTTCGCCTATGCGATCGTTCCTGCCACCCCCGGCCTCGTTGCCTGACAGCCTGCCACTTCACAGGAGTTTGACTGACATGAACAATATCACCGGCAATTCGGGTGGCACCCCGCCGAGCCGCAGCTTCCGTCTCGACAAGCACAGCGGCAAGGTCTTCGGCGTGTGCGCCGGGATCGGCAACTACTTCGGTATCGATACCATGCTCGTCCGCGTCGGCTTTGTGCTGGCGACCTTGCTCGGCTTTGGCAGCCCGGTGCTGATTTACCTCGCCATCGCGTTGATCGCGGATTGAGTGCAGCGACAATTGCGGACCCCGGTTTGTCGGGCCGCTGCACCTGATCGGAATGAACCGGGAGGGGCCCATGTGGGCCCCTCTTCTTTTTACATAGCGGAAATACCGCCATCCAGCTTGAGCTCGGCGCCGGTCATGAAGCGGCTCTCGTCGCTCGCCAGATAGAGCACCGCGTTGGCGATATCATTGGGCTCGCCCACGAACTTCAAAGGGATCTGCCGCGCCAGCTTTTCCAGCAGCACATCCTTGTCGAGCGAGGCCGCCCGCGCCGTGCCATCGAGGATCGGCGTATCCACGAAGGTCGGGTGCACCGAATTGCAGCGGATGTTCATGCCCTTCTTGGCGCAGTGCAGCGCGATCGACTTCGACAGCATCCACACCGCCGCCTTTGAGGCATTGTAGGCGGGCATGGTGTCGCTCGCGATGAGCCCTGCGATGCTGGAGATGTTGATGATCGATCCCGGCGCGTGCTCGCGCATCAGCGGCAGGGCCTTTTGGCAGCCGTGGAAGATCGAGTTGACGTTGATGTCGAAACAGCGCTGCCAATCACCGAAATCGCAGGCCTCGATATTGCCCGGCACGCCGATCCCGGCATTGTTGACCAGCACATTGAGCCCCCCGAGCTTTTCGCGCGCGGCATCAACCGCGGCCTCCCATTGGGCGGGATCGGTCACGTCATGGGCCATGCCATAGGCCGTGCCTTCGCCCATCTCAGCGTTGATGATGGCCGCGGTTTCCGCAGCGCCCGCGCCGTTGATGTCAGTCGCCAGCACCCTCGCGCCTTCCTGCGCGAGCCGGATGCAATGCGCGCGTCCAAGGCCCTGCGCGCCGCCCGTCACGAGGGCCATTTTGCCCGCTACACGTCCTGCCATAAATCAATCCTCTCCCAAGTAACCCGGTGTCAGTAACATCGCGATCCGCACGTCGACCGCGTGCCCTGCGCGCCGCCACTCGGCCACGAAGCGCGAAAGATCGCGCAGTGCAACCCGGTGGACGGTGATATTCTCGCCTTCCGTGCCGCCGCCTTCGCTCACCCGTTCAAGCGCGGTCGCCTTCAGAAGCGTGAAGCTTTCCGAGACCATGCCGGGGGAGGAGTAGAATTCGCCCAGCACTTCAAGCTTTCCGGCGCGGTAGCCGGTTTCTTCCTCCAGTTCGCGTGCCGCAGCGGCGGCGGCTTCCTCTCCTTCGCCGCCCGCATCATCGCCAACGAGGCCGGCGGGAATTTCGAGGCTGAAGCGGCCCAGGGGCACGCGGTACTGGCTGACGAGGATCACATGGCGCGTGCCGTCCGGGTCTTCGTCCAGCGCGATGATCGCAGCGGCGCGGATGCCGCGCGCTCGGCCCACATATTCCCAGCGGCCCCGCGTCTTGGCGGTAATGAACTTCCCCTCCCACATCACCTGTTCGGGCAAGTCGGCGTCGCGGTCTTTGATCAAGGGAGGCTCCGTCGGGTGGGGCAGATGGGCGCCCTTCGACAGGCTCAGGCCAGTGCGGTCAAGCCTAAACCTCGATCAGCCGGTCGGGCAGTTCGTTGACGTCCTCACCCCCGCGCGGAAAATGCTCGGCGAGCACATGGCCGACATCGCGGATGCCCACAGCCAGCCCTTCGGCGACCCTGCCCTTGCGGATATGGCTGAGCATATCGCCCATCGCCTCGCCCCACACTTCGGCGGGCACCTTGGCGGCGATGCTTTCGTCGGCGACGATTTCGGCGCGGTGTTCGCGCATGGAGAGGTAGATGAGCACACCGGTGCGTCCGGTGGTGCGGGCCTGCGCGCCAACCTTGAACTGGCGCACCGCCTGATTGTGGACCCGCATCGTCTTCAAAGGGCCGGGGATCAGCGCGTATTTGAGTGGCTGCCATTGCTGGACCAGCAGGACGCCGAGAAATTTGAGCAGCCCCAGCGCGATTATCATGCTGGCAAGCTCGCCCGTGGTCCATTCATGGCCCCAGCCGCCGATCAGGCTGTCCCATGTATCAAGGAAGGGCTTGGGGAAGGCCGCGAACACGCTCATCGCGGTGAAGGCCGCGCCTGCCGCCCACAGCAGGGCAACATCGGTATAGCCGTCGGAGCAATCGGCCAGCACGGTGACGATCTCGCCCGAGGTGGCGCTTTCCGCCTCGGTCACGGCTTCGCCCACAAGCTTGCGCCCGGCATCATCCATCAGCGCCATGGCTCACCACCCTCCCGAGGCGCCGCCGCCCCCGAACGAGCCGCCGCCGCCAGAAAAACCGCCGCCGCCGCCGAAGCCGCCACCACCGCCCCAATCACCGCCGCCGCCGCGTCCGCCGCCGTTAACAAGGCCGCGCGCGATCGCGCTGCCCACTTCCCACAGGATCACATCGCGCGCCGTATCGCCAAGTCCGCGGCTACCCCACGGGCCCTTGCCGTTCGAGCGATACTTCCGCCGCCGGCGCCGTCCGGCCATGATCGGCAGGACGAAGAAGAAGAACATGAAGGCGAGCCAGATCAGCACGCCGAACGGGAAGCCCCCGTCGCTCTCTCGTGCCTTGCCGGCCTCCGAGGCGATCTTGGCGGCTTCCTCGGGCGGGAGTTGCAGCTGGGCGATAATCGCATCGGTCCCCGCCATGATCCCGCCGGGAAAATCATTGTTGCGAAAGGCGGGCAGGATCTGGTTCTGGATAATCAGCGCGGACAGTGCGTCAGTAAGGTATCCCTCCAGCCCATAGCCAACTTCGATCCGCACTTTGCGGTCATTGGGAGCGACCAGCAGGATCGCGCCGTCATTGCGCTCCTTGTCGCCCAGGCCCCAGGCGCGGCCCAACTGATAGCCGTAGTCGGCAATGTCATAGCCCTGCAGATCGGGCACGGTGGCGACCACCAGCTGGCGCTGCGACTGGGTCTCCAGCGCTTCCAGCTTTGCTGTGAGCGCGGCCTCGGCCTCGGGGGGGAGAATGTCCGCCGCATCGACCACGCGCCCCGTTAATTCAGGGAACTGGGGCTCGGCGGCCAGCGGCGCGGCACACCACGCCGCCGCCGCCGCGACAATCAGGAGCAGGCGACGGATCACGCCGCTCAGTTCGACGTCATGTCGAGCTTGGGCGCGGCTTCAGCGCCTTCGGTCACGGCCTTGTAGGGCACCATTGGATCGGCCCCGTGGATGATGTTAGCGCCGATCGAATCCGGGAAGGTGCGGATCGTGGTGTTATACTTGCGCACCGCCTCGTTATAGTCGCGGATGGCGACGGCGATGCGGTTCTCCGTCCCTTCAAGCTGGCTTTGCAGCGCGAGGTAGTTCTGGTTCGACTGGACCTGCGGATAGGCCTCGACGCTGGCGAGCAGGCGGCCGATCCCGGCGCCCAGCTGGCTTTGTGCGGCGGCGAATTGTTCCATCTTGGCCGGATCGTTGAGATCATCGGCGCTGATCTGCACGCTGGTCGCCTTGGCGCGCGCTTCGGTGACCTGCGTCAGGATCGTGCGCTCGTTCTCGCCTGCGCCCTTCACCACCTCGGCAAGGTTGGGGATGAGGTTGGCGCGGCGCTGGAACTGCGCTTCGACATCGGCCCACTTGGCCTTGGCCTCTTCCTCGGCGGCGGGGACCGAGTTGATCCCGCAAGCAGCAAGGCTGAGCGCGGCAGCAGCGGCAAAGGCACCGCGCAGCAGGGTGGCGATTTTCATAGCGAGGGTCCCTTACGTTGGGCGCGGGTTTTCACCCGGCCGAAGCTTTCTGTATTGCGGATATAGCACACCTCTTGGTCGGTTCAAGCGGTGGACGACCCTGCGCGTCCGGCTTGGCAGACGCGAAACGGAGTGCCAGAATATGGTAAACCGTGGAAACCAAGGGGATTATCATGCTTACCGAATTCAAGGCCTTCATCGCCAAGGGCAATGTCATCGACCTCGCCGTGGGTGTGATCATCGGTGCGGCGTTCGGGGCGATCGTCAAGTCGCTGACGGACGAGATCATCATGCCGATTGTCGGGGCGATCTTCGGGAATATCGACTTTTCAGACCGTTACATCGTGCTTTCGGGCACCGTCGAGCCGGGAACCCCGCTGGCGGCCGCGCGCGAAGCGGGGGCCAATGTGCTGGGGCTGGGTGCCTTCGTTTCGGTCGTGATCAACTTCCTGATCCTGGCCTTCATCATCTTCATGCTGGTGCGTTACGTGACCAAGGTGACCGCACAATTTGCCAAGCCGGAAGAGCCTGCTGCACCGGCCGGGCCGACCGAAATCGAATTGCTCGCTGAAATCCGCGACGCTTTGAAGAAGTGACCCGGCCGCTGCCCTTGGTCCGATGTTTCACGTGAAATGCCGGGGCAAGGGCAGGCTGGCGGAGGTCTAGGCCCAGTCTAACACGGGTCTGAGAGGGGTCTGGCAGGGATCTGGATGCCTCTGACCGTCAGGCCGCCGCCGCCCGCTTCGTCCACTTCACATTCACAATTGCCGCGCTATATGGAGCCTGCCGGTTTCGACCGGATATGGCGATAAATTGCTGCGTGCAATAGATGCAACGGACCCGGGGGCAGTACCCGGCGGCTCCACCAGAATCTGCGGCTTGCCGCATGTCCTGATGGGGCCGAACTAGGATCGACGTGTGTTGAAAAGCGTAGTTTTTGCCCGGGCTGAGTAACCCGCATAAGGCTCAAAAACCATAAGTGCCAACGATAACGAAGCACTCGCAATCGCTGCGTAATTGATGGGCTAACGCCCTTCTTTTATTAGGCTAAAAAGCGCGGTTGGACCGAACCGGGCAACAGAATCGGATACCGGGGGCCCGGGGCGGGCCTAGCAACAGAACCGCCCCACCTGACGTTTAGATGGAAAGCGCTGCTAGCGCGGCCAGAGCAAGGGTCCTCGCCCCGTTCCTGCGCAAATGAAGCGGGTACGTAGCAACAGAAACCCCCACCTTCCCTCAGACAAATGCTTTGATCAGCCCGAGCGCGATCCAAGCGAGAATGGCCGAACCGAGGGCCAGCATCGCAGCGCCGCCTTGCATTCTGACGTGGCGATAAATCCCGCAGCCCAAAGTGATGATCCACAAGGTGGGGAACAGCCAGAAGTCTCGTCTTTTGATCGCGTCGCAGGCGAGCATTTGCGCACTGTCGTCGCGCGGTAGACACTCTCCCATCGCCAGAAAAAGGTAGATGAAGGTCGCCATGGCAAAGCCTGCCATAAGCGCCGCGCCAAAGGCAATGTGGCGCGGGACAGTCGGGCGATCGCTCATGGGGGCGTGCTTGGCGCCCTAGTCGGCGTCGACTGCTCCGCGCAATTCCGCCACTTCCTTTTCCAGCTTCAGGCAATCGAGCATCTTCGCGCCCGCCAGGAACACCGCGCCCGTTGTCGCCAGAAACAGCAGCTTGCCGCCGAAGCCGGGATAGTCGTGCAGGTATGCCATTCCCCGCATGGTCGAGCCCAGCGCGAGGGCGTAGATGATCAGGAACGCTTCAAAGCGCGTCTTGATCACGAACAGCCGTCCCAGCTTGCTCAGCATAGCGTCCCTTTCCCGCGATCAGCAGCCGCTGAGTCGCTTTAAGATGTCGCTAACCTTACGCCCCGAGCGCGCCCGCGCCAAACGCGTTAACCAAGCTCGCCGAGGTCAAGTGCCTCCAGAAGCGCCAATCTTGCGGCAATCACGCTGTCAGCAAGGGTTCGCGTCCCGATATCGGACGGATCGATCTGTTCAGGCCAATGCGCGGCGATCACGCGCGCGATGGTTTCGGCCTTGGCCTCGGTCAGCAGGAAGCGGGGATCGACGGTGGCGGGATCGCACACCACGCGCAGGCGCAAACAGGCAGGCCCCCCGCCATTGGCCATGGATTGCTTCACATCGACCGGGATCACCTGCCGGATCGGGCCATTCCCGGCGAGCATCGTTTGGGCCCAAGCCCACACGCTCGCGCTTTCGCGGCATTCCTCGGGCACGATCAGCGCCATCTCGCCCGATGGCAGCGTCAGCAATTGCGCGTTGAACAGATAGGTGCGGATCGCCTCCTGCAAGGAAACGGCGGAGGAGGGCACCTCGACCACGTCCAGTGCCGGGAAGGCGCGCCGGATCGCATCATAGGCACCCTGCTGGTCGGCAAAGGCCTCGGCATGGGTGAACAGCACGCGGCCGTTGGCCACCGCGACCACATCATTGTGGAACGCGCCGGCGGCAATCGCTTCGGGGTTCTGCTCGATGAAGACCGTGCGGCCTGCATCAAGGCCATGCGCGCGAGCGACAAGGCGGCTGGCCTGTTCATGCTGGCGCGCAGGGAAGCGGCCGCCCTGCTTGCCATAGACGAACACCTCGACGCCGGGCGCGTCATGGCTTTCGCACAGCCGCATATGATTGGCCGCGCCCTCATCACCGAAGGTGGGCGGCACGGCGTCATGGACGGCGAAGTGCCGCTTGTCGCCGAAAGCCACCTCCAACTGGCGCTTGGTATCGGGCCATTCCTGCGCGCGGTGGAGCATGGTGACGAGGTTGGCCGGCGTCAGATGGCAGCGCCCGTCGGCGGTGTCAGGGGCGGGGGAGACAGTGGCGGCATTGGCGGTCCACATCGAGGACGCCGACCACGGTGCAGCGCGCAGTTGCGCAGGCTCGCTCCCGTCCATCGCCAGCGCCTGCGCCAGCGCCGAATTGGGGCGGGGCAGCGGCAGGAGGAAGCCCTGCACGCCCAGCCGCGCAAGGTTGCCGCGCATCTTCGCCACGCCCTGAAGCGCCGCCGCGCGCGGGTAGGATGGATCGCCCGCATGGCTCGCGCTGGCGATGTTCCCGAGGCTCAGCCCGGCATAGTTGTGCGAGGGGCCAACGATGCCATCAAAGTTAATTTCGGTGAGGTGTGTGCCGCTTTGTTCCATGAGGCGATTACTTAGACGACAGGAAGGCTCTGTCCACTGTAGCCCTACCCTTATGGATATACGCACCAAGGCTTGCACCGCGATTGCGCGGGCGTTGATGACGCCGCCCGAGGCCCGGATGGCCGATATTGCGGCCTATGGCGAATGGCGGGATGCCTCGCTCACATCGAGCTGGCGGCATTTTTCCGACGAGGAATTGCGCGGGCACGATGTGCTCGATTTCGGCTGCGGGGCGGGGCAATTGGCGATGCTGTTCGCCTCCAAGGGGTTGGCCCGCTCGGTCACGGGGGTGGATATTGATACCGAGGCGCTGGGCCGGGCGCGGGCGCAACTGGCTGCCCGTCCCGAATGGCAGGACACCTTGCGCTTTATCGAGGGCGATGTGGCGGGCCTGCCGCTGGCCGATGAAAGCGTGGATCTGATTACCGCCTTCGATTGCATGGAGCACGTGATGGAGCCCGGCGCGATTCTGGCCGATTGGGCGCGGGTGCTGCGGCCCGGCGGGCGGGTGCTGCTCGAATGGTTCCCGTTCAAGGGGCCGTGGGGGCCGCATATGGAGGCGCTGATTCCGGTGCCATGGTCGCACCTGCTGTTCGGCGAAAAGGCGATGTTCCGCGCTGCGGCGGCGATCTATGATGATCCCGATTTCGTGCCGCGCCACTGGGATCTGGCGCCGGATGGCACCAAAAAGCCCAACAAATGGACCCGGTGGGAAAGCTTTGCCGAGCAGGCCTATATCAACCAGCTCGACATCGCGACCTTCCGCAAGCTGGCGGCGGGGGCGGGGTTCAAAATCGCGCGGCTCGACCGGTCGGGCTTTGGGCGTTCGGGGCCAAAGAAGCTGGTGGGGGATGCGCTGCTGGCGATCCCCGCCCTGGGCGAATATGTGACGAGCTATGCCGTGATCGCGCTGGAAAAGCCCGCCGTTTAACGCGCGACGCTCCACACCATGTCGCCCTTGCACACGTCGAGCAGATCGGCGCTGGCGCTGTCGATGGCGATGCCGCCGTCCGCATCGAGCACCCGCGCGCCGAAGCAGGCACGGAAGGTGCCGAGCCGCCCAGTGGCAAGGATCGCCTTTTCGCCTTCATCGGCTTCCAGCGAGGTGATGCGGGCGTGCACGGAATTGGTGATGCTGGTGACGTTGTCGGTGCGCGCGGTCATGGTAGGCCCGCCATCGAAGATGTCGACATAGCCTTCGGCGCGGAAGCCTTCATCCTCCAGCATCCGCATCGCCGCGCGGCCTGTGGGGTGGGGTACGCCGATCACGGAGCGCGCGTCATCGTTCAGCATCGCGATATAGACCGGGTGCTTGGGCATCAGGTCGGCGATGAACTGGTTGCCGTTGATGGCGTTGAAATAGTCCGCGTCCTGAAAGCTCATCCCGAAAAAGCGGCCCGCGACCCCGTCCCAGAAGGGCGAACCGCCGCGCTCGTCGATGATGCCGCGCAGTTCGGCCAGAATGCGATCGGCAAAGCGTTTGCGGTGCATGGCGACGAACAGATAGCGCGAGCGGGCGAGCAGCAGGCCGAGGCCTCCGGCGCGTTCATTGGGGTGGAGGAACAGGCCGCCAACCTCGCTCGATCCTTCCAGATCGGTGACGAGGCTGAGCAGCTCGGCGCGCACGGTGCGGTCCAATTCCTGCGAATACTGGGTGAGGGTGTTGAGGCGGTAAGAATAGAACGGCCAGCGCTGGCCGACCTGCGTCATCAACTGGCAGGTGCCGCGCACCGCGCCGGTGCTGGCGTTCTCCAGCACCAGCACATATTGCTCGTCGGCGAGCGTGTCGTCACCGCGCTCGAAGGCGGCCTCGGCGCGTTCAAGCTTGCCCTTCAGCGCGGCACGGTCCGGGGGCAGGTTGGTAAAGCCCCCGCCGGTCAGCTTGGCCATTTCGTAAAGCGCCTCAAGATCGGCGGGGCGCGCGGCGCGCAGGCGGAAGGTCAATGGAGGGCTCCCTGTTCTAAATGGCCCATTGCGAGACGCTCGATAACGCGGGCGGATAGCGCCGCACGCGAGGCAAGGCTGGGGACGATCAGATATTCGTCCGGTGAATGGATCGCGCCGCCACACACGCCCATGGTGTCAACCACGGGCACCCCGCAGGCGGCGATGTTGTTGCCATCGCATACCCCGCCAGACGATTGCCAGCGGATGTCCTGCCCGAGTTCCGCCCCGCACGCGCGCACCAGATCGAACAGCGCCTGCGCGCGGGCATCGACCTTTTTGGGCGGGCGGGTTACGCCGCCGTGGCGGTGGGTGGCGATATCGTGCGCCGTCTCAATGCTGCGCAGCAAAGTGTTGAGGTCGCTGTCAAACGCCTCGGCAGCGGCGGTGCTTTTCGGGCGCACGTTGAAGCGCAGCACGGCGTGATCGGGCACGACATTATTGGCCGCGCCGCCCTCCAGCTTGGCGGGGTTGATCGTGAGCTCGGCGGTTTCGAGCGCCTTCAGCCGCAGGATCGTGTCGGCGGCGGCGACGATGGCATTGCGCCCCTCGTGCGGGTTGCGCCCCGCGTGCGCGCTGCGTCCGGTGAAGACGACCGAGTAATTCCCCGTCCCCCCGCGCTCATGCGCCAAGGTGCCATCGGGCAGGGCGGCCGGTTCATAGGTCAGCGCGGCGAGCTTGCCCGCCGCTAGCTCCGCGATCAGCGCGGCACTGGCCAGCGATCCGGTTTCCTCGTCCGAATTGATCAGCACATCATAACCGAGGGCGGAGGCCGCAGCGGTGCATTCAAACGCCAGCAGCGCATGGAGCATCACCGCAATCCCGCCCTTCATATCGGCAACACCCGGCCCGTTCAGCGTCTCGCCATCCAGCCAGGTCTGGCGCTGGAAGGGGTGATCGGCGGGGAACACCGTGTCCATATGGCCGGTCAGCAGGATGCGCCGGTTGGCCTGCGGGCGCACGCGGACCACCAGATGCTGGCCGTGCGGCTTGGCAAACGCGCTGCCATCGGCGGCAATCGCGGTGACGGGGGCGGGATCAACCAACGCCACTTCACCGGGGAGCGCCGCAAAGGCCTGCGCGAGCATCGCTGCCTGCTCGGCAAGGCCTGCAAGGTTCGCCGTGCCGGTGTTCACCGCGCTCCACGCTTGCACCTGAGCCAGCATTGCGGCGGCATCGATCTTGGCTGATAACCCATCCATTCTCCTCCTCTAGCCGTGTGCGATGCGCTGTCCAACCCGTTGCAATCGCCGCGATGGTGCGCCATAGGCCGCGCGTCCTCTCCTCCCCGGGCCCGAACAACCCACGAGGACGCAAAATGACTGACATGACCCCCCGCGCCGGCCTTTTTGTGGATGCTGGCCTTGCGACATTCCTCGAAGGCGAGGTGCTCACGCCCCTGGGGCGTGACCCGCAAGCCTTCTGGCAGGGTTTCGCCGCGCTGCTGGCGCAATTCGCCCCGCGCAACGCTTCGCTGCTGGCCAAGCGCGAGAGCCTTCAGGCGCAGATTGACGCATGGCACATGGAGCGCGCCGGCAAGCCCCATGATGCGGCGGCCTACAAGGCGTTCCTGACCGAAATCGGCTACCTCGTCCCCGAGCCGGGCGCGTTCCAGATCGGCACGCAGAACGTCGACCCCGAAATCGCCACCATGGCCGGCCCGCAGCTGGTGGTGCCGATCCTCAACGCGCGCTTCCTGCTCAACGCCGCGAATGCGCGCTGGGGGAGCCTGTATGATGCCTTCTACGGCACCGATGCGCTGGATGCGGCCCCCGCACGGCCCGGCGGCTATGACGAGGCGCGCGGGGCAGCGGTGATCGCGCGGGGACGCGAATTTCTGGATGCAACTTTCCCGTTGATTAACGGCAGCTGGGCTGAGGTTTCAGCACAGTCGTTGGAAGATCTAGAAAACCAGTTCATCGTTTTTGGTGCTCTCGGCGGCGAAGAACTCGTGGGCCGCACCGACAAATCACTGCTCCTGCGCCACAACGGCTTGCACATCGAAATCGTTGTCGATCGCGAGCACCCGATCGGCCGTAACGACCCCGCCGGCATTGCCGATATCATCGTCGAATCCGCGCTGACCACGATTGCCGATTGCGAGGATTCGGTAGCGGCAGTGGATGCCGAAGACAAGTTGCTCGCCTACACCAACTGGCTCGGCATCATCCGCGGCGACCTGTCCGAGAGCTTCGAGAAGGGCGGCCATACCCTCACCCGCACGCTGGCGGGCGACAAGAGCTTCACCGGCACCGACGGCGCGCCGCACAGCCTTTCGGGCCGCAGCCTGATGTTCGTGCGCAATGTCGGCCACCTGATGACCAACCCTGCGATCCGCCTCGCGGACGGCGGCGAGATCCCCGAAGGCATCATGGACGCGGTCTTTACCTCGGCGATCAGCACGCTGGATGTGGAAGGGCACGGGCGCTTCGGCAACAGCCGCTGCGGCTCGATCTTCATCGTGAAGCCCAAGATGCACGGGCCGGAGGAATGCAAGTTCACCAACGACCTTTTCGATGCGGTGGAAGACCTGCTCGGCCTGCCGCGCCACACGATCAAGGTCGGCGTAATGGACGAAGAGCGCCGCACGTCCGCCAACCTTGCCGCCTGCATCCATGCGGTGCGCGACCGCATCGTGTTCATCAACACCGGCTTCCTCGACCGCACCGGTGACGAGATTCACACCTCGATGCGGGCCGGGCCGATGCTGCGCAAAGGCGCGATGAAGGGTTCTGACTGGCTCAAGTCCTACGAGGCGAGGAACGTCGCCATCGGCCTCAAGCACGGCCTTTCGGGCAAGGCGCAGATCGGCAAGGGCATGTGGGCCGCGCCTGACCTGATGGGGCAAATGATGGCCGAAAAGATCGCTCACCTGCGCGCAGGCGCCAACACCGCGTGGGTCCCGTCCCCCACCGCCGCGACGCTCCACGCGTTGCATTACCATGCCGAGGATGTCTTCGCGGTGCAGAAGACGCTGCCTGAACCGATGGGGCTGGATGCGCTGCTGAGCATCCCGCTGGCGGACGGCGTGAACTGGTCGGACGCGGAGATCGCCGAGGAACTCGACAACAACTGCCAGGGCCTGCTGGGCTATGTCGTGCGCTGGGTGGATCAGGGCGTCGGCTGCTCCAAGGTGCCGGACATCAATGATGTGGGCCTGATGGAGGACCGCGCAACGCTGCGCATTTCCTCGCAGCACATCGCCAACTGGCTGCTGCACGGTGTGATCAGCGAGCGCCAGGTGATGGACTCGCTCACCCGCATGGCCGCCAAGGTTGACGCACAGAACGCGGGCGATCCGCTCTACGTGCCGCTGACGGGCAACGAGAATGGCGCAGCCTTCAGCGCTGCCAAGGAGCTGATTTTCAAGGGTGTGGAGCAACCCAGTGGCTACACCGAACCACTGCTCCACGCTTGGCGTCAGAAGGCCAAAGCGCGCAAGAAGGCGGAGTAAACGCTTCGTCCACCAATTCCGGCTAAACACACGGCACCGCCGCATTTGCGGCCTAGCTGCGGAGCCCGCCGGAATGGGTGACATTCTCGAACAGGTCTACATGACACTGGTCAGCACCCTCAGCCTCGCGTTTTTCGGGGGGCTGGCGTTCTATATCATCTACGCCAGCAACTCACGATGGCGCGAGTATGAGTTGCTGTATGCCGCTTCCGAACCGCGCGAACCACTTGCCAAAAAGCTTGCCGGCGCGGTGCGTATCTCGCAGCCCGGCTTTCGCTGGGGGCATCTGTCGGGCGATCTCAAGTCGCACCGGCATCCCCCTGTCATGGTCGGCATCCATCGGGACGGCTTGAGCCTGTCGATTGTCCCGCCGTTCAGATATGGATGCCGCGATCTGTTCCTGCCGTTCGACAAGATGACGGTAGAGCCTGCCGCATGGGATATTTCGAACGGCGATTACGGCATCCGCATGGAAGGCGTGGACGGGATAGAAATCCTGATGTTTTCCAACGTTCTGCAATGGGCGGCGGAGAAGTCGGAAATTCTGGGCCTGATGCTGCAACGCGCGGAAATGGTTCGCGGGCTTCAGCGCGCCTGAAGGTTCGCCCGGGCAGCGCCCAGCGTCCGCGCCACGCTGACGAACTCAGCCACGCTGACGGTTTCGGCCCGCCGCGTTTCATCGATGCCAAGCGCCGCGAGCGCCTCCAGTGCGCCGGGCACGCCCTTGAGGCTCTGGCGCAACATCTTGCGGCGCTGGCCGAAGGCCGCTTCGGTGAGGCGTTCGAGCATCCTGGCCGAAACGCCCTCGGGCATGGCGGCAGGCGTCACATGGACAATGGCGCTCATTACCTTGGGGGGCGGGGTGAAGGCGCTGCGGTGCACCTTCATCGCGAGCCGCGCCTCGGCGCGCCACTGGGCGAGCACGGCGAGGCGGCCATAGGCGTCCTCTCCCGCGTTCGCCACGATCCGGTCGGCGACCTCGCGCTGGAACATCAGGGTGAGGGACTGCCACAGGGGTGGCCATGCCTCACCCGATAGCCAGCGCACAAACAGCGCGGTGCCGACATTATAGGGCAGATTCGACAGCACGTGGAACGGCGCTCCGCCCATCAGTTGCGTGTGATCGAGCTTGAGGGCATCGCCTTCGATTACAGTGAGTTGGCCGGGGAAAGCCTCGCCCAGCTCGGCCAGTGCGGGCAGGCAGCGGCGGTCCATCTCGATCGCGGTGACGCGGGCGCCCGCGCGCAGCAAGGCGCGGGTGAGGCCGCCGGGGCCAGGGCCGACTTCGAGCACCTGCTGGCCTTCAAGGCTGCCCGGGAGCGCGGCAATGCGGGCGAGGAGCTGTTCGTCGAGCAGGAAGTTCTGCCCCAACGCCTTGGATGCGGCGAGGTTATGGCGTTGAATTACTTCGCGGATTGGGGGAAGATCAGGCATTGGCCCGCGCCTTAGCCATCTCGCCCGCCATCACAATCGCCGCCGCCATCGCGCCCGGATCGGCCTTGCCTTGGCCCGCAATGTCGAAGGCGGTGCCGTGATCGGGTGAGGTGCGGATGATGGGGAGGCCCAGCGTGACGTTGACGCCTTCATCAAACTCCAGCGCTTTCAGGGGGATTAGCGCCTGATCGTGATACATGCACAAAGCCGCATCATAGCCCGCCCGCGCCCTCGGCGTGAACAGCGCGTCGCCGGGGACGGGGCCGAAAGCATCGATCCCCTCAGCTTGCAGGGCGGCGATGGCAGGCGCGATCAGCCTCGCATCTTCGTCCCCGAACTGCCCGCCTTCGCCTGCGTGCGGATTGAGTGCGGCAACCGCAAGTCTGGGCTGCAAGATACCGAAATCCCTGCGCAATCCCTCGGCAACAATGCGCGCCTTGTGGAGGATCAAGGCCTCGGACAACAGCCCTGGCACCTCGGCCAGCGCGACATGGACCGTCAGCGGCACGGTGCGCAAGCTTGGTCCTGCCAGCATCATCACCGCGTCGCGATAGGGCCGCCCGCAAGCATCGGCGAGGAATTCGGTCTGCCCCGGGTAGTCCCACCCCACACTGGCCAGCCCGCTTTTCGATACCGGCGCGGTCACCAGTCCTACAGCCACCCCGGAGAGCGCGAATTTTGCCCCCCACTGGAGCGAGGCAAGCGCAAGGCGAGCGCCCTCTGGAGAGGGTCTGGCGGGGGTCAAGGGGCCATCAAGACCGGCCATGACGGGCAATCCAACAGCGGATGCGAAGATCGCCTCGGCCGGATCGGCGATGGGGACGATCGGGCAATCGATTCCCAGCATCCCGGCTGTGCGGCGCAGCAGTTCCGGCCCGCCGACCACAAAGGCGGGCGGAGCGCGGCGTTCAGACCGCAATCGCGCCCATGCGCCAAGGATCACCTCCGGGCCGATCCCCGCCGGATCGCCCAGCGTGATCGCCAGCGGTGCCGCCAAAGTCGCCCCGGAGCCGGTCAATTGTATTCGATATAGGCGTCGTTGCGCAGATCGCGCAGGTAACGCTGCGCGCGCTTGTTGACGCGCTCCTGTTCGATCTGGTCCATCACCGCCGCAAAGGTCGGTGCGCCCGAATCCTTCGGATCATCGCGCCCGCACAGCATCAGCACGCGCACGCCTTCCTGAATGCCGCCAAACGGCGGGGTGGACTGCCCGATCTGCAGGTTGAGGATGATGCCGCGCAGCTGTTCGGGCAGGTTGGCCGCCTTGATCTGGTCGTTCGAGACCACATCCGCGCCGATCTTCTTCGCGCCCTCTTCCACGCCCGCGCAGCCGCGCAGGCCATCGATGAAGCCGCCGAATTCGGCCACCTTCGCCTCGGCCGCCGCCTGCGAGATGCCGGGCGCAAAGTTGATCGAGATCTGCTTCAGGCTCAGCAGCGCCTCGGACGGGTCGGCCATCAGCACCTGACGCTTGTTGATGAGGTAGATGATCGAAAAGCCGCCGGGGATCTCGATCGGGCCCTGCAATTGCCCGGTGCCCATGGTGCGCACGGCCGCGGCAAGCTGCGGGGGAAGCTGGCCGAGCCGCACCCAGCCCAGATCGCCGCCGACCACCGCCGTGCTCGCTTCGGAATATTGCCGCGCATAGGCGACAAAGCTGCCGCCCGCCTGCAATTGCTGCACGATGGTCTGCGCGTTCTGGAGCACCGCGGCGCGGTTTTCACTGGTGGCGGGCAGATAGATTTCGCCCACCCGGTATTCGTCGGTGCCCTTGGCTTCGTTCATGCGCTTGAGCACATCATTGACCTCTTCGGCCGAGACATTGACGAAGGGCATGATCAGCCGCCGCAGCAGGTTTTCCCACGCCACTTCGCCCTCGATCTGGCGCTTCAGTGATCCGGCCGAGGAATTGATCGACGCCAGATAGGCATCCATCTTCTTCGGATCGCCGCTGAAGTTCTGCGCGGCGAGCTGCTGGTAGGTCTGTTCGATCTCTTCCGGCTTGGGCGCGACCTCGTTGGATTCGGCGGCCTGGATCTTGAGCGTTTCATCAATCAGGTTGCGCAGCACCTGCACCCGCAGGCGCAGCATTTCCTCGTCCGAAATCGGGGCTTCGGAAGCTGCCGTCACCAGCGCCACGCGCTGGTCGATATCGGTGCCGGTGATGACGAAGCCGTTGACGATCGCCTTGGCGGTGCGCTTGTCGGGATCGGTCGTGCCGAACAGGGTGACGTCTTCAGGCAGGCCGAAGGGGTTATCCGCAGTCGGCACGGCGATGGTTTGCGCGCCCGCCGCCATCGGGGCCACGGCCAGGCTGAGCATGGCCGCACCTGCAAGCGCGGTTCCAGTCTTGGCAAAAATCGCCTTGGAAAACAGCTTTACGTTCACTCGTTCATTCCCGCCTTGTGGCCATCATGCGCGCGAGGTTCCGCACGCAGATTAGCGCCGATGCCCTGCACCGGCTGAATGGAAGCTGAGTCCGCGCCCCGATCCCGCAGGGGCGGCCAGCTCGCCGCGGGCGTCTCCTTAACGCCATTTGTCCGCCCTGCCAATTGTTGCAGCCGAGAGGTGTGGGTTACCGGAATCCGAGATTCCGAAGGGCAAAGAACAGCTGGAACGCATTGCCGCGCCGCGCATCGCCTGCGTCGATGAAGTCGCGCCGCCAGGTCGCGCCGAATTCGATGCAGTCATCGGCATAGGCGATGCCGAGCCGGGTGCGGATCGGCTGGAAGCCATCGGGCTGGAACACCGGGTCTTCCTCACGGTCGGTGAGGTTGAACACGCCCGAGCCGAACATCGACCACTTGCGCCCTATCGCGATGCGCGCTGCTGCCCGCAATTCCTCGCGGTCACGCAAGTCTTCCACGGTGGCGATGTCGCGGTTCAGGCGCAGATAGCCGATTTCGGCATAGGTGCGGCGCGAGCCGATGGTGGCGTCGATCTCGTTGCGGCGGATCGCGAAATTGTCCTTGTCGAGCCTGAAGCGGTGCGTGAACTGCACGAGGTTGCGGAAGCGCACTTCGGTGCGGCCGACGAAATCGGTGACTTCCTCCGACAGGCCGGTGCCTTCGGGGAAGAGGCCGGGGGCGGGCGCATCGAGCCGGAACGACTGGCCGATGGTCGATTTGATCCGCCAGCCGGGGCGTTGCAGTTCCCAATCCACGCCCCAGGTGACGCGGCTGCCATCTTCCACACGGTCATAGCCGGGGAAGCGGTTAAGCGCGAAGAGGTTGGAGTCTTCCAGATCAATGGCGCGCGCATCTTCGTTGGGGACGGCAAGATTGCGGATGCGGGGACTGGCCACGAATTGCAGGCGCGGCTTGAACACCTGCGTGCCGCCAAAGGCCTCCCCGACAAACGGCCATTCGATGTCGATCGCCGCGGTGGCGATGCCGCGCGTGGTCCAGCCTTCGTTCCCGCGATAGGCAAGGGTGGTGGTGGCAAGGCTGTTGTTGGTGTTGTAAACATCGCCGCGCACCAGCCCGGTCAGGGTGACCACCTGCCCCATGGCGGTCACGCGCTTCAGATCCCACTGCGCCCCTGCAAAGGCGCGCTGGGTGTCCTGCCCGTCATTGCGCAGCAGCGCGAGCGAATTTGCCTGAAGCATCAGGTTGCCGCCCAGCAGCGGGTCCGCGATCTTCTGGCGGTAATCGATGGCCGGCAGGGCAAAAGGCACCTGCCCCTGATCGGCGTTCAACCGCAGCGTCTGGGTCGCCCAGCCGGCCAGCGAGAAATAGGAATTGTCGGTGATGCGTTCCAGGTTGATGGTCGAACGCAGCCGGTCATCGCGGCTGATATCATAGCGGCGCAGGAAGGTGCGGTCGCTGGCGAGACGGATCGATCCGGTCAGGCTCCAGTCGGGCGAGAACTGGAAGCGGCCATTGGCATCGAAATAGCCACGCGGATCATTGCGCAGGCTTTGCCCGCCGACAAAGTCGGTCGCGCGGTCGGAGAAGGTGGCATAGCCGGTGACCTGATAGGCGCCCTTTCCGGTCAGGTGGCGCCACTTGCCGCTGGCCATCGGGGCGGCGTTGGAAAACACCGAGGCACCCAGCGTCAGATCGGCATTTTCAGCGATGCGCCAGTAATAATCGCCCGACAGTTCCAGCCCGTTGACCTGCGTGACGCGCACATCGGGCACCAGAAAGCCGCTCTCAGCCTTGCCATCGGTGCGGATCGCGAGGCCGGGCAGGGGCAGAATGCGCGCACCGAACAGTTCGAGCATCGCGCCTTCAAACCTGATGCGGGCGGCCTGCTGGTCATAGATCACCCGCCGCGCGGTGACGCGCCAGCTGGGGTCTTTCGCGCAACCTGCTTCATCGACCACCGGGCAGGCGGAATAGGCCGCATCGGTGAGCACCGCATTGCCATCGGCGCTGCGGGTCGCCGAGCGCGCGGCCAAGCGGCCCCCGGCGCGCAAGGCGATCAGCAGTTCGCTCATGGCGCCGGTATCGAATTCTTCCGTCAGTTCGACCTGATCGGTGAACAGCTGGTTGCCCGCCTCGTCCACCAGCCGGATATTGCCGGTGGCGATGATCTGGCCGGTCTTGCGGTCCCAGGTGACTGCATCGGCCCGCACCGACCGATCATCCGAACGCAGGATGACATTGCCGCTGGCGGTGACGGTGTCGGCTTCGTTGTTGTAGCTGAGCTCGGTCGCCTCGAAATCGATTGTGCGCGCGGGTTGGGGGGGCGCTTGCGGGCCCGGAGCAGGGGCGGGCGGAGCCTCTTGTGCCGCCAGCGGCGCAGCGACTGCGGCAAGCGCCAGCACGAGGGCAAGACGCGAGGGCGCGCCGCGCGGGGACGGACGCGCAAACACGCGCGGTGCAACTGGCGATCCTCCCGACATGGCCTTGCCTATTGCACCGCTCGCGCCTAATCGCAATCGCCATTGCGCCCGGCGCGCGCGGCCCCTTGCTCGGTTCGTCGCACGTGCCGGACACCACATCGGCCCGCCCGATATTGCAGTCCTGACGGAGACCCCATGCAGATCCACCTTACCGCTGCCGCCCCCGCTGATGTCCGCCTGCACGCGCGGGTCGTTAATCAGGGACAGGCGCTTGGCGGCCTTGATGCGGCGCTGGCCGAGGGTGCGGCCGTATCGAAGTTTGCAGGGCGCGCAGGGCAGACCTTTGAAGGGTTTGCGGCGGTCGATGGCAGCGTGAAGCGCATTGCGCTGGCCGGCTTGGGCGAAGCGGGCGACGCTGACCGCCGCGCCAATTGCGAGCGGGCGGGCGCAGCCGTGACCGCAAAATATCTCGTCTCGGGCGAGACGGCGATGGTGCTCGATCTGGGCGGGGCGGGGCTTTCGGCTGACGATGCCGCGGCGGTGCTGCTCGGCCTGCGCCTGCGCGGCTGGCGTCACGACGCCTATCGCACGCGCCTTGCCGCCGACAAGCGCCCCTCGCTCACCACTGTTCATGTGGTCAATGCGCCCGAGGGCACGGACGCCGCGTGGGAGCGTGAAGCCGCGCTTGCCAAGGGGGTCGAGTTCACCCGCACGCTGGTGACCGAGCCTGCCAACATCATCTACCCCGCCAGTTTCGTTGCCGCCTGCGAGGCAGCCTTTGCGGGCACCGGTGTGGAAATCACCGTGCTGGGCGAGGCGGAAATGTCGGCGCTGGGCATGGGCGCGCTGGTTGGCGTGGGCCTTGGTTCGGAGCGCGAATCGAAGCTGCTCGCGATCCGCTGGAACGGCGGCAATCCGGGTGACAAGCCCACCGTCTTTGTCGGCAAGGGCGTGACCTTCGACACCGGCGGCATCTCGTTGAAGCCCGGGCCGGGCATGGAAGACATGAAGTGGGACATGGGCGGGGCGGGCGCCGTGGCCGGTGCGATGCTGGCGCTGGCCACCCGCAAGGCCAAGGCCAACGTGATCGGCGTCATGGGCCTCGTCGAGAACATGCCCGACGGCAAGGCACAGCGCCCCGGCGATGTCGTCACCACCATGAGCGGGCAGACGGTCGAAATCCTCAACACCGATGCCGAAGGGCGGCTGGTGCTGTGCGATGCGCTGCACTGGGCGCAGTCTCAGTATTACGCTGCGCGCATCGTTGACCTTGCCACCCTGACCGGCGCGATGATCATCAGCCTTGGCAATGAATATGGCGGGATGTTCGCCAATGACGACACGCTCGCCGCCCAGCTCACCGCGGCGGGCCAGACCAGCGGCGACAAGCTGTGGCGCATGCCGCTCGGCCCCAATTACGACAAGCTGATCGATTCCCCCATCGCCGACATGAAGAACATCGGCCCGCGCGAAGGCGGATCGATCACCGCCGCGCAGTTCCTCCAGCGTTTCGTCAAGGACGGCACCCCTTGGGCGCACCTCGATATCGCGGGCATGGTATGGTCGAACAAGCCCGGCCAGACCTGGGACAAGGGCGCAACCGGTTACGGCGTGCGCCTGCTTGACCAGTTCGTGCGGGACGTGGCCGAGGGTTGATCCGCATTTTGGGCCTCAAGTAGCGAAGCGGTAGGCCCAAAATGCCAAAAATGCGGAAAAAATCTGACCTGCCGTCCAAGACCTGCCTTGCTTGCGGCCTGCCCTTCACATGGCGCAAGAAGTGGGAGCGGGATTGGGACAATGTGAAGTATTGTTCCGACCGCTGCCGCAGGGGGAAAGGCTCGTCATGACGCCGCCAGTCGCTCATTCCGTCCTCAAGTAGCCAAGCGGTAGGACGGGATGACACAAAAACTCGATTTCTGGCAGGTGACCGACGATCCCATCGAAAAGGTCGTCACCCTGATCGCCAAGCGCGCGCTGGGGCAGGGCGAGCGGGTGTTGGTGGTGGCCGCCGATCCCGCCCAGCGCACCGCCATCGCCCGCGCGCTGTGGGAGGGCGGGCCGGAGAGCTTCCTCGCCAATGGCGAGGCCGGTGCGCCCGGCGCGGATCGCCAGCCGATCCTGCTGTCTGCCGAGCCGCAGGCCGCAAACGGCGCCAGCCACGTGATTCTGGCTGACGGCACCTACCGCGAAGCCCCGGGCGCGGCGCGCGTGTTTCTGCTATTCCCGCCCGATCTTGCCGCTGACGCCCGCGCCGCATGGCGTGCGCAGGACGGGCGCGAGGATGTGGAGCGCGCCTATTTCGCGCAGGAAGATGGCCGCTGGGTCAAGAAGGCCTGATCCGCGCTCTCCGGCCCCTTGCCCTTTGTGCAGGGATGGGGGATGCTGGCTCCGGGCAACGGGGCACAAGTCCATGGGCAACAAGGCTTTATCGATAGCGACGGCCGCGGCGCTGCTGCTGTCCGGCTGCGATGCATCCGAAGATGCCGCCGCACAAGGCAGCGATGGCGGGCCGGGCTATGTCATCGATCCTGTGACCGGCGAAGAACGCATGGTGATTGAAGGCAAGGACGGCGCTGTGGCTCTGCGCGCCGGGTCACAGGTGCCCGCCAGCCTGCCGCCGGGCTTCAGCCTGTTTCCGGGCGCGGCGGTGCTCCACACCGCGCAGGTCACCCGCCCTGATGGCGAGGCGGTGCTGGCCACCTTCACCGCCGATGCGCCTGCCGCCGCAGTGCTGGAGCATACCCGCACAGAAGCGCTGGCCACCGGGTTCGCGATCACCGCCGCGCTCGAAACCGGCGAGGTCAGCACTATCACTGCCGAGCGTGCCGCCGATGGCGCGCGCTTGTCGCTCACTGTCACCGCAGGCACCCCTGCGCGCGGCCAGCTCACCATCGACACCGGCGGGCGCTGATCCCGCCTGCGCAGGCTTGCCATTTTGCACCGCAGCATCTAGGGGCCGCGCCAATCTTCCCCCCACAACAAAAAGACGTTCACAGGAGCATACCATGGCGGTCACCCGCACCTTCTCGATCATCAAGCCCGATGCCACCCGCCGCAACCTGACCGGCGCGGTCACCAAGATGCTCGAAGACGCCGGCCTGCGCGTCGTCGCGTCCAAGCGCATCCACATGACCCGCGAACAGGCCGAAGGCTTCTACGGCGTGCACCGTGAGCGTCCCTTCTTCGGCGAACTGGTCGATTTCATGATGAGCGAGCCGGTGGTGGTGCAGGTGCTCGAAGGCGAAGACGCCGTGACCCGCAACCGCGACATCATGGGCGCGACCAACCCGGCTGACGCGGCCCCGGGCACGATCCGCAAGGAACTGGCCCTGTCGATCGGTGAAAACACCGTGCACGGTTCGGATTCGGAAGAAAACGCCGCGATCGAAATCGCGTTCTTCTTCAAGGACGAAGAACTCGTCGGCTGATTTTTCAGCTGGTAAATTGCAAGGGGCCGTCTTCCGCGAGGGGGGCGGCCCTTTTGCTATGGGGTTTCGGAGAACCGCGCCAATTGCGCGGCATGGGCGCGGTGGTGTCCGTCTTCACTGGCGGCCATGATCTTGTGCATCGCGGCCAGTGCTTCCGGCGTAAGCGTGAGGCCCAGATCGGCATAGATGCCGGTGATCGCCGCTTGCCAATCATCGTTCAGCGCATCGAAACAGGCGCGGGCCTGCGCCCCCTGCCAACCATCGAGCGCCTCGGCCATCCGCGCCTCGCGCAGGGCGATCTTGTGCCGCCAGCGCGCTTCGATGGTTTCGAGTGAACAACTGTCTGACTGCATCGCCATCTGGTTGGCGGCAAGGCTGATCGCGCTGCGTAGCACGGCCTCGTGCTCGCGTGTCGCCAGCACCAGACGCGCGTCGGGAAACAGCGCGAGCAGCGTCGCCAGATCCTCGGCAAAGGCGGGGACTTTCAGCACCCGGGGGCGGTCTGCAATGCCGCGGTGTGCGGCGTCGGTGGCAAGGATGCGGGCGAATTCGCGGTAGATCGGCGCGGGATCGCGGGCCTCGCTCCACGCCGAATAGGCCGGGATGTGCCACTGGCTTTCGTAGATCGAATGGTGGAGCGCGGCTGAAAGCCACGCCAGCTCCTCCTCGACCGCGGCGGGCGCCATCGGGTGGATGGATTGCATCCACGGATTGAGCAGGCCCAGCATCGCCAATTCCATCGCCGCCTTCACCCGGTTCAGGCCGCGCGGTGCGGGCACGGGGTGATAGGCATCGCAATAGCGGGTGTGCGAATGCGCCGGATCAGCCGCCAGCAGCGTGTGGATGCGGGTGGTGCCTGAACGCATATGGCCAACGACGATGATCGGGGCTGCGAGGCGCGTTTCCAGCAGCTCCGGGCGTTCCAGCCAAAGCGCCCCGAACGCGAGGCGGTTCTTCACCACGCGCGAAAGCTGCCCCCAGGCCATCGCCCGGCCCAGCGGGTTGAGATCGGCCTCGGCGTCCACAGCGGCGCACAGGCGGGTCAGGCGCTCGCGGAAATCGGCGACGTCTTCGGGGGAGCGCCCGCCATGCTCGGCAGCTTCAGCCTTCGCGCCGTGGGGTTTTGCGGCAAGTGCCCACAGTGCCTCCGCGTCAAGATCCGGCGGCGGCAACCACCCGCGGTCCCATGCCTTGCCGAGAAAGGCGTTGGCACGGGTGGCGAGAGGGCCTCGGGCAAGCAGGTGATCGCGGGCGGGCGGTGCCATCAAAATTCGTCCGCTACGTCCATCATTCGCGTTAGCCGCTTGGGCGCAGCACCGCGCCAGCTCCTTTGCAGCCACTCCGCAACAGCGTCCCAATCCACGCCGGGGCGGTTGAGGATGATCCCCACCCACCCGCTCGCGCCGTAATAGGCGGGCTTGAAATAGACATCGGGCTGATCTTCCACGAGGCTCAGAAGCTCGTCCATGCCGCTAGTGCGCACCAGCACGGCGATATGTTCCGTGCCGTGGTGCTGATCGGCGAAATAGGCGAAATATTTGCCGGTTTTATCGCCGCCTACCCGGAAGCCGGGGCTGCCGTGGCTCTCGCGCTCGTCGCTTTCGGGGAGGGCAAGGGCGAGGTTGCGCACCCGCGCCAGCAGTGCCGCAGGGTCACGCCAGCGCGAGACATAATCGGCCACCGCGCGCGGATAAAGCTGGTGTTCGGCCAGTTTCACGCGTTCGGCGAGGGCTTCGGGCGTGTCACCCGCCACGATCGGCACGGCGATCTGCGCCAGCACTTCGCCCGCATCGAGTTCCGGCGTCACCAGATGGACGCTGGTGCCCGCATGGCTGTCGCCTGCCGCGATGGCGCGGGCGTGGGTGTCCAGCCCCTTGTAGAGCGGCAGGAGCGAGGGGTGGATATTGAGCATTCGGCCGGCCCAGCGTTCCACGAAACCGTCCGACAGGATGCGCATATAGCCCGCCAGCACGATGTATTGCGCGCCCGCCGCTTGCACGGCGGCTTCCATCGCAGCGTCATGATCCGCACGGGTCATCCCCTTGTGAGGCAGGGCGAAGGTGGCAATCCCTTCGGCCCCGGCCAGCGCCAGGCCGGCGGCAGCGGGATCATTGCTGGCGACCAGCACGACCTCGTAGGGGCAGTCGGCGATGCGGCTGGCATAGACCAGCGCGGCCATATTGGTGCCTGCGCCAGAGATCAGGACAGCAATGCGGGCTTTTTCAGCCAAGATGCGTCGCGCTCCAATCGGACTTGGCCGACCATGTCTCCTCGCTGCCGCGCACGGTGCAGCCCTTCTCGCCGCTCTCGATCCGGCCCACCGTCACGACAGTCTCGCCCGCCGCTTCGAGCCTTGCGGTGACCTCGGCCACATGTGCCTCGCTGACGCTGAGCACCATGCCGACGCCGCAGTTGAAGGTGCGCGCCATTTCCTCCGGCTCGATGTGTCCCTGCGCTTGCAGGAAGGCCATCAGGCGCGGCTGGGGCCACAGGTCCGCATCGACATGGGCGTGCGCGCCATCGGGCAGAATGCGCGGGATGTTTTCGAGCAGGCCGCCGCCGGTGATGTGGGCCAGCGCATTGATGCGGCCTTCGCGGATCAGCGGCAGCAGGCTCGCGACATAGATGCGCGTGGGCGCGATCAGCGCGTCGATCAGCAGTTGGTCCTGATCGAACAGGGCGGGACGATCCAGCTTCCAGCCCTTGTCCGCCGCCAGACGCCGCACCAGCGAATAGCCGTTCGAATGGACGCCCGAGGACGCGAGGCCCAGCAGCACGTCTCCGGCGGCGACCTTGTCACCCGTCAACTGCTCCCCGCGCTCGACTGCGCCGACGCAGAAGCCGGCAAGGTCATAATCGCCTGGCCCATACATCCCCGGCATTTCCGCCGTCTCGCCGCCGATCAGCGCGCAGCCGGCGAGTTTGCAGCCCTCGGCAATGCCGGCGATCACCCGCTCCGCAACGCCGTTCTCCAGCTTGCCGGTGGCAAAATAATCGAGGAAGAACAGGGGTTCTGCCCCCTGCACGATCAGATCATTGACGCACATGGCGACCAGATCGATCCCGACGGTGTCGTGCCGGTCATAGTCAATGGCGAGCTTGAGCTTGGTGCCCACCCCGTCATTCGCTGCGACCAGCAGCGGATCATTATAACCTGCCGCCTTGGGATCGAAGAACCCGCCAAACCCGCCCAGTTCGCTGGTGGCGCCAGGGCGCGCGGTGGCCTTGGCCAAGGGGGCGATGGCCTTCACCAGGGCATTGCCCGCAGCAATCGATACGCCGGCATCGGCATAGGTGTAGGAGGAGTTCTTGATGCTCATGTAAGCCCCATAGCCTTTCGCACTTGGAATTCCACCCGCCTTTGGGCAAAGGACTTGGCGTTTCCCCATGAGCGCGTCTCTCTCCCTTTCCCGCCCGGTTGCGGCCCCATCAAGAGCGCTGCGGCGCTGGCTTGGCGGCGCGGCCGTGGCGCTGGCGATGCTGGGCGGCGGCTATGCACTGGTGGCGCAGGTTGCGGGCGAGCGCGGGATTGCGCCAACCGCTGCCAGCGCCGACATCGACGTGCGCGGCATCAGCGTCGACGTGCAGGGCAAAAGCGCCGAGGACGCGCGCTCCAATGGCTGGCGCGAGGCTCAGCGCAAGGCTTGGGAGAAGCTGAAAGGCCCCAAACTCTCCGATAGCCAGCTTGATGGCCTCGTCTCCGCCATCGTGATCGAGCGTGAGCGGCTTGGCCCCCGGCGCTATATCGCCACGCTGGGCGTGGTGTTCGATCGCCAGCGCGCAGGCGCTTATCTCGGCGGCGCGCAGCAGGCCAGCCGGTCGGCCCCGTTGCTGCTGATCCCGGTGGTCGAAAGCGGCGGCGCTTACATCACCTTCGAACAGCGCAATCCGTGGCAACGCGCCTGGGCCGAGTTCAATCCGGGGGCAAGCCGCATCGATTATGTTCGCCTGTCGGGCGCGGGGGGCGATTCGCTGCTGGTCAATTTCGGCCAGACCCAGCGCAAAAGCCGCGCCTGGTGGCGATCGACGCTCGACCAATATGGCGCGACCGATGTGCTGATGGCTTTCGCGCGGCTGGATCACCAGTTCCCCGGCGGGCCGGTCAGCGGCACCTTCACCGCGCGTTATGGCCCGGATAATCGCCCGCTCGAAACCTTCACCCTGAAGGCCGACAATCCTGACGCCGTGCCCGCCATGCTGGCGCAGGCGGTGGAGCGGATGGACCAGACCTTCACCGGCGCGCTGGCATCGGGCAAATTGCAGCCCGATCCCAGCCTCAGGATCGGCGCAGGCGGGGCGATGGACCCGGCGATCCAGCGCCTGATCGAGATTGGGCGCGCAGCGCAAGCCCGCCGTTCGGCCGAGGCCGCGCTGGCGAGCGGGGCCGTGCCCCGGATCGAGGCGCTGCCCGTGACCGGGATCGAGCCGGGCGAGGCGGCGGTGCGCAACTTTACCGTGCAGTTCGCCACCCCTGATGCTGGTGCCTTCGATTCGGCGCTCGGCGCGGTGCGCGGCACCGGCGGGGTGCGCGGGATCGGCGTCACCAGCACCGCGATCGGCGGGACATCGGTGATGAGCGTCGCCTTTGCCGGATCGATTGACGAACTGGCCGCCGCGCTCGAAGCGCGCGGCTTTGCCGTGCGGCGCGGGGCGAACGCGCTCGCCATCAGCCGCTAAGGCGGGAGGGCAGGCCATGCGCGAGCCGTCCCAGATTGCCCTGCCGCTTTCTGCGCGCGGGGGCGCGCAGCGGATCGTGGTCGGCAATGCCAATGCCCATGTGATCGAGGCCTTGCAGGCGCCCGAGCGCTGGCCCTTCCATGTCGCCGTGCTGACCGGCCCGCCGCGTTCGGGCAAATCGCTGCTGGCGCGCTGGGCGCAAGGGTTGCACGGTGCCGAACGGCTCGAAGTGATCGACGATGCGCAAAGCCTTGATGAAACGGCGCTGTTCCACCGCTGGAACGCGGTCCAGCAGGGCGGCACGCGCGAGGGCGGGGCGTTGTTGCTGGTTGCGGACGCGGGCAGCCAAGGCTGGCGCATTGCGCTGCCCGATCTTGCCTCGCGCATCGGCGGCTCGCTTGCTCTGGAAATCGGCGCGCCCGATGATCTGATGGCGGGCGATCTGATCCTTGCCCTGGGCGAGGCGCGCGGGCTGTCTCTGCCCGAAGCTGCGGCCGATTATCTCGTACCGCGGACCATCCGCAGTTTTGCCGCGATCGAGGCGCTGGTGGCGGCAATCGACCGCATCTCCCTTGAACGTCAGACGCCCGCCACCATGTCTGTCTGGCGCGCGGCGCTCGAGGCCTTGCACGGGCCCGAGCAGCAGCGCCTTTTGTAGCCGCGCGATTGCATCGGCGGCGCTTTGGTGGGAAAAGCGAGAGGCGATGTTCGAGCAACTTGTCAGCTATCTGGACTCGGTCCGTGCCCGTGACCCGGCGCCGCGTTCGCGCTGGGAGATCCTGCTTTATCCCGGCGTCTGGGCGCTGGGATTCCACCGCATTGCCCATTGGCTGTTCGAGGCGCGGATGTATTTCCTCGCGCGGGTGGTGAACCATGTCTCGCGGCTGCTGACCGCGATCGACATTCACCCCGGCGCCACCATCGGCAAGAACTTCTTCATCGATCACGGCTTCACCGTCATCGGCGAGACGGCCCAGATCGGCGACAATGTCACGATCTACCAATGCGTCACGCTGGGCGGTACCAACCCCGCCAACGGCAAGGGCGGCAAGCGCCACCCGACGCTGCGCGACAATGTGATCATCGGTTCGGGCGCGCAGATCATCGGCCCGATCGAAGTGGGCGAACGCGCGCGCATCGGGGCGAATGCGGTGGTGACCGATGATGTGCCCGCAGGCGCGACGATGGTGGGCATCAAGGCGCGATCAACTCTTGTGCCCGCCGATCAATGGCTGCGCGAATTCATTCCCTATGGCACGCCTTGCGATGATCCCCCGTGCGATGAACAGGGCCGGTCCAGCCGTGACTGCGTGGAAAAGCTGGAAGGCGAAATCGCTGCCCTGCGCGAGGAGATGGCCGTGATGAGGGCGCTTCTGTCAGAGCGTGAAGCCGCGCCCCAGCCCCAGCCGGTTCCGGTGCGCGCGCGCAAGAGCGGGACGAAGGACTAGAGCAAGGCACATGGCGGCAAACCAGACGCCGGGGGGTACCCCCGGACAGGTGGTTCCCTTCCCCGGGCGCGGGGCCGGTCAGGTCGGGTTTGACCGGCCCGAGTTGATGCGCATTCTCGATCTTTACGGGCGCATGGTCGCCGCCGGGGAATGGCGCGATTACGCGATGGACTTTACCCGCCACGCCGCCACCTTCGCCGCCTTCCGCCGTGCCGCCGAACGCCCGCAGGCGCGGGTGGAAAAGCGCCCCGATCTGCGCGGCAAGCAGGGGATGTGGACGCTGTTCGGCGAACATGGGCAAGTCTTGAAGCGGGGGCATGACCTTGCGAACGTCCTCGCGCCGATGGAGCGGCGACTGCTGAAGGCGGTCGAGGATTAGGGACCCCAAAAGCAAAGGCCCGCCCCCTTTCAGGGACGAGCCTTCGTTAATGCCTCGGCGAAAAAATCAGCCGCGCGCGCTGGCGGGGCCGGTGCCGGTCACCTTCTGCATCGCGCGCAGGATGTTGCCCGACTGCTCGCTGCCCGATTGCGGGGCGATGAGGTTGGTGAAGGCGTTGATCTCCTCCCAGCGTGCGGCAAAGCCTTCCAGCGTGCGCTCGCCTTCCGGCAGCCACACGGCATCGTTCATCACGGTCCACGAAGAGTGGTAACCGCCAGCCCCTGCGCCAACGATGGCGTTGGTCGGCGCATCTTCGCTGACGAGGAACAGCGCAGCCGGAACCACGTTTTCCGGCGCGAACAGCTTGAAGGCTTCTTCGGGGAACAGGTCCTCGGTCATGCGGGTGCCCGCGACCGGCGACAGGGTGTTGCAGCGCACGTTATACTTCGCGCCTTCGAGCGCCAGCGTCTTGGTCAGGCCTGCAAGGCCCAGCTTGGCCGCGCCGTAGTTGGCCTGGCCGAAATTGCCGAACAGGCCAGTCGAGGACGCGGTCATCAAGATGCGGCCATAGCCCTGTTCGCGCATGGTTTCCCATGCGGCCTTGGTGGCGAAGGCCGAGCCGGTGAGGTGTACCTTGACGACGAATTCGAAGTCGGCCGGTTCCATCTTGGCGAAGGTCTTGTCGCGCAGCACGCCCGCGTTGTTGATCAGCACATGGACGCCGCCCCACTTCTGCTTGGCGTCGGCGACCATCTTTTCCATCTGCTCGAATTCGGTGACCGAACCGCCATTGGCGACAGCCTCGCCGCCCATGGCTTCGATTTCGGCGACGACCAGCGCGGCCGCGTCAGACGTGCCGGTGCCATCGCGCGAACCGCCCAGATCGTTGACAACGACCTTGGCGCCGCGACGCGCGAGTTCGAGTGCATACTCTTTGCCGAGCCCGCCGCCGGCCCCTGTGACGATGGCAACCTTGTCCTTGAAGCTGATGGTCATGGGTGTTCTCCTGTCCTAGATTGAGCGGCTTGGGTGCGGCGCGCTTTACGCCTGCGTAAACCGATATGCGGCGCGCTGCGTGGCACTTTCGAAGCTGGCTTGCAACAGCGGAAAAGGCAGGAGGCTATGCCGTAGGGTCAGGCAGCGGGCGAAAGGCGGGCAAGGGCGGGAATTAGCTCTGCAAACGAATCGATCACGCCGTCCGCGCCCAATTCATGCGGGGGACGGTCGCAATAGCCATAGGCCGCCGCGATCACCGGCACGCCCGCTGCCTTGGCGCTGCGAACATCATAGGTGGAATCGCCAAGGAACACGAAGCGCCCGCCTCCCAAGGCCTCGCGCGCGGCAAGCACCGGGGCGGGGTGGGGCTTGGCGAGGAATTGGCCGTCCGGCCCCTTGCCCATCGAATCGCCACCGATCACGGTTTCGAAGGTGTCGATCAGATCGAGCTGCGTGAGCACATTGCGGGCAAAGGCTTCAAACTTGTTGGTCACCACCGCCATGCGCACGCCGCGCGACGCCAGATCGGCCAGCACTTCGCGCACGTCCGGATAGGGGACGGTGTGGACGGCATTATGCGCCTCGTAATACCCGAGCATCGCCTTGTAGAGCCGCTTGAACTCATCTTCGGGCAGGCCGCCTTGCGCCTCGATTGCGCGGGCCAGCATGATCTTGGCTCCGCCGCCGATCAGGTCCTTCGAGCTTTCCACGGAAACTTCGCTGAAGCCTCCCAGCACCAGCGCATGGTTTACCGCTGCGCCCAGATCGCGGAATGTGTCCAGCAGCGTGCCATCAAGGTCAAAGCCGATGGCGTCGAAAGGAATGTTGGTCATGGGGCCTCCGCAAAGCAGGGGCGAGGTGGCTGATGCGACTTCAAACCGCAAGCAATTGCTGTAAGGGTTCGGGCCATGACGACCACCACGACACATCCTTTCGCCGCCATCATCCTTGCCGCAGGCAAGGGCACCCGCATGAAGAGCGACACCCACAAGGTGCTGCACAAGATTGCCGGCCGCCCGATGCTCGATCACCTGATGGCGAGCGTCGCCGAGCTGGGGCCGGAACGCACCGCAGTAGTTGTGGGCGCAGGGCGCGAGCAGATCGAGGCGGCGGTGGAAGGGCGCGCGGCGACCTGCCTGCAGGAGCCGCAGCTCGGCACGGCCCACGCGGTGCAGCAGGCCGAAGGCGCGCTGGCCGGTTTCACGGGCGATGTGCTGGTGCTGTATGGCGATGTGCCCTTCGTGAAGGCGGGCACGATGCGGGCCATGCTCGACCGGCTGCACGCAGGTGACGCGCCCGCCGTGGTGGTGCTGGGCTTCGAGCCTGCCGATCCGCTCGCCTATGGCCGGGTGATCGCCGATGATGCGGGCGGCATCGTCAAGATGGTGGAATACAAGGACGCGGACGAGGGCGAGCGCGCCTGCCACCTGTGCAATTCCGGTCTGCTGGCAGCGCGCGCCGAAGACCTGTTCGCTCTGCTGGCGCGGGTCGGCAATGATAATGCGCAAGGCGAGTATTACCTGCCCGATATCGTCAACATCGCGATTGCCGATGGCCGCCCTTGCGCGGTGATCGTGGCAGACAGCGCGGACGAGGTGGCCGGAATCAACTCCCGCGCCGAACTGGCCGGGGCGGAAAGCCGCTGGCAGGCTGCGCGGCGGCTCCAGGCGATGGACGAGGGCGCAACCCTGATCGCGCCCGAGACGGTGTTCTTCAGCCATGACACGGTGCTGGGCCGCGATGTCACGATTGAACCGAACGTGTTCTTCGGCCCCGGCGTGCAGGTGGCCGACAAGGTGCTGATCCGCGCCAATAGCCACATCGAGGGTGCCAGCCTTGCAACCGGCGTCAAGGTCGGCCCGTTTGCGAGGCTAAGGCCCGGCACGGTGCTGGAGGAGGACAGCTTCATCGGCAACTTCGTCGAAGTGAAGAACGCGGTCCTGCACAAGGGCGCCAAGGCCAGCCACCTCACCTATCTGGGCGATGCCACCATTGGCGCGGGCGCCAATATCGGGGCGGGCACGATCACCTGCAATTATGACGGCTATTTCAAATACAAGACCACCATCGGCGAGCGGGCATTCATCGGTTCCAACTCGTCACTGATTGCGCCGGTCACCATCGGTGCCGATGCGATTGTCGCGGCTGGATCGGCGGTCAGCCGCGATGTGGCGGCGGGCGAACTGCGCATGGTCCGCGCCGAACAGCTGGTGAAGGACGGCTGGGCCGACCGCTTCCATGATGCGATGAAGAAGAAAAAGGCGGCGGAGAAGAAGTGAGCGACCATCCCGCCTGTTGGCTTTGCAGCCGCCCGCTGGGCGATATCGTCCAGTGGCATCACCCCGTGCCCAAGGCCAAGAAGGGCAAGGTGAAGGTGCCGATCCACCCGATCTGCCACAAGACGATCCACGCCAACTTCACCAACAACGAGCTCGCGCGCATCGGTGACAAGCCGAGCGTGATCCGTGACAATGCCGCCATCGCCAAGTTCGTCGCCTGGGTCGCCAACAAGCCAGCCGATTTCGACGCGCCTACGCGCTAGGCTGCCGCCCGGGCAGGGTGAGTTCGGGGCGAGTGCGGGAACTCTTGGGCGGCTCGCTCACTGATGTTGTGTGCCCGATGCAGGAGAACGCCCGATGAAAACCGCCCGATGGATTGCTGCCGGCGCCGGCCTTGCCGTGGCTGGCGCTGCGGCGGCCTATGCGCAATATCGCCAGACCGAGGAGCCGGACTTCGCCGTAATCCGCACCGATGGCGATTTCGAACTTCGTGATTACCCTGCGCTGGTGGTCGCCGAAGTCAGCCACGCCGGCACCCGCGAGCGTGCCAGCGGAGCGAGCTTCCGGCGCTTGGCGGCCTATATCTTTGCGCAGGACCGGCCCGAAGGCGGCGAGAAGATCGCCATGACCGCCCCGGTGCTTCAGGATGAACCCAGGCCCGGCCAGTGGCGGATGCGCTTTGTAATGCCGGCCAAATACACGCTGGAAACCCTGCCGCCCGCGCCTGCCGATATCACGCTCACGCAAACGCCTGCGCGCCGCATGGGGGCCTTGCGCTTTTCCGGCAACGGCTCGGGCGCGGATCTTGCGTTGATGGAGGCGCGGCTGCGGGAGTGGATTACTGCCCAGCGGTTGATGCCCGCGGGCGAGGCTGAATTTGCTTTCTATGACGCGCCGATGATCCCCGGCCCGCTGCGCCGCAACGAGGTGCTCATCCCGGTCACGGCGCAGTAATCTAGGCGTCCTGAGTGCGTTCCAATTCGCCGCCGCTGGCGAGATAATCGGCCTCCCACTGCTCGAACTCGCTCCGGCTCAGCAGGTAGCGTGTCCGCGCTTCGTGGAAGCTGATTGCCTGACTGCGCACCGCGCGCACAACATCGTCCTTGCGCGCCTTGGACCAGTGGACCCGGTGATTGCGGGGCAGGGCGTAGTAGCTCTTGATCGCGTCGGCGATCGAGATGTGTCGGTCATAGGCCATCGGTGATGCTCCTCGTCGCTCGTGCTCATCGCCCCCGATGAAGCGAATGTTGACGCCGGAGCCTAACGAGACCTTGCCAGACATGGTTAAGCGGCCATTGATGAACCACCCCGTGCCTTTCGCGCGACGAACCGAGGGCGAAGTGTCGAACCTGCTTACAACGCGCCCGCCGGGCCCATGCAAAAGGGGCGGCCCCCGCAGGAGCCGCCCCTCGCAATGTCCGCCAGAACGCGCGCTTATACCAGCGCGCTAAGATGCTGACGCATCACGCGCTGGAAATGCTCAAGCGCCGCACCGGCTAAACCAATGCGCGATGAGTCAGGCTCATCGCGCATGGGAATTACTTGCCCGAACGGTCGTCCATCAGGCGCTTCATCAGATAGACGAACTGCAAGGCCTGAAGCTTCGCCCGCTGATCATTATCGACCCCGCCCGAATGGCCCCCGGTGGTGTCCTCGAAGTAATAATAGGGCTGGCCCAGCGCCTTCAGCTTGGCCGCACCCTTGCGCGCGTGCGCGGGGTGGGTGCGGTCATCGGCGGTGGAGGCCCACAGGAACGGCTCGGGGTAGGTCACACCTGCGACGATCTTCTGGTAGGGCGAGTAGCCCTCGATCCACTTGCGCTGCTCGGGGATGCGCGGATCGCCATATTCGCCGATCCACGATGCTCCGCGCCCGATCAGGTGGTAGCGCAGCATATCGAACAGCGGGATCTGCACGATCGCCGCACCGAACAGGTCGGGACGCTGGGTGAAGGCGGTGCCGACCAGCAGCCCCCCTTGCGAGCCGCCCTGAATGCCGAGGTGTTCCGGCTTGGTGAAGCCGCGCTTCACCAGATCATCGCCCACCGCGATGAAATCGTCCCAGGTGCGCTGCTTGTTCTCGCGGATTGCGGTCTGGTGCCACATCGGCCCGAACTCGCCGCCGCCGCGCATGTTGGCGAGCACATAGGCGCCGCCATTTTCCACCCACAGCTTGCCGGTCGATCCGAGATAGGCGGGCAGACGCGGGACCTGGAAGCCGCCATAGCCGGTCAGCAGCGTCGCGGTGGAACCGTCCGCCTTCATGCCCTTGGGCTTGACGATGAAGTAGGGGATCTTGGTCCCGTCCTTGCTGATCGCCTCATGCTGTTCAACCGTGGCGCCCGCCGGATCGAAGTATGAGGGCGAGGTCTTCAGCACCGCCGGGGGCGCGCTGCCATCGGTGTAGTAGAGCGTGGTCGGCTCAAGGAAGCCGCTCACGGTGTACATGATCTGGTCGGTATCGTCGGAGGACGCGGCGATGCCGATGGTCGCATTGTCGGGCAGGGCGACTTGCGTGCTGGCCCACTTGCCATCCGCAAAGTTGAACTTCAGCACCTTGCCCACGACATTGTCGAGCAGGGCGACATAAAGCCCGCCGCCGGTGACGGTGCTGCCCTGCTTCGTCTGGCGATAGCCCGGCGCCCAAACCAGCGACTTTTTCGCGCTGTTGGGGCTGGCCTTCCACTCCTCCAGATTGGCAGCAACGAGGCTGTCTGCGGGGAAGGTCTGGCCGTCCACCGTCCAGTCCACGTCGGGCGAGAACAGCATGTGCCCGTCGATGATGCCGACCGGGTTGGCCTTGGTCGGAATGTCGAGCTGAAGCCACTGGCCCCCTTGCCACACATACCACAGCCGTTCGTGGAAGCTGATCCCGCGATAGGCGATGCGGGCGTGGATGGTGCTGTCATTGTCGCGCAGCAGCGCCGCGCCGCTGGAGACGTCCTTGGGATCGCCGCGGAAGATTTCCGGCGCATCGGCAAGCGGGGTGCCGCGCTTCCATTCGCGGGTGGTGAAGGGGTATTCGCTTTCGGTGATCGTGCCATTGCCGAAATCGCGGCTGACCAACAGAGTGTCGGCATCGACCCATTCGATCCCGCCTTGGCTCTTTTCGCCAAGCACGAAGCCGCCTTCGACGAATTGCTTCGTGGTGGTGTCGAATTCGCGCATGATGGTGGCGTCCTCGCCGCCATCGGACAGGGCGATCATGCAGCGGCTTTCGGCAGGCGGCAGGCAGGTCGAGCCCTGATAGACCCACTCCTTGCCCTCGGCCTTGGCGAGCGCGTCAATATCCAGCACCGTCTCCCACACCGGCTTGTCGGTGCGGTAGCTTTCCAGCGTGGTGCGGCGCAGCAGCCCCTTGGGATTCGCCTTGTCCTGCCAGAAATTATACAGACCATCGGGGCGGAAGCTGACGAAGGGGATGCGGTCTGTGCTGTCAAAGATCGCCAGCGCATCGGCCTTCAACTTGGCGTAGCGCGGATCGGCTTCGAAAGCGGCCAGTGTGCGGGCATTTTCCTTGGCGACCCAGTCGAGCGCCTCGGGGCTGCGGGCTTCTTCAAGGAAGATGAAGGGATCCTGCGCCGCGCCGGGGATGCCGTCTGCGGGTGTTTGCGCCGCGCTGCTCTGGGCGGCAGCGCCAGTTGTGGATGCGACTGTCATTGCGAGTGCCAATGCAAAAGTGGAGACAAGTTTCAAGCGTCCTCTCCTCGGGGAAATGCTGAGGCGTGTTGTGCCCAGCACGCGGCTGAATGTGAAGGGGATAAACGAAAAAGGGCGGACCTGCGCGGCCCGCCCTGTTCGGCATGCTTGTGACGGGGCGGTTCAGCCCTCGACGTGTTCGGCAAGGACGGTGAGGCCCTTCTCGTTCACCTCGGCAAAGCCGCCGCGCACCTGAATGATCTCCGGCGCGGCATTGGCGCTGGCAAAGACCTGCACCGCACCATCGCGGATGGTGCTCATGAAGGGCGCGTGGCCCTCGAGCACGCCGAACTCACCTTCGGTTCCGGGGACGACCACCATGTGGACTTCCTCGGACCGGACGAGCTTGGCGGGGGTGACGAGTTCGAAGTGGAGGGGCATGATGCCTTACGCCTCTTCGGCCATCTTCTTGGCCTTGGCGACCACGTCGTCGATGCCGCCGACCATGTAGAAGGCCTGCTCGGGCAGGTGGTCATATTCGCCGTCCACCACTGCCTTGAAGCTCTTCACGGTGTCTTCGATCTGCACGAACACGCCCGAGATGCCGGTGAAGACTTCCGCAACGTGGAAGGGCTGCGAAAGGAACTTCTGGATCTTGCGCGCGCGGGCGACGATCGTCTTGTCCTCTTCCGACAGTTCATCCATCCCGAGAATGGCGATGATGTCCTGCAGGCTCTTGTACTTCTGCAGGGTTTCCTGAACGCGGCGGGCGGTTTCGTAATGCTCTGCGCCGACAACGCGGGGTTCGAGAACGCGGCTGGTCGAATCCAGCGGGTCGACCGCCGGGTAGATGCCGAGTTCCGAAATCGCGCGGTTCAGCGTCGTGGTCGCATCAAGGTGAGCGAAGGACGCGGCAGGCGCCGGATCGGTAAGGTCGTCCGCGGGAACGTAGATCGCCTGCACCGAGGTGATCGAACCCTTGGTGGTGGAGGTGATGCGCTCCTGCAGCTTGCCCATGTCGGTGGCGAGGGTCGGCTGGTAGCCCACGGCCGAAGGAATACGGCCGAGCAGCGCCGACACTTCCGAGCCCGCCTGCGTGAAACGGAAGATGTTGTCGACGAAGAACAGCACGTCCTGGCCTTCGACGTCGCGGAAGTATTCCGCCATGGTCAGACCCGACAGAGCAACACGTGCACGGGCGCCCGGGGGTTCGTTCATCTGGCCGAACACGAGCGCAACCTTGGAACCTTCCGAGGTCGCATTGCCATCGGCGTCCTTGGCGATAACGCCGGCGTCGAGGAATTCGTGGTAGAGGTCGTTACCTTCGCGGGTGCGCTCACCCACGCCGGCGAAGACGGACACGCCGCCGTGGCCCTTGGCGATGTTGTTGATCAGTTCCTGGATCAGCACGGTCTTGCCCACGCCCGCGCCGCCGAACAGGCCGATCTTGCCGCCGCGCGCATAGGGCGCGAGCAGGTCGATCACCTTAATGCCGGTCACGAGGATCGCCGCATCGGTCGACTGGTCGATGAAGGCCGGAGCCTCGGCGTGGATCGGAGCGGTCATTTCGGCGCCAATCGGGCCGCGCTCGTCAATCGCTTCACCGATCACGTTCATGATGCGGCCGAGCACCTTCGGACCCACGGGAACGCTGATCTGCGCGCCGGTGTTGATCACTTCGCTGCCGCGGGTGAGGCCTTCGGTGGCGTCCATCGCGATGGTGCGCACGGTGTTTTCACCAAGGTGCTGGGCGACTTCGAGCACCAGCGTCTTGTCGCCGTTGCGGGTTTCCAGCGCGGTCAGGATCGCGGGCAGTTCACCCGGGAACTGCACGTCGACGACTGCGCCGATGACCTGGCTGATGGTGCCGTTGGTGGTCTGGTTGAGAGCGGGGGCGGTGGCCATGATTGTTTCCTTGGCTTTCGATTAGAGCGCTTCAGCGCCCGCGATAATTTCAATGAGTTCGGTGGTGATCGCCGCCTGACGCTGGCGGTTGTAGATGATCGTGAGCTTCTGGATCAGCTCGCCCGCGTTGCGCGTGGCGTTGTCCATCGCGGTCATCGAGGCGCCTTGCTCCGATGCCTCGCGCTCCAGCAGCGCGCCGAACAGCTGGGTGCGCACGTAACGCGGCAGCAGTTCTTCGAGGATTTCCTCTTCGCCCGGCTCGTAATCGACGACCGATTCCGCTTCGACCGCATTGGCCGGGGCAGGGACGGGGATCAGTTGGTTGATGGTCGGGTCCTGCGCCAGCGCCGACTTGAAGGTCGGGTAGATCAGGTGCGCGACATCGAACTTGCCCGCATCGAACATCGCGATCAGTTCATTGGCGATGGCTTCCGCCTCGGCAAAGCCCGGGGTCTTGACCGTGCTGGTGTCGAAGCCTGCACCGATCAGGGTCGGGAATTCGCGCTTCAACGGCGCGCGGCCCTTCTTGCCGACGAGGTAGAATTCGACCGTCTTGCCAGCCGCCTGCAATTCGCGGGCCTTGATTTTGGCTGCCTTGACGAGGTTCGAGTTCAGACCACCGCACAGCCCCTTGTCGGTGTTGACCACCACGAGGAGATGGCGCTGGTCCGATCCGGTGCCCGCCAGCAACTTGGGCGCGGCAGAGCCGGACACCTTGCCCGCCAGCGAAGCCATCACCGCCGCAAGGCGCGTGGCATAGGGCCGGCCAGCCTCGGCCGCAGCCTGGGCACGGCGCAGCTTGGCCGCCGCGACCATCTGCTTGGCCTTGGTGATCTTCTGGGTCGATTTGACCGAGTTGATCCGACCTTTGAGTTCCTTGAGCGATGGCACTGGCCGGTGTCCTTACGCGAACTGCTTGGCGAAGGCTTGGAGCGCGGCCTTGGTCTTGTCCGCGACTTCGCCTTCGAACTTCTTGCTGGTGCGGATTTCGGTCAAGACCGAACCGTGCTCACGGCGCATGAAGTCCAGCATCTGGGCTTCGTATTCGTTCACGCGGTTCACCGGGATCGCATCGAGGAAGCCGTTGGTGCCGGCATAGATCGACACGGTCTGCTCTTCGAAGGGCATGGGCGAGAACTGCTTCTGCTTCAGCAGTTCGGTCAGGCGCGCGCCGCGGTTGAGCAGCTTCTGGGTCGAGGCATCGAGGTCCGAACCGAACTGCGCGAAGGCCGCCATTTCGCGGTACTGCGCAAGATCGAGCTTCATCGAGCCCGAAACCTTCTTCATCGCCTTGGTCTGGGCGGCACCGCCGACACGCGACACCGAGAGGCCGACGTTAATGGCGGGACGGATGCCCTGATAGAACAGGCCGGTTTCAAGGAAGATCTGGCCGTCGGTGATCGAGATCACGTTGGTCGGGATGTAGGCCGACACGTCGCCCGCTTGCGTTTCGATGATCGGCAGCGCGGTCAGCGAACCGTGGCCGTTTTCCTCGTTCATCTTCGCGGCGCGCTCAAGCAGGCGGCTGTGCAGATAGAACACATCACCCGGATAGGCTTCACGGCCCGGAGGACGACGCAGCAGCAGCGACATCTGGCGGTACGCCACGGCCTGCTTGGAAAGGTCGTCATAAACGATCACGGCGTGCATGCCGTTGTCGCGGAAATATTCGCCCATCGCGCAGCCGGTGTAAGGCGCGAGGTACTGAAGCGGGGCGGGCTCGGAAGCGGTCGCGGCAACCACGATGGAATATTCCATCGCGCCGTTTTCTTCGAGCTGCTTGACGATCTGCGCCACGGTGGAGCGCTTCTGACCGACGGCGACATAGACGCAGTAAAGCTTCTTGCCTTCGTCGTCGCCCGCGTTGGCTTCCTTCTGGTTGATGAAGGTGTCGATGGCGACAGCGGTCTTGCCGGTCTGGCGGTCACCGATGATCAGCTCGCGCTGACCGCGGCCCACGGGCACCAGCGCGTCAATCGCCTTGAGGCCGGTCTGCACGGGTTCGGAAACGGATTCGCGCGGGATGATGCCCGGCGCCTTCACTTCGACGCGGCTGCGCTTTTCAGCCACGATCGGGCCCTTGCCGTCGATCGGGTTGCCGAGCGCGTCGACCACGCGGCCGAGCAGGCCCTTGCCGACCGGCACGTCCACGATGGTGCCGGTGCGCTTGACGACATCGCCTTCCTTGATTTCGGCGTCCGAGCCGAAGATCACGACGCCGACGTTATCGGCTTCAAGGTTGAGGGCCATGCCCTGCACCCCGTTGGCGAATTCCACCATCTCGCCGGCCTGCACCTTGTCGAGGCCGTGGATGCGGGCGATCCCGTCACCCACCGACAGCACGGTGCCGGTTTCGCTGACTTCGGCATCAGTGCCGAAATTGGCGATCTGGTCCTTGATGACCTTCGAGATTTCTGCGGCGCGGATTTCCATTTTCGTGTCCTTTAAGCCTGCATGGCTTTGGCAAGCGAGTTGAGACGGGTGCGGATCGAGGCATCAATGCGCTGCGATCCGATGGTGACGACAAGGCCGCCCAGAAGGTCGGGATCGACCGAGGCGGTGAGCATGACAGTGCGCCCTTCGCGCGCGGTCAGCTTGGTCTTAAGGGCGGCGATCTGGTCGTCGCCAAGCGGGTGGGCGCTGGTGACCGTGGCGGTCACTTCGCCGCGCTGGGCTGCCGCAATCGCCTTGAAGGCGGCGATGATCGCGGCCAGCTTGCCAAGGCGGCGGTTGGCCGACAGCACGCCGAGGAAATTGGTGGTGAGGGGCGAAAGCTTCAGCTTCTTGGCCACTGCCGCCATCGCCTTGCCCGCGACGTCCCGCCCCAGTTCGGGGTTGGTGGTCAGCGCGGCAAGATCGGCCGATTCGGCCAGGGCAGCGCCCAGCGTCTCGAGATCCTTCTCGACCGCGGTCACCTTGCCGTTTTCGGCGGCGAGATCGAACAGGGCCGAGGCATAGCGTCCAGCCAGGCTAGCCTTGATACCGGCGGAAATATCCACGCGCGTTTCGTCCTCTCGGAAAACTCGTAAAGGGGTCTTGCTTGAACCTTGGGTAAGGGCGGAGCGCAAGGGCTGCCCGCAAGGTTGGCGCGCGCCTAGCAAGTGATTCCCGATCCTGCAAGCCAAGAGGGGCCGGAATTGTGCAAGTGCGAATGAAGCCCAGCCGATGGAGGTCGGGGCGTCAGGGCTCCGCTGTTGCAGCGCGGGCCTGTTCGGAGGCCTGCCAGTCGAGATAGCGCAAGCCCATCCGCCCGGCCACAAGCAGCGCCAGCACCCCCGCGATCAAGGCCAGCCACTTTGTCCGGTTCATGTCTGCTCCATCGCGATCACGGCTGTTCCGGCGGCACAAGGAACTGGCAATCGGGCTGCTCATCCACACATTCCGCTTCATAGGCGGTAAGCACTGCTTGTGTCACGCGACCACGCAAGCTGGGGCCTCTGTTTGCGTAAAGGCCCTTGAGATAGGCGCGGTCAAAGGCGGTCATGCCATCGGGTGCCATGTCCGGGCCATCGGCAAACAGGCTGAGGATCGAGCGCGCGGAGACCGCTTCGAAATTGATGTTCCGCTGGGGCGTGCCAAGCAGTTGGAGGGCGGCATAATCGCCAAGCTGGACCGGCGTCGCCGCGCCGACCGTGTCGCTATCGAACACCACCACCGACACAACCTTGGGGCGGATGACGTCACCCGGTATGCGTGAGCCGTGTGACTTCTGCAGAACGGGGACTGAGCCCGGCAGCGAGATGGCATTGACGCCTCCCGAGGCCAAGGTCGTCCTGTTCCATGCGATCGCCGGCTTGCCGGATTTGAGTTCCTCGCGCAGCCGCCGCAGGCTCGCGTCGCGTCCGATTTCGCCAACCATCCAGTGCCGGCGGCCAACTAGCCTCTCGAACAGACGCGATGGCTCGTCGACGATAATGACCAGCGCGTTCTCGCGGCAACCGGGTTTGGGTTTCTTGAGGCCGGCTGATTTTGCAGCCTCGGTGATGCGTTTGGCCATGACCCGGTTCGCGCCGACATCAGGCCCGATCACGTGGAGGCACAGTGGCTGGTAAAAGCGCGGTGTCACGTCGGTAAAGGAAATCCGGGTGGTGAGTTCACGCAAGTTGTCGACCACCACCTCCCGGTCGATCTCCCGCTTGCCGCGAACTTCGATCTCGCCGGGATCCGGCTCTGCTGGCGCGGTCTGGGCGCATAGCGGCGAAAGAGAGGTGGTTGCCGCAAGGGCTGCGATCAGGCCGATTGTCCAAACATGCATCTTGGCCGGCGAACCTGCAAAAATCGTTATATTACAGGTTTTTGTTAACGAAATTCGCCTGAACTCAGGCTGAATATAATCCCTCCCGGCTACTTCTTGATCGCGCAGGAATAGACCAGCCGTTCATTCGGACGCTGGGGCAGGGCAGAGATCAGGGCGGATTGCTGCTCGCCCAGCGTGCGGGCGGCATCGCTCACCCCGCAGGCGGGCGGCGCATAGGACGCGCGGGCCTCGCGCGCGGCGGAAAGCGCCTGCTGCCCGAGCAGATAGCGATCGGTGCGCAGGGTGCGGGTAGCAGGGTCGTAGGTGTTGACCGCCAGCGCAGCATCCTCCTGCGCGGCGAACACGCGCTGCCATTCGCCCCCTTGCCCGAGGCCATATTGCGTGCGCCCGTTAACGCAGCCATCGGCCGACCATTCAAAGGCAACATCATCGGTCTTTGCCGAGGTGACGCGGCTGCGTTCGGGCACGAGGGTGCAGATCAGCGCGCCCTCGGCGGCGCCTGTCCCCGATGCAGGCACTTCGCCGCCTTCCGCCTTGGCGACCGCGGCGGCGACCCGTTCCTCGATGGCGGACAGGCCGGGGCGGGTGACCCACAGCAGCACCGCGATCCCCAGCATCGCCGCCGAGAACGCAGCAGCAATCCGGGTGTGGGTGCGCCGCGTTTCCTCCCCGCGCCACACCAGCGCGGCATAGCCTGCGCCAATGCTCGCCATCAGCGCGATGAGCGCGATGGCCATGCGGTTCTCGCGCGTTTCCAGCACTTCCATCTGCGCGGTCAGGCGCGCTTTCTCGCGCACCTCGCGCAAGCCCTCCGCCCGCTCCGCCAGCGCCGCGCGGGCCTGTGATTGCGCGGCCTCCATCCGCTGGCGTTCTTCGGCGTTCAATTCGTCGATCGAGCGGCAGGGCAGGGCATTGACCACCGGCTCCACCCCGTTGCGGCGCAGGAACGGGAGCAGCTCGCGCAAGGAGACAGCGAAGTAGAACTCCCCGTCGCCGCCCGAGGAATCCGCGCTGAAGGAATTGACTCCGATCACCCGTCCGCACGGATCGAGCAGCGGCCCGCCCGAATTGCCGCGCGCGATGGGGGCGGTGTGGAGGATGGTGTCGAACTGGCGACTGGGCCGCTCGCCCGACAGGAACCCGCGCGATTTGACCGGCGGCTGGGCGCGGAAGATGTCCGCCATATCAAGCCCCTGGGCCAGATCGACATTCATCGGATAGCCCACCGCCGAAACCTCGCCCAGATCGCCGCTGACGCCTGCTGCCAAGGCCAGCGGCGGCAGGCGCAGGCTTCCGTTCGCGATTTCGAGCAAGGCCAGATCGTTGCGCGGGCTGACCGCGATCACCCGGGCAAAGGCACCGCCTGCGCCTTCGGGGGGGACGATCCCGATCCGCAGCGTATCATCCTGCGCCGCTTCGGCCACGACATGGGCATTGGTGACAATCCGCGTCGCGCTGACGGCAAAGCCGGTGCCATGGCTGACGGGGACGGGCTGGCCGCCTTCCTCGCCGATAATCACCACCCGCACCACGCCGCGCGCGGCCGCATCGACATCGCCCGGATCGGCCGACGCCGGGATCGCGAGCAGGGTAAGGAACAGCGCGAGCGCGCCAAGCAACCGGGTCATGCCGCCTCTATAGCGGCTTTTTAACCCAAGGCGACACGGGGCGCGACATTGAACGCAAAGCTTGGGGGTGCGAGGGCGGTCGCCCTGTGGCAGAGTGTTTCACGTGAAACAAATTGAGAACATATCTGACGATGCGTGGTGGCAGGCGGTGATTGCCAAGGACCGCCGTTACGACGGGGTCTTCGTGACCGGCGTGCATTCGACCGGCATCTATTGCCGCCCAAGCTGCCCCGCGCGGGCGCCTTTGCGCAAGAACGTGCGCTTCTATGCGACCCCTCTGGAGGCGGCCAAGGCGGGGCTAAGGGCGTGCAAGCGGTGTTCTCCGGGCACTGTAAGCGCCGAAGAGGCCTGCGTGCTGGCGGCCCTAAAGGCGATCCGCGAGAACGGTCGCATGACGCTGGATCAGCTGGCCGATCTCACCGGCTATACCGCGACGCATTTTCAACGCCTGTTCAAACGCACCACCGGCCTCACCCCCGCCGCCTTCGCCAGAGCGTGCCGCGAAGAGCGGGTCAAACAGGGGTTGAGCCGGGGTCTAAGCGTCACCGAAGCCCTGTCAGAGGCAGGCTATGGGGGGTCTGAACAGTTCTATGCGCAAACCAAGGGGAGGTGGGGGATGAACCCGAGTGACTGGAGCAATGGCGGCGCGGGCAAGCGCGTGCATTGGGCGGTGCTGGCAACAACGCTGGGGCCAATGCTGGTCGCCGCAACCGACAAGGGCGTGTGCTGTCTGGCCTTCGAAGAGGGCGAGGCGGAATTGCGGGCAAGGTTCCCCAAGGCCGAACTGGTGGCGGCAGGCGAGGACTTCCGCGCCCTGTTTGCGCAAGTGCTGGACGCGGTCGAACAACCCGGCCCTGGCAGCGCGGCTATCCCGCTCGACGTGAAAGGCACCGCCTTCCAGCAACGCGTCTGGGAAGAACTGCGCCGCATTCCGCACGGGCAAACGCGTTCCTATGGCGAATTGGCGGCGTTGCTGGGCAACCCCAAGGCCAGCCGCGCTGTGGGCGGCGCGAACGGCGCAAACCATGTGGCGGTGCTGATCCCTTGCCACCGCGTGATCGCGGCGGACGGAACGCTGGGAGGCTATGCCTACGGGCTGGCAATCAAGGCGGAGTTGCTGAAGCGGGAGGGGTGTTAGGCCTCCCCCTCAATCCAGCTTGGGCGGCATCCCCGGTTCGCACTTCGCCATCGCCGCCTGATATGCAGGGCGTTCGCCGATGCGCTTCAGGTAGGCTTGCAGGTTCGGCAGGTGGTCAATCGCCATCCCGCTCATCGCGCGGCTGGTGGTGAGCTGGAAGCCCATCATGATATCCGCCGTGGTCAGCTGGCTGCCGCCGAAATACTCGGCCTCGCCCAGACGCTTCTCGACGATGGCCCAGCCCTTCTGCACGCGGTCGGCCACGAACGGGGGCAACTCCTTGGCGCCCATGAACTGCGCCACCAGCGCCATCATGCCGTTGGTCATGAAAGTCGCGTTGGCCCAGTGAAGGTAAAACAGGTGGTCGGTGAAATCGGGGTGATCCACGCCCGGCACCAAGGCCGTATCGGGCGCATATTTGGCGATGATATAATCCATGATCGCGCCGCTTTCGCCCAGCACCAGATCGCCGTCAGTGATCACCGGCGCGATGCCCATCGGGTGCAGCGCCTTGTATTCATCGGGCGCGAGGCGGTTGTCCGTGCGGCGGGTGTAGAGCTTGCAGTCGTATTCGATCCCCAGCTCCTCGGCCAGCCAGACGATGCGTTCGGATTGCGACAGGCGCAGGTGGTGGATGGTCAGCATGGCGGCGCTCTCTCCCGTGGGTTGTGTTGTGCCAAGGACTAGCCAAGGCGGCGGGCCTGCGCCATCCTTTGCCTAGCTTTGCTTGGGGATCGCCGATCATGGACGCAGCCGACACCGCACCGCAGCCGCTTTGGAAGCGCATCTGGGATTTCCCGCTGGTCGCCATGCTGGCGGCGATTGCCGTGACGGTCATTGTGCTGGCGGCAACCAGTTTTGCCGGACAGGCGCTGGCCGGCGCGGCGGATCGCAGCATCCTTGCGCCCTTGCAGGTGGTGGTGACGATCGTGCTGCTGATCGCCGCGCAAAAGCTGGTGCTGCGCCGGCTGGGGACGCGCAAGCATGACGACCTGCCCTTCGCCCCCGCCTTCCGCGATTTGGGCGCGGGCGCGCTGGCCGCCTTCGTGCTGTTCAGCGTGATCGTCGGCATCGCGGCCATGCTGGGGGCTTACCGGATCGCGGGCTGGGGCGGATTGTCCGACTGGCTGTTCCTGATCTTTGCCGCCGGGGTCAGCGCAGGGTTCGTCGAAGAGTTCATCTTCCGCGGCATCCTGTTTCGCTGGATCGAGGAATTCGGCGGAAGCTGGGCGGCGCTGATTGTCACCTCTGGCCTGTTCGGTCTGGTCCATATCGGCAATGACAATGCGACCTGGTTTTCCTCCTTCGCCATCGCGGTCGAGGCCGGGCTGATGCTTGGCGGGGCCTATATGCTCACGCGCAGCCTGTGGGCGCCGGTCGGCATTCATTTCGGCTGGAACGTGACGCAGGGGCTGGTGTGGGACGTGCCGGTGTCGGGCAATGATGTCGACGGGCTGGTGGATGCGCGGCTGCTGGGCGATCCGCTGATTTCGGGCGGGGCTTTCGGGCTGGAGGCTTCGGTGATCGCGCTGGTGGTGGCGGGTGGCTTTGGCGTGTGGCTGGTCATGCGCGCCGCGGGCAAGGGCGAGGTGATGCAGCCCTGGTGGGCGCGCCGCCGCCTGGCTGCCGGCTAGTCGCGCGCCCAGCCTGACCGGGCTGGTTCAAGGGCGGCGAGGAACTTTTCCGCGCTCTCCAGATATTCCGCGCGCTTGTCCTCGGCCATCCGGTCCCACGTGCCATAGATGCGCCCGATGCGGTGGTTGCTTTCAAGCTTGTCGCGATTCCTGACCATGAAGTGCCAGTAGAGCGGGTTGAAGGGACAGGCATCGGGGCCGGTTTTCTGCGCAGGTTTGTAGCGGCACTTCCCGCAGTAATCGGACATCTTGTTGATGTAATTGCCGCTCGCCGCATAGGGCTTGGTCGCCAGCCTGCCGCCATCGGCGTAAAGCACCATGCCGGCCACGTTCGGCAGCTCGACCCATTCGAAGGCGTCGGCATAGACGGCCAGATACCAGTCGGCGACCTCTTGCGGCGCGATCCCTGCGATCAGACAGAAATTGCCGAGCACCATCAGCCGCTGGATATGGTGCGCGTGGGCATCCTCGCGGGTGGTGCGGATGCAGTCCGACAGGCACCGCATGTCGGTCTTGCCGGTCCAGAAGAATTCGGGGAGGGGGCGGTGGGCGCCCATTTCATTGGCGTCGGCAAGGCCGGGCATCTGGTGCCAGTAGAACCCGCGCACATATTCGCGCCACCCGATGATCTGGCGGATGAACCCCTCTACGGAGTTCAACGGGGCACTGCCCGATTCATAGGCAGCCTCGGCCGCGCGGCACAATTCGAGCGGGTCCAGCAACCCGATATTGAGGCTGGTCGAAAGCATCGAGTGATACAGATCATCCGCCCCGAACAGCATCGCGTCCTGATAGGGGCCGAAGAGTGACAGGCGGCGGGCGAAGAAGGCGTCTGCCGCTTCAAGCGCCTCAGCCCGCGTGACGGGCCAGCCGAATGGCTCCAGATCGCCGAAGTGATCGGCGAAACGCGCGCCGACCAGCGCGATAACGTCCCGCGTGATCGCGTCAGGTGTGAATTTGGGGGTGGGGGGCGCCTTCAGACCTTGCTTGGGCGGCTCGCGGTTTTCGGCATCGAGGTTCCAGACGCCGGCGGTTGGCTTATCTCCCTCCATCAACAGGCCGGTCTTGCGCCGCATTTCGCGGTAGAAATACTCCATCGTCAGGTGCTTGCGGTCTTCCGCGAATTTGCGGAATTCGGCGTGGGTGGCGATGAAGCGCGTGTCGGGGAGGATGCTGACGGGGCAGGGGAAGCGGTCCTCCCATTCGCACATCGTCTCGTGCACCCGCCACTCGCCGCTTTCGGTAACGCGGATTTCAGACGGGGCATGGCGTTCCACCGCGCGAGCGACTTCGCCGGTGAAGCTGCCGGTGTTGGCGGGATCGTCCAAGCTGATGTAATCGACCTGAAAGCCCTCGGCGCGAAGCTCTTGCGCGAAATGGCGCATGGCCGAAAAGATCAGCACGATCTTCTGCTTGTGGTGCTTCACATAGGTCGCCTCGTCCCACACCTCCATCATCAGCACAACGGTGCTTTGCGGCGTGAGGCCATCGAGGCTGGACAGGTTACGCGACAGCTGATCGCCAAGGATCGGCACAAGAACGGGACGGGTCATGCGGAGGATACGCGCCGCCCTGCGCTTTGGTTTCGCGCAAAGGGTTTACTGCGTCACCTCCAGCGCCCGCCATGCAGCAGCGGAGAAGGCGGGATCGTTGAGCATCGAGATCAGCAGCCCGCGCGCCTTGTGCTTCTCCCCCCGACGGCTCAGCGCGGTCGCCAGAGCATAGCGGAAATCGCCCACCCCGGCATTGTGCAGGAAAGCGCGCTCCAGCTGCTTTTGTGCGGCCAGAGGCGGCGTGCGGCCCTGTTCGATATAGGTCTGGTGATAAAGCGCGGCGGCGAGGGGGTGGCGCTCGGGATCGCGCGCCTGCTTTTTAAGCAGCGCACGCACTTCATCATAGGCGGGCGGATCCTCCGGGTTGCCTTCACGCACCAGCCGGGAAAGCATGATCTCGGCCTTCAACCGCTGGGCGCTTTCCAGATCGGGATCGATCGCCAGCGCCGCGTTGACCGCGCGCCAGGCTTCGGCATCGGAATAGGGGTTGGACAGCACGATCAGCTCGCCGTTGGAAAAGCCGAAGCCGCGGAACACCGGACGGCCGCCGAAATCGCTGTGCTGGACGCGGGCATATTCGGCTGCGGCATATTCATACCAGACCAATGCGCTGCCGGTATGCTGTGCTGTCACCCTGCGCAGCCCTGTGGCGGTGGATTTCAGACGCGTTTCAAGCAGGCGCTCAAAGCGCAGGTCGATCAGCGCGATTTCGTCCGCGCGCATCGGGCGCACGGCAATCCGGGGGGCAGCGGGCGGGTTGACCTGCACCTGCCGCACCGGTGCCACCACCCGCCGCCGTGCCAGTTCCTTCGCCAGCGCATCAAGATCGCCCAGTTCGCGCGCGGCATCCTCCATGCTGCGCCCGCCCGCATAGGCATCGACATAGCGATCAAGCACGCCTGCAAAGCGCGCCTCCAGCAGCAGCGGGCTGGCGAGCGCGCGGCTGAGATCGAGGAAGCGCAGATAGTCTTCCTCCGAGCGGTGGCGGAACTGCACCGCCAGCGCGTCGGCTATTGCCCGGCGGGTTATGCCGGTGGCCCGCCGCAGCCGGCGCGGCGTGCCGATCAGGAAGGTGCCGTCCTCTGCGCGGATGGCGGTGCCGAAATAGTGGGACAGGCCTGCCGAAACCCACATCGGCTTGGGCCGGAAGAAGGCATTGCCAAGGTGGAATTGCGAAAGGCAGTAGAAGATATCGCCCGCATCGGCCTGACCCTCGGCATCGCGCGCATAGGTGGCGTAGGCGACCGGCAGCTCGGCATGATCGTGGCACACGGCCGTGGCGCCGAAATCGAGCGCCCGGGCGATGCGGCTGGGATCGGAGGTCAGGGTGAATTCGGGCTTGCGGCCATGCCAGGTCTCGCTCGGCATCAGGCCATTAAGGACGCGGTCAAAATCCTCGATCATCTGCACCAGCGCGCGCAGCTCGCCTTCTTCAAGCCGGGCGTGGACGATGTAATGATCGCTTTCCGCGCGCAGCCACTTGTTGGCGTGGGCGGGGGCGGCAAGGCCGAGGCACAGGGCCAGCAGCAGGAACAGGCGCGACACCATGTGTCATATCATATCATCGCCCAAGCGCCTGTAAATACGCGATCAGACGAAGGAATAGGGGTCCACGTCCACACCCACCCGCACGCCGGGGGCAAATTGCACCGCGCCGATCCAATCCTTCAGCATCGCCTGAAGGTTCGCGCTGCGCCGCGCGTTGACAAGGAAGCGGTAGCGATACCGCCCGCGCAGCAGCGCCAAGGGCGCGGGCGCGGGGCCGAGGATCTGGACATCCGCCAGCCGGGGCCGGACATCGCCGAGGCGGCGGGCGGCCTCGCGCGCTTCTTTTTCATCCTCGGATGACAAAATGATCGCCGCCCAGCGCCCGAACGGCGGCGCGCCGGCATCGCGGCGGCCCTGGGTTTCGGCGGCATAGAAGGCGTCACGGTCACCATTCGCCAATGCGGCGATCACGGGCGCATCGGGGTGGCGGGTCTGGATCAGCACTTCGCCCGGCTTGGCGCCCCGGCCTGCGCGCCCGGCGACCTGCGCGATCTGGCTGAAGGTGCGCTCGCCCGCCCGCAGGTCTCCGCCTTCCAGCCCCAGATCGGCATCGACCACCCCCACCAGCGTCAGATCGGGGAAGTGGAAGCCCTTGGTCACCAACTGCGTGCCGATGATGATGTCGATCGCCTTGCCTTCCGCCTGCGCGATGAAATCGGCGGCGCGTTCCGGGGTATTGAGCGTGTCCGATGTAGCAACCGCTACGCGCGCTTCGGGAAACAGGTCGGCCACCTCTGCCGCGATCCGCTCGACCCCGGGGCCGCAGGCGACGAGGCAATCGCTCTCGCCGCATTCGGGGCAGGTCTCGGGCACGCGTGTCTCGAACCCGCAATGGTGGCAGGCGAGGCGGGCTGAAAGGCGGTGTTCGACCAGCCATGCGCTGCACGATGGGCATTTGAAGCGGTGACCGCAATTGCGGCAAAGGGTGAGCGGGGCATAGCCACGGCGGTTGAGGAACAGCAGGCTCTGTTCGCCCTTCGCCAGCCGTTCGCGCATGGCGTCCACCAGCGGCCCGGCGAGCCAGCGTTGGCTGCCCGGCTTCTCCTCGGTGAGATTGATCAGCCGCACCGCAGGCAGGCTCGCCCCGCCGAAGCGCGCAGGCAGATCGAGCTTGGTGTAGATGCCTTGCGCGGCCATGTGCAGGCTTTCCAGCGCCGGGGTGGCGCTGGCCAGAACGACGGGGATCGCCTCGAACCGCGCGCGCATCACGGCAACATCGCGGGCGTTGTAGCGCACGCCGTCATCCTGCTTGAAGCTGATCTCGTGCGCTTCATCGACCACGATCAGCCCGAGATTGGCGTAAGGCAGGAACAGGGCCGAGCGCGCGCCCACCACCACTTGCGCCGATCCGTCCGCGATTGCCCGCCACGCCCGCCGCCGCTCGGTCGATTTCAGCGAGGAATGCCACAGCACCGGCGCCGCGCCGAACCTTGCGGCAAAGCGCGCGAGGAAGTTTTCGGTGAGCGCGATTTCCGGCAGCAGCACCAGCACCTGCCGGCGTTCGCGGATCGCGGCGGCGACGGGTTCGAAATAGGTCTCGGTCTTGCCCGAGCCGGTCACCCCGTCGAGCAGGAAGGGCGCGAATGTCCGGGCGCGCACGGCTTCGACAAGGGTTCCGGCAACGGCGTACTGCACTTGCGACAAATCGGGCTGGTGAAAACCGGGGTCGGCGGGCGGGTAGGGGCGGTCGATGTTCACCGTCACCGGCCCGAGCAGACCTGCCCCCGCCATCCCGCGCAGCACGCCTTCCGAAACGCCGGCCAGCGCGGCGAGTTCGCGCATCGTGCCCTGCTGCCCGCCGAGCTTTTCCAGCGCGGTCTTGCGCTGCGCGGTCAGGCGTCCGCCCGCTTCGGCCCCCGTCAGGCGGTATTCGGTCATGGTCGCCGGGCCGCCCAGCGCCCCGCCGCTCGCCAGCGCCATGCGCGCGACACTGGCAAGGGGAGCGCAGTAATAATCGGCAGTCCATTCGATCAGCCGCCTGAGCGGGGCGGGCAGGGGCGGCACGGGCAGCACTTCGAGGATCGGGCGCAGACGTTCGAAGGCGATTTCCTCGCCCGGCAGGCGGCCTTCGTCCCACACGATCCCCATCACCTTGCGCGGGCCCAGCGGGGCCACCACCACGCTCCCGGCAGGCGCGGCCACGCCTTCGGGCAGGCGGTAATCGAGCGGGCCAAGCGCAGCGTTCAGAACAAGGAGGCGAATTCGGTTCATCTTGCCGCCATATGGGGCTTGGCAATAGGATGCGGCAAGTTTGAAAGGGCCTTCGCCATGACCGTTTCTGTGACCAACGCCGTGACCACCCGCAGAAGCCTGCTCGCCGGAGCTGCGGGCGGGGCAACGCTGCTGCTGCTGCCGGGCTGCGCCAGCATGGGCGGCGGGTTCAGCCTGGTCGAGGCGGTGCGGCGGATGCTGCTGCTCGCCACCGAAAATGCCTTTGCCCGTCTGACCGCGCCGGGCGGCTTCTGGGACGAACAGGTGGCGCGGCTGGGGCTGAACAGCGTGCTGGGCACGCGCGGCGATGTGCTGTCGCGCATCCTCACCTCGCCCCTGTTCAAGGACCGGCTGGAGGAGCGTTTTGCCACCTTCGCCATCGATGCCAGCTTCCGCGCTGCCCCGGTGGTGACCGATGCGATCCGGGTGATCGGGTTCGACAACGCGATTGCGCTGGTGCGGGGGCAGCCGGATGCGGCCAGCCTGTACCTGCGGCAGGAAGTGGGCACGGCGCTGCTGGATGCGGTGGTGCCCGAACTGGGCGAGGCGATCCGGCTCAGCCGCGATCCGCTGGTCGGGCAGGCGCTCGGAGCGCTCACCGGAGTGGACGTGGCCGGCGTTGCCGACCGCTTCGGCCGCCAGATCGACGATGCCATCTGGGGCGAGATCGGGCGCGAGGAAGCCGCGATCCGCGCCGATCCCGAAAGCACCCGCGATCCGGTTTTGATCGGGGTGTTCGGGCTGGGACGCAGGATCTAGCGGCGCGCTAGAAGCTCCAGTTGAGCGTCAGTTGCTGGACGTGGCTGATCGCGTCCGGGCTGCCGGTGCGGGGCGTGATCTGGAGCATATAGCTGGGCGCAATCTCCAGCCGGTCGTTCACTTCATAGGCCAAGCCGGCAATGGTGCGGATCTGCTCGGTCCCTCGCCGTCCGCTATCGCTGCGGGACTGGACGATGCCGAACCATTCGGACGAAGCAAAAGCTTCCAGCCGCGGGGCGACGGGCTGAGTATATTGCACCCGCTGGCGGATGCGCAGCTCCATGCGGTCCGTGCCGTCAAACCAGCGCTGCTCCAGCCGGGTGCGCAGATCGAGACCCTTGGCAACATAGCGGAACTGCTGGTGCGGACGATATTCGCTGATGCCGCCGGTCTGGAACAGCGACATTCCGCCGCCGATTCGCACCCCGTCATCCAACGCTTTTTCGACGCTGACCCGGAAGGTCTGCTGATCGGCCCCGAATTCGGGATCGCGCCAGCGGTATGAGCTATCGATGGTGAGGTGCACATCCTCGCCAATCTTGCCCCGGGCGAAACCGACCAGCCAGAATTGCGTGTCTTCTGGGTTGGCCTGTGCTTTCGAAGGTTGCCAAGCGCCCCCGAGGGCGGCAAGCAGCATCGCAAATCGTATCGGCCAGCGTGTCATGCGTGCCCCCTATTCCGGCAGCCGCGCGCAGCCAATCGCGAAAAACACTGGAGTGATCCCATGAAATTCTTCGTCGACACCGCCGAGATCGAAGCGATCCGCGACCTTGCCGCCACCGGCCTGCTCGACGGGGTCACCACCAACCCCTCGCTGATCGCCAAGTCGGGGCGCGATTTCAAGGAAGTCACCGCCGAAATCTGCGGGATCGTCGATGGCCCGGTCAGCGCCGAAGTGGTCGCGCTGGATCATGCAACGATGATGAGGGAAGCCGAAATCCTGCGCAAGATCGCGGACAATGTGTGCATCAAGGTGCCGCTGACAGTGGATGGCCTCAAGACCTGCAAGGCGCTTTCGTCAGAGGGCACGATGGTCAATGTAACGCTGTGCTTCTCGGCCAATCAGGCGCTGCTGGCGGCCAAGGCGGGGGCGAGCTTCATTTCGCCTTTCGTGGGCCGGCATGACGATAACGGCTTTGACGGGATGGACCTGATCGAGGACATCCGCCTGATCTATGACAACTACAATTTCGCCACCGAAATCCTTGTCGCGTCCGTCCGCCACACCACCCACGTGTTGCAGGCCGCCAAGATCGGCGCCGATGTGATGACCGCGCCGCCCAAGGTCATCCACGACCTGTTCAAGCACGTACTGACCGACAAGGGCATCGAGGGCTTCATGGCCGATTGGGCCAAGACGGGGCAGAGCATCCTGTGACGCGCATCCTCTGACGCGTCGCACCGGCCTGACGTTTTTGCGGCTTTCGCTTGTCATCTTGGTTGCTAAAGAAAACGGATAATGGCTGACCAGTCCCCGCTCGATCTGTTCAAACAGGCGCTCACCGGCGCATCGCGGGCGATTGCGCGCGACGCGGAGGTGGAGGTGGCCTGGAGCGCCGATGTGCCCGGCTCTGCGGGCAACCGCTTCCGCGTGCCGCTTCCGGGCCGCGATCTGCCTGCCGATCAGGTGCGCGAGGCGCGCGGGTTTGCCGATAGCTTCGCACTGAAGCTGCGCCATCACAATGCCGCGCTCCACGCCCGTTCGGCCCCGCCCGAACCGATCGCGCGGGCCTGCTATGACGCGATCGAGCAGGTCCGTTACGAGGCCTTGGGCTCCAACCGCTTCGGCGGCATCCGCGCCAATCTCGACGCGGCGACCGAAATGCGCACCGCGTCCGACAAGATCGTGCGCGCGCAGAATTCCGCCGAAGTGCCCTTGCAAACCGCGCTCGCCCTGCTGGTGCGCGAGGCGCTGACGGGGGAACCTGTTCCGGCCCGCGCACAAGGCGGGATCGAGCTGGTGCGCGATTTCCTCGAAGAAAAAGTCGGCGGCGATTTTGCCGCGCTGGCCGAGATGATCGGCGATCAGGAGGCGTTCCAGAAGCTCGCGCTCGATATGCTGCGCGAACTCGATCTCACGCGCCCGACCGAAAACCCCGACCAGAGCGACACGGACGACGCCGATGATGATGACGGCCCCGATGACGACAACGAGGGCGAGGACGACAATCAGGGCGAGGGCGATCCCCAGGCCGCTGAAATGGCCGGCGACATGGCCGAAGGCGAGGGCGAGGGCGAGCAATCCTCCGACACCCAGACCGATAGCGATATGTCCGATGGCGAGCCGGGCGATGATAGCGACGCCGCCAACGCCCCCGTGCGCCCCAACCGCCCGCAGGCCGAGGTTCCGGCCAGCGTCGATTATAAGGCCTTCACGACCCGCTTCGATGAAGAAGTCGCCGCGCCTGACCTGTGCGACGCGGAAGAACTGGACCGGCTGCGCGCCTATCTCGATAGCCAGCTGACCGGATTGCAGGGCGTGGTGACGCGCCTCGCCAACCGCTTGCAGCGCCGCTTGATGGCGCAGCAGAACCGCAGCTGGGATTTCGACATGGAGGAAGGCGTGCTCGATGCAGCGCGCCTCGCCCGCGTGGTCATCTCGCCCGGCACGGCGCTGTCCTACAAGGTCGAACGCGATGTCGAATTCAAGGACACGATTGTCACCCTGCTGATCGACAATTCGGGATCGATGCGGGGCCGCCCGATCAGCATCGCCGCGATCAGCGCCGACATTCTGGCGCGCACGCTGGAACGCTGCGGGGTCAAGACCGAAATCCTCGGCTTCACCACCCGCGCGTGGAAGGGCGGGCAAAGCCGCGAGGCATGGCTCGCCGATGGCAAGCCGCAGAACCCAGGCCGCCTGAATGATCTGCGCCACATCATCTACAAGCAAGCCGACGAGCCGTGGCGCCGCGCGCGCCGCAATCTCGGGCTGATGATGCGCGAAGGGCTGCTGAAAGAAAACATCGACGGCGAGGCGCTGATCTGGGCGCATTCCCGCCTGCTCTACCGCCCCGAAGAACGCCGCATCCTGATGGTGATCTCCGACGGCGCGCCGGTGGACGATTCGACCCTGTCGGTGAACAGCGCGGGTTATCTCGAAGCGCACCTGCGCGGCGTGATCGAATGGATCGAGAAGGTCTCGCCGGTGCAGCTCGTCGCCATCGGCATCGGCCATGATGTGACGCGCTATTACCGGCGCGCCGTGACGATCATGGATGTGGAACAACTCGGCGGCACGATCATGGAGCAGCTCGCCGAGCTGTTCGAGGATGAAAAGGGCACAAAAAGAAAATGACTATCGCCGCCACTGTGACCGAAGCCGTCACCAGCCGCCGCTCGATCCGGGCTTTTCTCGACAAGCCGGTCGATCTTGCAACCCTCACCCGCGTGATGGACAAGGCGCGCTGGGCGGCTTCGGGGTGCAATTACCAGCCGTGGGAAGCGAGCATCGTCACCGGGCAGGCCTTGAAGGACTTGCAGGCAAAGATGATCGCCGATGGCCCCAAGGCGGCCGAGTATGACTGGGCCGCGCCCGGGCAGGAAGAAGCCTACAAGAAGCGGCTCGATGCCGTATCGGCTGGCATGTTCGGCGCGTTGGGGATTGCCCGCGACGACGGCGCCGGCCGCATGGCGGCCATGGCCAAGAACACCGTCAGCTTCGATGCCCCCGCCGTGCTGCTCGTCTATTTCCCGCGCCTAATGAAGGAGCCGCAGTGGTCGGATGTCGGCATGTGGCTCCAGACCGTGGCGCTGCTGCTGCGCGAGGAGGGGCTGGATAGCTGCTTCCAGGAATACATGGCGATCTTTGCGACCACTATCCGCGAGTTCCTCGGGGTGGATCACGAACGCTACATGTTCTTCTGCGGCATGGCGATCGGCTACCGCGATCCGGACGCGCCGATCAACAACTTCGCGCGCGAGCGCGTGCCGCTGGATGAACACGTGAAGTTCATCGGGTTCGAGTGACACCCGTCACCCCGGCGAAAGCCGGGGGCGCTGGCCCAACGCGCCTGCTTTACGGCTCGCGATCCCGGCTTGCGCTGGGGTAACCGATTGGGGCAAAGGCCTCGCCCATGACTGACGCGCCTCTAAAACTGTTCAACTCGCTCACCCGCCAAGTCGAGGTGTTCGAGCCCGTCCACCCGGGCGAGGCGCGCGTCTATAGCTGCGGGCCAACGGTCTATAACTACCCCCACATCGGCAATATGCGCGCGTATGTTTTTGCCGATGTGCTGGGGCGCACGCTGTCGTGGAAAGGCCTGAAGCTTACCCACGTCATCAACATCACGGATGTGGGCCACCTCACCGATGATGCCGATGCGGGCGAGGACAAGATGGAGAAGATGGCTGCGGAGAAAGCGCAGTCGATCTGGGACATCGCCGAGCATTACAAGCAGGCCTACTGGGCCGATGTGCGCGCCCTGAACATCCGCCAGCCCGCGCAGTGGACGGTCGCGACCGATTACGTCCCGCAGATGATCGAATTCGCCAAGGGCATCGCGGAAAAGCACTGCTACGAATTGGAGAGCGGGCTTTACTTCGACGTCTCGACCGTTGCGGATTACGGCCGATTGGCCCGCGCGCAGACCGACGAAGGAGAGGGCCGCATCGAGGCCGTCGAAGGCAAGCGCAACGCCGCCGACTTCGCGATCTGGCGCAAGACTCCGCTGGGCGAAACCCGTCAGATGGAATGGGATTCGCCGTGGGGCCGGGGCGCTCCGGGGTGGCACCTTGAGTGCTCCGTCATGTCAGGCGAGGTGCTCGGCTTCCCCTTTGACATCCACACCGGCGGGATCGACCACCGCGAAATCCACCACCCCAACGAGATCGCGCAGAACCAGGCGCATTGCTGCACGAATGGTCTGGATGACCCGAGAAATTCGGGCGCACGGATCTGGATGCACAACAACTTCCTCGTCGAGCGATCGGGGAAGATGTCAAAGTCTTCGGGCGAGTTCCTGCGGCTGCAATTGCTGATCGACCGGGGGTATCACCCGCTCGCCTACCGGCTGATGTGCTTGCAGGCCCATTACCGGTCCGAGCTGGAGTTCTCATGGGAAGGCCTCGGCGCGGCGCTCACGCGGTTGAAGCGGATGGTGATGGCGGCAAGCGCGCTTGCGGACGTAGCCCCCCAGCCCGAGGCCGAGCATCCCAAATTTGCGCCCGCGCTGGCCAAATTCGACGAGGCGATGGCCGATGATCTGGGTACGCCGATTGCCTTGACGGCGCTGGAAGATGCGCTTGGAGCCAAGAAAGTCGATGCCGGGATCAAGCGCGCCGTGATTGAAGATATGGACGCGGTGCTGGGCCTTGGTCTGCTTAGCCTCACCCGCGCCGATCTGCGCATCCGGCCCAAGGCCGCGACTATCACCGAGGATCACATCGCGGCATCCTTGGAATTTCGTAAGGAGCTGAGGGCGCAGCAAAACTATGCTGGCGCAGATCGAGTCCGTGATGAACTCGCAGCCCAAGGCGTCGAGGTGATGGACGGCGATCCGCTCGGCTGGGAGTGGAAACTGGGCTAACGCTCTTCCCGTCCCGGGCTTGACCCGGGACCCCGCTGCCTTCACCTCGGGCGCACAACAAGCTGGATCCCGGGTCAAGCCCGGGGCGGGGGAACAGAGGAAGCATATGACCACACGCCCGGTGACTTTGGCCATTTCCGGCCTGATCCGCCCGATGCTCGAAAGCCGTCTGCCTGAGGGCCTCGACGTGCGTTGGTTCATGTCAGCCGAGGAAGCCCTCGATGCTGTCGCTGATGCGGAAATCGGCTGGTTCGACATGAACGACAAGGACGCGATGGCGGCAACGCTGGTTGCGGCCAAGAAGCTGAAATGGCTCAATTCGATCTATGCCGGCCTCGATTTCCTTCCCATGGACGTGCTGATCGAACGCGGCATTACCGTCACCAACGGGGCGGGGATCAATGCCATCACCATTGCTGAATATGTGGTGATGGGGATGCTTAACATCGCCAAGGGCTACCGCGATGTGGTGCGCGCGCAGGACCGGCATGAATGGCTGTTCGACAGCCCCGGCAAGCGCGAGCTGGCGGGATCTAGGGCGCTGCTGCTCGGTTATGGCGCGATCGGGAAGCTGATCCAGCCGCGGCTTGAAGCCTTCGGTGTCGATGTCACCGTGGTGCGCCGATCAGGCGGAGAGGGCGCCCTCGGCCCCGATGAATGGCGCGCGCGGCTTGGCACCTTCGACTGGGTGATCCTCGCCGTGCCCGCCACGCCCGAAACCGACGGGATGATCGGCGCGGCCGAGCTGGCGGCGATGAAGTCCGACGCCGTCATCGTCAACATCGCGCGCGGCGCGGTGATCGACCAGCCGGCGCTGATCGCCGCGCTGGAGCAGAAGGCCATCGGCGGCGCTTTCCTTGATGTCACCACGCCTGAACCGCTGCCCGCCGATCACCCGCTGTGGACCCTGCCGAACGCGCATGTCTCGATGCATCTGTCGGGCCGCGCGCAGGACAAGATGTTCATCCGCAGCGGCGAGCGTTTCCTCGGCAACCTTGCCGCCTATCTCAAGGGCGAGCCTGTTGCCCCGGTGTTCGATCCACGCCTCGGCTACTGACCGCATAAACTTGCGCGCCCGCGCGTTTCTGCAATACTTCCTCGGCGCACGCCCTTCGGGAGGGGCCGCGTCTCTTGGGGGGAATTGCGGTTATGAGCGAGTTGCAGAAGGCATCGGACCTTTTCATCGAATGCCTTGAGGCCGAGGGCGTCGAATACATCTTCGGCGTGCCGGGGGAAGAAAACCTCGATTTCCTCGAAAGCCTGTCGAAGTCGAACAAGATCAAGCTGATCCTCACCCGCCATGAACAGGGCGCGGGCTTCATGGCGGCCACTTACGGGCGGCATACCGGCAAGACCGGGGTGTTCCTCGCCACATTGGGGCCGGGGGCGACCAACATGGTCACTGCGGTCGCCTATTCGCAGCTGGGCGGAATGCCGACGCTGGCGATCACCGGGCAGAAGCCGATCAAGAAATCGAAGCAGGGCCGCTTCCAGATCCTCGACGTGGTGGCGATGATGGGGCCGATCACGAAATACGCCCACCAGCTCGCCAGTGCCGACAACATCCCCAGCCGCGTGCGCGAGGCGATCCGCTTGGCCGAGGAGGAAAAGCCCGGCGCAGTACACCTCGAATTTCCCGAGGATATCGCCGAGGAGAAAACCAGCAGCCGGCCGATCCCTGCCAGCCTGGCGCGGCGTCCCAGCGCTGAGGAAAAGGCAGTGCGGCAGGCGGTGCTGGCGATTGAGGGCGCAAAGGCCCCGATCCTCGTGATCGGCGCGGGCGCGAACCGCAAGATGACCGGGCGGATGCTGCGCCAGTTGATCGACAAGACCGGCATCCCCTTTGTGACGACGCAGATGGGCAAGGGCGTGGTTGACGAGCGTCACCCGCTGTTCCTCGGCTGTGCGGCGCTTTCTGCCGGAGATTTCGTCCACCGCGCGATTCAGGACGCCGATTGCATCGTCAACATCGGCCATGACGTGATCGAGAAGCCGCCTTTCTTCATGCAGGCGGGCGGCCCGACCGTGATCCATCTGTCGACCCGCACGGCGGAGGTCGATCCGGTCTATTTCCCGCAGATCGAGGTGATCGGCGATATCGCCAACGCGATCTGGCAGATCAAGGAGGATATCGTCCCGCAAGGGCGGTGGGATTTCCGCCGGATGCTCGAATACCGCGCCGCCGAGGTTGGCCATACCGAAAGCCTCGCCGCCGACACCCGCTTCCCGATTTTCCCGCCGCATCTGGTGGCGCAGGTGCGCGGGGTGATGCCGGAAGACGGGATCATCTGCCTCGATAACGGGGTCTACAAGATCTGGTTCGCGCGCGGGTTTACCGCCTACCTTCCCAACACCGTGCTGCTCGACAATGCGCTGGCGACCATGGGCGCAGGCCTGCCGAGCGCGATGATGAGCGCGATGCTCTATCCCGACCGCAAGGTCATGGCGATCTGCGGCGACGGCGGCTTCATGATGAACAGTCAGGAGATGGAGACCGCGGTGCGCCTCGGCCTCAACCTCACCGTGCTGATCTTGCGCGACGATGCTTACGGGATGATCCGCTGGAAGCAGGCCAACATGGGCTTTGCCGATTTCGGCCTGACTTATGGCAACCCCGACTTCGTGAAATATGCCGAAAGCTATGGCGCGGTCGGGCACCGGGTGACGTCAGCTGAACACCTTACCGATTTGCTCAGCTCTTGCCTCGCCACGCCGGGAGTGCATCTGATCGATTGCCCGGTTGACTATACCGAGAACGACCAGATCCTGAACCGCGACATCAAGCGGTTGAGCAAGGAGCTTTAACAAGCTGGCGCCTCCGGAAAGACGAGGAAGACGTAGCAACCATGCCGCAACTCAAATCCACCTATCCGCTCTACCTCAACAACAAGGCCGCGCAGCCCAACACCGATCTCGAGGTCACCGACAAATACACCGGCGAGGTTGCGTTCCGCACGGCGCTGGCCACGCCCGATGTGATCGAGGAGGCCATCGCAGGCGCCGTGCGCGCAGCCGAGCCGATGGCGCGGCTGGCTTCGTATGAGAAGCAGGGTGTGCTGATGCACTGCGTTGCCCGCTTCAAGGAACGCGCCGACGAGCTCGCCTATGCGCTGTGCGTCGAGGCGGGCAAGCCGATCAAGGATGCCGAAGGCGAAGTCAGCCGGTTGATCGACACCTTCCGCATCGCGGCAGAAGAATCGGTGCGGAACTATGGCGAGGTCCAGCCGCTCGACATTTCGGCGCGGGCCAAGGGTTACATGGGGATGTGGAAGCGCGTGCCGATCGGGCCGTGCAGCTTCATCTCGCCGTTCAACTTCCCGCTCAACCTCGCCGCGCACAAGATTGCGCCGGCCATCGCAATGGGCTGCCCCTTTGTGATGAAGCCTGCGAGCAAGACACCGCTGGGCGCGATCATCATGGGCGAAGTGCTGGCCGAATGCGACATTCTGCCCGAAGGCGCGTTCAGCATCCTGCCCGCCAGCCGCGACGGGGCGGATCTGTTTACCGAGGATGACCGGCTGAAGCTGCTCAGCTTCACCGGATCGCCGGGTGTGGGCTGGGACCTGAAGGCCAAGGCGGGCAAGAAGAAGGTCGTGCTCGAACTCGGCGGCAATGCGGCGGTGATCATCGACCGCGATGCCGATCTGGCCGACGCGCTGGAGCGGGTGATCTTCGGCGCCTTCTACCAATCCGGCCAGTCCTGCATCGGGGTGCAGCGCATCCTGATCCATGCAGACGTCTACGACGCCTTCAAGGCGATGCTGGTGACACGCGCGGGCAAGCTGGTGGCGGGCGATCCCAAGGACCGCGACACCTTCATCGGCCCGATGATCTCGGACGGTGAGGCCAAGCGCCTCAAAGGCTGGATCGACGAGGCGGTGGCAGCGGGCGCAACCTTGCTGTGCGGCGGCGGATTGTCGCGGGGCAATATGCTTGAGGCGACGCTGCTCGAAGGCGTGCCGGATGATGCCAAGGCCAAGAACGAGGAAGCCTTCGGCCCGCTCGCGATCCTGCAACGCTTCACGCATTTCGGTGAGGCGCTGGAGGAGGTCAACAATTCCAAATTCGGCCTTCAGGCGGGCATCTTCACCCGTGATCTGTTCCAGATGTTCGACGCGTGGGACCGGCTGGAAGTCGGCGGCGTCGTCATCAACGATGTGCCGAGCTACCGGGTCGACAACATGCCCTATGGCGGGGTGAAAGATTCAGGTCTGGGCCGCGAGGGCATCCGGTTCGCCATGGAAGACATGAGCGAGATCCGGAATCTGGTGATCCGGCGGACGTAGAAACATCGCCTCCCCGGCCTCCGAGCCGGGGCCCCGCTTCTTCTTCGTGGCAGGAAGGCAGCGGGGGCCCGGATCAAGTCCGGGACGACGCGATGGGAGGAACTCACCCCTCCTCCAGCAGCAGCAGTACCGCCGTCACCTCCAGCCGCTCCATCGCGCCGAAGCGGTGATCGACCTTGCTGACCGTCGCATCGGCGACCAGCTGGCGGGCGATCGTGAATTCGTGATCGGGCAGGCGCTCGATCAACTCCTCGCCCGCTGCCACGGCATCGGCGCCGCAGAACTCGAGCACCACCTCGTGGCGGGTGCCCGCAAAGGTGATCGAGGCCCAGGCCTTTTCCTCGTGGGACAGCACCGTGCCCGCGCCGCCCGTCAATCCCATCAGGGCGCTGCGCACGCGGTCGGCCAGGGTGCGGCGCGGGCGCAAGGCGGCAGGGGCGGGGCGGGGAGCGGATTTGACTTCGATCTGGTCAAAATCGGCGAGGATGTGGGCGAAGGGATCGCGCAGGCTTTCGGTCAGCATCAGACCATCTCCCCTGTTCTGGCACAGCCGGCCTCGGCGGCGGCGCCGTCCGTGTAGCCTTGCATCCAGGCGCGGGTGCGCAGTTCGGTGTCACGGCGCGGGGTGCGGCCCATGCGCAGGTCCAGAACGAAGCGCGGGTCGTGGGCGGCAAGGCGCCCGAACTTGGTGGCGGGCATGGCGTGATCCCGCAGGAAGTGTTCGATGTTCCGTAGCAGCATGGTTGTGCGTCCCTCAAGAAATGCTGATCCAGGTTGTTGAATTCACCGTCCGAATCGGCGCGGTGTTCCGGTTTTGTTTCACTACATTTCCTACTTGTCTAGGAAAAATCCTTGATGTAGGAAGATTGCATGGAAAAACCCGTCCAATCCCCCCGTGAACCCCTTGCTGGCCCCCGCGCCCGGCTGCTCGCTTTGTCGCAGGAGCGCGGGGTCAGCCTTGCCGCCTTGTCCGAATTGCTGGAGCGCAATCCGACCTATCTCCAGCAATTCATTCGCAAAGGATCGCCTCGCAAACTTGAGGAACAAGATCGCGCCAAACTCGCTCGCTTCTTCGGCGTGGGCGAGGAGGAGCTGCGCGAGCCTAGGGAAAATTCCTATGATAAATCCCCTAAACGCCGCGAATCGGCGGAATGGGTCGAAGTGCCCCGCCTTGATCTGGGTGCTTCAGCCGGGCCGGGGCGGGTGGCAGGCGCGGAGGCGGCGTTCGACACTTTCCGCTTCTCGCACCGCTGGCTGGAAGAACAGGGCCTCGCCCGCGCCCAGCTTTCCGCGATCCGCGTCGAAGGCGATTCGATGGAGCCGCTGCTGAATGATGGCGACGAAATCCTCGTCGACCGCTCCCCGCGCGCCTTTCGCGACGGCATCCACGTGGTGCGGCTGGGCGACACGCTGATGGTGAAACGCGTCGCCAGCGCCGGGCCGGGGCGGGTGGCGCTATTGTCGCAGAACTTCGCTTACCCGCCGGTGGAGGTCGCGGCAGAGGAGGTCGAGATCATCGGGCGGGTGGTGTGGAAGGGCGGACGGGTCTGATGGCGGCTGGGGAGGGGCTGTCGCTCCTCTTGCAATTGGCATTCGCTCTCGCCATCCCTTTCCCATGACCGACACCCCCAAACCGCTCCCTGCCATGCGCGCCGCGATCATCCCTGTGACGCCGCTGCAGCAGAACTGTTCGCTGATCTGGTGCACCAAAACCATGAAGGGCGCGCTGGTCGACCCCGGCGGGGATCTGGACAAGCTGAAGGAGGGCGTCGCCAAGGCGGGTGTCACCTTGGAAAAGCTGCTCGTCACCCATGGGCACCTCGATCATTGCGGGCAGGCCGGGATGCTGGCCGAGGAACTGGGGCTGGAAATCGAAGGCCCGCACGAGGACGACCGCTTCTGGATCGACCAATTGGACGATGATGGCCCGCGCTGGGGGATGGTGGCGAAGAGCTTCACGCCGAACCGCTGGCTGAAGCATGGCGACACGGTGACGGTGGGAGAACTCACATTGGACGTGATCCACTGCCCCGGCCACACGCCGGGCCACGTGGTGTTCTACCACGGCCCCAGCCGCTTTGCGATCGTCGGCGACGTCTTGTTCCAAGGGTCGATCGGCCGCACCGATTTCCCGCGCGGCAACCATCAGGACCTGATCGACAGCATCACCCAGCGCCTCTGGCCTCTGGGCGAGGATGTGATGTTCATCCCCGGTCACGGCGCGACAAGCACCTTCGGCCGCGAGCGCAAGACCAATGCTTTTGTGAGCGACTACGCGCTTTCCTGATTGCGACCCCGCCTCCGCGGGGTCGGCCTCGCGGCCCGTCCGATGGCGCGCCGATCCTCGCGCTATGAAGAAGAGGCGTCCTCGCTGCCGCCCTTTGCCGCTTCGCGGAGCGCCTTGCTTTCCTTCTTGAGGGGGCGCGAGACGGGACACACTTCCTGCACATACCCATTGAGCGTGTTGGCGAGGCTCTCGGGTACCAGCCGGTAATGCACGAATTGCCCGCGCTTCTCGCTCTCCACCAGCCCGGCGTTCTGGAGGATGGTGAGGTGCTGCGACACGGCCGGCTTCGAGATATCGAAACGCTCGGCAATCTGGCCCGCCGTCAGCTCGGATTCCGAGAGATAGGCAAGGATCTTGCGGCGCACCGTTGAGGCGAGGGCTTCGAACACTTTCTGCATGGGGGCAACGTATAAGGGCTTGCTTAAATTCTTTCCAGTGCTAGCCACTAATTAAGTGATGCATTAATTATCTATACGATGATTCGATGGGGAGGGCGGCGATGGAGCAGGGCGCAGGGCGGGACCGGTGCGAGGTCAACTGGATCGTCGAATCGCCCGGCGCTGATCCGCTCACCGGGCAGGTTCGCTGGGATGCGGGGCACAGCCTGTGGAACGGGGGAATGGCGCTGGCGGCGCTGGCGCTTGTCCCGTTCTTCACCACGCCGCTCGCGGTGGTGGTGGGGATTGGCCTCACGGCTGCGATGCTGCTGCTCGGCCATTCGGTCGGATTTCACCGCCTACTGATCCACGGCAGCTTCCGCACGACTCGCACCTTGCGGGCCCTTCTGATCTGGTGCGGCACGGTGGCGGGGATGAGCGGGCCGCTGTGGATCGTGCGGACCCATGATCTGCGCGACTGGGCGCAGCGCCAGCCCGCCTGCCATGATTACCTCGCCCATCGCCGGCCGATGCTGATCGATGCCTGGTGGCAGCTTCATTGCCGGCTGGACCTTGCGCGTCCCCCCCGTTTCGATGTGGCGCGGCTGGAGGTCGATCCGCTGATCCGCTGGCTGGAGCGCACATGGATGCTCCAGCAACTGCCGGTCGCAGGCGTGCTGTTCGCGCTGGGCGGCTGGCCGTTCGTGGTGTGGGGGGTGTTTGTGCGGGTCGCGCTCACCGTGCATGGGCATTGGCTGGTCGGCCATCTGGCGCATCGGCGCGGGCCGCAAAGCTGGCAGGTGGCAGACGCCGGGGTGCAGGCGCATGATGTGCCCTGGGCCGGCCTCCTCACCATGGGCGAGGCGTGGCACAATAATCACCACGCCTACCCCGGCAGTGCCCGCATCGGCCTGCATCCCGGGCAGAGCGACTGGGGCTTTGTCTTCATCCGCGCGCTCGAGCGGGCGGGGCTGGCGTGGGATATCTGCCTGCCCGCCGATCTGCCCGGGCGCGCGGGCAAGCTGATCAAGGTCAGCTAGAGCACGCCTGTTGCGGTCAGCACCGCCACAATCGCCAGGCCGATCTGCACCAGCATCGTCACCACCGTGCCGATGGTGCGGCCCACGCCCCACTTGCCGCCGTCCATGCCAAAGCCATGCGCGATCCGGCCAAGGAAGTAGGCGGCCGCCACGTAGGCCAGCCACCAGCTGCCTGCGCCCGCCAATTCAATGGCCGCGATCAGGATCAGCACGAAGGCGGTGTTCTCGACATAGTTCAACTGCGCGCGCATCCGGCGTTGCAGGCTCTCCTTGCCGCCATCCCCCACGCTCACCTGAAGCGCATTGCGCAAGGCCCCGATGCGGATCGACAGCCAGATATTGAGCACAGCAGCAGCCGACGCGGCAGCGAGCGTCACAGGAAGCACGGTCATTGAAGAAATCCCCTCTTGATTGCGCGCCCTAGCTAGGCGGGGCGGACTCGGGTTGCAACGCGCGAATTATGCGTTATAGCGCGCGCCTTCCCGCCACTGCTGGCCAAGGAATAGGCGCACCTGCTTGATGCTTGTGCGCGCTGTTTCCTTGCCGTAAGGGCGGCCTTCGAGAATCAGGGCGCCCTCAACGCAAATGGTGGCGGCGCAAACGTATTATTTGAGGAATTGGTGCCACCATGGCTGTCCCCAAGAGAAAAGTATCGCCTTCCCGCCGCGGCATGCGTCGTTCGCACGATGCATTGAAGGTCGAAGCATTCCACGAATGCTCGAACTGCGGCGAACTCAAGCGCCCGCACAATATCTGCGGCCATTGCGGCCACTATAACGGGCGTCAGGTCGTCGCCGTCGGCTGATTGCCGGTGGCCCGCATCATAGACCGGAGCAGCGCACGATGAATTTGCCCCGTATCGCTGTTGATGCGATGGGCGGCGATGAAGGCGTGCGCGTCATGGTTGAAGGCGCGGCCCTGGCCCGCCGCGACCACGAGAAGTTCAAGTTCCTCCTTGTGGGGGACGAAAAACGGATCGAAGCCGCGCTAGACCATCACCCGAACTTGCGGGCGGCCTCCGAAATTCTTCATTGCGATGATGTGGTGGGCGGTGACGAACTGCCCAGCAAGGCCATCCGCCGTGCCAAGACCACCTCGATGGGGCTGGCCGTCAATGCGGTGAAAACCGGCGATGCCGGCGCTGCTGTCAGCGCGGGCAATACCGGCGCGCTCATGGCGATGAGCAAGCTTGCGCTGCGCACCATGCCCGGGATTGACCGCCCGGCGCTTGCCGCGATCATGCCGACCTTGCAGGCGCATGATGTGGTGATGCTTGATCTGGGCGCCAACACCGAAGCCGATGCCCGCAATCTGGTGCAATATGCGGTGATGGGCGCGGCTTATTCGCGCATCGTCAACGGCTTCGACAAGCCGGTGGTGCGCCTGCTCAACATCGGCACCGAAGAGATCAAGGGCACCGAAGAACTGCGCGATGCTGCCGCGATGCTGACGGCCGCCTGTGCGGGCGGGGCGCTGGCGCTGCAATTCGATGGCTTCGTTGAAAGCGACAAGATCAACCGCGGCGAGACCCATGTCGTTGTGACGGACGGTTTTTCCGGCAATATCGCGCTCAAGGCGATCGAGGGTTCGGCCCGCTTCGTCACCGATCTGCTGCGGCAGGCCTTCACGTCATCGCTGCGCTCCAAGATCGGTTTTCTGGTCTCGCGTCCGGCGACCGAACTGCTCAAGCATCACCTCGATCCCAATAATCACAACGGCGCGGTGTTCCTCGGCCTCAATGGCGTGGTGGTCAAAAGCCACGGCAGCGCCACGGCCAAGGGCGTGGCTCACGCCGTGGCAGTGACGGCGCGGCTGCTCGAGAACGAGCTGACCCAGCGGATCGCCGAGGATCTTGCGCGGCTGGGCGAAGGCACGCTGCGCCAGAGCGGGCGCGGCGCGGCTGCTGCTGCTGCGGCGGCCCCCAAGGATGACGAGGCGACAGCGTGATCGGATCGCGGCTGCTTGGCACCGGCTCGGCGTTGCCCCGCCGGATCGTAACCAATGCCGAGCTTGCAGCCCAGGTTGATACCTCGGACGAATGGATCACCGCGCGCACCGGCATTCGCCAGCGCCATATTGCCGCCGATGATGAAACCACCGCCACCCTCGCCACCGCAGCCGCGCGCGCCGCGCTGGCGGATGCAGGGGTGGATGCGTCGAGCATCGGGCTGATCATTCTTGCCACGGCCACGCCCGACAACACCTTCCCCGCCTCTGCCACCAAGGTGCAGGCGGCCTTGGGCTGCAACGGCGGAATCGCCTTTGATGTTGCCGCGGTGTGTTCGGGCTTTCTCTATGCGCTCGCTACTGCCGATTCGCTGCTCAAAACCGGCATGGCCAATCGCGCCCTGGTGATCGGGGCAGAAACCTTCAGCCGCATCCTCGATTGGGAAGACCGCACCACCTGCGTGCTGTTCGGTGACGGAGCGGGCGCGGTGGTGCTCGAAGCACCCGCTGCCGATGCGGCCGCCGATGGCCCCGGCATCATCGGATCAAAGCTCCATGCCGATGGCGACCAGCACGATTTGCTCTATGTCGATGGCGGCCCGTCGACCACGCAGACCGTTGGCCATGTCCGGATGCGCGGGCCTGAAGTGTTCCGCCATGCCGTCGTCAATCTTGCCGACGTTTTGCGCGAAGTGCTTGAAGATACAGGGTTCAAGCCCGAGGATCTCGATTGGATCGTGCCCCATCAGGCCAATGCCCGGATCCTTGATGCCACCGCGCGCAAGCTCGGCATCGCACCGGAAAAGGTGGTGGTCACGGTTGACCGGCACGCTAACACCTCGGCCGCCTCCGTGCCGCTCGCGCTTGATGTCGCGCGCAAGGACGGGCGGATCAAACCGGGCGATCTGGTGATGCTGGAAGCAATGGGCGGCGGCTTCACCTGGGGGGCAAGCCTCATCCGGATGTAAGGGCAGACAGCCTAGCCTGTCTCTTTTGTTAAGAGCAGTGCGAAAAAACACAACAATCTGCATGGCATCGCTTTGCAAACGTGCCGTAAAATCGTAAGCAGACCGCCTTCTTTCGGGTCGCGCCGCGAAGGAGAATTCGCATGATGCGTTCGGTTGGCACCCTTACTCGCGCTGATCTGGCAGAAACCATCAATCGCAAGATGGGCTTCAGCCGGGCCGAGTCGCTCGATCTGGTCGAGGCAATCCTCGACAAGATGAGCGATGCGCTTGCCAAGGGCGAGAACGTCAAGATTTCCGGGTTCGGCAGCTTTGTGCTGCGGGACAAGAATGAACGGATCGGCCGCAATCCCAAGACCGGGATCGAAGTGCCGATCACCCCGCGCCGGGTGATGACCTTCCGCGCGAGCCAACTGCTCAAGGAACGCATTGCCAAAGGGTAATGCCGCCCCATAAATCAGGGTGAGGCCAGATGACCGGTTTCGATGACGGCAAGGACGAGGGCGCGCTGCGCACCATCGGCGAAGTCAGCGAAGCGCTGGGCATCCGGCCTCACGTGCTGCGTTACTGGGAAGCGCAGTTTCCGCTGCTCAAACCGCTGAAGCGCAGCGGTGGGCGACGCTATTATCGCCCCGCTGATGTCGAACTGGTCCAGACCATTGACCGGCTGGTGAACCGCGAAGGCTATACCCTGAAGGGTGCCGAAGCTGTGTTGCGCGCCGCAGCCCGATCCCCGCTCGACCGCCGCAAGGATGATCGCCGCGCAGGTGAGCGCCGCATCGATGCCGATTCCGAAGAGGTGGCACCCGGCGTGCGGCTGATGGTTTCCGAAGAGCCGGACATGGCCGAAATCATCGCCGGACTAAGGGCCGTGCGCGCCAAGCTGGCTGCCGCGCTGGAAGCCTGAAGGCCTATTCCGCCGCCAGCAGCGCAGCCTCGCCCAAGTCCACGCTGACCAGCCGCGAGACGCCTTTTTCCGCCATCGTCACCCCGAACAAGCGGTGCATCCGGCTCATCGTCACCGCGTTATGGGTGACGATCAGGTAGCGGGTGGTGGTGGTGGCGACCATCGATTCGAGCAGATCGCAGAAGCGTTCCACGTTGGCATCGTCCAGCGGCGCGTCGACTTCATCCAGCACGCAGATCGGCGCCGGGTTGGTGAGGAACAGGGCGAAGATCAGCGCCGTTGCGGTCAGCGCCTGCTCGCCGCCCGACAGCAGCGAGAGCGATTGCAACCGCTTGCCCGGCGGCTGGGCATAGATTTCGAGGCCCGCTTCCAGCGGATCGTCCGAATCGACCAGTGCAAGGTGCGCCTGCCCGCCTTCGAACAGGCGGGTGAACAGCACCCGGAAATGCCCGTCCACCGCTTCGAAAGCGGCGCGCAGCCGCTCGCGCCCCTCGCGGTTGAGGTTGCCGATCGATCCGCGCAGGCGGGCGATGGCTTCCACCAGTTCGGCCTGTTCCTCGGCAGAAGATCCATGCTCGGCCTCGATCCGTGAAAGTTCATCGGCGGCGACGAGGTTGACCGGGCCAATACGTTCGCGCGCGGCGGTGAGTTTTTCCAGTTCAGCCGATTCTTCGGCGGCTGGCGCAAGGTCACTCTCCCCGAAGCCGAAGCGGTCGCCCAGCAGGGGCGGCGGGCACTGGAAGCGTTCGCCGGAGATGCGGGCCATTTCGGCGCGGCGCTGTTCTTCGTTCTCGGCACGCGCGGCAAGGCTGGCGCGGCTCTCGCGCGCCTGGGCGAGGGTTTCGGTGACCTGTGCAAGGGCAGTATCGGCGGCGCGCTGGCGGGCATCGGCCTCGCGCATCACGCTTTCGGCTTCGGCGAGTTCAGCGGCGAGCCTTGTTCGGGTGGCCTCGCCCGCTTCGATCTCGGCGGTGAGCGCGGCGGGTTTGGCGGCGTGGACGGCGTGTTCTTCGGCGATTTCCGCGAGCCGCCGGGTGGTCTCGGCCATGCGCCGCTCGGCATCGGAGGAACGCGCCTGCCAGCCCGAATGGTCGGCCTGCTGTGCCGCCAGCCTTTCGCGCAGGGCAGCAAGTGCCTGATCCTGTGCGGCAAGTTCGGCAAAGGCGGCCTGCACCGCAGCGCGGGCGGCGGCATTTTTGGCCTGCGCAGCCTCAAGCGCGGCGCGCCCGGCGTCGCGCGGCGGGAGCTTTTCACGGGCAGCGCGCGCGGCTTCTACTTCGGCCTGCGCAGCGGCGATCTGGTTGTCGATGTCCAGCGCGCTGGCGGCGAGTTCGGCAAGCCGCGCGGCGAGGCGCTCCTTCGCCGCCTCGGCCTGATCGAGCCGGCGCAGCGCATGACGCTCGGCCTCGATTGCGGCGGCGATATTGCGTTCCTGCGCGACCAGACCGGTCTGGAGCTGGCTGAGTGCTTCGCGGCAGGCCTTGTCCTCCGCCTCGGCGCCCACTGCGGCTGCGCGCAAGGGGGGCAGGGCGGCTTCGAGTTCGGCAAAGCGGTTGGCGGCCTCCAGCTGCGCGGCTTCGGCAGCGCCTTCGCCGCGTGCCACGAACCCGTCCCAGCGGCGCAGGTGCCCGGCGCGGGTCACCAGCCATTCGCCGGGGCCGAGCGCGCGGCCATCATCCGCCTCGACACAATGGACCAGCGCAAGGCGGGCGGCGAGTTCATCGGGAAACTGCGTGAGGCGGGCGAGCAGGCTGTCAGGCACAGCGCGCGGAGCGGCGGCGCTACCGGTCCAGAAGCGCCCATCCTGCGCGGCGGGCGGCGCGCCCAGCGGTGATTTCCCGTCGCGCCCCAACACCGCGGCGAGCGCGCGTTCATAGCCGGGCGTAACGGTGACGCGGTCAAGCGGGGTTGCCATGCCTTGCCGCCCGGCTTCGCGCTTGGCGCGGGCATCGCGGTCGCGGGCGAGGGCGGTGTGTTCGCGCTCAACCCCCGCGAGTTCGGCCCTCGCAGCGGCGAGCGCGCTGGCGACTTCGTCCCGCCGCGTTTGGAGTTCGGCCTTGCGGGTCTGATCTTCGGCAAGCTTGCCACGCAGGCGGGCGAGTTCCCCGGCAGCGTCTTCGGCAGCGGCGCGGGCGGCGATGACGTCGGCCTCGGGATCGCTGCTGGCGGCAAGTTCGGCGCGGGTGCGGGCGATGCGTGCAGCTTCGCCCTCGATCCGGGCGAGGCGGGCCTGCGCTTGATCGACTGCGGCTTCGGCAACCCGCCATTCCGCTTCCACCCCGGCCTGATCGGCGGTCGCCTTGGCCAGCGCGAGTTCGGCGGCGCGGCTGGCGCGCTCCTTGTCCTCGGCGGCGTTGGCGAGGCGGGGGCGGGCGGCTTCGGCGGCGGAGAGGCTTTCGCGGCTGAGGCCGAGTTCCTGTGTCAGCCGCGCCAGCGCCTCGACCGCGGCATTGGTGAGGCGGTCGGCGTCGGAGCGGTCTTCCTCCAGCCGCTTTTGCTGGCGGGCCAGATCGCGCAGCCGCGTTTCGGCAGCATCGAGCTTTTCGGCGAGCGCGGCCATGCGGTGGCCGTGGGCGCTGGCATCATCGCGGCGGTCGGCGAGTTCATCTCGCGCTTGGCTCAGGGCATGGGCGGCCTCGGCCTGCTCGGCCTGCACCACCTCCACCGCTTTCTGCGCTTCGGCAACGCGGGCCTCGGCGCCTTCGGCGGCGGCGCGGGCCATCTTGGCGGCGGCGGCGGCTTCGCGCCAGCGGGCGAAGAGCAGACGGGCCTCGGCGGCCTGAATCCGCGTGGTGAGTTCGGTGTAGCGTTCCGCCTGCTTGGCCTGCCGCTTGAGGCTGGCAATCTGCGCGTCGAGGCCCGCCATCAGGTCTTCCAGCCGGGCAAGATTGGCCTCGGCCCCGCGCAGCTTGCTTTCGGCATCCTTGCGCCGGACGTGCAGGCCCGCGATCCCCGCCGCTTCCTCCAGCATCGCGCGGCGCTCCGCCGGACGGGCAGCGATCACCTGGGCGATCTTGCCCTGGCTGACGAGCGCGGGCGAGTGCGCGCCGGTGGCCGCATCGGCGAAGGTCAGCGCCACATCCTTGGCCCGCACATCGCGCCCGTTGACGCGGTAAGCGGATCCTGCGCCGCGTTCGATCCGGCGGGTGACGACCAGTTCCTCGGCGCGGTCATCCTGCGCGTGGAGCACCACTTCGGCAAAATCGCGCGGGGGGCGGGTGGAGGTGCCCGCGAAGATCACATCCTCCATGCCCCCTGACCGCATCGACTTGGCCGAGGTTTCCCCCATGACCCAGCGGATTGCTTCGAGCAGGTTGGATTTGCCGCAGCCATTGGGGCCGACAACGCCGGTCAGGCCGGGTTCGATGCGCAGTTCCGCCGGCTCGACGAAGCTCTTGAACCCGCTGAGCTTGAGCCGGTGGATCTGCATCAGGTTATCTTGGCGCCCCCGCCGTCAGCCTCAGCGCGCGCCGGCGCGCTGAAGTGCCGGCTCTAGCACGTCCCAGGTGGTGCCTTCGATCTTCCGGCCGTTGAGGAAGAAGGTCGGGGTGCCGGACACCTTGTCCTTGGCGTTGTTGGCTTCGACCTGCTTGACCAGCCCCTCGATCTTGGCGGCATCGGCAAGGCAGGTGCGGGCCTGATCGGCGCTGAGGCCGCGCGCGGCGAAGAATTCGATCAAGCCGGTCGCTTGCGCCGTGGCGACGAAACGCTGGTTCAAGGGCAGCGCGTTGGCCGCCTCGATCGCCTGCGGGTTGCTTTGCAGGCCCTGGAACACGTCGGGCAGGTTCTGCCACACCTGATCCGACAGGGGCTGCATCTGTTCCTTGGTGCCGCACTGGGTCAGCCCGGCGATCACCACGTCGAAGGAGTTGAGGAAGGTCTCACGCTGTTCGAAGCTGACCACGCCGCTCGCCACATACTTGTCCTTGAGCGGCTGCTTGCCGGTCTTGGCGAAGTTGGCGCAGGCGCCGCAGGTGTGCGAGGCATATTCGACCAGCTTGAGCGGCGCATCGGGGTTGCCGATCATGTAGCCGCCTTCAGGGGTGACGGTGACCGTCTCGGCCCACTTGGTGCCGGCAGGTGCCGCGATGGCGGGCAGCGCCTCACCCGTTGGACCAGCCCCGTCCGAGGCAGCATCGCCGCAAGCGGCCAGCATCAGCGGTGCGAGCGCGATCAGGGGGAGCGAGAACAGGCGGGTCACGTTCATCGGGAGCAATCCTCGGGCACTATGGAAGGGGAGCAGGATAACCGCGCCCGCGCCTTGGCAGCAAGCCTGCGCGCGCGGCTGTAAACATATTGCGGTCAGTCAGCCTTGGGGGCGAAGCGGGCGGAAAGCACGGGGTAAAGCGCCTCCCAGCCGTGAACTTCGGCGAGCAGCTTGCCATCCAGCGCGAAGCTGGGCGTGCCGGTGAGGCCGAATTCGGTCGCGTCAGCCTCGTCATTGGCGAGCAGCACCTTGGCGGCGGCATCGTTGGAGACGCAGGCGTCCAGTTCCGCGCGCGACTGGCCGCGCTGTGCCAGCAGATCGGTCAGGCCCAGCGCATTGACCGCGTTCATCCGCCCGGCCTTGTCGCCGCGCTGCCAGATTTCAAGCTGGGTCTGCGGCGCATTGCGGGCCTTGCCGAGCCACACGGACTGGTTGAGCATCAGTGCCTGATGGCGGCCTTTGAACCCTGCCGGATCGCCGCAATTGGCCAGCAGCGTCACCGCAAGGTCCAGTCCGTTGCGGATCACCGGACGCACCTCCAGCGTGACCTTGCCCGGCTGGAGCAGCACGATTTCCAGCGGCGGTTCGCCCCGCGCGGTGAAATCGGCGCAGTGCGGGCAGGTGTAACTGATGAACTCGATCAGCTTGGTATCGGCCTTGGGATTGCCGATCACATGGCCGCGCGGGCTGCGCGCCACGGCCGCGCCCCAATTGCCGCCGTTTTCCTGCGGGGCAAGGCTGGTGCTTTTCTGCTGCGCGCCCGCAGGGCCGGTTGCCAGCGCCAGCGTGGCAGCGGCGGCAGCAGCGGCAAGGAGGAGGGGCTTGATCATGGCAGGTCGTCTTCCTTTGGGGCCGCGCTCTCGCTGTTGCCGAGGCTGCGGGCCAGCGATTCGAGCACGGTGCGCAGTTCCGGATCGCCGATATCGCGCAAACTGTCGCCCAATTCCAGCGGGATCGGCTTCAGCGATGGTGGCGGCTTGGCGGGTCTGTCCTCCACCGGCGGCGTGACCGCGCCCTGCCTCAGCTTGACGCGGGCCACGGCGCGATAACCGAAGAAGCGGTTCACCCGCTCGATGATCTCCGGGATCACCTGTTCGATCAGCGGGGCATGGGCGGGCAGCACCACCAGCTGGAGGATGCCTTCGGCCTTTTCGCCGGGCGGAAAGCGGATCGCTTCGGGGCTGCACACGCGTGCGTGCTTCGGCCCGACGATTTCCGGCCAGCGGGTGACGACCGAGCTCTGCACAAAGCCGAAACGACGAAAGGCGGTGCGGCCGATTTCGGGCATGAGATCGCCAATCGCCTTTGCGCCCTTTCCGCGGGGGCGGGTATAAGGTTTGGGAGTTTTGGGTGTGCCGCTTTTCATGGGTCTGCCCGCCATGCCATAGGCGCTGCGTGACCGCCAGCATCTCCACATCATTGCTTGCATGGTATGATCGCAATGCCCGCGATTTGCCGTGGCGCAATCCGCCGGGGGCGGCGCTGCCGGATGATGGTGCCTGGCCTTACCGCGTGTGGTTGTCGGAAGTGATGCTCCAGCAGACCACGGTGGCGGCGGTGAAGCCCTATTTTGCGAAGTTTCTGGCGATCTGGCCCACGGTCGATGCGCTGGCGGCGGCCTGCGATGATGATGTCATGGCGGCATGGGCGGGCCTTGGATATTATTCACGCGCCCGCAACTTGCTGAAATGCGCAAGGGCGGTGGCGGAGCGGGGCGGGTTTCCCTCCACCGAGGCAGAGCTGCGCGCGCTCCCCGGGCTGGGAGATTACACCGCGGCGGCGGTGGCAGCGATTGCCTTCGGGCGGCGCGCCGTGGTGGTCGATGCCAATGTCGAGCGGGTGGTGGCGCGGCTGTTCGCGATTGACGAACCCCTGCCCAAGGCGAGGAAAGCGATCCGCGTCGCCGCAGACACGATCACGCCAAGCGCGCGCTCGGGCGATTTTGCGCAAGCCCTGATGGATCTGGGCAGCCACATCTGCACCACCAGGGCACCGCGCTGCCTGCTGTGCCCGCTGGGCGAGGACTGCGTGGGCCGCAAGGCTGGCGAGCCGGAGCGTCTGCCGGTCAAGCCGCCCAAGAAACCCGTGCCCGAACGGCGCGGCACCGCCTTCTGGATAACCCGCAGCAGCGGGCAGGAGGTATGGCTGGTCACCCGCCCGCCCGAAGGGATGCTCGGAGGGATGCGGGCGCTACCCGATGACGGCTGGAGCGCGCGGGGCGATGGTTCTGGCAAGCCGCCCTTGGCGGGGGAATGGCGCACCCTCGGCGCGGTGCGGCACGGGTTTACTCATGCCAATCTCACGCTGGAAGTGCTGGCGGCCGACACCCGCACCGATCCGCCGGGGGAAGGGCAGTGGTGGCCGCTGGCGCAGATCGGCGAGGCAGGGCTGGCGACGCTGTTCGCCAAGGCCGCGCAATTGGCGCTGGCGGGAACCTAGAACACGCCGCCGCCCAGCATCAGCCGCACGCCCGCGATCAGCAGCACCACGAGGCAGAAATTGCGCCCGCCATCCTTGGATGACAGCGCGCCGATCACGATCCCCACCACGATCAGCGGCAGGGCAAACCAGTTGGCCCAGCCGAGCAGGGGGATCTGCGCGGGGATGACGATCACCAGGCTGACAAGGCCGACGAGATAGGCAAGGACGTTGAGCATCTGTCTTATATGAGCAAGACACCGCCTGCTTGCAAGACCGCACTGTGCACTCGCACTGCGCCCGATTGACCAGCGCCTCGGCCTGCCGCAGACAGGCGGCCGCACCCGGACCGGAGATTCTGCCCCATGCCGCTTCACGACTTTGCCCAGCCCCAGCTTTCGCGCCGCTCGCTGATGCGCGCCAGCGCGCTTTTTGCAGGGGGGGCGGCGCTTTCGGGCCTGCCGTTCGGGCGCGCGGCCTTTGCGCATGATGTCATGGAAAGCTGGCCGAATGTGGCCGCGCTGTCCGACAAATACGTGTCGAGCCGGAAGCTGGCGAACCTCTACCTGACCTTCGGCTGGGACCAGCAGCCCCATGCCCACAGCGTCGGCGGCGGCACATTGTCGCTCGCCAAGCCGACACCGGTGGACGAAAACTCGCTGTACCGCATCTATTCGATGTCCAAGCCCATCACCGGCATGGCGACGATGATCCTGATCGACGAGGGCAAGCTTGGCCTTGACCAGCCGGTGCACGAGATCCTGCCCGCCTTCCGCGATATGCGCGTGCTGGTGAACCCCGAAGGTCCGCTGGAGGAGACCGTGCCGGCCAATCAGCCGATCACCATCCGGATGCTGCTGACCCACACGGCGGGCCTTGGCTACCAGATCATCAGCAAGGGGCCGCTGCAAAAGGCCTTCAACCAGCAAGGCCTCGTCGGCGGGCGGGTGAGCCGGATGCCGATCCCGGGGATCGAGCCGGTCACCCCTGCGCCCGGCCTTGCGGCATGGGCGGATCGCCTTGCGGAACTGCCGCTGATGTATCAGCCGGCCACCAAGTGGAGCTATTCGGCCTCGATCGACCTGCTCGGCCGGGTGATCGAAGTGGCGAGCGGGATGGGCTTTGAAGCCTTCCTCAAAAAGCGCATCTTCGACCCCTGCGGCATGATCAGCACGTGGTTCCAGGTCCCCGCCAGCGAGGCGCACCGCCTCACCGACAATTACGGCATCGTCGGCGGCGTGCCGTTCCCGATCGATCCGGGCGTCAATTCGATCTTCCTCGATGCGCCCGAAGTGCCGGCGGGCGGCGGGGGCCTCGTCTCCAGCCCCAAGGATTATGACCGCTTCCTGCGCATGCTGCTCGGCTACGGCCGGATCGACGGCAAGTTCGTGATGAGCGAAGAGGCGGTGCGCGTCGGCACCTCCAACCTGCTGCCCGCCAGCGTCGACACCAGCGGCAGCTGGATCGCGGGCGAGGGCCATGGCGCGGGCGGACGCTCCAAGGGCGCGCAGTTCGGCTGGGGCGGCGCGGCGGGCACGCTTGGCGCGATCGACTTTGACCTGAAGCTGCGCTCCTGCCTGTGGACGCAATATATGCCGTCCGAAGCCTATCCGATCCGTGATGAATTCATGGCCGCGATGGAGAAGGATCTGGCCGCGATGCGCGCTGCGAAGAAGGCCGCGTGATGCACGCGCCCGCACCCACGCCGGGAATGGCTTTTGCCGGATCGCCGCTTGACCGGGCGGACCACATCCGCGTCGATGATGCGGCGCTGGCCGGGCTGATGAACTGGCGCGCCAAGGTGCTGCTGCTCGACGGGCTGCTGCCGGGCGTTGACGAGACGGGCGGGCTGCTGTGGGGCAGCCTTGCCGATGTTCCGGAGAATGCCGAACTGGTGTTCCTCGGGATGCTGGAAGGCAAGGCGCATTTCGCGCCTGTGCCGGGCGAGGGCGCTGAAGGCCCGGCTTACGCCATGCCGCGCGCATGGCAGCTGATGACCCAGCTTTCGCCCCCTGATCTGGCGACCTATGGCGGGGCGCGTTCTTTGGTGGATTGGCACGCCCGCCACCGCTTCTGCGCGCGCTGCGGATCGCCGACCAAGCTGGTGAAAGGCGGCTGGCAGCGCCATTGCGATGGCTGCGACGCGGACCATTTTCCGCGCACCGATCCGGTCACGATCATGCTGGTCGAACATGACGGCAAGCTGCTGCTGGGCCGCCAGCCGCGCTTCCCGCCCAAGATGTATTCCGCGCTCGCGGGCTTTGTCGAACCGGGCGAGACCATCGAGGAAGCCGTGGCGCGCGAAATCCACGAGGAAGCGGGCGTGCGCGTGCGCGATGTCCAATATATCGCCAGTCAGCCCTGGCCCTTCCCGAGCCAGCTGATGATCGGCTGCACCAGCGTGGCGGATGATCCCACCCTCACCATCGACACCACCGAATTGGAAGATGCGCGCTGGTTCACCCGCGCCGAGCTGGAAGAAGCGCGCGCGGCGGGCGAGGCGGGCACGGACCTGCTCTATTTCCCGCGGCCCTTCGCGATTGCGCATCACCTTGTGTGCTGGTGGCTTGACCGGTGAGCGCGCCTCAAACCCTCACCATCGACATCTATTCCGATGTGATGTGCCCATGGTGCCTGATCGGTTATGGGCAGTTGACCAAGGCGCTGGGCGAGCTGGAGGGTGAGATCGCAGGCGTGATCCGCTGGCGGCCGTTTGAACTCAACCCGCAAATGCCTCCGCAAGGCGAGGAGCAAGAAGCCCACCTCCGCCGCAAGTATGGCCGCCCGGCTGAAGAAGGCGCGCGGATTCGCGGCCAGATGAAGGCGATTGCCGAGGGCGCGGGCGTTTCGCTGTCTTACGAGGGTGAGGATGAAGCGCCTCTCGCGATGATGTGGAACACGCGGGACTGCCACAAGCTGCTGACCTTCGCGCTCGAACAGGCCGGGCCGGACGTGCAGACTGCGCTGAAACTCGCCCTGTTCCGCGCCCATTTCAACCAGCGCCGCAATCTTGGTGACCGCGCAGTGCTGCTGGATATCGCCGCGTCCGTGGGCCTCCACCGCGAGGCAGCGCGGGCCGCGCTGGACGATCCCGACCTTGAAGCCCGCGTGCTGGCCGAAGAGGCGCAGGCGTGGGACATGAACATCTCCGGCGTTCCGGCGATGATCGTGGAAGGCAAGTTCCTGATCCCCGGCGCGCAGACGCCCGAGGTCTATGTCAATGCGCTCAGGCGCGTGGCGGAAAAGAGCCGGGCGGCGGGGTAAGGCTTCGCTCCCGTCCCCGCGCCTTTCTGCCGGGGTGACAAATGCAGGGCGACCAGCCGCGCCAGATTTCGGCCAAGCGCCGCCCCGTCACCCACCCATGACAGCGCCCTCGCGCGCCGCTTCCTTCAGGCAAGGCCAACGCGCCCCCCAATTCTGTGGCCGGGCGCTTTTCACCTTGCAGGAGAACAGCAATGTCCAAGGTTTCCGCCATTTTCGACAACCACGCCGAAGCCGAGCGTGCGGTCAGCGACCTGCGTTCGCTGGGGCTGGGCGATCATGATATGTCCGTCATCGCCCATCACAAGGGCACCACCACCGCGCGTTCGGGCGATGGCGAGGTGACGGACGAGGATCACCGCAATGTGCTGCGCGGCGTGCTCGGCGGCGGGGCGCTGGGCGCGGGGTTAGGCGTTGCCGCGCTGGCGATCCCGGGCGTCGGTCCGCTTGCGGCAGCCGGAGCCATTGCGGCAGCCGCCGTGCCCGAAGCGGTCGGCGTTGGCGCAGTGCTCGGCGCAATTGGTGGCACGCTCAACGAAACGCTCACCAAGCACGGCGTGAGCGACGAGGACGCGACCTATTACAATGACCGTATCAAGGATGGCGGCGTTGTGGTGACGGTCGAGGATATCGGCGTTGACGAGGACAAGCTGCGCGAGGTGCTCACCCGCAATGGCGGGCACAACGCATCCAACGCGCGCGCGGTCGGTTTCTGATCGGCAAAAAAGGGTGAGGGCGCCGGGCCGCAGAGCAATGCTCTGACGCCCGGCGTCCGCGCGCCCTGTTTCGGGAGATGTGAATTCATGGCGGCCTATCCCAAGGCGCAATACAAGAGTGTTGGCGCGCGTCCGGCGGTGCGGCGCGGCGGGTTTGCGGTGCTGGGGGGCCTGCTGATCGCGCTTGGCCTGTTCGCGCTGGTCTTTCCGCTGGTGGCCGCGCTGTCATTCAATCTGGTCGCGGGGCTGGCGCTGATGGCGGGCGGTCTGGTCACCCTGTTCCACGCGCCGCGCCTGCGCGGGTGGCGGGGGGTGGTGTGGCAGATGCTGCTGGGGGCGCTTTATCTTGGTGCAGGGCTCATCGTCCTGGCCAACCCCTTTGCCGGATTGTTCGCGCTGACCGTGATGCTGGGGGCTTTCTTTGCGGCCGACGGCGCAGGCCGGGTGCTGCTGGCGCGCCGCATTCGCCCGCAGCGCGGCTGGGGAATGTTCCTTGCCTCGGGGCTGTTGTCGCTGCTGCTGGGGGTGCTTGTGCTACTGGGCCTGCCCGGCGGCTGGTCGGTGGCGGTCTTGGGGCTGGTGATCGGGATCAATATGGTGCTGAGCGGGGCGAGCTTCCTCGCCTGCGCCGGGTCGGACTTCCGTTAAACGAGCCCGAGCCGCTCCAGCTTCATCGCCAGCTTGCCCGGCAGCGCATCCCCGATATCCTCGCCCTCGGCCACGTCCTTGGGGGCTTTCTCGTCGGTGAGATAGCGCCAGCCCTGATGCGCACGCTTGGCGATCTGGTGGACGCGGATCAGGCGCGGCTCCAGCACGATGTCCCAGCGCCCGTCCTCGGTCTTCTCGAAGCCGAGGATCGGCGAGCGCGCCACGATGGCGTGGTTGATGATCCAGAACAGCGATCCGCCCACGCACTCCTCGTGCCGCGTCGGGCGGTTGCGGGTGGTGAGGCCTACAGCCCCGCGCCCGTCAAACCAGCCCGCGAGATGGTCATAGCTTTTCGCCCCGAAGGCGATCTTGGTCAGGTGCAGCGGCATGGCCCCAATGTGGGCCGATGGCCGCCGCGATCAAGCTATCGACAGCCCCCCGTCCACAATGAACGGCGCGCCTGTGGCAAATTTGCTCTCGTCGCTGGCGAGATAGACCACCAGATGCGCAATATCATCGACCTCGCCCATGCGCCCGATGGGCTGGGCGATGCTGAATGCCGCGCGGGTGGCGTCGGGATCGGGGGTGCCGGCGATCACGCTTTCCACGTTGGGGGTAAGGATCGTGCCCGGCTGCACCGAATTCACCCGCACGCCGTTCTGCTCCCGCGCGCAATAGAGCGCGATCGATTTGGTCAGCGTTACCACCGCCGCCTTGGCGGAATTATAGGCGGCCAGATCGGGCGAGACCTTGTTGCCTGCCGCTGACGAGAAGTTGACGATCGACCCGCCGCCGCTCTTCGTCATCAAGGGGATCGCCGCCTTGCAGCCCATGAAGATCGAATCCACATCGACTGTGTAGCAGCGCTTGAAATCTTCGGGGCTGATGTCGGCAATCGAGCCGAACACCGTGATCGCGGCATTGTTCACCAGCACATCGAGCCGGCCATGCGTCGCTTCGACCTCGGCGATGACTTCCTGCCAGCGCGCCCAGTCGGTCACGTCCTGCCTGATATAGCCGCAGCCAAGCTCCGTCGCGGTGGCGCGGCCTGCGGCTTCGTCGATATCGGTGATGATCACAGTCGCGCCCTCGGCCAGCAATCTGGTTGCCGCCGCCTTGCCCAGACCCATCGCGCCGCCTGTCAGCAGCACCACCTTGCCCGCTACCCGTCCTGCCATCTGTTCTCTCCCATTGTCGTTTGGGAGAGGGTTAGAAGGTGGCCAGACCCATCGCCACTGCCAAACCTAAGAAGGCAAAGAAGCCCATCGAATCGGTGATCATCGTCACGAACACGCTGCTCGCCACCGCCGGGTCCTGATCCAGCCGTTCAAAGATCACCGGCACCAGCACGCCCGCAAGGCCCGCAATCGCGATGTTGATGATCATGGCGAGCGCAATCACCACCCCCATCAAGGGCGAGAACAGGAAGCCCGCCGCCGCCCCGATCAGCAGCGCAATCGTGCCCCCGTTAAGCAGCGCGACGCGGAATTCGCGCCACAGGATGCGCCGGGTGTTGGAACGGGTGAGCTGGTTGGTCGCAATCGCGCGCACCGCCACCGCCATGGTCTGCGTCCCCGCATTGCCGCCGATGCTGGCGACAATCGGCATGAGGATCGCCAGCGCGACCAATTGCTCGATCGCCGCGCCGAAGAAGGCGATGATCGATGAGGCGACCACCGCGGTGCCCAGATTGGCGATCAGCCAGCGCACGCGGCTGGAATAGGCCTCGCGCAGCGGCTCGTTGATGTCGCCATCACCCGCACCCGACATCAGCAGGGCATCTTCGGCCGCCTCTTCGGAGATGATGTGCACCACATCATCAACCGTCATCTGGCCCACAAGCCGCCCGCTATCATCCACCACCGCGGCTGAAATCAGCGCGTATTTCTGGAACATCAGCGCAGCTTCTTCCTGATCCATCGTCACCGGGATCAGGGTCTGGTCGCGCTTCATCACATCGGTCAGGCGCACGCTGCGCGGCGTGGTGAGGATCCACGAAAGCGCGCAGGTGCCCACCGGATGGTGGCGTTCGTCGATCACGAAGACTTCGAAGAAATCATGCTCCAGATCGCCGTCTTCGCGCAGGTAATCGATCAGATCGCCCACGGTCAGATGTTCGGGCACCGCCACGAAGTGCCGGCTCATCAACCGCCCGGCGGTTTCTTCGGGGTAAGCGAGCGCGCTGGATACCGCCTCGCGGGTTTCCGGCTCCAGCTCGGCCATGACAGCGCGCTGGTCGGCCTCGTCCAGATCCTCGATCAGCTGCACCGCATCATCGGTGTCGAGCTGTTCGGCGATGGTCGCCACGGCCTGCGCGGACAGCGTGTCCATCAAGTCTTCGCGGACATAATCGTTCAGTTCGGCGACCACATCGCCGGTCATCAGATCGCTGATCGTGGAGGCCAGCTGCGCGCGTTCACGCGGTTCCAGCAGCTCGATCAGGTCGGCAATGTCGGCGGCGTGGAGCGGCTCGACCAGATCATAGACCGCGCCCTTGTCACCCGCTTCCAGCGCGATGTGCACCTTGCTGACGAAGGAAGGCTTGAGGCGGTTTTCCTCGTCATGGCGTTCATCGTCCACCCGGTCATCCGGGCGCACTTCTGCTTCACCGGATTCGGCGATCACAGACACGTCCTCGATGATGCGATCGTCGGCCATACAGAGGCGTTTAGGCGGGGAAGGTCGAAAAGCAAGGCTGGAGGGTGACACCCACGTTTTGGCTGCTAAAAGCGCGGGAAAATTCCCGCAGGAGATACATAATGGCCGAGACCCTCACCTTCACCCTCGACACCGGCGACGGCGAGTCCAAGGACGTCGTCATCAAGCTGCGCCCCGATCTGGCCCCCGGCCACGTCGCGCGCATCACCGAACTGGCGAGCGAAGGCTTCTATGACGGTGTGATCTTCCACCGCGTGATCAACGGCTTCATGGCGCAGGGCGGCGATCCGACCGGCACCGGCATGGGCGGCAGCGACAAGCCCGATCTGGCGGCTGAATTCAACGCCGAACCCCACGTCGAAGGCGTGTGCTCGATGGCCCGCGCGCAGAACCCCAACAGCGCCAATTCGCAGTTCTTCATCTGCCTTGATGATGCGCGCTTCCTCGACAAGCAGTACACCGTGTGGGGCCAGGTCACGAGCGGCATGGAACACGTCCACGCCCTGCCCAAGGGCGAACCGCCGCGTTCGCCCGGCAAGATCGTCAAGGCGACGGTGGCCTGATCGGCCAAGCCGGTATGGGGGCGGCGTTTCGGGCCGGGGCGGCGATGCTGTGCGCATTGCTCGCGCCGGCCTGTGCCACCCTGCCTGACATCTCGCAATCACGCTCGCCCTGCCAGCTGGAGCCGGGCGGTTGGTGCGGCTTTGTGCGCGAGGCGGCGGCGGAAGCTTTTCCCTATGCCGTCGCCTCGACCAACGCCTATACCGGCGACGATGATCTCTTCGCCAAGCCGGGCCGTGTGCTCCAGCGGATCGAGCATCTGCCGATTGCCTCCGAAGATGCGGACAAGGGCTTCAGCTACGAAATCTTCAACCAGTTCGCGCCCGGATCGGGCGGGGATGACGGGCGCAAGCCTGTGGCGCGAGTGCTCGCCTTCCGGGGGACCGACTTCAAGGGGTTGAGCGATATTTTCTTCGGCACGCTGCGCAGTGACCAGATCGAGCTGGCGCTGCGCTATTTCAATGCCGAACGTGCGCGGCTTGGCAATGATGTGCCGTGGGTGGTAACCGGCCATTCGCTGGGCGGAGCGCTGGCGACCGAGGTGTCGGACGCGCATCCCGAAATCCGCGCCTTCATGTTCAACACCTCGCCCTTCTATCGCAACGAAGTGCGCGAAAATGCGCTCAGGCGGACGGTGTTCAACGAACGCGGCGAGTTCTTGCGGCAGTTCGCGCGCAACGAGGTGTCACCGGCCGCCAACGTGTTCACGATCAATTGCGAGCCGCGCAAGGGCAGCATCACCAAGCACAAGGTGCGCCCGCTGGCCGATTGTCTCACCTGGATCGCGGCCTATGCCAGCCCGGATGCGCTTGCGGTGGTGAAGGCCAACGGCATTGCCAAGCCTTTCGTCGAATGCGGGCCGGAGGACAAGGCGCACCCCGGGCCGGGGACAAAACAGAGCGAGCCGTGCATCCACAACGGGCTGCGCCGTGACAAAAAGGCCAAGCGCTGACTGCATACGCCTGGCTGGCGCCAGAGCCTGCCTTGACCCCCCTTAGACCCCCGCAAGACCCCGTCTGACCCCCGCTTGCCCCCCGTTCGTGCGTGCTTTTCACGTGAAACATTGCCGCGCGGGGCCGATTGAACGCGGTCCGGCTTGGCGCTAAGGGCGCGAGGCCCATGAAACCGCAAACGCCCCCCAGAACCTACCGGGTCAAAAGCTTCGGCTGCCAGATGAACGTCTATGACGGCGAGCGCATGGGCGAGCTGCTGAGCGAACGCGGGATCGTGCCCGCGCCTGACGGGGAGGACGCCGATCTGGTCATCCTCAACACCTGCCATATCCGTGAAAAGGCTCAGGAAAAGGTCTATTCGGACATTGGCCGGCTGGTGCTGGCGGGCAAGCAGGCGGGTAAGCAGCCGCTGATCGCGGTGGCAGGCTGTGTCGCCCAGGCCGAGGGTGACGAGATCATGGCGCGCGCGCCCGCGGTGAGCATCGTGGTCGGTCCGCAGGCCTATCACCGTCTGCCGGAAATGCTTGATAAGGCTCAACAAGGCCAGCGCACGACCGATACCGACATGCCGGCCATCGCCAAGTTCGATGCGCTGCCGGCGCGGCGCAAGCGGGGGCCGAGCGCCTTCCTGACGGTGCAGGAAGGGTGCGACAAGTTCTGCACCTATTGCGTGGTGCCCTATACGCGCGGGGCGGAAATCTCGCGCCCTTTCAGCGATCTGGTGGCCGAAGCCTACAAGCTGGTCGAAGCGGGCGCCAAGGAGATCATGCTGCTCGGCCAGAACGTCAACGCATGGGGCGGCGAGGACGACAAGGGCCGCCGCGCGGGGCTGGGCGGGCTGATCCGGCGGCTGGCCCGCATCGACGGGCTGGAACGCATCCGCTACACCACCAGCCACCCCAACGACATGGAAGAAGACCTGATCGCCGCGCATGGCGAGGTGGACAAGCTGATGCCCTATCTGCACTTGCCCGTGCAGGCCGGAAACGACCGTGTTCTCAAAGCGATGAACCGTCAGCACACCGCCGACAGCTATTTGAAACTGATAGAGAAATTCCGTGCAGCACGGCCTGATATCGCGCTGTCAGGCGATTTCATCGTCGGCTTTCCGGGCGAGACCGAAGCGGAGTTTCAGGACACGCTCGCGATCGTCGACGAGGTCCGTTACGCCGCGTGCTTCAGCTTCAAATACTCACCCCGCCCGGGCACTCCGGCGGCGACCATGGACGGCCAGATCGCGCCTGATGTTATGGACGACCGCCTTACCCGGTTGCAGGCCCGCCTGTTCGATCAACAACTGGCCTTCAATCAGGCGAGCGTCGGGAAGACCTGCAAGGTGCTGGTGGAGCGTGCCGGAAAGCTTCCCGGGCAGTGGGTCGGCAAATCGCCGTGGCTCCAGAGCGTCTGGTTCGAGAGCCAAGACGGGGACGATTGCGCGATCGGCGACATGGTCGAAGTGACGCTCGCCGAAGCGGGGCTCAAGTCATTGAAAGGCCTAGTTACCGCCCGCTCTTGACCGTTCTTCCGCCGCCGCCGCACGGGCGATGTCGTTATAGACGCGGCGGGGCTTGGCATTGCGCGAGGCATCATAGAGCTCTCGCACCAGCGCGCGGTCGAAATCGGTGAGGCCCGCAGGTGGTTCGGGATCGTCGAACAAGGTGAGGATGGTCGGCGCAGGCGCATCGCCCTGGGCCCCGCCGGTGCCGAGCAGCGCGCGCAGCGTGGCATAGTCCGCCAACTGGCCAAGCGTGAAGCCATGCGCCGCCTCGCGCGCGATCAGCACGGCAGCGCCGGTGATCTCGGTTGTGACGATGGGGTCGCTGCGGCTTTGCGGCTGGGGGTCGATCAGCGTGAATTCTTCGAAACGGGCTGGCCGCCCGAAGAAGTCGCGCACCGCTATCTTGTTCCATGCGCGCACTGGCCCGGTTTCAGCCAAAACGCGCTCACGCTGGTAGGTGGCGAGATGCGCGAGTTGTGGCGATTCCATCGTCAGCCAGCCCGCCGCCGGCCCTGCTGCGGGGCCCATGAAAGCCACCTTCACCGTCGGCAGGCAACCGGCCTCACGGTCTGCCCCCACGCCCAGAGCCTCGGCATTGGCGCGGATTCGCTCGGCAATCACGGCGGCATCGTCAGGCGTGAGGCCGCGCACTTCCACGCATACGGGGAAGGCAAATTTGGCGACCGGCTGGTGCATGCGCGGCGGGCGGATCATCGTGCGGGCAAAGTCGCGCAGCCGCTTGTGCCGCTCGGCCCTCGTCGGGGGCGGGGTGACGATGATCGGATTGTCCGTGACCGGCGGCGCCACTGCATCGCGCGCCATGGCCGGTTGCGCCAGGGCCGCTGCCGCAGCCAGTGCCAGGCCCGTGAGCATCACCCGGCCTATTTCGCGGCGATCCGCGCTGTTTCGGCAAGCACTTCTTCGGCAAAGGCTGTGCGCGGGAGCTTGTAGAGCGTGCGCAGATAGGCGCGGTCGAACGCCGTCAGACTCTGCGGAGCAACCCCGGGAGCGGCGAACAGCGACAGGATCGAGCGCGGCGCCGCCGGATCATCGGCCGCCATCTCGCCGGTGGGCGCGAGCAGCCTGAGCGCTGCATAATCGGCAAGTTGCTCAACGCTTTGTCCGGCAATGGCGCGGTTGTCGAACACAACCATCGTCGTCACCATGTCCCGCGGCATTCGCAGGACCGAACGCTCCTTGGTCCAGGAGCCACCTTCTCCGCCTCCGTCGCCTTCCATAATGCGGGGCGTGAGCTCTACCGCCTGAAACGCATAGGCCGGATCGCGGGCGGCAAGGGCGGTGTCGATTTCCTTTTCGGTCATGCGGCGGAACAGCTTGCGGCCATCTTCGCGAACGGCGCTCATTTGCGCGCGGGCATCGTCAGAGAAGCTGACAAGCGCATTGGGCGAGCACCCTGCGGGCCGGGTGCGGACGCCTGCGGCCCGCGCGGTGGCGATGATGCGCTCGGCAACGGCGCGGGCGAAGGTCTGGTCTTCGGCTGCCACCACCAGACACAGCGGCCCGCGCAGCTTGGCCAGAGGGCGGCGCGCTACGGGGTCGCCCGCCACGGCGCGCGCCACAAGGGCAGCCTCGCTGGAGCTTGCGGCGGCTGACGCATGGCGCTCGTCAGCGGAAGCGGCAGGGCAGAAGGCGAGGGTTCCGGCGAGGGCGGCCGCGAAGGCAAGGCGTTGGCGCATGGGCGACTCCTTTATTACAAGAAATCAACATTTTGCCTATGAACGCCAAGTGAACGGCAGTTTGGTTTGCGGTGAACCGTCAGACAAGGGTTGGTGCGCAAAGTGGCACTTCGGGGACTTTCCCCCACCATCTCGCCGCACCCGGCTTGCTTTGCTGCCATGCCTGCCTACCTTCCCGACTCAAGGGCAAGGGATCGTCCTTTCCCGCCAAGCAAAGGACCTTATGGGCCGACGACCCTCCCGTGCCGGGCACCCGGCGCTCTCGCCTGATCCGCGCGGCATCCCGGAACCGCGGCGTGCGCGTATCGATCTGACCTTCGAGAACCAGGCCTTGCTCGGCCCCTTGTTCGGGCAGTTTGATGCCAATCTGGTGCAGGTCGAAAACCGGCTCGGGGTCTATATCCACGCGCGCGGACATCAGGTGGTGATCGAAGGGCCGGAGGACGATGTCGCCCGCGCCCGCGAAACCTTGAAGACCATGTATGACCGGCTCGCCCGCGGCGAGGCGTTGGACAGCGGGGCGGTGGAAAGCCTGATCGCCATGTCCTCCGAGCCCACGCTCGAAGGGATCATCTCGGGCGATGTGGGCGCAGCCCCGATCATGATCCGCACGCGCAAGAAAACCATCGTGCCGCGCTCGGCGACGCAGATCGATTATATGCGGTCGCTTGCGAAGGACGACATCATCTTCGCGCTTGGTCCGGCAGGGACGGGCAAGACCTATATCGCGGTGGCGCAGGCGGTCAGCCAGTTGATCACGGGGAGCGTCCAGCGCCTGATCCTGTCGCGCCCGGCGGTGGAGGCGGGCGAGAAATTGGGCTTCCTGCCCGGCGACATGAAGGAGAAGGTCGATCCCTACCTGCGCCCGCTTTATGACGCGCTGAACGATTGCATGCCCCCCGAACAGGTCGAGCGCAGGCTGGCCAATGGCGAGATCGAGATCGCGCCGATCGCCTTCATGCGCGGGCGCACGTTGGCCGACAGTTTCATCATCCTTGATGAAGCGCAGAACACCACGCGCGAGCAGATGAAGATGTTCCTGACACGGTTTGGCCAGAACAGCCGGATGGTGATCTGCGGTGACCCGCGCCAGGTCGACATCCCCGGCGGCCCGCGCATGAGCGGGCTGAACGACGCGGTCGAACGGCTGGAGGGCGTGGACGGCTTCGGCACGATCCGCTTCACTGCCGCCGATGTGGTGCGCCACCCGATCGTGGGCCGGATCGTGGAAGCCTATGAGGGCGGCGGAGAGGGTGACGGGGCTTAGGGGCGCAGCGGCACGTGCAGGGTTGATCGGGGCAGCCTGATCGGGCCGCGGCGCCGACAGAGCAGCGTTTCCTGTCACGCCAAACCTCGCTAAGGGCGCGTGCCATGCAGCTCGACATTGACATCGAAGATTGGCCCGCTGGCGAGTGGGAGGCGCTGGCCATCCGCGCTGCGCAGGCGGCGGGCGAGGGCGAACCCGTGCTTGCCAACCCGCGCCTCATTGCCAGCGTGCTGTTCACCTCGGACGCCGAAGTGCACACCCTCAACCGCGAATGGCGAAGCCGTGACAAGCCTACCAACGTGCTCAGCTTCCCGATGCTGGAACGCGCGGAACTCGAAACCCTTGCCCCGGGTGGCCCGCCCGAAATGCTCGGCGACATTGCGCTTGCTTATGAAACCTGCGCGCGCGAGGCGGCGGAAAAGGGCGTCACCTTACAAGCCCATGCGAGCCATCTGATCGTCCACGGCTTGCTCCATCTCGCCGGTCACGACCACGTCGACAGCGACGAACAGGCCGAGGCGATGGAGGCGCTGGAAACCCGCATACTTGCCAAACTGGGCATCGCTGACCCATATGGCGATTGAAACCGCGTAGGAGCGACACGCAAGGCCATGGCCGATTCCCATTCGTCCCCATCCCCAACCGGAGAGGCGGACAGTAGCAGCGGGCTTTGGCCTGCGCTTCGCAAGATCCTCGGGCTTGAAGCCGCGCGTTCCTTGCGCGAACAGCTTGAGGAAGCGATTGACGAGCACGAGGACGAGAACGGCACCTCGGGTGGTGAGGACCGCGCCGGTGCCAGTGGCGATCTGTCGCGGGTGGAGCGGCAGATGCTCCGCAATCTCCTGCACTTTTCCGAACATGATGCCGATGATGTCGCCGTGCCGCGCGGCGAGATCATTGCGGTCGATGCCGCGATCAGCTGGGAAGAAATGGTCGCGGCCTTTTCGGAGCATGGCCATTCGCGGATGCCGGTCTACCGCGAGACGCTCGATAGCGTGATCGGGATGATCCACATCAAGGATGTGTTCCCCTTCCTTGCGAATGCCGCCCCGCCGCCCGCCGACTGGACCACGCTGATGCGCCAGCCGCTTTATGTGCCGCAGGCGCGCGGCGCGCTGGATGTGCTGGCCGATATGCGCACGCAGCGGGTGCATCTGGCGATTGTGCTCGACGAATTCTCGGGCACGGACGGGCTGATCACGATCGAGGATCTGGTCGAGGAAATCGTCGGCGAGATCGAGGACGAGCATGACGAGACCCCGCAGGAGCTGATCACGCCAATCGGCGAGGGCATGTGGGATATCGATGCCCGCGCCGAGCTTGACGATATTGCCGAGAGGATCGATCCGCGCCTTGCCGAGGTGGAGGAAGCGGTCGATACGATCGGCGGGCTCGCTTTTGTGCTGGCAGAGGCGGTGCCGCCGGTTGGCACGGTGCTGGAACATCCAAGCGGCTGGCGCATTGAAGTGACGGCAGGCGATGAAACCCACGTCACCCGCCTGCGCCTACACCCCCCGGCCACCGAGGAAGAAGTGCAATAGGCGCAACTTTTCGCGCTCATCCACATTTTTTCTTCGATTTTTTGCATCCATTGGCGCGCTCAGGCGTATCTTCTGTCACAGAGGAGATATGAGAATGCCTGCACGCCGCCTCCCGCCCCTTCGGGCGCTCGAAGCCTTCATGCGCACCGTGCGTCTGGGTTCGGCCCGGGCGGCGGCAGAGGAGATCGGCCTCAGCCCTTCGGCCCTGTCGCGGCGGATCAGCAATCTTGAAGAATTCGTCGGCAAGAAGCTGTTCACCCGCGCGCGGCAATCCATGCAGCTGACCGACGAGGGCCAGGCCTTCTACGAGGCGGTGAACCCGCACATGGAAGCGCTGGCCCGTGCGGTGGAAAGCCAGTCAGACAATATCGCATTGTTGCGCCTCAGGCTGGGCGTGCTGCCGATGTTCGGCAGCCAGCGCCTGTTTCCGCGGCTAGGAGAGCTGCGCAAGCGCCACCCGCTGCTGCATATCGACATCGACACCGCCCCGCATCTGGAAGACCGGGTGGGCGACACGCTCGACGCCGCGATCATCCTGTCGCGCGGCCCGGCGAGCGGGCTGCACGCGGTGCGGCTGGATCACAATCTTGTCCATGCGATCTGCTCCAAGGACACCGCTCGCGCGATCGGCCCCGACATCACTCCAGAGGCGATGGCCAAGCAGACCTTCCTGATTCACAACGAACTGCCCGAAAGCTTTCAGGCATGGAAGAAGGCCAACGGGCTGGAACAGATGGATCCGGCCGCGATCGACCACTATGATTCAGGCGCGCTGATGCTGGAAGCGGCCGCGCAGGGCCTCGGCATCGCGATCATGCACGATGACCACCTGCGCCGCGCCAACGACAACCGGCTGACCAACCTTCCCGGCAAGCCGGTGGAGAGCCCCTATTCCTACTGGTTCGTGTGCAAGCCGGTGGCGCTGGAAAGCCGCCCGGTGCGGATTTTCCACGATTGGCTGGTGCGCGCCGGGCTTTAATCCGCCGCTTCGTTCTTCGGTTCGTAGCGCACAGGCGCAACTGTGTGGGCGAAGGGGCGCAGCTGTTTGCCGAGAATTTCGGTCAGTGCCTCCTCGATCCTGCGGCGCGATTCCTGGCTGATCGCCTTGCGGCCCTTGAATTCCTCGGGGCTGAAGGGTTCGAGGTAGTGCAGCGTGACCTTGAAGCTGCCCGCGCGTGACAGCACCCGCTTGGCGTTGTTGATCCCGCCTTCCTGCCCGATCCAGCCAATCCATTCGGCGACCGGGCCGTAATCGATGATGACCGGCTGCACCAGCACGCCGGGTGGCGGCGGTTCTAGCACCGACAGCATCGAGGTTTTGAACGGCAGCAGCGATTGCCCGTCAGTGGTCGTGCCTTCGGGGAAGACCGTGACCGACCAGTTATCGACCAGCGCTTCTTTCAACGCATTGATCTGTTCGGCCACGCCCATGCGGTGCTCGCGCTTGACGAAGACGGTGCGGTTGAGGCTGGCGAGCCAGCCCACCACCGGCGCCTCGGCCAGTTCCGCCTTGGCGACGAAAGCCGTCCCGCTGGCGCCTGCCATCGCGAGAATATCGACCCACGAAACATGGTTGGCCACGAAAAACACGTCGCGCTTGAGATAGGTGCCAACCACCTCGACCCGCGCCCCGCACACCCGCGCGGCATAGCGCAGGAACAGCATCGGGAAGGGCGAGCCGTAGGAAAAGGCACGGTAGAGGTAGTGCAGCGGCACGAACACCAGCAACAAGCCGATCAGCCCGGCTGCGCGCACGGCAATGCGCAGCCAGCCCGCCAGCGAAACCGGCGTTGTTTCCCCGCGCGCGGCGGCGGCGCGCAGTTCGGCCTCAGTCATTGCGGGAGAGGCGCACGCCGTAGAGTTCCATGCGGTGATCGACGAGACGGTATCCGAGCCGCTCGGCAATCTGGCGCTGCAATGCCTCGACTTCCGGATCGACGAATTCGACCACCTTGCCGGTTTCGACATCGATCAGGTGATCGTGATGCGCTTCGGGCACGGGTTCATAACGCGAGCGCCCGTCGCCGAAATCGTGACGATCAAGGATGCCCGCTTCCTCGAACAGGCGCACGGTGCGGTAGACCGTGGCGATCGAAATGCGCGGATCGACCGCGGCTGCGCGGCTGTGGAGCAGCTCGACATCGGGATGATCGTCGCTTTCCGACAATACCTTGGCGATCACCCGGCGCTGTTCGGTGATGCGTAGGCCCTTTTCGGCGCAGAGTTGTTCGAGATCGATTTTATGGGTCAAGGAAAGCTCCATCGCCAGGCGCGGCGCGCGTTTCGGCTGCGACCGCTCAAAAGCATTGCGGCCCCATCCCATAGAGGGACGGGGCTACTTGCTCAAGCCGGGTGCGCCGCCCTCTCAACAGGGGCGGGCGCGGTCCGGGGTTCAGGCAGTCTTCTTGGGCCGGCGCGCCTTGGGCGCGGGCGTGCCGGGCTTGCGGCCCAGACCGATCTTCTTGGCCAGATCGCGGCGCTTTTCGGCATAGTTGGGCGCGACCATCGGATAGTCGGCCGCCAGGCCCCAACGCGCGCGGTATTCTTCCGGGCTCATGTTGAAATTGGTGCGAAGATAGCGCTTGAGCATCTTCAGCTTCTTGCCGTCTTCAAGACACACAATGTAATCGGGCTTTACCGAATTGCGCACGGCCACAGCAGGCTGGGGCTTCGTTTCTTCGACAACCGGCGCTTCGCCAAGGTTGGCAAGTGCGTTGTAGACGTTGGTGATCAGACCGGGCAGATCAGCCACATCGACATCATTGTTGCTGACGTGCGCTGCGACGATGTCGCTCGTCAGAGTGATAAGCGTTTCTTTCATATCGATTTCCAGATCTTGCATGAGTTCCTCGCAGGCGTCTTTTGATACGCGCCATTATTGCCCCATGGCGCAAGAGTGCAATTCTGGCAACTAGGTTGCTTTGCTGGCACTCCGCCAAGCGACAAAATGCGAGTTATGCGATCGAACAGCCGAAAGTAATCGCATCGATCCTTTCGCCATTGGCCATGCGGTAATAGTTACGCCGCTCGCCAATCGGTTCGAATCCGAATTTGTGATATAAATGAACAGCGGGATTGCCGCGGCGCATTTCCAGAAAGATGCGGGTTGTGCCGCGCGCGCGCGCGGCGGCGAACAGGTGTTGGATCAGGGCAGCCCCCACACCGCGCCGCCGTGCGCCCGGCATGACGGCGATGAGCAGCAGCTCTTCCTCATCAATCACGTGGCGGGTCAGCACGAAACCGGCCGGAGCAGGGGCCGGGTCGGCACCCTCCGCGATAACTGCACCCGTCGCATCGACCACCAGCGCGTGCGTACTGGGCATGGTCAGCGCATCGGCAACCTGCCGGCGGTTCCACGCCTCGCCGTAAGCAGGGTCGAAGGCTGCCTCCATCACCGCCATGATCCGGTCGAGGAGAGCGGGATCCGGGGGTGGCAGGGCGCTCATGCAGGGATGCGCGCTTTCATCGGGGTGGCATCCGGCCCGCGGCCATAGATCGGGGTGAGCGACGGCGTCAGCACGGCTTGCGGCAGCAGCCGCGCGGCGGCGGCATCGGGCAGGCAGTCGAACAGGGCGGCATCCGTCCCCTCGGCCAGCAGCGCCGCGCGGCTGCCGGCGATCAGACCGGTTCGGGGCCGGGCGCGGGCGGCCTCAGGGGTGAGCGAGGCCGCATCTGCCAGCGGCAGCCCATCGGGGGCGAAATCCTGCACGAACCATTCGCCGTGCCCGCCATTGGTCGCGACTGTCACTACCGCGCCCATGTGTTCCGCGCGCGCCTGTGCCGCGATCAGGGCGAGGGTCGGATATCCCAGCACCTCGGCGCCCCACGCAAACCCCAGCGCCCGGGCCGTGGCAAGTCCGATCCGCACCCCGGTAAAGCTGCCCGGGCCAAGCGACACGAGTATCCGCTCCGCACGCCCCTTGGCGGGAAGCGCGGCGATCATCGGCACCAGTGCTTCTGCATGGCCGCGTGCCATGGCGCGGTGGTCGGACGCGATCAGGGCATCGCCCTCGAACAGGGCGATGCTGCACGCCTCGGAGGCGGTTTCAATCACGAGCGTCCGCATCGGCTCGCCCTGCCTCAGGCCGGGGGCGGGCGCAAGCGGTGATGCGCGTTACGCGATTGCGTTGAAGATCGCGAAATCCGGGCGCGGAGAGCGGCCGAAGATGCTGGCAGGATCGCCATAGCCGACCGAGCAGATGAAATTGACCCGGTGGCGCGGCTCATCAGCGAAGAAGGCGGCGTTGACGGCGGCCTGGTCGAACCCCGACATCGGCCCGCAATCCAGCCCCAGTGCGCGCGCGGCGAGCATCAGGTAGGCGCCTTGCAGCGACGAGTTCCTGAAGGCCCCTTCCTCGCGCCCCGCCTCGTTGCCCTCGAACCAGCTTTTCGCGTCGGTATGGGGAAACAACCAAGGCAGTTCCTCGTGGAAGTCGATATCGTAACCGATCACGGCAGTGACGGGCGCGGCGAGGACCTTGGCCCTGTTGCCCTCCATCACGCAGGCCGCCAGCTTCTCCTTCGCCTCGGGTGATTTGACCCACACGATCCGCGCCGGCTGCATATTGGCCGATGTCGGGGCCATCTTCATTAAGTCCCAGATCGCATGGATCTGTTCGTCCGACACGGGCTTGTCCAGCCAGCCATTGTAACTGCGCGCTTCGTTGAACAGTTGATCAAGAACCGCAGCGGGCAGGGTGTGGTCGTGGAACTGGACGGTCATGCCGCGCGCACCTCGGTCACTTCGGGCACGTAGTGCTTGAGCAGGCCTTCGATCCCGTGCTTCAGCGTGGCCGTGCTTGACGGGCAACCCGCGCACGAGCCTTGCAGGGTGAGGTACACCACCCCGTCGCGGAAGCCGCGATAGGCGATATCGCCGCCGTCACCGGCCACAGCGGGGCGGACGCGGGTTTCGAGCAGTTCGTTGATCGCGGCGATTACTTCGGCATCTTCGGCGCGTTCCTCAACCGCCAATTCGTCCTCGGGCGCGGGCACGGCGATGCTGCCGGCGGTGGCGGGAGTGAACAAGGGGGCTTCGGAGATGAAATGATCGAGCAGGATCGCGATCACCTGCGGCTTCAGCGCGCTCCAATCAGCGCCCGGCGCAGCGGTGACGGAGACGAAGTCCGCACCGAAGAACACATTCACCACTTCGCCCGTATCGAAGATTGCAGCGGCGAGCGGGCTTGCCTCGGCCGCCTCCGGAGTGGCGAATTCGCGGGAGCCTGCAGCCATCACGGTCTGGCCGGGCAGGAACTTGAGCGCCGCAGGGTTGGGCGTCGTTTCGGTCTCGATGAACATGGCTCCGATCTAGGCGCGGCGAAGGCCAGCGACAAGGGCGGGCACGCAGAAGCATTCACTATCGCTTCACATATTGCCGTCCTATAGTCGCGGCCATGACGTCGTTTTCCCGCGCTGCCCGCGCGCTCGCCCTTGTTCTGGCCCCTCTTGCATTGGTTCAGCCGCTGCTTGCCCAGCAGGCCGCGCCGCCCCCGGTCGAGGTCAAGCCGCTGCCCGCATCGGTGCCCGCGCCCAAGGCGCTCCAGACCGGCGCCACGGTGCCGTGGCTCTACAAGGGCTCGGATGTTCCGGTCGATGGCCAGTGGCTGTTCGGGGAGATGAAGAACGGGTTGCGCTATGCCGTGCGCCGCAACGGCGTGCCGCCGCGGCAGGTTTCGATCCGGGTGCGGGTGGATGCAGGCTCGATGCACGAAACCGACAGCGAACAGGGCTATGCCCACCTGCTGGAACACTTGCTCTTCCGTGAAAGCAAGTATCTGGGCAAGGCCGAGGCGATCAGCGCGTGGCAGCGGCTGGGGGCAACTTTCGGCAGCGATGCCAATGCCGAAACCAGCCCGACGCACACCGCCTACAAGCTCGACATCCCGAACATCGATCAGGCCAAGCTGGAAGAGAGCTTCAAGCTGCTTTCGGGCATGATCCGCGAGCCGGTGCTTAATGACGCCAACGTGGCCGCCGAACGCCCGATCGTGCTTGCCGAAAAGCGCGAACGGGGCGGGGCAGGCTTGCGCATGGCAGACCTAACCCGCCAGACCTTCTTTGCGGGCCAGCGCCTTTCGGTCCGCAATCCGATCGGCACGGATGCAACGCTGGGCGCGGCTAAGGGCAAGGCTGTGAAGGCGTTCTATGATCGCTGGTACCGGCCCGAAAACACTGTGATCGTGGTGGCAGGCGATGCCGATCCGGTGGTGCTGGCGGGGCTGGTGGAGCAGTGGTTCGGCGACTGGAAGGGCACTGGCAAGCCCGGCATTGCCCCCGCTTTCGGCGATCCTGTCGCCCCGGCCGGCGCTGTCGCTCCGGCAGGAGGGCTTGCCCCGATCGGTCAGCTTGCCGTGGGGGTCGAACCCGATCTGCCGCGCAGCCTGACCTTTGCGATCATGCGCCCGTGGCGCAAGGTCGATGATACCATCGTCTATAATGAAGGCCTGCTGGCCGATGCGGTGGCGCAGGCAATCATCAACCGCCGCCTTGAAAGCCGCGCGCGCGGCGGTGGCAGTTTCCTTTATGCGCAGGTCCAGCAGGACGACGTCTCGCGCTCGGCCGATGCGACCTTCGTGACCTTTGCCCCGCTCAGCGCCGATTGGCAGGCCGCGCTTGGCGATGTTCGCAGTGTGATCGCCGATGCGCTCGCCAATCCGCCGACTCAGGAGGAGATCGACCGCGAAGTGGCGCAGTTCGATGTCGTCTTTGCCAACGGGGTTGAACAGGAAAGCGTGCAATCGGGCAGCGAGTTGGCCGACAACATCGTGAACGCGGTCGATATCCGCGAAACTGTCGCCGCGCCCAAGGTGGTGCTCGATGTGTTCCGGGGAATGAAGCCGCGGCTCACGCCGGAATGGGTGCTGGAGCGCACGCGCGGCTTGTTTGAAGGCACGGTCACGCGCGGCGTCTATGTGACGCCCGCGGCAGGCGAAGCTGATGTTGCCGCTTTCCGCACCGCGCTTGCGGCCGAAGCCGCAGTCGATGGCAGCGCGCGGCTGGCGGCGCAGACCATTTCCTTTGCCGATCTGCCCCCCGTGGGCGAGGCGGGCACGATCACCAGCCAGAAGCCGCTCGGCGTTCTTGAGATCGAACAGGTTGATTTCGCCAACGGCGTAAAGGCGTTGGTGTGGGCCAATGATGCCGAGCCGGGCCGCGTGACGGTGCGGGTGCGCTTTGGAGCAGGCTGGCGGGCCTTCGATGCCTCGAATGCGGCCTATGCCTCGCTGGGCGAACAGGCGCTGGTAGGCTCGGGCCTTGGCGAGCTCGGCCAGAACGAGATCGACCGGCTGGCGACGGGCCGCAAGCTCGGCTTCGATTTCGCCGTCGACGATGCCGTCTTCACACTGACTGCGCAGACCCGTTCGGAGGATGTCAACGATCAGCTCTACCTGTTTGCCGCCAAGATCGGGATGCCGCGCTGGGACAAGGATCCGGTGATCCGCGCCAAGGCCGGGGCGGAACTGGCCTATAATACCTACTCGACCAGCCCGGGCGGGGTGCTGAGCCGCGATCTCGAATATCTCGTGACCGGGGGCGAAAAACGCTTCGCCTCGCCCGATCCAGCCGCGCTGAAGGCCGCCACGCCCGAGGAATTCCGCAAGGTATGGGAGCCGCTGCTCAAGCAAGGCCCGATCGAGGTGCTGGTGTTCGGCGAGTTCGACAAGGCCAAGGTGACCGAACAATTGCGCCTGACCTTCGGCGCGCTGCCGCCGCGTGATCCGATCCCTGCCGATATTGCCGCGCGCGTGCCCGGCTTTGCCACCGGGGGCACGACGCCGACGGTTGTCACCCACCGCGGCGATGCCAACCAGGCCGCCGCCGTGGTCGCCTGGCCGAGCGGGGGCGGGGTTGCGAGCTTGCGGGAAAGCCGCCAGCTCGAAATCCTCACCCAGCTGTTCAACAACCGCCTGATGGACGCCCTGCGCGAACGCGCCGGGGCGAGCTATTCGCCGCAGGTGTTCTCCAGCTGGCCGACCGATCTGCCCAGCGGCGGAAGGATCACGGCGCTGGCCCAGCTGGAGCCGGCCTTCGTGCCGGTGTTCTTCGCCGAGGCTGAACGCATCGCCAAGGACCTAGCCGCCAACCCGCCCACGGCGGACGAGCTGGCGCGTGTCACCGAGCCGCTGGGCCAGTTGATCCGCCGCGCTTCAACCGGCAACCAGTTCTGGCTCTACAACCTCGAAGGCGCGACGCAGGACCCCAAGCGCACTGCCATGCTGCGCACGTTGCTGGCGGATTATTCGCAGACCAGCCCGCAGGCGATGCAGCTGCTGGCGGACCGCTATCTGGTGCAGGGCGGCACCTTCCGGTTGGCGGTCATTCCCGAAGGCCAGACCCTCGCTGCCGCGCCGCCGCCTGTTACGAATGCTGCGCGAGGGGGCACCACTGGGCGCTGATCGTTCCGGCCGCTGACTGTGGCCGGGAAATAAAGTTGTGCGAGGCGGCATTGTCGCTTTACAATTCGTGCCGCGCTCGGGTAGCGGGCACCCCCGCGCCCGGAGCCCCACCGTGTGCCGCGCGCCTGAATAGAAAGAGTTATGACTGTGCCCGAGACCTGGACCCCGGAGAGCTGGAAGGCCCACGAAGCGCGCCACTTGCCGCATTATGAAGATGCGGCCGAGCTGGCCGAGGCTGAAAAGACCCTCTCGTCCTATCCCCCGCTGGTGTTTGCGGGCGAAGCGCGGGCCTTGAAGGCCGATCTGGCGCAGGTCGCGAATGGCCATGGCTTCCTGCTGCAAGGCGGGGATTGCGCCGAAAGCTTCGCCGAATTCCACCCCAACAACATCCGCGACACCTTCCGCGTGCTGCTGCAGATGGCGGTCGTAATGACCTTCGCCAGCAAGCGCCCGGTGGTGAAGGTGGGACGCATGGCCGGCCAGTTCGCCAAGCCGCGCTCGTCCGCCACCGAGACGATCGATGGCGTGACCCTGCCGAGCTACCTCGGCGACAATATCAACGGGATCGAGTTCGATCCGGTCAGCCGCCGGAATGATCCGGCCCGCATGGTGAAGGCCTATTCGCAGGCTGCCGCCACGCTCAATCTGCTGCGCGCTTTCGCCGGCGGGGGCTATGCCAACCTGCGGCAAGTCCACCAGTGGACGCTCGACTTCATGGGCCGCACGCCCTGGACCGAGAAGTTTGCCCAGATGGCCGACCGCATCGGCGAGGCGCTCGATTTCATGGAGGCCTGCGGGATTGATCCCGGCACCGTGCCGCAGTTGAAGGGCACCAGTTTCTACACCAGCCACGAAGCGCTGCTGCTGCCCTACGAGCAGGCGATGAGCCGCCAGGATTCGCTCACCGGCGATTGGTATGCGACCAGCGCGCATATGCTGTGGATCGGGGACCGCACCCGCTTCCCCGGCAGCGCCCATATCGAATTCGCGCGCGGGATCGGCAATCCGCTCGGGCTGAAGTGCGGACCCAGCCTTGAGCCGGACGCGCTGCTGCGGATGCTCGATGAGCTGAACCCCGGCCGCGAGGCGGGGCGCATCACGCTCATCAGCCGCTTTGGCCATGACAAGGTGGAAGAAGGCCTGCCCAAGCTGGTGCGCGCGGTGATGCGCGAAGGCCATCCGGTGGTGTGGAGCTGCGATCCGATGCACGGCAACGTCGTCAAGTCCGACACCGGCTTCAAGACGCGGCCGTTCGATCGCATCACGCGCGAGGTGAAGGGCTTCTTTGCGGTCCACCGTGCCGAAGGCTCGCATCCGGGCGGCATCCATATCGAGATGACCGGGCAGGATGTGACCGAGTGCGTCGGCGGGGCCGTGGCGATCACCGAGGAACGCCTCGGCGACCGCTACCACACCCATTGCGACCCGCGTCTCAACGCCGAGCAATCGCTGGAACTGGCGTTCCTCGTGGCCGAAATGCTCAACGAGGCCGCGGGCGGACGCGAGGCGGATATCAGCGCCCACGCGGCCTGATTTCCTGAGTAAACCTGACGGGTGTGATGATTTTCCGGTAGCCGCCCGGCTATCCTGCGTCTTTCCTGTGTAACGGCAAACGGGCATTGTGCGAATGTCCGTCCGTAACGCCGAGGAGGGCGCGCGTGCATCACAGCGAGTTGCAGAACACTCCGATCAACACCGCTGGTGGATCGACGCTGGCGTCGCATTTCCGCGCCACCCGCGCGCTGACCGAGGCGCTGGTCGCGCCGCTCAGCGATGCCGACGCCAGCCTCCAGTCGATGGAGGATGCCAGCCCGGCCAAGTGGCATCTGGCGCATACCACATGGTTCTGGGAAACCTTCCTGCTGCGCGACCACGCGGCTGGATATCGGCTGCATGACGAACGCTGGCCGTTCCTGTTCAATTCCTATTACGAAGCGGAAGGTGCGCGGATTTCCCGCGCTGCACGCGGGCTTCTTTCGCGCCCGACGCTGGATGAGGTGCTGGATTGGCGCGGCAAGGTTAACGCCGCGATGGAGCCGTTGCTGGAAGACCCCGATCTCGCTCCGCTGATCGCCTTGGGTATCGCGCACGAGGAGCAGCATATCGAATTGCTGTTGACCGATATCAAGCACGCGTTGTTCCAGAACCCGCTCGGCCCGGCGATGTGGGAAGGTGCCGCGCCTGCCCCTGCCAAGCCTGCCGCGCCGCTCGGGTGGCATTCGCACCCCGGCGGGATCGCGCTGGTCGGCCACCAGTCGCCCGGCTTCGCCTTCGACAATGAAGGCCCGCGCCACCGGGTGTTGCTGGAACCCTTCGGGCTGGCCGACCGATTGGTCACCAATACCGAATGGGCCGAATTCATCGCCGCGGGCGGCTATGCGGACGCGCGGCTGTGGCTGGCGGACGGCTGGGGCTGGGTCCAGCGCGAGCGCATCACCGCGCCGCTCTACTGGCGCGAGGATGGGGCGCATTTCACCCATCAGGGCTGGCAGGCACGCGATCCCCATGCCCCCGTTACCCACATTTCCTTTTACGAGGCCGAGGCCTTCGCCACCTGGGCAGGCGCGCGCCTGCCGACCGAGTTCGAATGGGAGGCAATCGCGCGCGGGCAGGACGTGACGGCAACCGCCCCCGCGCATAATCCGGCGGGCGGCAACCAGCTTGATGGCGCAGCGCCGCCCCTGCCTTGCGGGAGCGCGGGGCTGTTCGGCGATGGCTGGCAATTCACCCGCTCGGCCTATCTGCCTTATCCCGGCTTCCGCCCGGCAGCGGGCGCTGTCGGCGAGTATAATGGCAAATTCATGAGCGGTCAGGTGGTGCTGCGCGGTGCGTCCTGCGCCACGGTGCGGGGCCACTCGCGCGCCTCCTATCGCAATTTCTTCTACCCCCACCAGCGCTGGCAGTTCACCGGCCTGCGGCTCGCCAAGGACGCCTGAGATGACCAAGCCATCAGGCCTCAAATTGGTTGAACGCGATGCGGACGGGGTTGATCTGGCCTTCCGCGCAGACGTGCTGGCGGGCCTTGCCGCGCCGCAGAAGGCGGTGCCGGCGCGCTGGTTCTATGACGATGCCGGTTCGCAATTGTTCGAGGATATCACCCAGCTTCCCGAATATTACCCGACCCGCGCTGAGACCGAGATTCTCCTGACCCGCGCCAGCGAGATCGCCGACCTGATCGGGCCGGGGCGGGCGGTGGTGGAGTTCGGCTCGGGCTCCTCGGTCAAGACCCCGCTGCTGCTGTCCGCGTGTCGGCCATCCGCCTATGTGCCGCTGGATATTGCCGGCGATTTCTTGCGCGCCTCTTCGGCGGTGCTTGCAGAGAAGTTTCCCGGCCTGCCGGTCTTGCCCGTAGAGGCCGATTTCATGCGCCGGGTGGAACTGCCCGCCGAGGTGGCGGCCCTGCCCAAACTCGGCTTCTTCCCCGGCTCGACCATCGGCAACATGATCGCCCGCACCGCGACCGATCTGCTGCGCTCGATGCGCGAAACTCTGGGTGAGGGCGCGCTGCTGCTGATCGGCATGGATCTGGTGAAGGACGAGGACGTGTTGCTGGCCGCATATGACGATGCGGCGGGGGTCACGGCGCAGTTCAACCTCAACCTGCTGGCGCGCATCAACCGCGAGCTGGACGGGGATATTCCGGTGGAAGCCTTTGCCCACGAAGCACGCTGGAATGATCCCTTTGCGCGGATCGAGATGCATCTGGCGGCGCGGCGCGATGTGGCCTTCACGGTCAGCGGCGAGGCTTTCGCGATGAACGCGGGCGAGACCATCCATACGGAAAACAGCCACAAGTTCACCAAACGCTCGGCCCAGATGCTTCTGGCCGCCGCGGGGTGGGAGCCGCGGGCGCGCTGGACCGACGAGGGCAAGCGTTTCTCGCTGGTGCTGGCGGAATCCTGCGCACCCCGCTCTGCGCCCTGAAACTTGCACCCTTCTCGTGCGTTGGCGCGGGATGGACGCAAACACGGATATTCTCATCATCGGCGGCGGCATGGCAGGGCTTTCGGCCGCCACCGCCTTGGCCTCGACAGGCCACCGCATCATCGTGCTCGACAAGGGGCGCGGCCCCGGCGGGCGAATGGCCGCGCGGCGGGTGGAGATTGCGGGGCAGCAGGTCAGCTTCGATCACGGCGCGCAATATTTCACCGCCCGCGATCCCGCCTTCCGCGAGTGCGTTGCCACATGGGAGCAGGCTGGCGTCGCCGCGCGCTGGCCCGCAGCGGGTGAGGATGCATGGGTCGGCACCCCCGGCATGAACGCCTGTGTGCGTGCCATGGCTGCTGCCCATGACGTGCGCTGGAATATGCGCGCCGAGCGGCTTTACCGCGAGGGCGCTTTGTGGCGGGTGGACGCGGGCGAGGCGGCCTTCACCGCTTCAACCGTGCTGGTCGCCGTCCCTGCCGAACAGGCCGCTGTGCTGCTGGCCGAGGCCGCGCCGGACTTTGCCGCGCGTGCTGCGGCGGTCGTCTCCGCGCCGTGCTGGGCGGTGATGGCGGGCTTTGGCGAGCGCTTGTCGCTGGCCGATACCTTCCGCTCCGACACCGCCCCTGTCAGCTGGGCCGCGCGCAATTCCGCCAAGCCCGGGCGTAGCGGCGCAGAAAACTGGGTGATCCACGCCAGCCCAGCGCGCAGCCGCGAATTGGTCGACCGCCCAAAGGATGAGGTTGCGAACATTCTGCTCGCCGACTTCTTCGCGGCGACCGGCACGCTGCCTGCTGCTCCGCTGCACCTTGACGCACACCGCTGGCTTTACGCCCAACCCGAAGCCCGCGCTCAGGTGCTTGGGGGCGAGGACCCGCTCTATGATCCCTCGCTGGGCATCGGCATCGCCGGAGACTGGCTCCATAGCCCGCGTGTGGAAGGCGCCTGGCTGTCAGGCCATGCGCTGGCGCAGGCTGTGTGTCAGGAGCGGCTTGCCAGCACGTCGTAGTGGTGGCCGCGGCCGTATTTCACGAAACGGGTGAAGCCCGCCGCGCGCAGCAACCGCTCGATCTCGCCTGCGCTCGCCCAGCGGTCGTCCACCTCGTAGAAGATCGCCGCCACGCGGGCGAAGGCTATGGTTTTGGCGAGTTCGGCAATCACCACCGCTTCCAGCCCCTCGACATCGATCTTGACGAACATCGGGTGATCCCCGGCGAGCAGCGGATCGACCAGCGGGGCATTGATGGTGTGGATCACCACGCCCCCGCCTGACGCCCCGCCGTTCTCGCGGCCCGCAAGCGTCGCGGTTCCGGTGTGCCCCTCGGCCACGCTGATCTCGACGTCGCCGACACTGTCGGCAATTGCGAGCTGGTGGAGCACGGTGCGCTCCGCCCCGCCGTTCAGCGCGACATTGGCGGCAAGGCGCGCATGGGTGGCAGGCACAGGCTCGAAGGCGATCACCTGCCGGCACTTGGGGTTTTGCGCTGCGATCAGCGAATAGAGCCCCTGATTGGCGCCGATATCGACGAAGACGAAGTCCTCTGCGTATCCCAGCAAGAGGTCGGCCAGATCGCTGCCATAGGTGCCGAAGATACAATAGCGGAAGGTGGTATCCTGCCAATTGGGCACCATCAACACGCCGTAAGCCGATCGCACCGGGCCATCGCGGCTCGCCATCACCGGCGACAGCGCCGCCGCCTTCCACTTGCGCAAGGTCTTGACCACGCCGTAGCGCCAGAATGCTGCAAGACTAGCCACGCCCGTGTCCTTCCAGAAAATCGCTGATCGCATCGGCCGCCCGCTCGGCCGAGGGGCGCTCCGATAGCGAGAAGGTCGCATCGATCAGCGCCTGTTGGGCGGGTGCATAGTCGGGATGGGAAGCGATGGCAGCATCAATCGCATCGAGCAAGCCGTCGGCGCTGTCCAGCACCGGCCCCGCCTGCCAGTGCAGGTAATTGGGATCGCCCCGCCAATCGGCACCGTGACTGTTGAGGAACAGGCACGGGCGGGGTGCGCGCAGGAATTCATATACCTGGCTGCTGACATCGCCGAGGTAGATATCGGCGCAATTGGTGTAGCTCATGTCGCTGCTGGCGGCGCTGCCGGTGTCGATATGGATGCGCGGCTCGTTCGTGTATCGGGCGCCGGGGGGCGTGACGCGGGCAAGGCTCGGCGGGTCGACGGTGACTACCCATTTGCGCTCGAACAGCATCACGTGGGGCGCGAAGATCAGGTTGTAGCGATCCTGCCCGCGGAACGCCTCAAGCACCGCCGCCCCATGCTTGAACCAGCTCGATAATTTGGGCGAGGGGTGGGGGTTATAGAGCACCGTGGGGCGCGCAGGGGCAGGGAAGCTGCCTGCAAACCGGTTGCCCGCGCACAAATCGAACTTGGGGTAGCCGACCAGCGCGATCCGATCGGGCGCGAGGCCCGCATCAGCGATCAGCCGGTCGCGGATCTTGGGGCCGGACACCAGCACCAGATCGAACTTTGCGCTTTCCGGATTAAACCCGATCGCCCGGTCGCCTGCGCCGTGGCGGGTGTGGATGAGCTTCACGTTGTCCAACCCGTAGCGGGTCTTCAGCAGCAGTGTGGTCTTCTCCGACACGACCACCGCATCGAAGCTGGCAAAGAAATCAAGGTTGTCACGGTAGATGAGCAGCTTGGTCGCCGGAACCAGCCGCTCAAGCGCGCCGGCCAGCAATTGCGTTCCGCCGCGCTTCAGGGTGAGGTGCACCAATTCCAGCTTCGCCAGCAGCGCCGGATCGGCCTGCCGTTCGATCTCCTTGCGGATTCCAGGCTTGGCGAAGGCGAGGGTAATGCGGTGCTCCCCGCGCGCCGCCAGCGCCAGCGCGATCGGCAAGCTGTGCGCAAGCTGGTGGGTCTGGTCGTGGTTGAACAGGAAGCAGATGCGCTTCATGCCGGGGCCGTCCCCAGCAGGCTTTCAGCCAGCGCGTGATCCGCAGGCTTGTCGACATCCACGCCCATGCGCCCGTCCGACAGCAGCATCGGAGCGGCCGATGCGCCGAGCTTTTGGCCGGCCGCGGCAAGTGCCTGCGCCAGTGTCATGCGCCGCAGCAGCAGTTGCACCATCAGCACCGGCCCGAAATGGGCGGCAAGGCGCAGCACGGATTTGCGATCCGCCTCGACCTTTTCCCAGAACCTGAGCGCGTTGAAAGCTCCGTAGCCGGTCAGCGCAAACAGGTTCGCGCCGGTGAAAGCGCCATCGCGGAAGGCCAGCCATGTGCGCTTGTTGGGGCCGACGGCGCGTTCCAGATTGCCGCGCTCGACGAAGCCGACGCTAACATCGCTCGCGCCCGCGCCAGCGACAAATTCTGCGATGGTGGCAGGCGTGAGCATGACATTATCGGCGGTGGTCACCAGCACGGGAAGGCCCACTGCGGGGTCCTGCACCGCGGCCAGCACCGATCCGCTGATGGTGCGCCCCGAAACACGCGGCTGGATGCGCGCGTCGCCCTTGGCCCAGTCCAGCGAGGGGTCCTCCAGCAGCGCAGGCGCGTCTTGAGCCAGCACGATGATGCGCGCGATGTGCGGGCAGTCGGCCAGTGCGCGCAGCACGCGGGCCAGCATCGGTGTGCCAGCCACCGGGATCAGCGCCTTGGCCTCGCGCCCGAAATGGGCCGCCAGCCGGTCCACACCCGGACGCTGTCCGGCCAGCACCAGCGCGGTCCAGCCGTGGGAAGCGTCAGTCATGGGCGCGGCGGTTCCTCAGGCGGGCGGGCGGGGCAGGGCGGGTGGATCTGTGCCGCCCCTGTCAGCCAGCCCCCCCGTTTGTCAAGAAACCCCGCCGCCGCGCGCCGGCCATCAGGCCGCCATCGGCGCGGGGCAATAGCGTTTCAGGTAATCGCCGTGGCCGGGCATATTTTGCACGAGATAGCGGATCGATTGCTCCATCTCGTTCACCTCGCGCGCGGTCTTGGCTGGGTCGAGCGCATCGGCCATTGCGTTGTGGCCGCCCATCTGGATGCCCTGACCCATCATCACCGCCGCCCAGCTGGTTTCGGTGAACAGCTCGTCCTCCTCGCGGAAGATCTGGCCGTTGGCGCGGAAAATTTCGACCTTTTCGGTCAGTGTGTCGGGCACGGGCATGGTGCGCACATAGTTCCAGAACTCCGTGTCGGTGCGCTGCGTGGCATTGTAGTGGAGGATCAGGAAATCGCGGATGCGGGCATATTCGCGGCTCGTGAGGCGATTGAAGGTATCCTCCTGCACCTGCGTGATCCCGTCCAGGGACAGCAGCGAGATCAGCTTGTCGATCCCGGTGTTGATGAGGTGGATCGAGGTCGATTCCAGCGGCTCCATGAAGCCCGCCGCAAGGCCGAGCGCGACGACGTTCTTGTTCCAGAACTTCTTGCGCCGCCCGGTGACAAAGCGCAGCCAGTTGGGTTCTGCCTGCGGTTTGCCCGCGATATTACCGAGCAGGATGTCGAGCGCCGCCTGATCCTCCATATAGCTGCTGCAATAGACATGGCCGTTGCCGTTCCTGTGTTGCAACGGCACCTGCCATTGCCAGCCTGCGGCGTGGGCGGTGGCGCGGGTGAAGGGCGGGGGCGGGCTGCCATCCTCGCGCAGGCAAGGCAGGGCGACCGCGCGGTTGCAGGGCAGATAGTGGCTCCAGTCGTCATAGCCGGTCTGCAAGGCCTGCTCGATCAGCAGGCCGCGGAAGCCCGAGCAATCGATGAACAGATCGCCTGCGAACTGGCGGCCATCATCCAGCGTCACGCCGGTGACAAAGCCGCTTTCCCCGTCAAGCTCCACGTCGGCAACCTTGCCCTCCTGCCGCACCACGCCGCGCTTCTCGGCAAATTTGCGCAGGTATGCGGCATAGCGGCCCGCATCGAGGTGATAGGCATAATTGACCGGCGGCAGATCGTCGCGGCTGTAATCTTGCGTGCGCGCGAACTTGCCGAAAGCGGCCGCCATGGTTTCAAGGTTGAAGACCTGGATCGGCCGCTTGTCGCCGCCTTGCGCCATGCGGTGCCACACATGGTGGAAGCTGATTCCGCCCATGGTGTAGCCATAGGCGCCAAACGGGTGGATGTAGCTTTCGCCCAGATTGCCCCAGTTTTCGAACTGGATGCCCAGTTTGAAGGTGCCCCCGACTTCGGCCAGCATCTCGCGTTCGTCGATGCCGAGCAGCTCGTTGAAGCCGACAAAGGGTGGAATCGTTGCCTCGCCCACGCCGACCGTGCCGATCGCCTCGGATTCGATCAGCGTGATTTCCACAGGCCGCCCGGCGCGGATACGCGAGAGCGCGGCGGCTGCCATCCACCCGGCCGTGCCGCCGCCTACGATGATAATCCGTTCAATTGTCACGTGATCCTCGATTCCCACCGGGCCTCTGCGGGCCATTTGCAGGCGGGGTATGCCGCCAGCTTTAGTGTTGCCAGAATGCAATATGAACCGGAGATTACAAGTCTTGAGAACGCTCTCAAGATCAGTTACAACCAAATAGCAATCCGCAGTGTCAGGCACGAATCTGGCGCGCGGCATGGGGAGGTTTGAAAGATCATGAAGACCGCAAAGCTTGCGCCTGCTCGGCGTATGTTCGCTCTTGGCACCGCATCCGCGCTGGCCATTGCTGCTGCCAGCCCCGCGCTGGCGCAGGACGCTGAAAAGCCGGCCGACGAGGCAACGCAGGCCGAGCCTGAGGATGTCATCATCGTCACCGGCTTCCGCGCCTCGCTGCAATCTGCGCAGAACATCAAGCGCGATGCCGACACCTTCGTCGACGTGATCACCGCCGAAGATATCGGCGCGCTGCCTGACCGTTCGGTGGCCGAAGCGCTCCAGCGTGTGCCCGGCGTCAATATCGGTCGCTTCGAAAAGCCGTCCGATCCTGATCGCTTCTCGGTCGAAGGTACCGGCGTCATCATCCGCGGCCTCAATTTCGTGCGTTCGGAACTGAACGGCCGCGACATCTTCTCGGCAAATGGCGGGACCGTTCTCAACTTCAACGAAGTCTCGCCCGAACTGCTTGGCCGGGTCGAGGTGTTCAAGAACCTCACCGCCGACATGGTCGAAGGCGGGATCGCGGGCACGGTGAACCTTGTCACCCGCAAGCCGCTTGACCGGCGCGGCACGCATATCTCGGGCACGGTGGAAACCAATGTCGGCGATCTGGCTGAACAATGGTCGCCCGGCTTCTCGGTGCTCGGCTCGACCACGTGGGAAAGCAATGCCGGCACGCTCGGCTTCCAGCTCGGCTATGCCAAGTCGGAACTGGTCAGCCGCACCGATGCCTCGCAGGTTGGTGACCCGTGCTACCGCGCGGCCAACCTTCAGGGTGGCTGCTTGCGTGTGCGCCCCGTGGGCAGCGGCGGCTTTGCCGGTGGCACCAACTTCACCCCCGCCAACTTCCCGCCCGCCGGCGCCCGGATCGTCCCCAAGGGGGCAGGTGTTCGCACCACCGATCTCGAGCGTGACCGCGAGGCGATCTCGGCGGTGATGCAATATGAAAGCCCGTCGCGCGATCTGCTCGTGACCTTCGAATGGCTGAAGGCTGACACCACCTTCTTCACCAAGGAAAACGCCGCGATCGCGCTGGTCAATGATGACGCGCTGTTCCCGGTTCCGGCTGCGGGCAGCACGTGGGAATTTGACAGCAACGGCATCTTCCAGCGCGGCGTGCTGAGCCAGCGCATCGGTGATGCCTATGCCAACCCCTTCGGCCGCGGCGGTATCCCGCTTGAACTCTTGCGGTTCGAGCGCGAAACCCGCGCCTCGACCGAAGACTTCTCCTTCGATGTCGATTGGGAAATCACTGATCGTCTGCGGGTCAATTTCGAAGCGCAGCATATCGCATCCGAACTTGGGCAGGATTCGATCATCGGCACGATGTCGACCTGGGCGAACATCGATCTCGATTTGCGCGGCGAAGTGCCGCAGGTGCAGTTCCTTGCGCCTCCGGGCGCGCCGGCGGATTACTTCACGTCCGGGCGCAACACCTTCTACTGGTTCCTGCTCGACAGCCTTGCCCGCAATGACGGCGATCTCGATACCCTGCGCGGCGATGTCGAATATGACATCTCGGAAGACGGCTTCTTCAAGCAGGTCAAGTTCGGCGCCCGCTGGTCGGAACGCGGACAGACCACGCGTGACACCAACTTCAGCACCTGGGGTAACCTGTCGGCACCTTGGGCGGGCCGTGCGGGCTGTGCGCCTTGGGGCTCGGGCCCGAATTGCGGTGGCGGCTTCCAGCCGGGCCGCTTCTTCACCGGCCTGCCGGGTCAGGATTTCGCGATTGCAGGCGGCGCATTCGTCGATGATTTCCCGACCTTCGCCAACCTCAGCGCGCCGTTCGACAACGGCTTCCAGCGCGGCAATGCGCCCGCGCCGCTGCCGGGCGGGGCGCATTTCTTCGGGGCGGACAGCTTCCTGAAGGAATATCTCGCCGGTGACAGCGCGCGTCAGGCGGCCGCGATCAACACCTTCTCGCAGACCCCGAACCCGTTCTTCGGCGTCCAGAACCGCAGTTTCACCAATGCGGTCACCGGCCAGACCAGCCGTTGCAACCCGTTCTGCGAAAACGAAATCAGCGACGTCTCGGAAACGACCAAGGCTGCCTATGCCCGCGTCGATTACGGCACGGACTTCGACAATGGCTGGAAGCTGCGCGGCAACTTTGGCCTGCGCTACATCGAAACCGAAGTGGTGGCGGCGGGCCTGATCGGCTTCCCCAACCCGTTCTTCTTCGATGACCGCGCATCGGGCGGCAATGGCAACGGACGGGCCGAGCTGTCCGAAGTGACCGCCGCTTGCGGCCGTGCAGCCCAGCTGCCGGCTGACCAGCGTCCGGCCTTCTGCAGCCTCTCGGCGCCGCGTCTGGCGCAGTTCGCGGCGGCGCATACGGGTGAAATCGTGCTCGATGACCGCGCGGTGACCTTCGAAAACTGGCTGCCGAGCTTCAACGCGCTGCTCGACACCGGCAATGGCCTGCTGTTCCGCGCTGCCGTGTCCAAGGGCATTTCGCGCCCCGATCTGGCGGCGTTCCGTTCGGGCGGGGGGATCGGTGACAACACCGGCGACCTGCGTTCCGAAGGCACGCTGGAAACCGGCCCGCTGTTCCAGCTGTTCACCGGCAACCGCAACCTGCGCCCGATCGAAAGCTGGAACTACGATCTGTCGGTCGAATGGTATTTCGACCGTGTCGGCTCGCTGACGGTTTCGGCCTTTGCCAAGGACATCAAGGGGATCGTCAACAACGGGATCGACCTCGTCGATTTCGTCTCGCCGGGCGGCACCACGCTTGAGGTTGAGGTCAACGGCCCTGACAACCGTCAGGACGGCACGATGAAGGGTGTCGAAGTCGGCTATCAGCAGACCTACGACTTCCTGCCCGGCTTCCTCAGCGGGCTGGGTTCGCAGCTGACCTACACCTATGTCGACGGCAGCGATTTCCGGAACACCAATCTGGCGAACAACCAGGGTGACTTCTCGGCCTTCCAGCCTCTGGCGGGTATCTCCAAGCACACCGTCAACGCGACGCTGTTCTACGAGAAGGACTGGCTGTCGATGCGCGCCGCCTACAACTGGCGTTCCGCCTTCCTGATCACCCCGCGTGATGACATCTTCCCGTTCTCGCCGATCTGGGGCGAGGAAACCGGGCAGCTTGACGCATCGGTGTTCGTGACGGTGATGGATGGTGTGAAGCTGGGCGTGCAGGGCGTGAACCTGCTCGACGAGGTGTTCAGCACCTCGCAGGTGGTCGATTTCGACGGCACCCGCGTGCAGCGTTCAGCGTTCCGCAACGACCGCCGCTTCACCTTCCTTGCCCGCTTCGACTTCTAAGAAAGCAAGGCCATGAAAATCGCAGGGCTGCTGAAGGCGGGGACGCTGACAGCGGCCCTGCTGCTTTTGGGGGCCGCTCCGGCGCCTCCGGCAGGCGAACAACCGCGCGCCCCGCGCGGCGGCGCAGGCTGGGAGCTGGTCTGGGCCGACGAGTTCGAAGGCGCGGCGCTCGACCGCAGCAAATGGACGCCCGAGGTGTCCTGCTGGGGCGGGGGCAATGCCGAACGCCAGTGCTATACCGACCGGCCCGATAACATAGCGGTGGAAGGCGGGATGCTGCTGCTGAAGGCGAAGAAGGAACGCTTTGCCGGCCCGGCCCGTCCGCCCGAGATTGCTGACCGGGACAACCCCACGCTGGTGCAGTCGCACACTTCGGGCAAGGTGCGCACCATCGGCCTGCACGCCTGGCGCTATGGCCGGATCGAGGCGCGCGCCAAGGTTCCTGCAGGGCAGGGCACATGGCCCGCGATCTGGATGATGCCGGATGACCCGGCCTATGGCCGCTGGCCGCGGTCTGGCGAGATCGACATCCTTGAAGCGGTCAATATCGGCGCCAAGTGCAAGGTGTGCGAGGGCGGCAAGGGCGAAAACCGCACCATCAGCGCGCTCCACTTCGGCGACTTTCCGCCGCAGAACCGCTATGTCGACCACCGCAACGCGCTGCCCGATCTGGCGCTGCCGTCGGATGATTTTCACGTCTATGCAGTGGAATGGGGCGAGGGGCTGATCCGCTTTCTGGTGGATGACCGCGTGCACCTCACGGTCACCGCCGATCAGTGGAGCACCGCGGCGCCGGGCGCCAAGGGCAACCCGGCCGCGCCCTTCGACCAGCCGTTCTACATCATGGCCAACCTTGCCGTGGGCGGCAGGTTGTCGGAAGAAAACAACGCGAAAGGGGTTGCAGCCAGCAGCTTTCCCGCGCAATTCGCTGTGGATTGGATCAGGGTATATCGTTGCAGCAGTGATCCCGACAAAGGACGGGCCTGCATGAAGTAGGCAGACGATCCGACAGGCTGACAGGGGCGCAAGAATAATGGCGCGGGTGCGCAAGACAGTCACGATCAGGGACGTGGCGGAGGACGCAGGGGTCTCGCTCCAGACCGTGAGTCGCGTCGTCAATGGCGGCCCCAACGTGCGCCCGCAATTGCGCGACAAGGTGCAGGCGGCGATCGACCGCTTGGGCTATGTCCCTTCACTCGCCGCCCAGCGAATGAGCGGATCGCGCTCCTACATCATCCTTGCCATCAACGACCGCGAACGCACGCTGGCCGACTGGCGCGAGCGGCGGGGCACGGACTGGGTCGACCAGATGCTGCTCGGCGGAATCCTGACCTGTTCCAAACACGGCTACCGGATGATGGTGGAATTGGTCGACACCCATTCCGACCATGTCGAGCGTGAACTGGGCGCGGCGCTTTCGGCGCTGCAGCCCGATGGCGTGATCCTCACCCCGCCGCACTCGGAAAACCGGCTGATCACCGATCTGCTGGCCGCGCGGCGCATTCCCTTTGCCCGCATCGGTTCGGACGCGCCGGGGCCGGGCATCGCCTTGACGATGGGCGATGAGGGTGCGGGCCATCTTGCCACCACCCGGCTGGCCGAGCTTGGCCACCGCAAGATCGCGATGATCGCCGGGCCTTCGCAATACAGCCTTTCGGGCTGGCGCATCGAAGGCTGGAAGCGCGCCTTGGCCGAGGCGGGTTTACCGCACGAAGGCCTGCTGGAAGTGGGCGATTTCGGCTACGAATCCGGCACCCGCGCCGCGCGCGCGCTGCTGGACCGCAACCCTGATCTGACCGCGATCATCGCCTCGTCCGACCAGATGGCGCTGGCGGCGCTGGAGGTGGCCCGGGATCGCGGCCTTGTGTGCCCGCGCGACCTTTCGCTGATCTCGTTCGACAACACGCCCATCGTGCGATTCACCCAGCCGCCGCTGACCGCCATCGATCAGCCGATTGCCGAAACCGTCGCCCGTGCGGTCGAACAGCTGATTGCGCGCGCGCCCGATAGTGATGAGGATGCGGTGATCGAAGTGGCCGCCGGTTTGGTCGAACGGTCCTCCACCGGCCCTGCGCCCGGGCGCGTTTGACCATCCCGGCACCAAAGCGCCAGCCGGGCTGGTTCCTCGCCCTGTTCGCGCTCGCGGCTGCTGGCGGCGCGGTGGCCTATGTGCCGCTGCTCACCGTGCTGCTGCCCCAGCGCATTGCCGAGCTTCAGGGGGGCGAGGATGTTGCCGCACTGGCGCAAGTGATTTTCCTCGGCGCTGTCATGGCGAGCCTTGCCAATATCGGCGTCGGCCTGCTGAGCGATCGCAGCCGCACCCGCCGGCCGTTCATCATCGCCGGCCTTGTCGCATCCAATGCGGTCCTGTTGATGATCGGGCGGGCCGAGAGCGTGACGGCGATCATCGCGCTGGTGATGGTGTGGCAGGTGACGCTCAACCTGATGCTGTCGCCGTTGATGGCCTGGGCGGGCGATTGCTTTCCCGACGAACAGAAAGGCGTGCTGGGCGGGGCGCTGGCGCTGTCACCGGCGCTGGGGGCGCTGGCGGGGTCGCTCGTGACCTATGCGGGGCTGGTTGATCCGCCCGCGCGCCTGATGCTGGTGGCGGTGCTGGTGAGCGTGCTGATGCTTCCCGCCGTACTGCTGGGCAAGGGCCGGACGCAGGCGGCGCTGGTCGCTCCGGTGATGGCTGCGCCTGCGCGCGTGCCGCTGCGCGAACGGGTGGTGCTGCGGATGTGGGCAGCGCGGCTGCTGGTGCAGGTGGCCGAGGGCGGGATGTTTGCGTTCCTTCTCTATTGGCTGCGCAGCCTTGCGCCCGGTTATCCCGAGAACGGGGCTGCCAATATCTTCAGCCTCGTGCTGGTGGGCGCGGTGCCGCTGTCGCTGTGGCTGGGGCGCTGGTCGGACCGGCACGGCAGACCGATTGTCCCGCTGGTTGCGGCCGCGCTGATGTGTTCGTGCGGGATGCTGGTGATGGCGGCGGCGGGATCGCTGGCGCTGGCGATTGCCGGCTATGTCCTGTTCGGGCTGGCGGCGGCGGTGTTCCTTGCGCTGCATTCGGGCCAGACCTTGCGCGTCCTGCCCGCACCCCAGCACCGCGGGCGCGATCTTGGCGTGTTCAACCTCACCAACACCGTGCCCGGCATGGTGATGCCGTGGCTGACGGTGCTGCTGGTCCCGCAATTCGGCTATGCTGCGCTATTTGTGCTGTTTGCGGGGCTGGCGCTGGGGAGCGCGGCCCTGCTCACCGGCGCGCTGGGCCGCAGGTAAGCGGCCGCGCTTGATACTTGCCAAGGCGCGTGTCTGCGGGCATATCTTGATAACGTTCTCAAGAATATGAAGCGATCTGGGAGGGTCGGGCGAAATGGCGCGAAGCGGTTTGGACAGGCTGGTGGGCGGAGCGGCGCTGGTTGCGCTGCTGGCAGGGTGCAATGCCGCGCCCGAGGTGCGTTCCGCAAGCGCGGCCCTGTCCGATGCGCCCGAGGCGCCTGCTGTGGCCCCGAACAGCCCGGAAGCCTTGCTCGCGGCCATGAGCCTTGAACGCAAGGTGGCGCAGATCATCCAGCCCGACATCGGCTCGATCACCCCGGCCGATGTGCGCCAATACCGCTTCGGCACGATCCTCAACGGCGGCAATTCCGGCCCTTATGGCAATGACAAGGCGCCCGCGGCCGATTGGCTGAAGCTGGCGGACGAATATTGGGAAGCCTCCACCGCGCCGCTGCCCGGCGGCGAGCCGGTGATCCCCGCGATCTGGGCGACCGATGCTGTCCACGGCCATGCCAATGTGCCCGGCGCCACGGTCTTCCCGCACAATATCGCACTGGGTGCAGCGGGCGATCCCGATCTGATCCGCCGCATCGGTGCCGCCACCGCTGTCGAGATCGAGGTGACCGGCCTTGACTGGACCTTTGCGCCCACCATCGCCGTTGCCCGCGATGACCGCTGGGGCCGCACCTATGAAAGCTATTCCGAAGATCCGGCGCTCGTCACCCGGCTCGGCGCGGCGATGGTCGAAGGATTGCAGGGCCGCGCGGGCGAGCCGGGCTTTCTGGGGCAGGGCAAGGTTGCCGCGACCGCCAAGCACTATTTCGGTGACGGCGGCACGGCGCAAGGCGTCGATCAGGGCGACGTGAACGGCGACATTCAGGACCTGATGGCGATCCACGCCGCACCATATCCCGCCGCGATCGGCGCAGGGGTGGCCAGCGTGATGGCCAGCTTCAACTCGATCAACGGCACCAAGATGCACGGCAACAAGCCGCTGTTGACGGACGAACTGCGCGGCAATCTCGGTTTTAAGGGCGTGGTGGTCGGCGACTGGAACGGCCACGGACAGATCAAGGGCTGCACCAATGGCAATTGCCCGCAGGCACTGCTGGCAGGGCTGGATGTCTATATGGTGCCCGAAGACTGGAAGGCGCTCCACGCCAGCCTTGTCGGCCAGGTGAAGGACGGCACAATCCCCATGGCCCGGCTTGATGAAGCAGTGCTGCGGGTGCTGCGGATGAAACAGGCGCTCGGCATTCTGGATGGCGAGGTGAAGCCTTCGGCCCGCGCCAATGGCGGCAAGTGGGATCTGCTCGGATCGAGCGAGCACCGTGCGTTGGCGCGTGAAGCGGTGGCTAAATCGCAGGTGATCCTCAAGAACGCAGGCGTCTTGCCGCTGAAGCCGGGCGCGCGGATCGAAGTGGCGGGCAGCGCCGCCGACAATATCCCGCAGCAGGCCGGCGGCTGGTCGATCACATGGCAAGGCGGCGGCGATCTGACCGCGGCGGATTTCCCCGGCGCAACCTCGATCTGGAGCGGTATTGCCGCAGCGGCCAAGGCAGCAGGCGGCGAGGCTGTGCTCGCCCCCAAGGGCAGCAACACCAGCAAGCCCGACATCGCCATCGTCGTCTTCGGCGAGCCGCCCTATGCCGAGTTCGTCGGTGACCGCAAGGATCTCGCCTTCCGCGACGAGGAAGGGCTGGCGCTGCTCAAGGCTTACGCGGCGCGCGGCGTGCCGACTGTGGCAGTGTTCCTTTCGGGCCGCCCCTTGTGGGTCAACCGCGAGCTCAATGCAGCCGATGCTTTCGTGGCCGCCTGGCTGCCGGGGAGCGAAGGGGCAGGGGTGGCCGATGTGTTGTTCGGCAAGGTGCAGCCGACCGGGCGGCTTTCGTTTACGTGGCCCAAGACCTGTGAGGGCGCGCCCCTGAACGGCTCCGAAGGCGCGCTGTTCCCGCGCGGCTACGGCCTCGGTTTCGCCGCCCCGCGCATGGCCTTTGTCCCGCTGGACGAGAGCTGCACGGCGCTCACCCATGATGCGGGCGCGGTGTGGTTTGCCAGCGGCAAGCTTGGCGCGCAGGTGCAGGCGGTGGCGGATAACGCGCTGCTGCCCGATCTGCGCGGGAGTGGGAACGGCATCGTTGCCACAGGGGTCGATCGCCGCGCGCAGGAAGACGCACGCCGCATCGCCTTTGGCCCGGGCGCAAGGTTTTCGCTTACCGGCCCCGCCAGCGGCGCGGCGTTCCGGATCACCTATCAGGTCACGGCCCGCCCGGCTGGCCCCGTCACCGTCACCGCCGGGGGCAAGGCGCTGGACATCACGCAGGGGCTGACGGTCGCCGAAGGCAAGGGCTGGCGCGAAATGGTGCTGAGCGCCAAGTGCCTCGGCGAGGCGGGCGGCAAGCTCACCTTCGCCTCCGAAGCGCCCTTCGCGCTCCAGATCGGCGAAGTCACCCGCGATGAGGTAGCGGCGGGCACGGAGTGCTCGTTCTAGAGCACTCCGCGCGCGTCCTGCACTTTTGCGCTCCGAAAAGCGCAAACCGCATCAGGGCATCACGATATCGAAGCCATGCGGCATCGGGTCGAGCGCGTCGATCATGGCTTGCAAGGCCACCCGATCACCCTCGATCGTGACGCCCGGCATCTTGGCGACGGTGTCGACCGGCATCCGCACAAAGAGCAGCGCCAGCATCGCACGGCGCGGCCCGCGGATCGTGACAGCAGGCTTGGCGGGCAGCACGCCCACCCGCCCGATCATCGCCTGCTCGCCCACCTCCAGCGTCGCGGTTTCGCCCCGGTCGGGAAGCTCGATGGCGATCGAGAAATTGCGCACTTGCGGGCGTTCCGGGGCGAACAAGGTGGCGACGGAATCGAGCAGTTCCTGCGTTGGTATGGCAGCGATCATGTCGTTGCTCTGCGCGGCGCTGCGATCGACCCGCCCGTTCCGCAGCTCGAAGGCGGCTGACAGGAACTGGTTGCGCCAGATCGCGCTTTCGGACTGGTAGCCCTGCTGTTCGTAAGACTGTGCCAGCAGCGCCTTGGCCTTGGCGTTTGCAGGCTCGGCAAAGACGAGGTTCTGGAGGAGGTCCGAAGCCCAGCGGTAATCCCCCCGCGCAAAGGCGTTCTCGGCCAAGGCCAGCGTGCGGTCTGCGCCGCCCAGCGCCTCGACCAGTTTGGTCGCGCGTTCAAGCGGCGGATAGGCGTGGAGGTTCGCCGGCACGGCATCGTACCAGCCAAGGTAGAACTGGTAGATCGCCTTGGCGTTGTGGCTGATCGTGCCGTAATAGCCGCGCGTCGACCATTCGGTTAGATTGCCGGGCGGGGGCGAGTTTTCCAGCGCCTCGGCAATTTCGGCCATGGTCTCACCGCGGTTCATGCGGCGCACGGTCTGATCGTGGAGCCAGCGATACTGGTCGCGCTGGGCGGCAAGCCACGCGGCCCCTTGCTCGCGCCCGAACACCGGCCAGCAATGGCTGGAAATCACCGCATCGGCCTGCGGGGCAAATCGCAGGGCCGCCTCATCAAGATAGCGCGCCCACGCCCGCGCATCGCGCACCTTCGCGCCGCGCGGGGTGAGGATGTTGTGCAAGCTGCACGTAGCGATCTCGGCAGCAAGGAAGGTCTTTTCCGGCTTGATCAGCACGTTGAATTCGGCCGGAGCCTCGGTGCCCGAGACGATCTGGAATTCCAGCGCCACGCCGTCCACCACCCGCGTCTCGCCGGTTTTGGCGATAATGTCGGTCGGCGGGATCAGCGACAGAGTGCCCGCCGACAGGCCCATGCCGATGCCGCTCCCCATCTGTCCGGTGGCGCCCGGTGCGATGCCGGTGCCGAACTGATAGGCCGCGCGGCGCATCATCGCACCGCCCGCCATGACGTTTTCGGACGTCGCCTCCTCCATGAAGCCGGCAGGCGCGATGATTGGCACCTTGCCCGCCTTGATCGGGGCATCGTCCACCACCCCGCGCACGCCGCCGAAGTGATCGCCGTGGCTGTGGGAATAGATCACCGCGCTGACGGGGCGTGTCCCGAGCGTGGCGTTGACCAGCTCCATCGCCGCCTTGGCTGCCTCGACACTGGTGAGCGGGTCGATCACGATCCACCCCTCCTGTCCCCGGATTACCGTCATGTTCGAGACATCGAACCCGCGCACCTGCCACACGCCGCTGGCCACCTGGAACAGGCCGTGGCGCTTCAGGTGGGTCATGTGCCGCCACAGCGAGGGGTTGACCGTTTCGGGCGCAGCGCCGGTGACGAAGGCATAGGCATCAAGGTTCCAGACCGGCTTGCCGTTCGCCCCAGTGATCACCGGGTCTTTGCGAGTGGCAAGGAAGCCGCGCTGGGAATCGGCGGCATCGCGGGTGCCTTCGGGGGGCAGGGCCTTGGAGGTGGCCAATTGTTCGAAAGCCGTGGACGCGCTGGCAGGCGCGGGCGTGTTTTGCGCGGCAGCAGGCGCGCCAGCCGCGATAACGAGCGCGAGCGCCGACCCGGCGCGCAGAGTTGCGAATTTCATGTGTGTTGTACCCCTCTTCTCCCGCAGCCGTGATGCCCGTCTGGCGGCGCGGATTCAAGCCGGGTTGGCATGTGAGTTTTTCAACCATCCATATTATCGAACGTTTGCGCAGCAAGATTGAATTTTTCAGATCGCGGCGCCTCGACTAACAGGTGGCCTGCGTCTTCCCGTCCCTCGCGCCCAAGGACTGCCCGGTCGTGGATCAAATCAGCCCCTCCACCAGTCACAGCCCGGCCAGCTCCGTCCGGGGCCGTGCGCCGCTGGCGCTGGTGGGCAGCGCGCCGCTGGGCTTTGCCCGTCCGCATGATCCCGTCCCGCAGGAATGGGAGGCGGGTCTGGCGCAGCTGCTCGGCTGGCTCGGTGTTGCCCTGGCCGGACAGCCGTCTGCCAATGAATGCCAGCCTGCGCCGGTCTTTGCGCCTTGGATTGGCTGGAGCGCCGCTGCCTTCCAGCACGGCGGTGCCCCCGAGCTGCCGCAAGCCCAGTTCGCGGCGAGTTACGGCGTGGATCACCCGCGCGGCAAGGCGCTGACCCGCGGTGGATGTGATGTGGTGCTGATGAGCCCGCACCCGGCCCATTGCGCACCCGAAGCCGGAATCCTGCTCCCGCAGCCTGCGGTGATGCGCGCCATGCTGGCCGCCGCCGAGGCCGAGGGGCGCGGGCGGATCGCGATTATCCTGCACGCCCGCCAGCGCGAGGCTGTGGCCGCGATGCTGGATCGGGCTGGCGGACTCGACATTCTCGCGATCGAGGAGGCGCTAGTGCCGCTCGCCGGGGGCCGGGCGCCGTGGGATGCGATTATCGTCATGCCCGACCTGCGCAGCACCGTATTCACGCTATTGGCTGAAACCGGCGGCCTGCGCGGGCCATGGCCCATGCTGTGGTGCGACGGCGAGCCGAGCGGCCCGGTGGTGCGTCTGGTCACCAGCGAAGTGCCGGGCTGCGGGCAAGGCGCGGCGGCGCTGCCGCTTGATGCGACCGCGCTCGTGCTCGCGCTGGCGCTGGCGTTGGATCAGGCCGGAGCGCCGCGCGCTGCCTTGAAGTTGCACGAGGCATGGGTGCGCTTGCGCGACAGCGGCGTGACAACCGCCGGGCGCGGCGCGGGCGATGTGCCCTATGTCAACGTGATCTCGGACGCGGAATTTATCGCCCTGCTGTGCCGCCCGACCGCCCCAGCGCAACGCCCGGTGCAAGGCTGGCTAGCGTTAAAAAAAGCCGCATATGTTGCAATTTTTGGAAACCGAACCACTGCATTGCGCGTTATAGCGTAACATCGACGTGATGGGTGAAAACGAAAAGGTATTGTTATGCCAAGCCGAAAGGTTGTCGCAACTGAACTGGCCCACGTGTTGCGGCAGATTTCGCACCCGGATCGCATCCGTCTGTTGCTGAAATTGCAGGCAGGCGCACAGACGGTGAACGAGCTTGGCGATCTGCTCGAACTTTCGCCTACCCGCATTTCGCAGCACCTTGGCGTGCTGCGCGCCGTGGCGTTGGTGGAAACCAAGACTCGTGGCCAGCAGCGCGTTTACAGCCTCGCCCAGCCGGATCTTGCGCTGTGGCTGATCGAAGGCATCGATTTCATCGGCCATCGCCTCAGCCGCGCGACCCCGGTCGATATCGAAGAAGCCAAGCGGATGTGGCACGCCGAAGGGGCTGAAACCGTCGCCTAGGCCCGCGGCCTTTTGCGCCTCAGCAGGCGTGGCGGGCCAGCATCACGGTGGCGAGATCGGCGGCATAGCGTTCTTCCACCGGCACCCATGCGCCCGCCGCCTCGTCCCACGCTTCGACTTCGCCGGTGGTGATATCATAGACCCAGCCGTGCAGCACCAGCGCCTTTTGCGCCAGCGCCACGGCAACAGTGGGGTGGGTCTTCAAATGCTGCAATTGCAGGATGACGTTCTGTTCGAGCAGCATCCGCATCTTGGCAGCCGGTTCCAGATGCCCGCCCAATGCCTCGGTGATGTCAACCGCGCCTTGGGCATAGCCCAGCCATTCGCGCACGTGCGGCAGGTTGGTGAGAGCGGCGCGGTTCATCGCCCCCTTCATCGCCCCGCAATCGGTATGCCCGCACACCACGATATTGGGGATGCGCAGCGCGCCGATGGCGAATTCGATCGAGGCGGTCATGCCGCCGGTCTGGTTGGTGTGCGGAGGCACGATATTGCCCGCGTTGCGGCAAATGAACAGCTCGCCCGGATCGGTCTGCGTCAGCATCGCGGTTTCGATCCGGCTGTCAGAGCAGGTGATGAACAATGCCTCGGGGCTTTGACCATTGCTGAGCCGTTCGAACAATTCGCGCTTTTCGGGAAAGACCTCGCGCTGGAAGCGGACCACGCCTTCGGCAAAACGGGACATGGGCGGTGATCCTTTCGTGCCTTCTCTGCCAATAAGCGCAGATAGCGAGGTCTGAAGGTATGGCGGGTGCGCGCCAGCGTCAAGCAATCGCTCCCTGTGCGCGGCGGGCAACGCGCGGTGCGAAATCTGCGCCGCTGATCATTTGGCGAGGGGTGACAGGCCGCCCAATGTGTGGTGTCAGGGGCGCCGCAGACCCAAGGATATGAGGGACGAGAGCCACATGAATTTCGAGCTTCCCCACGAACACCAGATGCTGAAGGAACTGGTCGGCAAGTTCGTGCGCGATCAGCTGATGCCTTACGAACAGACGGTGATCGCCCGCGAAAACATCGGGCAGGGCACCTATCTCACCCCTGAGGAGACCGCCAAGGTTGACGCGGTCAGCCGCGATCTGGGCCTGTGGGGGCTGGATGCGCCCGAAGAAGTGGGCGGCATGAACCTGCCGATGGTGGCGATGGTGGGCGTGAGCGAGGAGCTGGGCAGGACAGTTGTCCCCTATTACCTGCCGCCCGACAGCCCGAACCTGCGGATGCTGATGGTTGCCGCCGACGAGCGCCAGCGCGCGGCCTATCTCGAACCCTATGTGCGCGGCGAGACGATCAGCGCGATCGGCATTTCGGAACCGGGTGCAGGCGCGGATCCGCAAGGCATGAAGACCACCGCCGTGCAGGATGGCGACGACTGGGTAATCAACGGCCGCAAGATCTGGATCACCAAGGGCGCCGAGGCCGATTTCACGATCCTGATGGCGGTAACTGACAAGAACCCCAATGGCCGCAACGGGATGTCGGCCTTCCTCGTCGATCGTGACACGCCCGGCTTCAACGTCACCCGCAAGATCCCGATGATCGACGGCACGGCGACCTATGAGATCGCGCTCGACGATTGCCGGGTGCCGGGCTGGAAGCTGCTCGGCAAGCGGGGGCAGGGCTTTGCGCCGATGCAGGTGCGGCTGGGCACGCGGCGGATCGAGATGGCCTCGTGGTCGATCGGCATGGCGCAGCGCGCGCTGGAGATGATGATCGATTATGCGCCGCAGCGCAGCACTTTCGGCAAGCCCCTGTCATCGCGCCAGACGGTGCAGAACTGGATCGCCGATGCCGCGACCAAGATCCACGCGATGCGGCTGATGACCTATGACTGCGCCTGGAAGATCGACGAGGGGCGCGACACGCGTTCTGAAATCTCGATGATCAAGAGCTTCTGCACCGAGAGCGCCTACGAGATCGTCGATCACGCGATGCAGCTTTACGGCGGCATGGGCATGACGCGGGAATTGCCGCTTTACCTCATGAGCAACAAGCTGCGCACCATGCGGATCTATGACGGCCCGAGCGAGATCCACAACTGGGTGGTCGCCCGCGCCTTGCTGGGCACTTACGACTAAGCACCCGGGCCTTCGCGCCAAAGCAAACGGGCGGGAGAACCAATGTTCTCCCGCCCGCTCTTTTTGCATTCCGGAGCCGGATCAGAAGCGGCCCGTCACCCCGAGGAAGAAGCTGCGCCCCAGACCCGAAACCGGGTAGGCCGAGCTCGACAGGTAGGGGATCTCGTTGGTTACGTTGTTGATCCCACCGTAGAAGGTGACGTTCTCGGTCGCATCGAGCGAGAAGGCGAGGTTGTGGATCCAGTAATCCGGCGCAAAGCCCGCCGGGCCGAATTCGAAGTTGATGCGCTCGATCTGGATCACCGAAGCGACTGCGGTCGATTCGATGTACTGCACGCCGTAATTGAGCGTGAAGTCGCCGCGGTTCCAGGTCACGCTGCCGAAGCCTGCAAACTCGGGGGCGCCAAGCTCGCGCAGGCCCGGGTTGGCAACATCCGGCCGGCGCGGATCGAAGAAGCGGTTAAGCCGCTCGGTCCAGTTGCCGTTCAGCGCCAGATTGAAGTTGTTCTGCCCGAGGCTGAAGGCATAGGCGATCTGCGCATCGACCCCGCGGGTTTCAAGCGCCGCGAAGTTGATCTGCGACTGCCGCAGGAAGTTGAAGCCCAGGAAGGTCGGCGAGGCAGCATTCCGGTTGCGGCTGAACAACCCGCAGAAGTTGTTCGGGAAGGTCGGCAGGTCATAGCAGTTGTTGACGATGTCCTGCGCGGCCACGGCCTGGATCGCGTCCTCGATCTTGATCGAGTAGTAATCCCCCGACAGGGTCAGACCCGGAATGAACCGCGGCTGCACCACCGCACCGGCCGTGAAGGTCGTTGCGGTTTCTTCCTGCAGGTTGGGGTTGCCGCCCGACACGCCGGCAAAGCGCGCGGTGAGCGGGTCTTCATAGCCCACCGGAATGCCATCGGCCCGGCAGTTGGCGAGACGGTTCTGCGCCGCCGGATCATTGTTGGCGAGCAGGTTGTTGATGTTCGACTGGCTGCACGGATCGGCCGGACGGAAGAACGCCGTCAGTTCCGGGCTGAACAGTTCGGCGATGTTCGGTGCGCGGATCGCGCGAGCATAGGTGCCGCGGAAGCGGATGTCCTCGATCGGGGCCCAGATGCCGTTGACGTTCCAGGTGAAGGCGCCGCCGATGGTGGAATAATCGGCATAGCGGCCCGCAGCCCCGACGCTCAGTTCATGGAAGAACGGGGTGTCGGACAAGAGCGGCACGAGGATTTCACCGAAGGCTTCGACCACTTCGAACTGGCCGCCTGCGTTCTGGTTGCGGGTGGCGTCAAAGATCAGCGACTGGTTGGGCGAGATGTTGCCGATGAAGGTGCCAGCCGGCCCGGCGGGCGAGCCTTCCGGCAGCAGGCCGAGCACCAGCGGATCGAGATTGGTCTGCGACTTTTCCTTGCGGTATTCCGCGCCGAGCGAGAAGCTCACCGCACCGCCCGGCAGGTTGAAGAACCCGCCGGTGTCGCCGTTGAGCAGGCCGGTGAAGACCAGCTGTTCAAGCCGCGCGCGGGTGGTGGTCGGGGTGGTGATCCACGCTGCAGCCTCCGGGCTCACCGAATTGGCACCGCGGAACAGGTTGGCGGGCACGCAGCCGCTGTTGGCGCCGGGGCGGAAGGTGAAGAAGCCGTTCGCGATCACCGGGAAGGCTTCCGACCCCGGGTGGAGCGCGGTCGGGTTGACGTTGGAACGGCAAGTCGGCCGGCCGGTGACCGGATCGGTGATCACGTCGATCGCCGCGAACAGACGGTCATAGCGCACCGAGTTGCCGGTGGTGGTGCTGTTGTCGGTGCGGCCATAATTGCCCACCAGTTCGTACTTGAGGTTAGGGGTGATTTCCCCGTCGATCCCGCCGACGATGCGATAAGTTTCACGCGTGGCCTTGCTGATGTTCGGCCCGAGATCGGTGAAATCGCGGCTGACCAGCAGGCCGCCAGCGGCATTGGCTTCACCCCGCAGCGCGGTGGGGATGAAGGGGTTCTGCGGCGAGATGAACAGCGTGTCGTAGAAGGTGTTGTAATCATTGCGGCTGGTGGTGACGTTGCGGGTGTACTTCGCATCCACCCACACGCGCGCTGCGTTCGAGAATTCATAGTTGGTCCGCAGGTTGCCGTAGATGCGCTCCGATCCCGGGATCAGCGAGGCATTGTTGGTGCGCTCCACCGCGCCGTCACCGCCGAACTGGTTGGCGGTGCCCGCGATCAGGCCGTCCTCGAACACCTTCACGCTGCCATCCGCGTTGGTGATGTAGCAGCCACCCCCGCCGAACACGACGCGGCCGATGTAGCTTTCGTTGCAGTCAGGGGTGCCGTTGTTGTTGAGATCGAGCGAGCCGCGCGCAAAGTCTGCGCGGTAGATCAGGCCCGACATGGACGAGATCGCAAAGCGCGGATCGCCGCCGATCACGAAAGAGGGTGCAGCAGCGGCACGGTCCACCAGCGCCTGTTCAGCCGCGGTGATGCCGCCGGGGAACAGGGTGGCGATTTCGGCCGCGGTCGGGATCACCCCGCCATAAGGGAAGCGGCCGGCCGACGGGGCGGAGCCGCCAATGCGGAAACGGTTGGCGAAGTTGGGCATGGTCGAGGCGTTGATGTCGCCGCGCTGGAACCGCCGCAGCGGGTTCTGATAGGTTGCCGAGTTGTTGCCGCGGCCGTTATTGGCGGTGAAATCGCGATCGCCGAACAGCAGTTCGTTGTCCTTGGTATAACCGGCAGCGAAGGTCACATTGCCGCGCCCTTCGGCAAAGTTCTTGCCGTAAACACCTTCGATCCGGGCCGAGCGCCCATCACCTTGCGAGGAAATGCCCATCTGGCCATCAAGGGTAAGACCTTCGAAATCGCGCTTGAGGACGTAGTTGACCACACCGGTCACCGCGTCCGCACCATAGACCGCCGAGGCGCCGCCGGTGAGCACTTCGACCCGCTCGATCAGGGCGTTGGGGATCGTCGAGACGTCGACCGTCTGCGAGCCGGCCACGCCCGAAACGTGACGCCAGCCATCGATCACCACCAGCGTCCGGTTCGAACCGAGCTGGCGCAGGTTGAGCGTTGCCTGACCAACCCCGCCGCCGCCGCGTTCAATCGAGTCGGCCACCGTGCCGGACGAAATCAGCGCCGGGATCTGGCGCAGCGCGGCGGTCGCGTCGGTCGAGCCGAAATTGCGCAGGGCTTCGGAATCGAGGGTGCTGATCGGCAGCGGCGCAGTTGCGTTGGGATCGCGGGCAATGCGCGAGCCGGTGACGATGATCTGCCCCTCCGGCGCCTCCTCGGCAGCGGCGTCTTCTTCCGCCACGCTATCCTGCGCGCTGGCCGAGGCCGGGGTAAAACCTGCAATCAGCAGGGCGGCGGCAAGCGCGGGAAGCGAAGCCGACTGAAGGGAAATCTTCGAATGACGCATGATATATCCTCGCGTAGGTCTGTGGAGACAGAAGCGGGCTCCGCGGGAGGGCAGAGGCGCTGCGTGTCGTTATCGCCATAGACCGGGCCGGTATGGGCTTAGCCCCCCGTCATCCGCAGTCTCTAACGGTCCATCCTGCACAAGATCAGGCGGCCGTGTTTTCCACTGTACCGCCCAGCCCCGTTTTCGGTGGGCGCGCCGCTTGTTTGGCATGCCCATGTCATATGATAACCCATTACCAATCTGTGATAAGGGTGGATCGCGCAGAGGGAGTGACCCTATCCTTTTTGTTGAAGGGGTGTCACCCTGCAGCAACATTGATGCGCAGGTTTGCGACTTGGCGAAATGCGGGATTTCGAGCGTGGCAGCGAATTTGTCGGTTCGCCTCGCCCGCCCGCCTCTGCTAGCACCCCGTCCCATGAACAATTGGATCACGGCGGCGCGGGCGGCTTTGGGGGTGGCGCGCGGGTATTCGCAAAGCGTGCGGGCAGCGTTGGCGGCGGTGGTTGCGCCGGCAGGCGTGCCTGATGCCGTCCTGCTGACCCGCGAGCAGCACCGCGTGCATGGCTTTGCCTGGGTGGCGGCCAGCATCGCCGCGCTCGAAGCGAGCCTCGATTGGGCTGTGCGGGCCGAGCAGTCCGGGCGGCTGGGCGAGGCCGAGGTGCTCACCTTGCGGATCGGCTTTGGCGAATACCTCGCCCAGATCGCATACGGCCTGCCGATGAGCGCGCACGAGGTGGTGCGCCCCGCAGGCCTCGGCACCGAAGATGCCGCGCGCGCACTGGCGGGCGATCCGGCGGTCGCGCGATTTCTGGCGGAAGGCAGCACGGTGCAGACCCGCGCCGCGCTGGCCGCCCTGTTGGGGCAGGGCGTGCGGCCGTGCGAGGCTTTGGGCGATGAGGCGCTCGACCTCGTGCGTGACCAGATGCGCGCCTTCACCGCCGCCGCAATCACGCCCCACGCGCACCAGTGGCACCTTGCCGATGCGCTGATCCCCGATGACGTGATCGCCGAGATGGCAGCCCTTGGCGTGTTCGGGGTGTGCATCCCGGAGGAACACGGCGGGCTTGGCCAAGGCAAGTTGGCGATGGCGGTGGTCTCGGAGGAATTGTCGCGCGGGTGGATCTGTGCGGGCAGCCTCGGCACCCGTTCCGAGATCGCGGGCGAGCTGATCGCCGAGAACGGGACGCCCGAACAAAAGGCGCATTGGCTCCCCCGGATTGCCGATGGCTCGTGCCTGCCGACTGCGGTGTTCACCGAACCCGATACCGGATCAGACCTTGCCGCCGTGCGCACGCGCGCGGACCGGCAGGCGGACGGGAGCTGGCAGGTGACCGGCGCAAAGACATGGATCACCCACGCCGCGCGCGCCGACCTGATGACGATGCTGGTGCGTACCGATCCGGCAACGCCGGGCTATTCGGGCCTGTCGATGCTGCTCGCCGAAAAGACCCGCGGCACCGACGCTGCGCCGTTTCCCGATGCCGGGATCGAGGGCAGCGAGATCGCAGTGCTCGGCTACCGCGGGATGAAGGAATATGCGCTCGGCCTCGATGGTTTTGGCGTGGCCGCCGATGGCCTGCTGGGCGGGCGTGAGGGGCAGGGCTTCAAGCAGCTTATGCGTACCTTCGAAGGCGCCCGAATCCAGACCGCGGCGCGCGCCGTGGGGGTGGCATGGAACGCCTTTGACCTTGCGCTCGATTACGCGCTGGGCCGCAAGCAGTTCGGCGAGCCGCTGACCGCCTTCCCCCGCGTGGCTGACAAGTTGGCGCTGATGGCGGTGGACACTGTGCTGGCACGCGAACTCACCTATGCCGCCGCCCGCGCCAAGGACACCGGCACGCGCTGCGATATCGAGGCTGGGATGGCCAAGCTGCTCGCCGCCCGCGCGGCATGGAGCGCGGCTGACAATGCCGTGCAGATCCACGGCGGCAATGGCTATGCGCTCGAATACCCGATCAGCCGGGTGCTGTGCGATGCGAGGATTCTCAACATCTTCGAAGGCGCAGCCGAGATTCAGGCGCAAGTGATCGGGCGCGGCTTGCTGACGCGTTAAAGCACCCGCCGGATGCTGGGCGCTGCTGCCACCGGTTCGTGCACCACTGCGCTTTTCAGATCGACATGGCGCGGCCGGTCACCGCGCAGCTTGAAGATGCGCCGCACGCGCGCGATCAGATTGGCCGGCTCGAACGGCTTGGACACAAAGTCGTTCGCGCCGGCATAGATCGCCTGCAGGTGGTCCTGCTCGCCCGCCATCGCGGTGAACATGATCACCGGCAGATCGTAGAACTCGGCCGACTGGCGCAAGCGGCGCAGCAGGGTGTGGCCGGATTCCCCCGGCATCGACTGGTCGAGCAGCAGCAGATCGGGGCGCTTCTTCTGGATGCAGGCCCACGCCATGGCGGCGGTGGTGACCCAGCCGCAGGCATAGCCTGCATCGATCAGCAGTTCGCTCGCCAATTCGGCGACCAGTTCGTCATCATCGGCAATCAGGATGCGGGCCATGGGAATACCTGTGGGCAGAGTTGCAGTTGGCAAATGCCGGATTAACCAACAACGGGTTGGGAGCGGCCTTCCTTTGCCCCTCGCAACATCACCTAGGCTGCGGCTTGCCCATGCACCGCCGGGCTGTAAGGGTCCCGCGCCATGACCAGCGATTCTCTTGCGCCCGCCCGTATCGGCCCCTTCTATGTGACCGAGGGCATCCACAATCTGCGCGATTATGGCGGTTATGCCGTGCCCGGCGGGGGCCGGGTGAAGACCGGCGTGCTGCTGCGCTCGGGCCAGCACATGGAGGCTAGCGAGGCTGATCTCGCTCTGGTCGATGCGCTCGATATCCGCACCGTGATCGACCTGCGCGGTACCAGCGAGCGCACCGGATTTCCGTGCAGACGTCATGCGAACTTCGCTGCACAAGTCATTGCCTATGATGGGGAAACATCAAACTCGCCGCCACATGAAGGCGGGGGCGGGGATGTAGTGATGACCCCACAGCGCGCGCGTGAGCGGATGCTGGCGGTCTATACAAGGATGCCGGTCAATCCGGCGATGATCTGGGTGTTCCGCGAATATTTCAACGCGCTTGACGCCAACGCGGGCGGCAGCCTCGTCCATTGCTTTGCCGGCAAGGACCGCACCGGGATCGCCGCGAGCCTGCTGCTCCACACCCTCGGCGTGCATCACGATGATATCGCGGGTGAATTCCTGCTCACCAATGAAGCGCCCACCCGGGCGATCCTTGAACGCCAGTCATTGCCCCGGATGGAGGCGCATTACGGGGCCATCGACCCTGAGGCGCTGCACAATCTTATGGGCGTTCTGCCTGAATATCTCGATACTTACATCGCAAAGGTGACACAGGATCACGGCTCGCTCGATGCCTATCTGGACACAATTTTAGGTGTGGACGAGGCACGCAAACAGCGCCTCATCGCCCGCTTCGTGGCGTGACAATCGCGCCTGCAAACCCCATATCCCGTTTCAGAAAATTCCCATCCGAGGCACCGTATACATGGCCACCCACACCACCAAGATGCTCATCATCGGCTCCGGCCCGGCAGGCTATTCCGCCGCGATCTATGCCGCGCGCGCGATGCTGGAACCGATTGTCGTGCAGGGCCTCCAGCCCGGCGGGCAGCTCACCATCACCACCGATGTCGAGAATTATCCCGGTTTTCGCGATGTGGTGCAGGGCCCGTGGCTGATGGAGGAAATGCGCGCCCAGGCCGAACATGTCGGCACGCGCATGATCTGGGACACGATCGTGTCGGTCGATCTCGAAAACGGCTCCCCCTTCCGCGCCGTGGGCGACAGCGGGGATGAATATATCGCCGATTGCGTGGTGATCTGCACCGGCGCGCAGGCCAAGTGGCTTGGCATTCCGGGCGAGATGGAACTGGGCGGCAAGGGTGTTTCGGCCTGCGCCACCTGTGACGGGTTCTTCTATCGCGGCAAGCGCGTGGCGGTGATCGGCGGGGGCAACACCGCCGTGGAAGAGGCGCTGTATCTCACCAACCATTCCGACAACGTCACCCTAATCCACCGCCGTGACAGCCTGCGGGCCGAGAAGATCTTGCAGGAACGCCTGTTCGCCAATCCCAAGATCACCGTGCTGTGGAACAAGGCCGTGGACAGCTTCGAGGCGGGGGAGAACGGCATGCTCCACCACCTCGCGCTGACTGACACGGTGACGGGCGAAGCGAGCACGCTGGAAACTGACGGCGCTTTCGTCGCCATCGGCCATGCGCCCGCGACCTCGCTGTTCGTCGGCAAGTTGCCGATGGACGAGAGCGGTTACCTGCTGACCGAGCCCGGCACGCCCAAGACCGCAATCCCGGGTGTGTTCGCCGCCGGCGATGTGACCGATCATGTCTACCGTCAGGCGGTAACTGCGGCCGGCATGGGCTGCATGGCCGCGCTGGACGCCGAGCGTTACCTTGCCGCGCGCGAATATGCCGGGCAGCAGGCCGAAGCGGCCGAGTAAGCCGCAAATCATCTCTCCCCGTCCCGGCGGAACGGGGAGAGATTTCAGGTCAGCCTCAGAACACTGCCATCGACGCGTTCAGGATCAGCGCCATCAGCGCAGCGCTCGACAACGAGAACAGCGCAAAGCGCACAATCACCCGGTTGACCGTTGCCTGCACGATGCTGTGGGCGACGCGCAATGCCACATAGGCCCATGCCAGCGTGGTGTTGAACCCGTCGCCTTGCCCGATGATCGCCAGCACGATGGCCACCGCATAGAACAGCGTCGGCGCTTCGTGCAGGTGGTTGTAGTTGTCCGCTTTCCAGCTCACGCTGTCAGGCAGTTTCGCCCGCAGGCTCGACCCTTCGCCGCCGACAAGGTTCTTGGCGTCGATCCCGGCCTTGTTCATCGCCGGAATGCGGGTGGCATACATCCACAGCCACATCACCATCGTCCACGCCAGCAGCGCGACCACGGGTTGCAAGATATCCATTCCAATCATTGTGCGCTCCTTAAGCGGGCAGGGCCGAGGGGTCGGCAAAGGCGGTTGCTATCACCGCGCGGATCGCCAGCACGATCAGCGCGAAGGTCGACAGGATAAACAGCGTGAACCGCACCGGGATGGTGTTGACGATGTTCTGCCAGAGCGAGTGGAGGATGCGCAGCGCCACATAGGTCCAGGCCAGCGCCACATCCACCGCGCCCGGCCCCATGATCGCAAGGATCATGATGGCTGCGTAGAACACCGTCGGCTGTTCCATCAGGTGGGTGTAGTTATGGGCCGGCCAGTTGGCCTTGTCGGGCAGCACGCCTTCCAGATCATTGCCGCGCACGCCGACCTTGCGGGGCAGGGCTGACTTGTCGGCCAGCTTCGCCACCGCACCAAAGCGCGCCGGAATGATCCACAGGAGCACGATCAGCGACCACACCACCAGCACGGAGGCGGGCGCGAGAATTTGCGCTTGCATTGAATTGATCCCCTAAGTGTCTCGGGCCGCAGACTGCGAGGGCTGCAAAGGATTGTCAAATGCAACCTATCGCCTTTAGCATGGCCCCATGCACCTTCTCCACGATCCTGCCGCCCCGCCTGCCGATCCGGTCGGCTTCGATGATTTCCTGCGGGTGGATATCCGCGTCGGCCGGATTGTGGCCGCGGAACCGTTCCCCGAGGCGCGGAAGCCGTCCCTGAAGCTCACCATCGATTTTGGCCCCGGCGTCGGCGTGAAGCGGTCCTCGGCGCAGATCGCGGCGCTTTATGCGCCCGAGGCGCTGGCGGGACGGATGGTGGCGGCGGTGGTCAATTTTCCGCCGCGCCAGATCGGCAAGTTCATGTCCGAGGTGCTGACGCTGGGCTTTCCCGATGCGCAAGGCCGGGTGGTGCTGTTTGCGCCCGACAGCGATGTGCCCCCCGGCGCGCGGCTGTTCTGAGGCTGGTGCCCGGGGCGGGGTCAGGCCGGGTCAGACCCCCGCCAGACCCCCCTTAGACCCCGGTTAGACCCCCTCCAGACCCCTTCCAGAGGCGCGCTTCAGCGATGTTTCGCGTGAAACATCACGCCGCGGCGGGCAGGGCCGGAACAATGATCGATCGCTCCCCGCCAAAGTCCTCGCGCACCACGATCCGGCCCTGCCGTTCAAGGTGATCGAGCAGCCGCCGCACCCGGCTGGGCGAGGCGCTGCCATAGAGGCGGCCAAGCTCGTCCTCGCCGGGCATGGAGGTGCCAAGGTGGGCGGCGATGAGGATGGCGAGGTAGGGGGCCAGAAGATCATCCTCGACCCCTTCGGCAGCCTGCGTAATGGCGCGGCGGGCGTCCTCCTCCAGAGCGTCCAAGCCGCTGATCGCGAAGGCGAAAAGGCGACGGAAACGGGCAAGGTCGATATGTGCGGAAGCCACGCCGCGCTGGCGGCACAGGATTGCGAATTCGCGGAAAAGGCTCGCGGCAGGGCGATAGGATGCGCCCTCGGCTAGCGCGATTTCGCGGATGATGGAATCGAGGGTTCCAGCGTCCTGCGGCGGGGCGGCGGCAGGCGCGGCACGTGGCGGCGGCGGTGAGGGCGGTGGGGGCGCAGCCGGGGCGGGTGTAGGCTTGACCTCCGGCAGCAGGCGTGGAAGCGCGAGGGCTTCCTCCAGATCGGCCCGCGGAGTGGGCGCAGGCGGCGGGCGGCGAACGGGCTGGGGCTGGGCTGCAGCCTCGGCCAGACGATCGGTCAGCAGAGCCTCCATCGCGCCTTCCTCGGCCTCGGGCAGCGGGATCAGCCCTTGCCCGCCGCCGCGCCCAGAGGTCTGCACCGCGCCGACCTGCACCGCCACTGGACGGCGGCTGATCGCCGGGCCAAGCCCCAGAAACTGCCCGCGCTGGAGATCGCGGATACGCTCCGCCTGCCGCCGGTCCATGCCCAGCAGATCAGCGGCGCGCTGCATATCGATGTCGAGAAAAGTGCGCCCCATCAAGAAGTTAGAAGCCTCGGCCGCGACATTCTTGGCGAGTTTTGCAAGCCGCTGGGTGGCGACGATCCCGGCCAACCCGCGCTTGCGCCCGCGGCACATAAGGTTGGTCATGGCCGCCAGCGTCAGGCGGCGCGCCTCGTCGTTCATCTCGCCCGCAGCGGCAGGAGCGAACATCTGCGCCTCGTCCACCACCACCAGCGCGGGATACCAGTGTTCACGCGGGGCATCGAACAGGGCGGTCAGGAACAGGGCTGCACAGCGGATCTGGGCCTCGACCTCCAACTCGTCCAGAGCCAGCACCACGGAGGCGCGGTGCTGGCGCACGCGCGCGGCCAGCGCCTCGATCTCGCGCGGGGAATAGGCGCCCGCGTCGATCACCACATGGCCGAAGGCATCCGCGAGGGTAACAAAATCACCCTCGGGATCAATGATGATCTGTTGGACCTGCCCGGCGCATTCCTCAAGCAGGCGGCGCAACAGGTGTGATTTGCCCGAGCCTGAATTGCCCTGCACCAGCAGACGCGTGGCGAGCAGCTCGGCAAGATCGATGCCGATCGCCTGACCGTCCGGCCCGCGCCCTATGTTGATGGTGGCAGTCACGCGGAAGGGATTAGGCAGGCTGGCGCGGCGGCGCAAAGGGACAGGCGGAGTTTTCCAGCGATTCGAACCGGCTTGCGGCAAGTGCCTAAACCGCGCCCCGCAAGCCCGGCACAAATGTGGCTGATCGAGGCTAGTGGGGTGGGTAAATTTCATGCGGGCCCCGATCCTCTAGCCATGGGCCAGTGAAACACGAAACCAACGATAGCGGCCGCCTGGCTCTGCCCGGCGACCGGCACCTGCGCGAAGGCTTGCTCGGTCTGATTCAGCAACGGCGTTTCCCCTGTGTCGGGGCCAAGTCCGCCCTCGCCAAAGGGGGGCTGCGGATTGAAACGGCGGGTTTGATCACCTCCCCCCGCGACGATCAGCGCATCCATGACCGGCTCGTGCGGTGGAGCCGCGCATGGCGGCCTGATTCCCACACCCTGCGCAGTATCGCCTTTGTCTTCGGCGGCCCGCGCACGCTTGATGAACAGGGCTTCGAAGCGGCGCTGTGGGAGCGGCTCAATGCACTCAGCGCGATTGATGCCGCCTCCGGAGCCGCCCGCGATCCCGGCTATTCGCAGGATCCGCGCTCGCCCGACTTTGCCTTGAGCTTCGGCGGGCGGGCCTATTTTGCGGTGGGCTTGCACCCGCAGGCCTCACGCCGGGCGCGGCGTGCGCCTTCGCCCACCATCGTCTTCAATCTCCACGACCAATTTGCCCAACTTCGCAAGGCCGGACGATACGAGCGGATGCGCGCCGTGATTCTGGCGCGGGACACCGCGTTTGACGGCCGCCCCAACCCGATGATCGCGCGGCACGGCGATGTCAGCGAAGCGCGCCAGTATAGCGGGCGCGAGGTGGGCGATGATTGGGTGTGCCCCTTTGCTCCCCCCAAGGAGAGCGCATGATGAGCCGCATCCCGCCCCGCAGCGGCACCGCGATTAACCTCCCGCGCGGGGCGATCCTGACGGTGACCGATCCCGAAGGCGGGCAGGTCAGCGATATGCTCGCCATTGCGGCCAGCGATCCGGCCGAGATGCTCTCGAACGGGCGAACCTTCGATTATGAGGAGACCCTGCGCCTGACCACGGGCGCTCGGCTGTGGTCTAACCGGTCACAGGTGATGCTGACCATCATCGAGGACACCGCGCCGCAGCACGATTTCCTGCTGACACCGTGTTCGCAGGATACGTTCCGGCACTTTTACCCCGACAAGCCGGTGCATCGCGGATGCTTCGGCAACCTTGCCGAGGCGCTGGCGCCGTTTGGGGTAAATCCCGACATGATCGGGGCTGCGTTCAATATCTTCATGAACGTGCCCGTTGCGCCTGATGGCCGGTTGGCAGTGTTGCCCCCCGGAACGCGCGCAGGGGATTTCGTCCGGTTTCGCGCCGAGATGGACCTGGTGGTGGGCCTGACCGCCTGTTCGGCCTATGCTTCGAACGGAGGCACCTTCAAGCCGATCGACTTCGCGATCACATTGCCCGGCTGAGCGGCGACGGGCGATTGGCCCGCCGCCGTCTGCACTTCAGCGTTCCTCGGCAAAACGTGGAGGACGGTCGCTGCCGCCTTCGCCGTCTTCGAACACCGTCTGCTGGCCGGTGCTGCCCTGACTGCCGAGCTTTTCGTCGACCCGGTCGAGCATCTGGTCCTTGCCTTCGCGCAACTGTTCACCCGCCTGCCGCGCGCGGGCGCCTGCCGCGTCCAGCGCCTGTTCGCCCAGACCGCCGACGTAATTCTCCTCGGTCCGCGAGGCGGGCATGGCCGATCCTGCAACGGCGCCGACAAATGCCGCCGCAAGACCGCTTACCAGCGGATTGTCGGAGTAGAATCCGCGTGCGTCGTCCATCATTTGGCGCGAGCGATCGCGCGAACGGTCGGCGAATTTATGGGCGCTCTGGCCCAAGTTCTCGCGCTTCTGACGGAGGCTTTCGGTGGCCGCATCGAGCCGTTGGCGGAAGCCGCCTTCGTCCTCGTCATGACCCTGTTCGATCATGAAATAGCTCGCGCGGGCATGATCGCGGCGGCGGCGATAGCTCTGATCGTCTTCATCCGCCATTCGCTCGCAGCGCGCCATGTGCTCGACATAGCTGCGGTGCTCGGGCGCCCAACTGCCGTCAGAATGGGGCTCATCGGTCTTGCCGTTGCTGCGGCCAATGGGCAGTTTCATTGCCGAGGGCCGGGCATCTGCATCGCTGACGAGCCACAGCCCGCCAATCGCGATCATCCCCAGCGCCAGCGGATTACGGCGTGCGGCATCGATCAGGTAGTCGCTGTCGACCCCTTTCTGCCCCGCCTTGTCGAGCAGCCCGTCGATCACAGCGCGCGGGGTCAGCTCGCCTTCGATCTGGCGGACAGTCTGGCTCATTTCGGCTTGCGTTGCGCGGATTTCACGCTCGATTTCTTCGGGGCTGCGTTGATCAGTGGTGGTGTCGGTCATTATCGTGCTCCGGTAGCGGGGGTGTGGCCGGTCGCGGCGGCGGGGGTGTCGGCGAGCGTATCAAGGCTGCGATCAGGCCTGAGCTGACTGGCGCCGATCTTCTTGCGACCCGAGGCGTAGAGGATCAGTGCGATCACCAGCGTCGCGATGCCGACCAGCGTGGTGCCGAGTGGCACATCCTCCAGCGCGGCTCCGACATAATAGGCGATGCCCATCAGCAGCACGCCAAGGCCGGCGATGCCGACCACGGCGGCGGCGGCCATGGCGCCGACGGCGACCTTCACATCGGTTGCCGCCTCGCGCACTTCGGCCTGCATCAGGCTCACCTGCTCGCGGGCCAGATGCGCGCCTTGCTGCGTCAGGCGGCTTACGAGATCGACGATGTTATGGTCCTCGCCAGACGCGCGGGACCCCGGGCGTGGCGCGGAACGGGGGGCCGGACTGCGGGGCTGTTCGTTCATTGCGCGGTCCTCGTGTAATCATCATTCATGCCCGAGAAGGCGGGCGTGAAGCCTCCGTCGCGGGTGGGCATGATGTTCTCGTCCGCGGGCCATTGCTGCGCGTCGCCGGTTCCATTTGCGGTGCTGTCAGCGGAGTGGCGCTTGCGATCGGCACCGGCCCGCAACACGCGGGCAGCGGCAAAGCCGGCAGCGGCGGCGGCAAGCAGGAAGGTCCCGGGATTGCGGCGGGCGAAGCCTGCCACGTCTTCTGCCAATTCGTCGATGTTGCGCCCGTCGACATGACGCGAAAGCCCTTCGATTTTCTTCGCGGTTTGCTGAAGGGCAGAAGCCATCCAGTCAGGTGCGTCAGGATTGTCGCGCAAATCCTGTGCTGCTGTTTCCAGCGCTGCAGAAGCCGACCCGGCAAGCTGAGTGGCCTGACCCTTGCGGCTCTCCGCTTCTTGCCGCGCCCGCGCGCCCACGCTGTCCTTCAGGCGGGCAGCATCATGCTTGAGGTCTTCGGCCATGGCGGGCGCTGGCCCGGATTGATCGGTGGTAAGTGTGGTCATGGCGAGTCTCCTTTTTGTGGCTCGCTCCGGTCTAGTCACGAGGCGCCCGCGGGCGATCGACTAATCGCTCAGCCGAGGCGCGAACGGGCTGGATCGGGCGCCACTAACCTGGATCAATAGACTGTAGTTATTGGCCTTTATGGGAAGCATGCAATTGGGCTGCACGTCCGCAAAAGGAGCCTTCTGGATGCAATCCCGCGAATTACGGATCGATGGTGTGACAGCCATCGAATTCACCTTCGATCCGGTGCTCGATCAGGCGCAGGTGGCCGGGATGGCCGAGGTGGTGGAAGCTGCCATCGTGCGCGAGGAAGAACTGCGCCTGCTGCTCGACCTTCGCGGGACGCAAAGCTTTGCGCTTGGTGCTTTTGTCTCGCCCAAGGGCTTTCTTGCCAGCCTGCGCTCGATCGGTCCGGTCAGCCGCTACGCCGTGGTCGGCGCGCCGGCGCTTGCCGCTGCGGCGGTGGAGAGCTTCGGGGCGATCCTCCCGCTCGAAGCCCGTGCGTTCAGGGCAGAAGACTATCCAGTGGCGCGCCAATGGGTGGGAGCGGCGCGGGCATGATGGTTGGCCGACAAGGAATGTCGATGCATTGCAAGTTGCTTCCCCTGTTGTGCCTGTCGCTGCTGGCGGCCTGCGCCGAAGAAAAGGAGCGCCAGGCGCCTTCGCAGATCGAAGAAACGGTCGCCGCATCCGATCCGCTCGCTGCCCGCGATCCCGCGCCGGGAGCCGCCGCCGAGGCCGGCCCGCCCGATAGCGAGCCGCGCCCGCTGATGCAGGCGCAGGTGGTGCTCGAACGGCTCGGTTTTGGTCCCGGGATCATTGATGGGCGCGAGGGGGCCTCACTCGTTAACGCACTCGAAGGATTTCAGGAAGCGCGCGGGCTTCCTGTGACCGGGGAACTGGACGAAAGCACACGCTCCGCGCTTTCGCCCTTTGATAACATCCCGGCCACCCGGGTTGTTACGATCCCGGCGGCGTGGGGGGATGAGGCCTTCGCGCCGATCCCCGATAACATGCCCGCACAGGCGCAGATGACCCGGCTGGGTTACACCAGCATGGCTGAAAAGCTGGCGGAACGGTTCCACACCACGCCCGCTGTCCTCGCGGCGCTCAATCCTGGCGGCAAGCCAGCCGTGCAGGGTTCCGCAGCCGCCGCGCAAGCGCAGGATGTGGCCGCGGAGTTCGTGGCCGGACAGCAAGTGCGTGTTCCCAATGTCGGGGGCGATGCCATCGATCCTGGCGCGGTGGAGAACAAGGACTGGCTCGCCACGCTTCGTGCGCTCGGCGTCAGCACCGACCAGCCCGCAGTCGCCCGGATTCTCGTTGACGAATCCGAAGGCTGGCTCAAGGCCTATGACCGCGATGACCGGCTTGTGGCGCTGTTCACCGTCACCACCGGTTCGCGGCACGATCCATTACCGATTGGCGATTGGAAGGTGAAGGGGGTGGCGTATAACCCGCCCTTCGCCTTTGATCCCGAGCTGTTCTGGGATGTGCCCGACAGCGCCGACAAACAGCGCCTTCCGCCGGGACCAAACAGCCCCGTCGGGGTGGTGTGGATCGATCTCGACAAGGAGCATTACGGTATCCACGGCACCCCGGCGCCCGAGGCAATCGGTCGCAGTGAAAGCCACGGCTGTGTCAGGCTCACCAATTGGGATGCGGCCCGCCTCGCCGGGATGGTGAGCGGCAGAACGCGGGTGGAGTTCCGAAGCTAAACGCGCCTCCGCTGGTGCCAGACCCGGCCCGTCGCCAGCGATTTGCCGATTGCAATGTGCACCCTCCTTGACGATGAAGGGGCGGGGTCATGGAAATCTTTCTCCTTCTTCTGCTTGGCGGATTTCTCGCGGCGGCGTGGTCGCGGATCGGCACGCTTGAGCGCCGCTTGGGGGATCTGACCGAAGAACTCGCTGCGCTGCGTTTTGCGCGCCAGACGCCCGCGCCAGAGTGGGTGGAGCGGGCAGAGCCTGTGCCGGTGGCCCCGGCGCGGCCAATCGCCCGTGCTGTGGAAGACCCGCCCGCTGTCACCGCAGGGCCTCTGCCGGAGGCTGCCGCGCCTGAACCGGAAGCCCTCGCAGTGCGGCAAGAGGCGGAGGTAACAGCGCCCGAGCCACTCGACGACGAGCCGATCCAGCGCGGGCTTTGCTTCGATTTCGAGGACATCTTCGGCCGCCGCCTGCCGATCTGGGGTGGCGGCTTTGCACTGGCGATTGCCGGCATTTTCCTCGTGCGGTTCTCGATCGAGGCGGGGCTGCTGACCCCGCTGGTGCGCGTGGCGATGAGCTTCGTTTTCGGTCTCGCTCTACTTGCGGGCGCCGAGACCGCCTATCGCTTCGATGCCCGGTTGGCCGATCCGCGTGTGCGGCAAGCGCTGGCCGGGGCAGGGCTGGCGACGCTTTACGGCGCCTTTTATCTCGCCGGCACCACCTATGGCCTGATCGGCGCAGGCGCGGCATTTGTGGGGCTTGCCTGCGTAACTGCGGCTGCCATCGCCCTGTCGTTCCGCTTTGGTCTGCCGAGCGCCGTTATCGGCCTTGTCGGCGGCTTTGCCGCGCCGCTTCTGGTTGATAGCGACAGCGCCAATGTGCCGCTGCTGTCCTTCTATCTGGCGCTCATTACCGGCGGTCTTGCATGGAGCGGGGAGGCGCAGGGGCGGCGCTGGATGAGTTATGCCGCGCTTGTGGCGGGTCTGGGCTGGGGCGTGCTGATGATGCTTGCCGGTGTTGCGAGCACATCGGACTTCGCGGCGCTGGGGGTCTATCTTGTGGTGCTGGGTGCGGTGCTGCCAGCTTTCCTCCATTCGCGCGGCGGGCCGAGCTTGCCGCAGCTGGCAGCAGGCGGCATCGCGACCTTGCAGATGGCGGTGCTGGTGGATGATGCGGGCTATGCACCGCTGACCTGGGGGCTGTATCTGCTGATCGGCGCGGCGCTGGCCGGTCTGGGCTGGCGGTTCGCAGCGCTGCGGCCGGGCACGCTGGTGGCAGCGGGGTTGGGACTGTGGCTGCTGGTGATCTGGCGCGATCCGGACACGGGCCTGTTCGCGGCGGTGGCGGCGGCGCAAGTGGCGATCTTTGCCGGAGTGCCGCTTGCGCATCATCTGCGCGGGCGCGCAGGCCTGCTGGATCTGGCGCAGCTTGCGGCGGTCACGCTGATCATGGCCATCGCCGTCTATGCCCGCTTCGGGCGCTGGGACGCAGACACCTTCGAGCCTCTGCTGGCCTTGTGCATTTCCGGGCTGGCCATGATCCCCGCCGTTGCCTTTGCGCTCCTGTGGCAACGCGGGCAGGAGCGCGAGACCCGCATAGTGCTGACCGTGCTTGGGCCTGCCGCGCTGCTGGCCTTCGGCGCGCTCCTGCTCGTCAGCCCTGCGTGGCTCGTCCCGGTGATGGCGCTTCTCGCAGCCGGGCCACTGCTGTGGTGCGAGGCCCGCCGCGATGCGCCCGCGCTGCATGCAGCGGCATGGGGAGGGGCCGCAGCCGGGCTGCTCGCGCTGGCAGTGACACCTGCTTTCCTCGATGAATTCACCCAGCTTGGCGACCTTGCCGAGCCAACCGACGTGCTGCGCGCCGCCATTCGCTGGGCGGCAGCGATGACACCCTTCGCGATTCTGTCGATTATTGCCCGTCCCGCGCCATCGCGCATGGCGGCAGAGGTGCTGGCGGTGGCGCTGGGCTACGGCCTGCTCGCCCAGATACTGCCGAGCGCGGCGCTGGCGTGGGTTGCGGGTGCAGCGGCGATCGGCCTGTTTCTCGCCCTGCCGCAGCGCATCGCGGCGTGGACCACCGCGCTATCCATTGCGGCAGCGTGGAGCCTGGTGCCGCTCGCCGGATGGCTGGTGGGCGGGTTGCTGGCTGTGGCGGGCGAACCGTTCATGCTGAAATCGGCGGTGAAGCCGCTCGATCTGGGTTTGCGCGTTGCGCCGCTGCTGGCGGTGCTGGGCGTAATGCTGTGGAAGGGCAGCGACCTGCGCCGCGATGTGCGCGCGGGCGTGCTGCTCGGCGTCGGGGTGATTGGCACGATTGCGCTCCACAGCCTTTACAAACAGGCCTTCGCAATCACCTCGCTGTTCCAGTTCGAACATTGGGGCATGGGTGAGCGCAGCATCTGGCAGGCGCTGCTTGTGGCGGCAGCCTATGGCGCAGGACAGAGCCTGCCGCCTGCGCTGCGGCGTCCGGTCAGCCTCGGGCTGGTGGCCGCCGCGCTGGTGCATTTCGCGCTGTTCACCCTGCTGCTCCACAATCCGCTGGTGAGCATCCAGCATGTCGGCTCCACGCCGATCGTCAACTGGCTGACGCTCGCTTACCTTGCCGCCATCGCCGCGCTGTGGATCGGGCGCGCACAATGGTCAGAGGCACCCGCCGCCGCTCGCAACGCCTGCGATGCGGCGGTAATGGCGCTTATCGCGCTGTTCTGCGTCTCCTTGCTGCGGCAGGTCTTTGCAGGCGCGGTCCTGACCGCGCGCGGCATCGGGCAGACCGAAAGCCTGCTGATTTCCCTGCTCGGGATCGTGCTGGCGCTGGGCTTCCTCGGGTGGGGGTCCTGGCGGGCGCTGCGCAGTTGGCGGATCGGTTCGCTGGTGCTGATGCTGGTGGCGGTGATCAAGGTGTTCCTGATCGATGCCGCAGGGCTTGAAGGCCTGCTGCGGATAGCCAGCTTCATGGCGCTCGGATTCAGCCTGATCGGGATCGGCTGGGTTTACACCAGGCAGCTTGCACGCAGCGAACCACGCTGAGGCGGCGCGGGCCTAGGGCCGCTTTGCGCCGCCCGGCTTGAAGCCCGGCTTGCCCTTGGGCTTGCCCGCAAACCGCTTTTCACCCGGTCCCTTGCCAGTGGGGCCCCTGTCGTTCGGGCCCCTGTCATTCGAACCCCTGTCATTCGAACCCCTGTCATTCGGGCCGCGATTGAACGGCTTGGCGTGGACCTTGGGCGGGAATTGCTTGCGGTTCTGGCGTGCTTCGATGCGCGGGCCTTCTGCCGATTCCTCGATCAGGATCGCGTCCTGATCGTCCTCGTCCGAGCGCGTGCGCAGCAAGGTCGCGGCAAACTTGGGTGCGAGTTCGCGGGGGATCTGGAACCAGCTTTCGTTGGGTCCGACCCGGATCGCGCCGATCTCGCCGCGCGTTACATGGCCGCGGCGGCAGATCAGCGGGAGCAGCCAGCGCGGCTCGGCATTGTTGCGGCGGCCGATGCTCATGCGGAACCAAACCACATCGTCAAAGCCCGGGCGATGGCGTTCGGCCTTGGCCTGATCGCGCGCTTGCGGGGTGTTGGCGAGCAGTTCTTCGGGGGCCGGCATTTTCGCACGGTGCGCCTGCACCAGCGCAGCGGCGATATCTTCGGCCGGCATCCGTTCGAGCAGTTCGGCGGCGATGGCGCGGTCGGCCTCGTCATATTCGGTGGGCGCGGTGAGCTTGTCCATCAAGCGCACGTGATCCTTGGCCCGGATCGCCTCGGGCGTGGGCGCGTCGATCCATTCGGCAGAAATGCCTGCGCCGCGCAGCATCCCTTCCACCCGCTTGCGGCGGTTGTAGGGCACGAGGATCGCCGCCGTGCCCTTTTTGCCCGCGCGGCCGGTGCGGCCCGAACGGTGCTGCAAGGTTTCGGCATCGCGCGGCGTATCGACATGGATGACGAGGCTGAGCGTCGGCAGATCGATCCCGCGCGCGGCCACATCGGTCGCCACGCAAACGCGGGCGCGGCGGTCACGGATTGCCTGAAGCGCGGCATTGCGCTCCGACTGCGAATGTTCGCCCGAAAGCGCAACGACGCCAAAGCCGCGGTTCTGCAAGGTGGCATGCAAGCGCCGCACAGCTTCCCGCGTGGCGCAGAAACAGATCGCGGATTCCGCCTCGTGGAAGCGCAGCAGGTTGACCACTGCGTTCTCGATTTCCGACGGGCCGACGGTGACCGCCTGATAGCTGATATCGTCATGCCCGCGGTCGTGATCGGCCAGTTGCAGGCGCAGCGCATTGCTCTGGTAGCGTTCGGCCAGACGCACGATTTCGCGCGGCATGGTGGCCGAGAACATCAGCGTGCGGCGGCTTTCGGGGGTGGCGTCGAGGATTTCCTCAAGGTCTTCGCGGAAGCCCATGTCGAGCATCTCGTCCGCTTCATCGAGCACCACGCCGACCAGCGCCGACAGGTCGAGCGCGCCGCGTTCAAGATGGTCGCGCAGGCGGCCCGGCGTGCCGACGACGATGGCTGGGCCGGAAGAAAGCGCGCGGCGTTCCTTGCTCGCATCCATCCCGCCGACGCAGGTGGCGATGCGCAGGCCGGCGCTGGCATAAAGCCAGCTCAGCTCGCGGCTGACCTGAAGCGCGAGTTCGCGGGTGGGGGCGATCACCAGCGCCAGCGGGCGTTCAGCAAGCGGCCTGCCGCCGGTGGCTGCCAGCAACGCCTCGGCCAGCGCGAGACCGAAGGCGACGGTCTTGCCCGATCCGGTGCGCGCCGAAACGATCAGATCGCGTCCGGCAGCGTCCGGAGCGATTGCGGCGGCCTGCACCGGAGTGGGAGCGTCATAGCCACGTTCGGCAAGCGCCTGAGCGAGCAGGGGCGGAAGATTCTCGAAAGACATAAAGGGGCGTTCTCGGGGAATGTGCGGGCGGGTCGCGGGGGAGGAGTAAGGCGTGAGAACGGCGCGAACCGGGCATCGACGCGGGCGAGGCTACACCGGCGACAAAGGCGGGTGCGGCCTGCGCCATAGCGGCAAAGCGGCGGTTTGGCTTGCAGTATTTTGCAGATGCGAAAGCTGGTCGTTCCGCCTCAGGCCGCAGCGCCCGCCAGCCGCATCAGGTTGGCGACGGCCAGCGGCCCTGTCTGGCGCATCTCCTGAAGCACCGCGATGCGCGCTTTATCCTCCCGGTCAACCGCGGCAGCAATCTTGCCGAAGCCGTCAAGGCGGCTCTGCCGGATCCACGTGCCCAGCCGCTCGTCGGTGAACCAGCTGCCCTGATTCATGATGTTGACGATATTGGTGGTGAGGTAACTTGTGAGATCGAATGGGAAGGGCGCGGGACGGCAAAGCGCGTTCTTGGCGGCGTCATCCGGGTAATGCGCCTCGACGAAGGCGATCAGCGCTGCGGAAAAACAAGGCTGGGGCACACGCACGAGTTGCGGCACGATCCGGTCACCCTGGAAGATCGGTACCGAAGGGCGCGGCTCCACCGCCGATGCGGTGCAATCAACATACAGCGTCCCCGGCAGGACCGGCTCCACGCCGTCTTCCAGCACGATCTGCGTCGGCGTGAGGGCGGTCACCCGGCCCTTGCGCACCACATTTGTGACGCGGCGCAAGGCATCGATCTCACCTTGCGAGATCGTGGCATAGTGGAACATGGTCGGCACCGCAGACGGATCGATCCGCAACATCATCCCGGCCGCTTCCAGCCGGTGGAAGATGTCATCGGGCGAGGTTCCTTCGGCAAAGGCGCGCATCTGGGCAAGCTGGCCGCCGAACACCGCATCGAAGAATTCTGCCCCGGGCTGGGTGCAGGTGCGGTTGATCAGCCAGCTCTCGCGCGGGCGCACCCACTGGATCGCTTCCGGCGGGGCGCCCATTGTCAGCAGCCAGCCGACCGCGTCCATCGCCGTCTTGCCGCCGCCCAGCACCACGAAACGCTGCGGGCGCTCCGCCTCCAGCCACAGGCGGGCAAGCGCGCCGGGAGGCACCATTCGCACGCCATCAGCCACGGCAAAGCGCGGCGTGTGGGTGACGGGGATGACCGGACTGTTATGGGTCGAATCCACCGTTTTGCGACGCACCGTAATGCGCGTCTCCTCGCCCGACATCAGCGAAACCACCTGACCATCGCCGCGGTAATCCGTCATCGGCAGATAGGTCACCTGTCCTGACGGCAGCAGGCTCTGGCGCAGGACGCGCTCGTAATAGCCGGTTACCTGCGCGCCCGAAGCCAGTTCGTACAGCCCGGCATTGGCCCCGCAGGTGTCCTTGCGGTTCTCGCCAAGGGGAAGCGAATTGACGCCGTAAAAGGCCGAGGGCTGGTGGAGCGCCACAAAGCCATAGGCGTCGTTCCAGTGCCCACCGGGCTGGGCCCGCCGGTCGACGATGGTAACGTGCGCGTCACTCTCGGCAATGATCGTGTCGGCAAAAGCCAGCCCCACAGCGCCCGCGCCGATGACGAGATAGTCGGTTTCGAGGGTGTTCACGGCTTTGCTTCCCCATTCTGTTTACAGCGTAAATTTACACTGTAAGATTGCCATGTCAAGGCGTGCCGGTTACAATGCCGCTGCACACAGGAGATCGTGGCTTGTCGCGCTCGCTTACCGATAACGATCTTGCCGCCTTCAAGGCCCGATTATGCGATGTGGCCGAAGCGATGTTTGCCGAGCGGGGGGCGGAAAATGTCTCGATGCGCCAGATCGCGGGCGCCATGGGGGTCAGCCCGATGACCCCCTATCGCTACTTCGCCAACCGCGAGGACATCCTCGCTGCGGTGCGCATCCGGGGGTTCGAGCGGTTCGCCGCCAATCTGGAGGCGGCCTATGCTGCCACAGCCGGCAGCACCGAGGCGCGGGCGATGGCGGCGGGCGCCGCCTATGTCGATTTCGCGTTTGCCCATGCCAACACCTATGCCCTGATGTTCGGTCAGCACCAGCAGGGGCGGGAGGAGGGCGGTAACAATCCGCTCGCCTGCGCCATCGCGCGCGCGCGGGCGACGCTGTCCGTCTACGGTGACGGACTGATCGAGAACGGCGTGCCTGAGGCCGAGGCGCGGGGGCTGGAGGGACTGATCTGGTCGGCCCTGCACGGCGCGGTGACGCTGGAACTGGCTGGCACCACGCCGCCCGGCTCGGCGCGCCAGACACTCGCGTTGCTCGAGCGGATTAGCCCGCGCGGTTGATAACGCCTGACCCGGCAAATATCCTGTCAGCGCACGATGGCGCGGCGATAGCCGGCGGCTTGCGCCTGCGCTTCGCTGCAGAAATAGGCCTCGGCACGGGTTTGCGCATAATAGGGCATGCCGGGGAGGTGATAGATCCACTCGCCCTTGCGCGAATGGTTGCCCTTGATCAGGCAGTCACCGGTTTGGTCATACTGGCGCTGCGAGGTGTTTGCGAGCGGTGCGCTGCGGGCGATGCGGGTAATGCGCTGGGGATCGGCGGCGCGTTGCTGGCTGGCGCGGTAATCCTCGGGAGGCTGGAAACTCCACTGCCAGATCCCTGCGCGGGCGGCGCGGGCGCGGGCCTCGGCTGCGACATAGTCCTCGCCGTAGCGCCGGAACGCGGTGGCCCACCCCGATGCCACCAAGGCATCGCCGACATCCACGCCCGAGGTTCTGCAACGGGCCACGGCGCGGCCATAGGTGTCGGTATCCTGCGCGGTGCACACAAGTGCGCCGCCGCCGATCAGTCCCTCCAGCGCCTGCTTGGCCATCACGCCGCACGCCACCGGGGCACCATTGGCGAAACAGGTCTGCGCATATTCGGGCGCATCGACTCCGAACAGGCGCACTTCGGTGCCTGCGACCCTGAACGAATCCCCGTCGATCACCTCGGCGGTGCCCTCGATGACATTCGCGGCGGCAAGCGCTGGCACGGCCAGTCCGAACAGGGCGGCAGTTGCGCGAAGTATAGCGGGTCTGAGCATCGGCCTTCCAAGCTTAGGAAAGCCCACACCCTTGCCGCAGAATGTTAAGAATCTCTGACCGATCGCACGAGTTCAGCCGGTGCGGCCGCGTGATATACTAGCGCAGATAGCGCGATCCATGCCGAAAACATGATCAGGTAAGGCCAGCGCCGCGGCCACAGCGCGGCGACCAGCAATGTCGTTGCCGCTGTGCCGCCCAGTGCGAGCAGGACCGGACTGGCCGAGAGCATCTCTGTGCCGTTCAGTGCGGCCCTGAACGCTGTCGTGGCCCATTGCGCGGGCAGAAGGGCAAGCAGCCACGCGGGCAAGGCATCCGGCATTGCGACGGCAGTCGCTACGATGGCCGCCTCGCCAGCGACAACGGCCACAGCGATCCACCAGCCTCTGCTGCCGCTGGAACGCGCAAACAGCGCCCCTCGCGCAGAGAAGCTGACACTGGCGGCGGCAAAGGCCAGCAAGGTCGAAAGCGGGTGGGGCGGGGCAGGCATTCCCAAGGCTTGCGCCAGAACGACAAGACCAGCGCCGGTCAGCAGCGCAAGCGCGATGCCCAGCCACAGGCGTCCCGTGGCCGCAGCCGCAATCATGCCGACCGACATTAGTGAAATCGCCAGCACGGGGCCGGCAATCAGCGCGAGCGCGACCGGATTGGCCTGAGTGGCAAGCAGAAGCAGTCCGGTCGCAGGCGCTGCTGCCGCCGCAAGGCCAATGCACAGCGAGGCGGCAAACGGACGCTTGAATTGTTCGGAATGCGGCAAGGGTCCCATGGGGCCGCTGTGATATATGCCAAGCTTGTTGTCGAGCGCTGACCTGGCCGGAAAGTGACACGAGAAGCCCGTAAGATCTGCACCGGAGGTTCTTGCCCCTGCAGCCCCGATCATCGGCAAACCGCATCACAGTTATCGCGACAAGCCGTTTTCCCGAAGCGACAGACTGGCCTAACCGCCTCCCAGCTTTCCCGCCGTGCCGATCGTGACAAAGGTCCCGGTTGCCGGTGAAGGCGTGACCAACGAACAATTTGAACGGGGCTTTTCCATGACGATAAGACTGAAGGGGCTGCTGCTCCTGTCCTCCAGCCTTTTGCTTGCCGCACCTGCCGCCGCGACGCCTCCCGGTTTCAACGAACCCGGCATGGGCCGCGCCGCAATGCCGCAGAGCGAAGCTGCGCCGCGCAACGTGCAAGGCTGGTGGCCAAACGTTGTCGATCTCAGCCGCCTGCGCCAGAACGAATATAACCCCGATCCCAACGGGCCTGACTTCGATTACGCCAGCCAATTCGCCAAGCTCGATCTGAAGGCTGTCAAGGCGGACATCAACACGGCGCTGACGGATTCGCAGGAGTGGTGGCCGGCCGACTACGGCAATTACGCAGGCCTTTTCATCCGCCTCGCCTGGCATGCGGCTGGCACCTATCGCGCCGGCGACGGGCGCGGCGGTTCTGACGGCGGGCAGATCCGCTTTGAACCGCTGAATTCCTGGCCCGATAACGGCAACCTCGACAAGGCCCGCCGCGTGCTGTGGCCGGTGAAGCAGAAATATGGCGCCGCGCTTTCGTGGTCCGATCTCATCATCCTTTCGGGCAATGTCGCGCTGGAAAACACCGGTTTCAAAACCTTCGGCTTTGCCGGTGGCCGCGCCGATGCGTGGGAATCCGAGTTGGTCTATTGGGGTCCGGAAACCAAGTTTCTGACGTCGGAACGCGGCGCTGAAGGTGCCAACCTCGACACCCCGCTCGCCGCCACGGAAATGGGGCTGATCTACGTCAATCCCGAAGGCCCGGCAGGCAACCCCGATATCCTCAAATCCGCCCAGCAAATCCGCACCACCTTTGGCCGGATGGGCATGAACGACGAGGAAACTGCCGCCCTCGTCATCGGCGGCCACACCATCGGCAAGATGCACGGCGCGCGCAAAGCCGCCGACTGCGTCGGCAAGGAGCCAGCTGCCGAAGGCGTCGAAGCGCAAGGACTTGGCTGGAAAAACAAGTGCGGCGCAGGCGTTGGCAAGGATGCGACCACCAGCGGCCTTGAAGGCGCGTGGACGGTGACGCCCGTCCAGTGGAGCAGCAACTATCTTGAAAACCTCTATGGTTTCGAATGGAAGCTGACCACCAGCCCGGCGGGAGCAAAGCAGTGGGAGCCGGTCAATGCGGCTGACGTGAAGGTCGTTCCCGACGCGCATGATCCGAACGTGACCCACGCACCCGTCATGCTCACCACCGACCTCGCGCTGCGCTATGATCCGGCATACGGCGCGATCACCAGCCGTTGGGTGAAAGACCCCAAGGCGATGGACGCAGCTTTCGCCCGCGCTTGGTTCAAGCTGACGCACCGCGATCTCGGCCCCAAGGCGCGTTATGTAGGGGCGGAGGTTCCGGCCGAAGACCTGATCTGGCAGGACCCGTTGCCGAAGGCGGATTACGCCATGATCGAAGCAGGCGATATCGCCGGGCTGAAGGCGGCGATCCGGGCCACTGGCCTCAGCCGTTCGGAACTGGTGCGCACCGCCTGGGCATCGGCCGTCACCTTCCGCGATACCGATATGCGCGGCGGCGCCAACGGCGCGCGCATCCGGCTTGCTCCGCAGAAGGACTGGGGGCTGAACGATCCGGCTGTCGTCGCCAAGGTGGTGACAGCGCTGGAAGGCGTTGCGGCGAAGTTCAACGCCGGTGCAGGCGGCAAGAAGGTGTCGATCGCCGATCTCGTCGTGCTGGGCGGGGTGGTTGCGGTGGAAGATGCGGCCAAGGCAGCGGGTCACGCCGTCGCCGTGCCCTTCACCCCGGGCCGGGTGGATGCGACCGACGCGCACACCGATGCGGCGAGCTTTGAATTGCTGCGCCCTGCGGCGGACGCGTTCCGCAACTTCACCAGCGACAAGGCCCGCCTGACGCCAACGCAAATGCTGGTCGATCAGGCTGACACCTTGACGCTGACTGTGCCGGAAATGACGGTGCTGCTGGCGGGAATGCGGATGCTGGATGCCAACACCGGCGGGGCAAAGCACGGCGTGTTCACCGATACGCCCGGCACGCTCAGCAACGACTTCTTCGTGAACCTGCTCGATATGGGCAATGAATGGAAGCCGGCGGCCACCAAGGGGCTTTACGAGGGGCGCGACCGCAAGACTGGCGCTCTGAAATGGACCGCGACCGAAGTCGATCTGGTGTTCGGTTCAAATTCGGAACTGCGCGCCGTGGCCGAAACCTATGCCGTGAGTGGCGGCGAGGCCAAGTTCACGCAGGACTTTGCCAAGGCCTGGAACAAGGTGATGATGCTCGACCGCTTCGATCTGCGGTAGGTCGAGAACGCTGCGAGGCGCCAGGCAACAGGTCTGGCGCCTCGTGGATTCCCCAATATTGGAAACTCAACGACGCCATGCTCCAGCGCGGGGGGGGTAATGGCGGTTCCGATGGCGGCACCTCAAGGGCAGGTTGCAGGCACCGTTCGCTGGAAACCTGCCGAGCCCTTTCCCTCTGATGTGTGACTGCACTTGATCAAGGGCGTCCGGCAGCTTTCGCCCTAAGGTCAGCCGTTCACGCTCGCCAAAACAGACGTCTGGTTCGGCTCAAAGCCGCCACGCTGTCCTCGGAAACCAGCGTCGCCCTGCTGGTAACCGCTTTGAGGTGGGAAGGCGAATGGCTGTTGCGTCAATCCCCTCGGCAATACCAACCTTGGCATTGCAAAGCGGCGCGAAGCGAGGGGGAGGGAGCTTTTGCCCCTCCCCCTGTTTGCCTCAGAACCGGACGCTAACGGTGGCGCGGGCGCCGTGGTCGGTCTGGGTCTTGCCGATCAAGCCGGTGTAGCCGAGCGAGATCGAGAGGTTGTCCTCAAGATCGAACTGGGCATCGAGCCTTGCGGCCAGCGCCGTCTTGTCAAGCTGGGCGCCGCCCACTGCGAAGGCCTGCTGCGGAGCGGCAGCCAGCGCGAGGGTCGCCTGCGGGTCGCGATCGCCAAGCCGATGGCGGGCGGCCAGCGTGCCGTTCAGACGCAGCACCTTGCCAACCGGCACCGCTGCATCGATCCCGCCGGTCACCGTGCCGGTGTCGTAGTTCTGCGCACGCATGGTCAGCGCAGCAGCGCCGCCGGTCTCGGTCAGGGCATCAAGCTTGAAGCTGCCCATCGAGCCGGCCACGAAGGGACGGAACTGCGCCTTGCCGGCTTCAATCGTGTAGGACACCTCGGCGAAGGCCTGTTGGGCCTTGCCTTCGGTCACACCCACAAGGTTGTCGGTAAAGCCGGGCAGGCTGATGTCACGGAACGCGCGCAGGTCAACCTCGGTGAGGTATCCGCCCAGCGCCACGCCGAAACCGCCGGTGTTGAACGCCGCATAGGCGCCCGCGCCGGCCTGTTCGACTTCGACCGCCGAGCCGCGCGCCGCGATGGTCACGTCGCTCTGCACCTGCATCCCGAACACGCCGAGACGCCAGCTGCCGTTCTCGCTCGCCGTGCCGTAATCGAGGCCGGTGACGAAGCCCATGCGGTCGGCATCGAAGGCGGCGGCATTGCCATCGCTTTCGCCGTCACCCCAGCCGCCATAGACCTGACCCCAGACGCCGAGGCCAGAAGCGGTTTCGGGCGCGTTGCGGGCCGCCAGTGCGGTGCTGCCGAGCCGGCCAAGCACTGCCTCACGCACCAGCCGCTCCTGTTCGATCCCGACCCCTGCGGCCGTGGCATAGGCCTCACCCGAAAGCTGGTCGAAGGCGCCCGGCATCTGCGCGGTCGGCAGAGCATAGACATTGAATAGCGGCTGCGGGTTGTAGCCAGCGGTCACTGCGCCATCGATGCGGTTCACCACCGAACGCTGGTTAGCGGTGAGGGCGGTGTTGCCGATGATGTTGGCGAGCAGGTTCGGCGCAAAGCGCAGGCGGACCTGCGTGCCGGTGTAGACCAGCTCGGGCCGGTAGAGGATCCCGAACCCGGCAAGTCCGGTCGAGCCCGCAAAGGTCCCGGTCCGTCCGCCATCGGCCTGCAGCAGCACATATTCGCTGTTGAAGGCGTAGGTGCCGCCGAGGTTGGTGAAGGCCGCCGTGCCGTTGACGCTGGCCGTGCCGGTGGCAAGGATGCGGTCGATCGGGCCGGTGGCGCCAACTTCCCACTGCACCGTGCTGCCGGCCGCAAGCGAAACATTGCCATTGACCGTGAGCGTGCCCGGGCTGGTGCCGGGTGCGATGATGCTGCCGCTTTGCGCAACCAGTCCGCCGATCACGCCGGTGCCCGACAGAGTCGAGCCCGAAACGACAGTGACCACAGAACCGGCCAGCCCGCCGTTCACGCGCAGTTCGCCACCGCGAACGAAGGTGCCGCCGGTGAGTCCGTTGCTGTTGCCGGTGAGGGTCAGCAGGCCGGCGCCGGTCTTGTCGAAGATCCCCGCGCCGGTCAGCGATCCGGCAAAGGTGCCCGCGGCGGCTTGTGCAAATTCAAGCACGCCGTTGGTGTTGGTCTGGATCAGCCCCTGAAGCGAGGTGGTGTTGCCCACCAGGCGTCCGCGGTTGACCAGCGTGCCGCCGGTATAGGTGTTGGCCGCGGTCAGCGTGGTGGTGCCGGTGCCGTCCTGCACCAGAGTGCCGCTCCCGCTCACCAGATTGGCAAGCGTGAAGGCATTGCTGCGGTTGATGACCAACGTTCCGTTGTTGATGATCCCGCCCACGACCGAGCCGGTCGTCCCGCCATCGCCCAGCTGCAGGGTCCCGCCGCTGATCGTGGTGCCGCCGGTGTAGGTGTTGGTGCCAGACAGAATGAGCCCGCCGGTGCCCACCTTCACAAGGCTGCCCGCGCCGCTGATCACGCCGCTGAACAACGAGTTCACGGCATTGCGTCCGCTGGTGAGCGTGGCACCGCCAAGATTGACGCTGCCGCCGCCGCTCAACACGCCCAAAGTCGTATTGAAGCCGGCAAGGTTGAGGACACCTGCGCTCGCCTGATTGAGGATGCCGATCCCGCTGGTTGCGCCGGTGAGCGTGATGGTTCCGCCATTGTTGACGTCGCCGTTCATCGCGCCCGCCAACAGGGCGACGCCGCCAACATCATTGAACAGCCTGCCATTGACCGTTCCGGTCGAGGTGAAGTTGGCCGTATTGGAGACATCACCCGTGATCGTGCCGGCGTTGGTGACCTGCGCGCTGCCCTGGACGAACAGGGCTTGGCCCGCATTGAGCGCAATCACGCCGCTTGCGCGGTTGGTCAACCTTGCACTGGTTCCGGTGACAATCGCGGAAAGGCCGGTCAGCGTGCCCGCGTTGTCGAACAGCCCGCTCGAGACGAGTGAGCTATTGGGGGAGGCGTTGTTCCACACACCGGTATTGGTGATCGTACCGCCATTGTTGACGAGGAAGGCGCCGTTCCAGGTGCCGGCATTGGCGAGCGTGCCGAAGCTGAAGCCATTGCCGTTGACCGTGGCGCCAGCCGCATTGGTGAATGTGCTTGCGGCTTCCGTCCGCACATCAGCATTGATCGTGCCCGCGTTCGACGCGGTGCCGAAGTTGTGCAGAAGCCCGTTCAGCGTCCCGGCATTGGTGAACGTTGCAGCGTTGCGCACCGCTCCGGCAATCACGCCGCCCGAAGCAACCGCCAGCGTGCCGCCGTTGACAAAGGTTGTACCGGTGTAGGTGTTGACGCCGGACAAGGTGAACGTGCCCGTGCCAAGCTTCTGCAGGTTGCCCGTCCCCGAAATCACCCCGCTGAAAGTGGTCGAGGTGTTGTCGCTGCCCGTCGTGAGGTTGGCCGCGCCCAGTGCGACTGTGCCGGCACCGGCAAGACTGCCCAACGATGCGCTGCCGTTCAGCGTGAGCGAACCGCCCGCGGTCTGGGTAAAGGCACCGGTGGCGAGCAGCGCGCCCACCAAACGGAACGTGCCCGCATTGGTGATCGCGCCGTTGATGGTCCCCGCCATATCGGCGCGGGCGCCTGCATTGTTGATAAAGCCGCCGTTGAGAGTGCCGACCGAAGTAACCACGCCGTTGTTGGTCACCAGGCCCGCAACCGTGCCGCTGTTCTGGAAGTTCGCGTTGTTGAGCACCGCGCCGGCCAGCGAACCGGTCCCGGTGACAACAAGCGTACCCGCGCTGACGGTGGTCAGGCCCGCATAGCTATTGGCACCGGACAGGTCGAACCGGCCGCTGCCCACCTTGGTAAGCCCGCCCGAACCCGAAATCACCCCGCTGAAGGAGGTAGAGGTGGTGTTGCCAACCGTCAGCGTGGCCGAACCAAGCCGCACCTGACCGGCGCCCGAAAGGCTTCCGATGGTGGTGGCGAAGCCGGCGAGGTTGAACACCCCGGTTGTCGCTTGCGAGAACGAGGTGATGCCGGTCGTCGTGCCGGTCAGCGTGACCCTGTCGCTGTTGGTCACAGTGCCGTTCAGCGCCCCGGCAAGATTGGCCACGCCGCCAACAACATTGCCCAGCCCACCGTTCAGCGTGCCGGTCGAAGTGAAGGTGCCTGCGTTGACCACCGCGCCGTTGATCGTGCCCGCGTTGGTGATCGTGCCGCCCGAGGAGGTGAACAGGCCGGCATTCGGCGCCAGCGAGATCACGCCGCCGGTGCGGTTGGCCAGCAGCGCCGTGGCGCCAAACACCGATACGCCGCCGCCGCTCAGCGTGCCGAAGTTCTCGAACAGGCCATCGCTGACCGACGATATGCCGCTGGCAGCACTGGTCCATGCGCCATTGTTGGTGACAGTGCCGCCCGCTGCGACCCCGAAGGTGCCGTTCCAGGTGCCATTGTTGGTGGTGCTGCCCTGTCCTTGCGAGAGGATGCCGTTCCAGGTGCCGCCATTGGTGATCGCGCCCGAATTGGTGATGTCGGCATTGACCGCGCCGTTGTTGACGATGGTTCCGCCCTGATTGGTGAAGAAGCGCGAATCGAGCGTTCCGGTCGTGCCGATCACCATCGTCGCGCCGGTGCGATTGACCGTGAAGCCGCTGACCGAGACACTGCCGTTAATCACGACCCCGGCCGGATTGGTGCTGAAGTTATCGATCCCAGCCAGGTTCCACACCGCGCCGCTGCGCACCTGCACATCGCCGGTGCCGGTGTTGGTGACAGTGCCATTGCCGGTCAGATTGCCGTCGCCAATCAGCGTGCCAGCGGTGTTGATCGCGCCGTTGAGCACGCCCGAGACGGTGGCCTGTGCGCCGGCAAACTGGGTCAGCCCGCCTTGAATCGTCCCGGTCGAAACCAGCGTGCCAAGGTTCGTCACCGAACCCAGCACCGTGCCGTTGTTGGTGAAGGTCGCGCTGTTGCGCACCCCGCCTGCAAGCTGGCCACCTGCGGCCAGCGTCAGCCCGCCCAATTCGATGCTCGTGAGGCCGGTGAAGCCGTTAACGCCGGTCAGCGTGAAGGTGCCGGTGCCGGTCTTGGTGAGGCTACCCGGTTCGGTGATCTCGCCATCGAAGGTGGTGGAGCTGTTGTCGCCCCCCACCGTCAGCGTGGTGCCGCCAAGCTGCACCGTGCCAGCCCCTGAAAGGCTGCCAATCTCGGTGAGGAAACCGGCAAGGTTGAACAGGCCCGTGCCGGTCTGGGTGAAGGCCCCCATCCCGGTGGTCACGCCCGTCAGCGTGATCGTGCCGGAGTTGCTTACCGCACCCGACACCACATTGCTGAGCGATGCTGTCCCGCCCGCAGCGTTCACCAGTCCGCCGGCAAGGGTGCCGGACGAAGTGAGCGTTCCGCTGTTGGTGACGAGGCCCGAAATCGTGGCACCGGTCGAATTGGTCAAGGTGCCTGCGTTGTCGGCAGTTCCGTTCCAGGTGCCGTCGTTCTGGACCACGCCTGCGGCCAGATTGGTCAGCGCCCCGGTCCAGGTCGCGCCTGCAAGGTTGGACAGGTTGGCCGCATTGTTGGCCGATCCGGTCCACCTTCCCGCGTTGGTCACGCTGGCACCGTCGGCATTGGCGAGCAGATTGCCGGTCCACACGCCAGTGGCCAGATTATTGATCGCGGCTACCGCGCCGGTGTTGTCGACATCGGCGTTATAGGTGCCGGCGTTGTTGACAATCCCGCTGTTGAACAGCGCGTCATTAATGGTGCCGCCCTCATCGACAGTGATCACCCCGGTTGCCGCATTGCGCACATTGGCTGCAGTCAGGACACCGCCGATGCCGACCCGGATCGAGGCTCCTGCTTCGTTGACGACATCGCCTGAGGTGGTGAGTGCGCCATCGACCAGCAGGCCATCGGCCAGCGTCGAGCCGTTGGTGATGCCGGTCAGACCGGTCCAGCTTGTCCCAAAATTGACGATCACCTGCGCTGCGCCGCTGTTGGTCAGCGCACCATTGCTGGTCGTGGTGCCGGTGATGATCAGGTCACCATCTGCAAGGTTGCCGATAGAGCCGTTGAGCGTGCCTCTCACGTTGGCGAGGCCGGTGTTGTTCAGGCCGCCGTTCAGCGCGCCTGTCGAGGTGAGCGTCCCTGCGTTTGTGGCAAGTCCGGTGATCGTACCGGAATTGGTCAACGTGCCACCAAGTTCGTTGGTGGCTGCGCCGTTCAATGTGCCGGTCGCAGTGTTGGTGCCGGTACCGCCTACGCGGATGGTCAGGTTGCCATTGATGGTTCCGCTGTTGATGATCCGCGACCCAGCGGTGCCCTCTGTGCCGATGTTTCCAGTCCACGTGCCGCGATTATCGATCAGGCCGCCATTGATGGCGCGCGATGCAATGGTCGGGACAGTCGTTTGGGTGAAGGTTCCCACATTGATGAAGGTGGCAGCACCCCCCGTCGAACCATTGGCTGACACCGGCGCTGCTGTCACCGTCCCGTTATTGGTGAACAAGCCGCGGCTGGTGAAGTAGAACGCAGTGGAGGCACCATCCCACGTGCCATTGTTCGTGATAACGGAACCTGCCTCGCCCTGCAGGGTCCCGGTCCACAGGCCGTTGTTGGTGAGGTTCCCGCTATTTGCCACACCGCCGATGACGGTGCCGTCATTGACAAAGGTACCGCCGGAATTGACCAGAATAAGGTTGGCAGTGCCCGCATTTCCGACATTGAGCGTTCCGCCAGTGCCGACACGGGTTGTCGCTCCGGCGGAGGTGGTCACGGTGGCACCGCCGGTCATGGTCAACGCGCCGTTGATCTGCAGCCCGGTCGCGGCAGTGGAATTGTTGGCCACGGTCGTCAGCCCGGTCCAGTTCGCCCCGGTGTTGATTGTGATCCGGCCAGTCCCGGTGTTGCTAAGCTGGTTGTTGCTGGCCAGATTGCCGGTAACGTTGAAGGTGGCCGCGTTCGAGATCGCGCCATTCACTGTGCCGGAAAGATTGGCGGTCCCGGGGGCATTGACGGTCAGGCCACCCAGCAGCTGACCGGTGGAATTCAGGAGGCCGGACGTGGTCACAAGACCCGATACCGTGCCTTGATTGGTGAGCGTCGAGCCGGTGAGGCCGAACATGCCGCCATTCAGTGTGCCGCCTGCCGTGACCCGGCTGAACGAGCCCGAAAAACCTCTCAGGTTGCCACCGGACGCGATGGTCAGCGTGCCGTTGATCAGCACGCCATCAACCGCGTTCGAGCTGTTTGTGAGTCCGGTCAGTCCGCTCCAGGTCGCCCCGCTGTTGACCGTGGTCCGGCCCGTTCCCAGATTGCCAACCGCCGCGTTGCTGGACAGATCGCCAGTGACGTTGAAGGTGCCGTTATTATCGATGGCGGCATTGATCGTGCCGGCCGCATTGGCGGTCGCTCCCTGCTCATTGCGCAGGCCAGCGATGGCTGTGATCGTGCCGGTCGTGTTCAGTGTGCCGTTGTTGGTGACCCGGTTTGAGGTGTTGATTGTCCCCGCATTCAGGATCGACGCATTCAACTGATTGTTGAGGTTCACGGCGCTCAGGGTGCGGCCTGCCGAAATATTGATCCCATTGGCCGCCGTCGAACTGTTGGTGACGGTGTCGAGGCCGGTAAAGTTACCGCCGCTGACGTTGAACACGCCGCCGCCGCTATTCTGGAACGCCGCGTTGTTGCTGGTTAGATCGCCGGTGACATTGAAGGTGCCGCTACTATCGATGCGGCCATTGATCGTGCCGGCCGCATTGGTGGTTGCTCCCAACTGGTTGATCAGGCCAGAGCTGGTTGTGATCGTGCCAGTCGTGGTCAGCGTGCCGCTGTTGAAGATCTGGCCTGAGGAATTGATTGTCCCTGCATTCAGGATCGATGCATTTGCTGCATTGAACACGATCGCGGTGCTCAAGGTGCGGCCTACTGCAACATTGACCCCGTTGGCCGCCGTCGAACTGTTGAACAAGGAGCTCAGGCCGGTGAAGTTGCCGCCGCTGACGTTGAGCACGCCGGCGCTTGAATTCTGGAACCCGCCGCTGTTGCTGGTCAGATCGCCGGTGACATTGAAGGTGCCACTATTGCCTATAGAGCCATTGATTGCTCCAGAGATATTGGCCGTCGATCCGGCGCTCTGAAGGAAGCCCTGCGATCCGGTATTGATCGTGCCGGTTGACGTGACTGTGCCGCGGTTCTCGAGCCGGAGCGCCGTGGAGATCGTCCCGCTGTTGACGATGGATGCGCCCGCATTGTTGGTGATGATCTGCGCGCCCAGCGTCCGCCCGCTTGCGATATTGATGCCGTCGGCGGCTGTCGCGTTGTTGATGACGACATTCAGCCCGGTGTAATCACCGCCGGTGACATTCAGTCTGCCGGTGGCGTTGTTGATGAAAACATCAAAGGCAGGCTGAACCAGCAGCGCCCCGGTGACGTTGAATGTCCCGCTGTTGCTGACGGTGCCGTTCAGGGTGCCCGCCGCGTTGACCGTGCCACCGGCGTTGTTGGACACGACGCTATTGACGGTACCGGTCGTCGTCAGCGTGCCATTATTGGTGATTCCGTTGGTGGTCGCCAGGGTCCCGGCATTTTCGATGGTGGCGCCAACCGCGTTGACGATGGAGGTGGCGCTGAGGGTCCGCGTTGCGGCAACATTGATCCCAATTGCGGCGGTCGAAGTGTTGGTAAGTGTCACCACGCCGGTATAGTTGCCGCCAGAGACGTTTAGCGTTCCCGCGCCTTGATTGTTTAAATTGCTGTTGCTGGCCAGGGCGCCCGTGACGTTGAGCGTGCCCGTGTTGGTCACAAAGCCATTGAGCACGCCAGACGCGTTCACTGTGGCGCTATTGGTCAACCCGGATTGAATGGTGCCTGTGCTGTTCAGGGTCCCACCGGAGATGGTGGCCCCGCCATTCAGCGCCCCGGCGTTGGTTGTTGTGCCAGCCGTTTGGGTCAGCCGGCCTGACAGCGTGCTGCCAGCGTTGTTGTTCAGCGTGCCCGCATTGCTGATAAGGCCGGTCCAAGTGCCCGAATTGTTGATCGTGCCTCCGGCCAGATTGGTGCCATTGCCAATCCAGATGCCGCCTGTTTCGTTGGTGAGGAAACTGGAATTGGTGGCGGTGCCTGTCCAAGTGCCAAAGTTGCGCGTCAGCGCACCGCCGGCCTCGTTGGTGAGATTGCCCAAGACGGTCGCTGTGCCAATGTTGTTGAACACGCCGGAATTGGTGACAGCGCCGACGATGGCGCCACGGTTGTTGATCGTACCACCCACCGAATTGGCAACGCTGCCGGTCCAAGTCGCACCAGCATTGTTGTCGATTGCTCCGGTATTGGCCGAGATGTTCCCGTTCCAAATGGCATTATTGTAAATCTGGGCACCATTGGTGACAACGTTTCCAGTCCACGTTCCACTATTGGTGATGAAGGCACCGCCTGTGTTGCTGAGAACATTGCCGGTCCACACGCCGCTGGCTTGATTGGTCACATTGCCGGTGGCGGTGGAGTTATTGAGATCCGAGAAATAATTGCCGGCATTGTTGAAGGTGCCGGTGTTGTCGAGCGCATTGCGGACTGTCGCACCCTGCAGGATGCTGAAGGTGCCGCTGTTGGTATTGCGGTTGAACCAGCTGGTGCCGGTGCCGCCAATCGTGACAGTCCCGCTGTTGTTGATGCCGCCAAACCGGTCTGTCTGGCTGCCAAAGCTGCCGGTGAAGGTGGCAGAGCCAGCGCCCGAAACGTCGAGAGTGCCGGGTGTGCCGGGTGTGGCATTGGTGAAAGTGCCGCTGAACGTCAGCGCATTGCCGTTGGTGTTGATCGCCGAGCCTGTGGCCGGTGTCACCGTGAAGTTCTGGGCAAGGACGCCGTCCCCCGCACCGGTCAAAGTGCCGCCGGCAAACACGGGATTGACCGAAGAGCCGAGCCCGCTGGTCAGGAAGCTGCCGGTGCCGCTGATGTCAGAAGAGGCCGCAGGCGTGTAGACGAAATTGAAATAGGTATTGGCAGTGTTGAAGGTGAGTGTTTCCACCTGGTCATCGGGGCTTCTCGTCCGGCTTACCAGTGCCTGCAACGGGATGGCAACATTGCCTGCTGTCAAAGTGGTCCAGGCATCACAATTGTTGCATGTTTCCGCAAATCCGAAGTTAAAATCTGTGAGCGTGTGACGCGTTTCAGAATTGTTCGACCTATTATTCCGGTCTTCAATCCGGGTAAGAATTTTCGCGCCCGGGGCCGGATTGTTAGTCGTATTCAGGAAGAAGCGTTCGAGCGCCGTGATGCTCGTATCGGCCATGTAACTTGCATAGTCAGCGCCAATAAAGGCGGCATAGGTCCTGCCGGGGGTCAAAGCCAGGCTGGACGTATTCACCGAAAAAATGTGGTTGCTGAGAACCGTCTCGGTGGGGTGATCAAACACGCCGGAGCTGAAGATCGGTGTGCTGCTGGCGAGCGCCATGGTCGCCGTATCGAACTCGTAAATCGCGCCGCGGAACTTGGTATTGGGGTTGTTGGAAAGTTCGCTGAAGGCGCGGATGGAATAGGATTCCAGCGTAGGATGCAGGGCCGTGAAGGCCTGCCCGTACACAACATGCGAGCCCGAGGTCCGATCGAGGAACCAACCAAAGGACCCGGCAGAGGGGCTCGTAACGTTAGTGACCGTCACTGTCGGAGCAGGTGTGGGCGCAGGTGTCGGCGTCGGGGTTGACGACTGCGCGGCCAGTCCGCCCATCGGCACAATTCCGCAAACCGATGCAATGACCAAGGCACTGACCGAATTGCACAAGCCCTTGCGCCGTTGCGCAATGGCAGTTTGCCGAGGGGCGTTCGATCCGGCGTGCTGGAAAACGGTAGCAAGCATTGAAAACCTCGCAGAAGTAACAGCCTGGCCGTGTTCGGCAGACCGGAAAGAAAAGGGTGAGAATGGGGCTGGGATCGGCTCAGCCAGGCTGGCGCATCACAGGATGCAGGCGTTTGGGTGCGATGGGACTGGGCCTGCCAGGAAGTTAGGTGGCACGCGGAGCCAGATAAGCTCCAAGCCCCCGCTCGCGAACGCCACTCCGGCTATTTGAATTTTTAGCAAAAAAACTGCCCCCGGCGGTTGTCGACTCCGCAGAATCGTAAACACGTCGTTAGCTAACTTAAGGAGGGGGGCTATGACAATCTAAATCAAATGTTAAAGAGCGCGGGCTTGGGCCGCGGCCGCTTTTCCGGAGACGCGTTGATGCGCGAATGGGACTGCTCCAGGTGCCGGCTCAATGCGCCCATGCGCCTAAGGCGGCATTCTGCTGGCCGATGAGGTTCGACAGCCGCGCCCGGCCAGGGGCATTGGCGGCATCGACGTTTTCTATGCACATCAACATTATACAAGCTAATGACTGCTGCGGTTAGTCGCGCGTATTTTGGAAAAGGGCGGCTTCGGCGCGGGCAATACCGACGAGGGCAGCATGAATCGCGTTCATCGTTTGGCGCAGCCAAGCGGCACGGTGGGTGTCTCGATATTCACGCTCGTTGGGAATGGTGCACAGCCTGGCCGCGCTTGTAGCGCGAGCCCCGTTCACGTTCCCGAGAAGGGACGTGTCCGCCTTTGGCAAAGTCAGCCAATCGGGCTTCCGTTTTGGAACAGCAGGAAGGTCCCACATCCATACCTCACGATCCGCCCGCTGGCAGACGAACTGCTGTCGCCCCGGACAGCTCAACGTGGTTTCACCGCCCGTGCTGGTCTAGCGATCCGCATGGAAGCTGGGAGAAGATTGACCCCCGCGCAATCAGGAAGGTGATCGGTCACAACCGGGATCTCTTGGAGCATCTCCATCATTCGCGCCAGCGCTACAGGCTCATAATAGGTCGCGGCTCCGTCACCGAGCTTTTTCTGGCTGTGACCTAGGAGGTCATTGCGTGACTCGAGATGAATACCCGCCTGCTTGAGGGCATCGGATACGGAGTGTCTGGCCGCGTGCATCGCCTGACCGCGCTTGAGGTCAGGCACAAATGGACGAATGTAAATCCACCAGATCTTGTAAAACACATCGCCAACGGCACGCTTGGTGCCGCCCGACGGATACAGTTCGGGGAATAGCAGCGTTTCGCCAGCATCATGCATGGCGCTCACGTATTCTAGAAACCCGAGCCGGAGCAACTCGCCATGAATGGGAAGCTTCCGTTTGGAATTCGCCGTCTTCACTCCGCCAGTCGAAGTCGGGCGGAAGTAGATGTAGGGCAGCATGGCTTCGCAGAAGATGTCATCAACCTTGAGCTTGCAGATCTCTTCCCGCCTCGCACCAGTATACCAGACCAGCAGGAGTACGAAAAACAACCCGTCGTGGTAAATTCGGCTGCCTTCATCGAGGCGCTCGTTGACGCTGTGACAACCCGTCCACGGTGGCAGCGAGAATATCGCTCTTGCCTGGTCGATGCTCAGCTTATCACGCGCTTCCCGGCTATCGCGATCGTCGGGCGTGATGAATTTGCTTGTATCGATCTCGGTCAGCCCCGGGACCAGGGAACATAGCTGCTTCTGCATGCGCTTGATGTTGTGCCAATGCTTGTTGGTCGTGTTGCTTGTCAGGCCGATCTGGTCAGCCTGCATTTCCCCAGCATCAGTCCTCTCGATCGCTTTGTCAGCAATCATCTGGAGGGTGGTCTCGGGGGCCTTGTCAGAGGGCGACTTGCCGATGGTGACAGGCAGGCGATCGAACCATCCATCCAGCTCGACGTAGTGCTCGTAGGTCACTTTCGAGAATGGAAGGCCCGCCGGGATCGTCTTTTCGAGGAGAAGCGCGGCCCAATAAAGGTCTCGGATCGTGGGATCACCGACCATTTTCTTGGGGCGTTTGGTCCCGGTGCGATGCTCGAGCCCGCCATAGCGTTTGCCAACGAAGACTGCGACGAATTCAGTGGGCGTCATGGCTGCAAAGCGCGCCTGTTCCTCGGTCAGCTTGCCTTGGGTGACTTTTCTTGGCGTTCTGACAGCAGGCGCCGCTTCTGCGTCCTGAACTGGTTGAGGCGCCGACATGACGGTAGGGCTGGGCGAGGATGCAGGCGTTGCAAGCGGGGCGGATCTCGGGATCGCCTTCTTCAAAGCCAGTTGTGCAAGCATTGCAGGATCAATCAGCTTGTTGCCCTTGCGCACGGCCTCGGCTGCCGCTGCGCGCGCCTGAAGCACAAGATCAGCTGCCACCGGCGTGTTGAAAGCGGTTGCTTCGAGGCCTTGCTCATGCAGCCGCGCGATTGCGGCCTCCCGCACCGTATCGGACAGCTCGGGGTGATCACGCAGTAGGCCGCGAATGCGAACTTTCGTGGGTTCGGGGAACCGGGCGAAATGGCGTTCGACGAAGGACCAGTCGCGCGGGACGCCAAGCCCATCTGTGGCAATGCCCTGCCAGAGGCACTGAAACACGGCCAGATCGTCATGGTGGTTGGACAGCATGCTGTAGATTGGGCTGGTTTCCACGCCGCCTCCAGATGCACGATTTCATTTCGATACGCGCGCATCTCCTCGACGAAGATCGCAGCTGCCGTTTCCTGGTCCAGCCTATGGACTGCAACCTGGGTTCTCAAGGTCATCCGAAGCCTCTCACTATAAGCGGTCATCGCCGCGGACCGCCCGCGAGCGTGGTCCAGTTCCTTGGTGAGAAGGCTGAACTCCGAGCTTATGGAAAATTTTTCCGAAAAACCCAAAGCTTGGAGAAAAATTTTTCGGCGCCACCAATAAACGGCACCGCGACGCTTGAGATTGGAGAAGGCAGAACGCGGCATAGAGCAAACCCCTCGTCGAGGCTTGCTGTCCTTAGCTTCCGTGGGACAGCTGGTTGGGACAGTTGCTGAGGACAGCTGCGATTCTACGGCGTCGTCCGCAAAATCCTGTTCAATTTCAGTGCTTTAAGGAAACTGGCTGGGGCGGAAGGATTCGAACCTTCGCATGCCGGTACCAAAAACCGGTGCCTTACCGCTTGGCTACGCCCCAGCAAGAGCCGCGCTCTATAGCGGCATAAATGGCGTTGTGAAGGGGGCGAAAGCACTGCATCGCCCCCTTTTTTTCCACCTCAGTCGAGCCGCTTGCCTTCGAAATCGGCCGGCGAGTGGCGTTCACGCAGTTGGGTGTCTTCATCGCCCCAAACCTTGTTGACGATCCGACCGCGCTGCACGGCCGGACGCGCGGCGATTTCCTTCACCCAGCGGCCGACATGCTTGTAGTCGTCGATGCTGAGGAAGGTCTTGGCATCATTGTAGATCGTGCCGGTGGTGAAGGGGGCGAGCCACGGGAAATTCGCGATGTCGGCGAGGGTGTATTCGTCGCCCGCCAGGAAGCGGCTTTCCGCCAAGCGCCGGTCGGCGACGTCGAAGATGCGCTTAGTCTCCATCGCATAGCGGTTGATGGGGTATTCGTATTTTTCGGGGGCATAGGCATAAAAGTGGCCAAACCCGCCACCGATGAAGGGGCCGCTGGCGACTTGCCAGAACACCCAGCTCAGCACTTCGGCGCGCGCGGCTGGATCGGTGGGCAGGAACATTCCGAATTTTTCCGCAAGGTGCACAAGGATCGCGCCGCTTTCGAACACCCGGAAGGGCGCGGACGGATCGCTCTTGTCGAGCAGGGCGGGGATCTTCGAGTTGGGATTCACGCCCACAAAGCCACTGGTGAACTGCTCGCCTTCGGAGATATTGACCGTCCAGGCGTCATATTCTGCGTCTGCGCGCCCGGCCTCGATCAGTTCTTCCAGCATGATGGTCGCCTTCACCCCGTTCGGCGTGGCGAGCGAATAGAGCTGAAAGGGGTTGTTGCCCTCGGGCAGCGCCTTGTCCACGCGCGGGCCGGCGGTCGGGCGGTTGATCGAGGCGAAGCGGCCGCCCGATACGGTATCGGCGCTCCAGACGGCGGGCGGGGTGTAGGTGGCGTCTGCCATGATGATCTCTCCTTCGGGCGCACGGTTAGCGCGCGCTGTCGTGAAAGCCTAGCTGGCGCTGGCGGGGGCGCCCTGCAAGGTGGAACATCGCTGACCCGGGGCGCATTTGCTTGGCGATGGAGAAGCTGGTCTATGTTGACGATGCGCTGCCCGGCATTACGCGCCGCCGGGTGGGTAAGGGCTGGGCCTATTACGACGCCTCGGGCACGCTGATCCGTGATCCTGCCGAGCGCCGCCGTTTGAACGCCATCGCCCTGCCGCCAGCTTACAGCGATGCGTGGTTCTGCCCGGCACCGAACGGTCATATCCTCGCCACCGGTTATGACGATGCGGGACGAAAGCAATATCGTTACCACCCCGATTTCCGCACCCTGCGCGAGAGCGCGAAGTATGATGCCTGCGCGGCTTTCGGCAAACGCCTGCCGCTGATCCGCAGGCGGGTGGAGGAGGATCTGGCCGGGCGCAGCGTCACGCGCGAGGCCGCGCTTGCGGCAGTGGTGCGGCTGCTTGATCTGTCCGCGATCCGCATCGGCAACGAGCACTACGCCCGCACCAATGACAGCTACGGCGCCACCACGCTGCGTGCCGATCATGCCGAGGTGGGCAAGCGCCGGCTAAACCTCCATTTCGTGGGCAAGAGCGGCAAGGAACATGATCTCGGCGTCGAAGATGCCGCTCTTGCTGCGGCAGTGCGGCGGATGGAGGCGCTCGAGGACGCGCAAGGCGGCGGCGATGATCACCTGTTCCGCTATGAAGACGCCAGCGGCACGGTGCGCCCCGTGACCGCAGCTGACGTCAACGCCTATCTGCGCGAGACCATGGGCGAGGATTTCTCCGCCAAGCATTTCCGCACATTTCACGCCAGCAGCCTCGCCTTCGAGAAGCTCGCGCAAGGGCCGGGCGAGGTGCAACTGAAGGCGATGCTGCAACATGTTGCACAGGCCCTCGGCAACACCCCCGCGATTGCACGGCGCGCCTATATCCACCCGGCGGTGATCGCCCGGACGCAAGGGCAGCAGGCGTGGCGCGCGGGGCTGAAACTGCCGCGCCAGACCCGCTGGCTGAGCCGCGCCGAACGCGGCCTCATCGCCTTTCTCGAAGAATGCGGCAGCGCGGGCGATTATCTCGCGAGCGACCAAAGCTAGGCAGCGGCCGCTCCCCGCGTTACAGCCGCGCGAAGCAGGAGAGCCCATGCGGATGACCGAAGCCCACCCCTTCCTTGATTGCCATGAACACGGCTTCGTGCGCGTTGCCACCGCGACGCCGGCCAGCCGCACGGCCGATGTTGCCTACAACACCGCAGGCGTCATCGCCGAAGCGCACAAGGCGCACGCGGCCCATGTCGATCTGGTGGTCTTCCCGGAACTGACGCTGTCGTCCTACGCGATTGACGATCTGCTGCTCCAGAATGCGCTGATCGAGCGGGTCGAGCAGGCGCTGGCCGAGGTGGTCGCGGCGTCCGCCGATCTGCATCCGGTGCTGGTGCTGGGCGCGCCGCTGAGGCGCGGAGACAAGCTTTACAATTGCGCGGTGGTGATCGCCCACGGGCAGATCCTCGGCGTGGTGCCCAAGAGCTTCCTGCCCAATTACCGCGAGTTCTACGAGAAGCGTTACTTTGCCCACGGGCGCGGCTGCACCGATCTGTGGATCGGGTTGGCGGGAGAGGAAGTTCCGTTCGGCACCGATCTGCTGTTTGCTGCGTCCAACCTCCCCGGCTTCCGCTTCGGCGTTGAAATATGTGAGGATTTCTGGGCGCCGGTCCCGCCGGGGATGCAGGCCGCGATGGCGGGCGCGCTGATCCTGTGCAATCTTTCGGCCTCGCCTGTCACGATCGGGCGTGCGGATGACCGCCACCTGCACTGCCGTTCCTCAGCCAGCCGCGCCATTGCGGCTTACGTCTATTCGGCGAGCGGGCACGGGGAGAGCACCACCGATCTCGCGTGGGACGGGCAGGGCGTGATCTACGAGATGAGCACGCTGCTGGCGCAGTCCGAACGTTTTGACCGGGCGGGCGAGCTCACCATTGTCGACATCGATACCGAACGCCTCGCGGCTGAACGGATGCGCAACCAGACCTTCGCCGATGCTGCCGAATGGGCGGGGCGGCCGGAAGACAGCTATCGCAAGGTGCTGTTCGAGCACGGCTATGCCGCAGGCGATATCGGCCTGATCCGCCCTCTGGCGCGCTTCCCCTTCGTGCCCGACCGGCCTGAAAAGCTGGACGAGGATTGCTACGAGGCCTTTAACATCCAGGTCGATGCGCTGATGCGGCGGATTGAATCGACCGGCAGCAAGTCATTGATTATCGGTATTTCGGGCGGGCTCGACAGCACCCATGCGCTGATCGTGGCGGCCAAGGCGTGTGACCGGCTGGGCCTGCCACGTGACCTTATCCGCGGCTATACCATGCCGGGTTTCGGCACTTCTGAAGGCACCAAAACCAACGCTCATCGGTTGATGGCGGCGCTTGAGATCACGGCGGGCGAGATCGACATTCGCCCTGCGGCGCAGCGGATGCTCGAAGATATCGGCCACCCGTTTGGCCGGGGCGAGCCCGTGCATGACGTGACCTTCGAGAACGTGCAGGCGGGCCTGCGCACCGATTACCTCTTCCGCCTCGCCGGGCAGCACAAGGGCTTTGTGGTCGGCACGGGCGATCTCAGCGAGCTGGCGCTGGGCTGGTGCACCTATGGCGTGGGCGACCACATGAGCCATTACGGGGTCAATGCAGGTGTGCCCAAGACCTTGATTCAATACCTTATTCGTTGGGCGATTGCGACCGGCCAGTTTGACGCGGGCTGCGGGGCAGTGTTGGCCGATGTGCTGGAGACCGAGATCAGCCCCGAACTGGTCCCCCCCGGCGCTGACGGGGCGATGCAATCGACCGAGAGCCTTGTGGGCCCTTACGAACTCAACGACTTCTTCCTCCACCACATCATCCGCTTCGGACAGCGGCCCACAAAGGTCGCCTTCCTGGCATGGCAGGCGTGGAAGGATGCGGGCGCTGGCGTTTGGCCGGCGGGTTTCCCGGACGGTAGCAAGAACGCTTACGACCTTGTCACCATCGCCCGCTGGCTCGACAAGTTCTGCGCGCGCTTCTTCGGCTTTTCGCAGTTCAAACGGTCGGCCTTGCCCAACGGGCCGAAGGTCTCCTCGGCCGGTGCGTTGTCTCCGCGCGGTGATTGGCGCGCGCCGTCCGATGCTGTGGCAACCGTGTGGCGCGAGGAGCTGCGCGATGGGCTGCCCGAGGCGGTTTCCAACGAGGTGTTCGGCCCGCAGCCAAGCTGATGCCGCGCCAGCTTCCCCTCTCCGCGCTTGGCATCATGCTGTTCTGCAATGTCGCCTGGGCGCTCAATGTCGTGGTCAGCAAGATCGCGGTGACGACGCTTGGCGTGCCGCCGCTGTTCTACACGGTGCTGCGTTCGATGACGGTGCTGGCGGTGCTGTTCCCGCTGCTGCTGCGCGGGCGGCCCGAGCGCTTGGGGCTGGTCATGCTGATCGGCTTTGCCATCACCGGGGGCAGCTTCGGGCTGCAATTTGTCGGCCTGCAGACCGCCACCCCTTCAGCGGTGGGGATCGTGAACCTGTCGGGTGCGCCGCTTACCGTGTTGTTTGCGATCATCTTTCTGGGTGAGGAAGTGCGCTGGCGGCGCGGGCTGGGCATGGCGCTGGCGCTGGGCGGCGTGGGGCTCGCGATCGGAGCGCCATCGGACGCGGGCGATCCGGTAGGCCTTGGCTTTGCCTTTGCCGGCGTGTTGATCGGGGCCTTTGCCTCGGTCTTCGTCAAGCGGCTTGAAGTGGGCGCAGTGACGCTTCAGGCGTGGGCGGGGCTGGCTTCGCTGGGGGTCATGCTACCGGCAACTTTGCTGCTGGAAAGCGGGCAAATAGAGGTTGTTACCGCCGCGCCCATGGCGGTGGCGGCCTGCGTGCTGTTTGCCGGCATGGTCGTTTCGGTCGGCGCGCATTCGGCCTATTTCCGGCTGTTCCAGGCGCATGATGCAAACCTGATCGTGCCGCTCACGCTGCTGACCCCGCTGCTCACGATTGCCTTTGGAACCTGGCTGACGGGCGACACCATCGGCTGGCCGCTGATCATTGGCGGCACCATGGCGCTGATCGGCGTGGCGATCATTGTCATACGGCCGAGCCGCACTTTCCCCAAATCGCAGCTGACCCAGCCCGAATCCTGACCGGGCCAATGTTTCACGTGAAAACCCCCTCCAGCGCGCGGTTGAAGGGGGGCTGGAGGGGGTCTGGCAGGGGTCTAAGCAGGGTCTAAGGAGACTCTGGGGCCGGGTTCAGGCCGCCAGCGCCAACGCGGAATCCTTGGCCGCCGCGATCTTGGCCTCGCCATCCACGCCCATGATCCCGTCAGCCGCCACGATCTCGACATCGGTGATCCCGAGGAAGCCGAGGAAGAAGGTCAGCCAGCGGCTCATGAAATCAATGTCGCTGCCCATCGGCGTGCCGCCGCTGGCGAGGGCGAGATAGGCCTTCTTGCCCGTCAGCAGGCCTTCCGGGCCGGTCGCGGTGTAATGGAAGGTGGTGCCGGCGCGCGCGACCAGATCGGCCCAGGCCTTCAACACGGCGGGCGGGCCGAAATTATAGACCGGGCTGGCGATCACGATGGTGTCGGCCGCCTGAAGCTCTGCGATGAGATCGTCGGCGAAAGTCGCCAGCCAGACCTGCTCCGGCGTGCGCTCGGCGGCGGGGGTGAGGTTGGCGGCAAAGCGTTCTGCGCTGACATAGGGGACGTCGTTGGCTGCAAGGTCGCGGGCGGTAACGCTCGCGCCCGACTTGGCGGCGAGGCCATCGACGATGCTCTGGCCCAGCGTGCGCGAGACGCTTTCGGTGTCCGAACGGATGCTGGCGGTAATGTAGAGGATGTTGCTCATCTGGAGGATATTCCCGGAAAAGGTTGGAGAGGGGGTGGAGCCGGCCGGTGGGAGAGGGGGGGAGAGAGGCCAGCCGGCTCCGGGGGAAGTTACGCCGCGTCGACCAGCACCACTTCGCTGTCTTCCAGCGCGGTGATGGTCACCCTTTCGAGAGCGGTGATCGCCACGCCGTCACGGGCATTCGCCTCGATGGTGTCGATGCGGATCTTGCCCGTGGCGGGCACCAGATAGAGGTGACGGTCGGCGCTGCGGGGCGTGTAGGTTATGCTGGTCCCTGCCAGAATCGTCGCCCCCAGCACGCGGGCATCGGCGCGAATGGGGAGCGCGTCTGCATCATTCGCCTCGCCGCTGGCCAGCACCGCGAAAGCGCCGTTGCGTGTGACCTTGGGGAACTGGCGCGCGCCCCAGCTCGGCTCGCCGCCGCGGCTATCGGGGATGATCCAGATCTGGAACAGCGTAGTTTCCTGCTCTTCCAGATTGAATTCCGAATGTTGCACGCCGCGCCCTGCGCTCATCACTTGCACATCGCCCGCTTCGGTGCGGCCTTCATTGCCCATGGAGTCGCGGTGCGTGATCGCGCCGGTGCGGACATAGGTGATGATCTCCATGTCGCTGTGCCCGTGGGTGGGGAAGCCCGATTTGGGCGCGATGGCATCATCGTTCCACATCCGCAGGGCGCCCCAGTGGACGCGGGCCGGATCGTGGTAGCTGGCAAAGGAGAAGTGGTGGCGCGCATCAAGCCAGCCATGGTTGGCAGCGCCAAGGGTATTGAAGGGGCGGAGTTCGATCATGGTGTGTCTCCTGTCGTGTTGCGATGGAGATAGGCCGAAGCTGTCATGCGGATAAGTGCGATAAAACTTGCCATAATGTTCGGAATATCTGAACAAGTGGAGCCATGAAGCTCGGTGAACCCACGCTCGACCAGTTGCGCATCTTCATCGCTGTTGCCGAACATGGCAGCTTCGGCGGCGCGGCCAAGGGACAAGGACGAGCGATCTCGGCGGTGTCTTACGGCATTGCGCAGTTGGAAGCGGCGCTCGGCCTTACCCTGTTCGCGCGCGAAGGATCGCGCCGTCCGGTGCTGACCCCGGCGGGTGAGGGTCTGCTAGCCGAAGCGCGGCAAGCGGCCGACCGGGTCGATGCCTTGATGGCCAAAGCGCGTTCGCTCCATGCGGGGCTTGAATCCGCGATTACGCTGGTGGTGGACGTGATGGTGCCGGGCGAAGTCACCGCCCATGTGCTCGGTGAATTCCGGCGGATGTTCCCGACCTGCGCGCTGACCTTGCGGATCGAAGGGCTGGGCGCGGTGGCTGCCTGCCTGATCGAGGGCGGGGCCGACCTTGCCATCGGCGGGCCGGTGATCGGCGACCAGCCCGCGTTGGAGCGGCAGGCGGTGGGCGAGATCGACCTGATCCCGGTGGCCGCGCCCTCGCACCCGCTGGCGCGCTCGGGGGTCTTGCCGGGTGAAAACCGCCGCCACCTGCAACTGGTGCTGACCGACCGTTCACCCCTGACCGAGGGGCGCGAATTTTCCGTCCTCAGCCCGCTCACATGGCGGTTGGGCGATCTGAGCGCCAAGCATTCGCTGCTGAAGGAGGGGCTGGGCTGGGGCAATATGCCGCGCGCGATGGTGGCGGGCGATTTGGCAAGCGGCGCGCTGGTGGAACTCGATCTGCCGGAGAAGCCGGGCGCGCATTACCGGCTTAGCGCGATGTGGCGGCGCGACACGCGGCTGGGTCCGGCGGCAAGCTGGCTGGTGGATGCGTTCCGGGAGGGTTTGGGAGGCTAAGGCCCGAACAATACCGGCGCATCGCCTTCTTGCCACGGCGCAAACTTGGGCATGATGGCGGCGAACAGGTCTGACCCGCCCAGCCGCTCCAGCCAGCCTTGCAATTGCGGCAGCGGCCGGGCGGCGAACCATGCGGGGTCGATCGCGGCGAATTGGCGGATGAAGGGGAACAGGGCGATATCGGTGAAGGCGCGCGTCGCCCCGCACAGGAAGGGCGCGGCGGCAAGCCGTTCCTCCAGCGGCGCGAGCAGCGCCAGCGCGGCGGCGCGGTGGTCGGTCACCCCGTCCTCATCATAGCGCCCGGGATATTTGGCGCGGTCCAAGTGATGCTTGAACACCCCGTCATTGGCCGCGATCAGCGCAGGCTCCTCGCCCGCCAGCCAGCCTTCGGGATCATTCTGCACAAGCGCCCAGCGCATGATGTCGAGGCTTTGGTCGATCATCGTTCCGTCCGGCAGCACCAGCACCGGCACGGTCGCCTTGGGGCTGGCGGCGATCAGCGCGGGCGGCTTGGCGGCCAGTTTCACCTCGCGCAATTCCGCCGTGATTCCCGCCGCCCACAGCGCCATGCGCGCCCGCATCGCATAGGGGCAGCGGCGGAAGGAATAGAGGATTGGCGGCATCATTCCTTCGGCAAACGCACCGCGCCCACGTGCAACTGCCCGCGTGCCTTGGCGAGCGCCTCCTGCCGCTGGCGTTCGGCATAGCCGGCGCGCTGTTCGGGGGTGCGTTCGGTGATGCAGGCGGGGCAGCTTACGCCGTCCTCGTAATCGGGATGGGCCAGCGCCCCGGCGTCGAGCGGGCGGCGGCAGGCGCGGCATAGCTGGAAGGTGCCTTGTTCAAGCCCATGGCGCACCGTCACGCGTTCATCGAACACGAAGCATTCGCCCTGCCACAGACTTTGTTCTTCAGGCACCTGTTCCAGATACTTCAGAATGCCGCCCTTGAGGTGGTAAACCTCCTCCACGCCCTCGGCCCGCAGGAAACTGGTCGATTTCTCGCAGCGGATGCCCCCGGTGCAGAACATCGCGACCTTCTTCTTGCCACTGAGTAGCTCCTCGCGGTGGGCGCGGAACCATGCGGGGAAATCGCGGAAGCTCGGCGTTGCGGGGTCGACTGCGCCCGTGAAGGTGCCAACCGCCACCTCGTAATCATTGCGGGTATCGATCACGAGGGTATCGGGGTTCGCGATCAGCGCGTTCCAGTCGTTCGGGTCGACATAGGTGCCAACGCTCAAGGTCGGGTCGATGTCCGGTTCGCCCATGGTCACGATTTCGCGCTTCACGCGCACCTTCATGCGGTGGAAGGGCATTTCGGGGGCGGCCGAGAACTTCACCTCAAGGCCCGCGCAGCCGGGCAGGGCGCGGATATGGGCGAGGACGGTCTCCAGCGCCTCGGGCAGGCCGGCGATGGTGCCGTTGATCCCCTCCCGCGCGAGCAGCAGGGTGCCCTTGATCCCGGCACGCTCGCACGCCGCCAGCAGGGGCGTGCGCAGGGCCGCAGGATCATCGAAACGCGTGAACTGGTAAAGCGCCGCGACGCTGACCGGGGTCGCGATCAAATGCGCATCACCCAGCCATGGCTATCGGCGGTGCGGCCGTTCTGGATGCCGACAAGGCGTTCGCGCATCTTGGCGGTGATCTGCCCGATGCCGCCTGCGCCGATGTGGAATTCGCCATCGGGCGAGGCGACCGTGCCCACGGGCGTCACCACCGCCGCGGTGCCGCAGGCCATGGTTTCCAGCAGCATCCCGCTGACGGCTTCCTCGCGCCACTGGTCGATCGAATAAGGCTCCTCGCGAAGGGTGAGGCCTTCCTCGCGCAGCATGGCGATCAGGGTGTCGCGGGTGATGCCGGGCAGGATCGTGCCGGTCAGCGGCGGGGTGATGACGCTGCCATCCGCGCGGACGAAGAACAGGTTCATGCCGCCCAATTCCTCGACCCACTTGTGCTCGGTCGCATCAAGGAACACCACCTGATCGCAGCCTTGCGCAATCGCTTCGGCCTGAGGGACGAGGCTGGCGGCATAATTGCCGCCGGTCTTGGCCGCGCTGGTGCCGCCGGGGGCTGCGCGGGTATAGCCTTGAGCGACCCAGATCTTCACCGGGTTCACGCCCTTCTTGAAGTAATTGCCCGCCGCGCTGAGGATCACCACAAACTTGTATTGCCGCGCCGGACGCACGCCGAGGAAGGCTTCCGAGGCGAACATGAAGGGCCGGATATAGAGCGATCCGCCCGCGATCGGCGGGAGCCATGCGGCATCGGCCAGCACTGCTTCGCGCACGGCGGCGATGAAGGTTTCCTCGGGAATTTCCGGCATCGCCATGCGCCGCGCGCTGGCATTGAAGCGCCGCGCGTTCGCATCAGGGCGGAACAGCGACAGGCCGCCTTCGGGGTGGGCATAGGCCTTCATCCCCTCGAAGATTTCCTGCGCGTAATGCAGCACGCTCGCCGCCGGATCGAGCGGAATGGGCTGGCGCGGGCCGATGGTGGGGGTCTGCCAGCCGCCCAGAGCCTCGTCATAATCGATCACCACCATGTGATCGGTGAACACCGTCCCGAAGCCGGGATCGGCGATCAGCTCGGCGCGGACATGATCGGGCGTGGGCGAGGGGTGAGGCAGGCGGTTGAAATGCATCTTTTGCGCCTAATCCCGTGGGGCCTTAAGGGCAAGATGCGTGTTGGGGCGATCCTAACAAGGTCTGCGGTGCGCACCAACTCGGTCGCATTGCGACCGCAAGGGCGACTGCCCGCCGCGGCTTATGCCGCGAAAGCCAAGCGGGCCGCATGGCCCGCGCCCGGCGCCTGAGGGCAAAAACAAAAACGGGCCACAGGCCCGCAAGGGCGACCGCCCGCCGTGGCTGATGCCGCGAAAGCCAAGGCGGACGGATGTCCGCCGCCCGGCGCCTGAGGGCAAAAACAAAAAACGCCGAGGACGAACCCGCGGAGGCGCGTTCGAAAAACAAAAATGAGAAGGGCGCCTCCAGCCCGTCGGTGGAGACGCCCTCAACATGGTCAGCGGCCGGAAGTGCCGCTCACGAAGCCTTACTTGGCAAGAGGATTACCGAGTATGCTCCGTAGGGATCTTCACCGACCTCGCTACTGAACCATGAGACATCGGATCACCTCCTTTCAAGCTTGTAAGCAGACCCCGCCGTTTCACCGGGGGCCGAGAACCGCGCGCGCCGCTGGTCTCACTTGCCAATGTGATTCATCCAGGGCGCTTCGGCAAGACTTGTATAAATCTTTTCCCGCGTCATACTCTCCCCTCGCCGCGTAACACCGTGGCCTTGAGCGCCTGAGGGAAACCTCGGGCGTTTCGCGTTTCAGGGGCGGGTGTGGGCAGGCTGGGGGCAAGCCTGTGGATATTAATGTATAGAATCGGGGAGTCCTTGTTTGTGTGACCGCCTCCGCGGGCACATCCTCGGTGCTGTTTCGATCCCTGCGGGATCGAGCACCTGCGGGGCGGCCGCGTGGCCTTGCGGACCCTGCGGGTCCGAACCAGCACAATACGCCACTCCATTCGGGCCGCAGGCCCGCGAGCGCACGCGCGCGAGCCGCAGGTGCCCCGGAGCGTAGCGGAGGGAACAGCACCGAGGACGTCCGCACACAAGTGCGGACGCACACAAGCGCCGTCTATCCTCTACAATCCTCGATCACCCGGCTGACCTCGGCATAGCTCGGCAGGAAAAGCGGCGCTTCGCCCTCAACCTCCACTGCGAAGCGCCCCTTGGACAGCGCCATGGCATCGAGCAGCGGGTCGGCAGAGGTGATGCCGGCAACAAGATAGGGGTTGGTATCCTCAGCTTGCACCACGCTGAAAGCGTGCGTCGCGGTTTCGGTGCGGATGGTCATGACGCGCGGTGCGGCGCTGGTTCCGGCGCGCCAGAGGCCGAAGCGGCCGCTCGCCATCTCGCAGCTCATCACGAATTCGCCCCGGCCGCCTGCGCCCACGAACACCGCAATCGGGCCGCTGGCGTTGACCTGATACGCCCACGCGCCGGGCGTCAGGGCTGCGTCCATCCAGCTTTCAGACACGGCGGCCGGCAGCGGTGCGGGCGGCGCAGGGCGGGCCGCTGGCGGGCGCGGCGCAGGGGCTGAGGAGGCCACCACGGGCGGGGCTTTGGCCGCCGGCGCACAGGCTGCGAGGGCCAGCGTCAGGGCGAGCAGGGGAAGACCGGCTTTCATGCCTGCACTTTGCGCGCTAGAGGCGGCAATTGTCCATGCCCGAACACCCCTCTCGTCCCCCGAAAGCGCCCAAGCGCCGCGTTGATCAACTGCTGGTCGAACGGGGGCTGGCTGAAAGCCGCGCGCGTGCGCAGGCGCTGGTGATGGCGGGGCTGGTGTTTGCCGGCGAGACCAAGATCGACAAGCCCGGCCACCAGATCGCCGGGGACGCGCCGCTGGATGTGCGGGGGCGCGATCATCCCTGGGTCAGTCGCGGCGGGATCAAGCTGGCCCATGCCATCGCCCACTTCGGGCTCGATCCGGCGGGGGCGACCGCGATGGATATCGGCTCGTCCACCGGGGGCTTTACCGATGTGCTGCTGAGCCACGGCGCGGATCATGTGTTCTGTGTCGACAGCGGGACCAACCAGCTTGCGTGGAGACTGCGCGAGGATCCGCGCGTGACGGTGCTGGAGCAACTCTCCGCGCGGCTGCTGACGCCTGAGCACATCGACCGGCCCTGCAACTGGGTGGTGTGTGATGCGAGTTTTATCAGTCTGGCGAAGGTGCTCGACGTGCCGCTCAAATTGGCGGCCCCGCATTGCCGGCTGGTCGCGCTGATCAAGCCGCAATTCGAAGTGGGGCGCGAGGAAGTGGGCAAGGGCGGCGTGGTGCGCGATCCCGTGGCGCACCAGCGTGTCTGTGACGAGGTGCGCGGCTGGGTCGAAGGCCTTGGCTGGCAGGTCGAGGGGATCGTGGAAAGCCCGATCACCGGACCGCAGGGCAATGTCGAATTCCTGATCAACGCCGTGCGCGGCTGATTTTCAGGCCCGCCAGCGCGTGCAAGCGGGCAAAGAAAAAACCGGCAGCAACCGAAGTTGCTACCGGCTTTTCTTGAACCTGGTTTTCCGATCCTGAGACCGGAACCGGTAATCCCTTAGGGATTATTCGGCAGCCGGGGTCTCGGTTGCGGCCGGCGCTTCGACAGCGGCGGTTTCTTCAGCAGCCGGGGTTTCAGCAGCCATCGGCTCTTCAGCAACTGCGGTGGTGTCGGCTTCGGTCGCAGCTTCTTCAGCCGGCTTCGAGCAAGCGGCGGTGGCGAGAGCGAGGCCGGCGACGGCGACGAGAGCGATCTTCTTCATGGTTGAGTTCCCTTTGGCCCTCGCGGGCCGATAATGAGCACAAGCGCGTTATTCTTATCTTCCCGCCGCCAACGCGCTTTCGAATCACGGCAGGAATAAGGCAGCCTCTAGCAGAGCTTTTTCCAGACCCCAAAGCGTTTCGTCACATTCTGCCCAAATTTCACCACAATTTTTGCGCGCGCCCTCGGTGAAGGGGCGTGAGGGGCATGGCGGAAGGGAAAAAGGTGTAGGATTTGGCGAGATCGCGCGGCTCTGTTACACGCCACGCCTTACTCCTGCCGGACACTTGGAGACCCGATGAACATCCTTGCTTCCCCCGCCCAGCTGCGTGCGAGTTTCCTGCGCTGGGCCTTGTTCATGGTGCCGCTGGTGCTGCTGATCGGCTTTACCGCCGGGCAGCTTGGCGGGCCGGACACGCCGTGGTTTGCGGGGCTGGCCAAACCGGCGATCTACCCGCCGCCGGTGGTGTTCGGGATTGTGTGGAGCGTGTTGTTCGTCCTGATCGGCCTGTCGATGGCGCTCGTCGCGAGCGCCTGGGGCGCGCATGGGCGGGGCATCGCGCTGGTGGCTTTCGCGGTGCATTTTCTGGTGACCCAGAGCTGGAGCTTCGTGTTCTTCGGGATGCAGAACATGTTCGGCGGATTGATGGTGCTGGGCTTCGGGATCGCGAGCCTGCTGCTTGCGCTGGCGCTGGTGCTACGGGTGCGGCGCAATGCCGGACTGCTGCTGCTGCCCTATCTGGCGTGGCTGTGCTTTGCAGGCGTGCTCAATTACCAGTTCATCGTGTCCAACCCCGACGGCGGCAGCCAGAGCGCCGACGGCGCTGCGACCAAGGTTGAATTCTAGGGCCGAAAGGCAAGCAAGGGGGCAACAGGCTTTCGCCGCCGGCCTTTTGTGTGGCGAAGTCCGGACGGCGCAGCACGTCCGCAAGCGCGACCGCGCGCCCGCAGCGACGCGATCGCCAGATTGCACGAGCGAGGAATGCTTGCACATCGGTGCAAGCATCCCCAAAAAGACAACATGCAAAGCCAGAACCCCATCATCGCCGACCTCGTCAAGCTCGCCAACAGCGCGGCGGGGACTATGGCGGGCATGACCCGCGAAGCCCGTGAAAGCACGCGTGAGCGGCTGCGCGAAGCCTTTGGCGGGGTCGATTTCGTCTCTCGTGAGGAGTTCGAGACGGTCAAGGCGATGGCCCAGAAGGCCCGTGAACAGGCCGATGCTCTGGAAGCGCGCCTCGCCGCGCTGGAAGCCAAGTCCGGCAAGTAAGCAGGGCGCGGGGCGCATGATCCCGCGCGCGCCTGCCCTTTTGCTCAGCCAGCGCCAGCAGGGCGAGACGGGGGCGATTGCGCGCCTGCTGACCGCCGAGATCGGGCTGGTCGCAGCCTATGTCGCGGGCGGGCGCGGGCGCCAGATGCGCGCGGTGATGGTGCCGGGCAACCGGGTCGCGGCCGAATTCACCATGCGGCCCGGCAGCCAGCTTCCCTTTGCGCGGCTGGAACTGGAACATTCGCGCGCCAGCCTCATTACCGAGCCGCTGCCCGCCGCCGCGATCCAGTGGGTGTGCGGCCTGACCGCCACGGCGCTCCCCGAACGCCAGCCGTTCCCGACGCTCCACAGCGCGCTTGACGGGCTGCTCGATGCCATTGCCATTGCGCCCTCTGCGCGCGGCTGGGTGAGCGGGCTGATCGCTTACGAGACGCTGCTTTTGTCCGAGCTCGGCTATGGCGGCGCCGCGCCCCCGGCGGCGCCCGATTTGCCCGCGCAGCTCGCCCAGCTTGCAGTGCTGGAACGCCGCCTTGCGCACTACCTGCTTGCAGGGGCGCGGGGCGATGTTATGGGCGCGCGAACGCTGCTGACCGAGCGGCTTCAGCGCATGGCCTGAGGGAAACACCCAGATGAAGATTGCAATCTTGCCCGGTGACGGGATCGGCCCCGAAGTCACGGCCGAAGCGGTCGCAGTGCTCGAATCATTGAGCCTGCCCGGCCTTACCCTGTTCACCGGCGATGTCGGCGGCGCGGCCTATCACCGCCACGGCCACCCTCTGCCCGAAGAGACGCTGGACATCGCGCGCGCGGCCGATGCGATTTTGTTCGGCGCGGTGGGCGATCCGACTTGCGATGCGCTGGAGCGGCATTTGCGCCCCGAACAGGCGATCCTCGGATTGCGTAAGCACCTCGGCCTGTTCGCCAACCTGCGCCCGGCGCGGGTGTTCGCGGGGCTTGAGCACCTCTCGCCGCTGCGGGCCGATATTGCCGGCGGGTTGGACATGCTGATCGTGCGCGAATTGACGGGCGACGTCTATTTCGGCGCCAAGGGCCAGCGCACAACGCAAGCGGGCGAGCGTGAGGGCTGGGACGCCATGTCCTATGCGGAAAGCGAAGTGCGCCGCATTGCCCATGTCGCCTTCCGCGCGGCGCAGGCGAGCGGGCAGAAGCTCACCAGCGTCGACAAGGCCAATGTGCTCGAAACCAGCCAATTGTGGCGCGATGTGGTGTTGGAAGTGGCGGCCGAATATCCCGGCGTGGCGCTTGATCACATGTATGTCGATAATGCCGCGATGCAGGTGGTGAGCCACCCTGACCGCTTCGGGGTGGTGCTGACCGGCAATCTGTTCGGCGATATTCTGAGCGATCTGGCCAGCGCCGCGGTGGGAAGCATCGGCCTGCTGCCGTCAGCCTCGCTGGGCGAGCGCCAGACCGCGCATGGTACTTTCGGCCTTTATGAACCCATCCACGGCAGCGCGCCCGATATCGCCGGGCAGGGCAAGGCCAATCCGATGGCCACGATCCTGTCGGCGGCGATGATGCTGCGCCATTCCTTCGGCCGCGAAGCCGAAGCTGCGCGGATCGAGGCAGCGGTGGCAAAGACGCTCGCCGACGGCATCCTCGGCGGCGATCTGGGCGGCAGCCACGGCACGGCGGCCATCGGCGCAGGCGTGCGCGAGCGGCTGTAACCTGCCATGAGCCTCGATCTTGCGATCATCCTCCCCACGCTTAACGAGCGCGGCAATCTCGGCCCGCTGGTCGAGCGGATTGACCGTGCTATCGGGCAGGCTGCGGCGTGGGAAGTGATCATCGTTGATGATGACAGCAAGGACGGCACGGCAGACGAGGCCCGCGCGCTGGCGCTGGTCGATCCCCGCGTGCGGGTGATCCAGCGCATTGGCCGGCGCGGGTTGGCGAGCGCGGCCATCGAAGGCTTTTGCGCCACGGCCGCGCCTTTTGTCGCGGTGATGGATGCTGACCACCAGCATGATCCTGCGCTACTGCCCGGGATGCTTGCCGCTCTGAAATCGGGCGAGGCTGATATCTGCGTCGCCAGCCGCTTTGCCGAAGGGGCGAGCACCGCCGACTGGGCCGCGCCCGAGCGCGAGAAGCTCTCGACCTATGCCAATGCCATTGCGCGGCGGATCACGGGGGTGGAGCTCACCGATCCCATGAGCGGTTATTTCATGCTCCCCGCCGCCGCCGCGCGCGCGCTGGTGCCGCGCCTGACGGGGATCGGCTTCAAGATCCTGCTCGATCTGCTGGCGACATCGGACGCCGCCATGCGGGTTAAGGAATTCCCCCTCAATTTCGCGGCAAGGCGCGAAGGAGAAAGCAAGCTGGACCGCGCCATCCTGTTCGATTTCCTCGCCGGGCTTTACGACAAGACCCTCGGCAAGGTGATCCCGACCCGTTTCGCCCTGTTCGGCACTGTCGGCGCGCTGGGGGTGGTGGTGCACTTCGTGGTGCTCACCAGCCTGCTGTTCGCCTTCGGCCACCACTTCACGCTGGCGCAGACAGGCGCGGTGCTGGTGGCGATGAGCTTCAACTTCTGGCTCAACAACTGGCTTACCTACCGGGACAAGCGGCTGGTGGGCTTTGGCGCTCTGCTGCGCGGCTGGCTGGGCTTTATCGCCACCTGCGCGATCGGCGGCTTTGCCAATGTCGCGATTGCGACCTTCCTTGAAGACAAGGGCGTATTCTGGGCGCTGGCCGCGCTGGCCGGGATCGTGGTGGGATCGGTCTGGAACTACGCCTTGTCGAGCCGCTTCGTGTGGGGGCGGTTTTAGGCGTTCTTCGTTGTTGTGAGGAGCGCAGCTTACTTCACAACCACCCCTCAAGCCATGTCCACGCAAGGAAGCTGTCGCGCGCTGCCAGTGGCAGAGCGGCGATGATCGGGAAGAAATAGGCGAACACCGCCACAGACGCCGCCGGGATGCCCAGGGCGAGCCACTTGCCATAGGGCACGCGGCGCAGGTCGCTGCATGCCAGCGCGAGGGCGGCGAGCAGGAAAAAGCTCGGCACGAAATAGTGGTAGTAGAACTGCACCGGCTTGGGCGCGATCAGCCACAGGCCGAGGCTTGCCGCATAGCCCAGTGCCGCCGCCAGCCGGGCGCGATCCCGCTGCCATGCGCCCGCCACAAGGCACCACGCCAGCGCCGGCAGACCCAGCAGCATCGTCAGCGGATTGCCGATCAACAGCACCCCGCGCTGCGCCCTGTCGACCGGCTCGTAAAGATACCAGATCCCGCGCGTGTTCAGCACCCATTGGTCCCACTGGCTCATATAGCGGTGCGGGATCTTGAGCTGGCTTTGCAGATCGAACATCTCGCGGTGCAGCCCGATCAGCCCTTGTTCGGCCAGCGGCGAAGGATGCAGCGGCGCGGCCAGCCAATAGGCGGGGATATAGGCTGCGGCATAGACCACCAGCGGCAGGATGCCGAGCCACACGAAAGCCTCGATCAGGGTGACGCCCGGCACAGGCGCGCCGCGGCGGCTCAGCAGCAGGCGGCGGCGTCCGGCAAACGCTCGGGCGATGAAGAAGGTGATCCCCGGCACCATCGCCAGCGGAATGGCGTTCCACTTGGCGGCCAGCGCGCAGCCAATCGCAAACCCGGTAAGCGCGAGCCGCCAGCGCCCCTGTTCGGGCTGGGCCGAGGCGGCGGCAAACTGCCATGCAGCCACCATCAGGGCCGCCGCCATTACCGCATCGAGCATCGCGATGCGGGCGTGGATGAACAGCGGGAAGCCGGTTGCCAGCAGGATGCCGAAGATCAGCGTCGCAAAGCGGTCATGCCCTGCGTGCCACAGCGCGCGGATCGCGGCGAAGAAGGCCAGCACGCCGGACAGCCACGGCACGATGCGCCAGCCCAGCGGATTGTCGCCGAACACGGCCATGGCCAGCGCAATCAGCTCCTTGGCGAGCGGGGGGTGTTCCCGGTTGCGGAAAATGCCCGCGCCGGTCTCGATCAAGGCCAGCCACTCGCGCGCGGCGGGGATGTAGTGGACCTCGTCGAAATAGAGGATCGAAGGCGTCGCCAGCCGCCAGCCCGCGAGCAGGGCGAACAGACCCGTCAGCGCCAGACACCAGCCCAGCGGATCGCGCGGGCGCGGCGGGGGATAGGCGGCGGGGGAAGGGGAGAGCTGCGCCTCGGCCATGTCGGGGCTGCGCTTAGGCAGCCACGCCGGTTGCAGCAAGCCGGTTTATGCGCCGCCTGCCTCGCGCGCGGCGGTCTGTTCGAGCCAGAACAGCCGCGCCGCCATGGCAAGCAGGCCGATGCTGGCGGTGGCGAGGATAAAGGCCGTCCACGCCATCACATTCATCCCCTGCGCCCGCGCGCGCGGCAGGATCAAGAAGGTGGCAATCCCGAGCGAGAACAAGAGATCATACCACACCTGCACGCCCCACAGGTTGGTGGTGTGGTTGAGCACCACCGGCAGCACGCCCTCGGTAGCGATGGTCACCGCGGTGAAGGCGGCAAAGCCCGCCGATAGCGCGCCCGCCAGCACGGCGCTGCCTGCCGAGGCGGGCCGCGCGGCGATCATTACGATGGCGGCAACCGCGAACACCAGCCCGCCAAGGGCAAGTGCGATAAAGGGTGTGAGGGTTTCGGGCATGGCGATGATCCTTTGGCGATTATGTAGCGATTGCTACATCGGCTTGTATCAGGGTGTAGCGATTGCTACAAGCGCCTCATGTCCGCACCCCGCAGCAAACCGCCAATGAGCCGCGAAAGCCTCCTCCCGCTCCTCGCACAGGCCGTGCTGGCAGAGGGGCTTGGACAGGCGAGCCTGCGCCCGCTGGCCAAGGCGGCCGCCACCTCGGACCGCATGCTGATCTATCACTTTGGCACCAAGGAGGCGCTGATTGCCGAACTGCTCGGCTATCTGGCGCGCAGCTATGCCGCCGCAATCGATGCGGCCATGGCGGACGAGGGGCGGGCCACCACCCGCGCACAGGCGCTCGCCCGGATCCTGAGGCACGCCCGATCCGAGGACATGCGCCCCTTTCAGCAATTGTGGTGGGAGATCGTCGCAGGCGCGGCGCGCGAGGTGCCGGGCTACAAACCCGCCGCTCGCGCGATGATGGACGAACTGCTCGGCTGGCTCGAAGGACAGATGCCCGAGGGCGACCCCGATCCCGCAGGCGGCGCGCGCTATCTGCTCACCCTGATCGAGGGCACGCTGATGCTCGCGGCGATCGGCCATGCCGATACAGCGCGGGCGGGAATTGCCGCAGGCCTGCTTGCGGGCGGCCCCGCACCGTCCTAGAGAGCGCGCCCATGAAGAAGACCACCGGCATGGACCGCGCCGCCACCGCCAACTGGCGCCCCGCAACCCGCGCGCTGCGCGGCGGCACCTGGCGTTCCGAACATGGCGAAACCAGCGAGGCGCTGTTCCTCTCGTCAGGCTATACCTATGACGACGCACAGACCGTCGCCGACAGGTTCGCGGGCACGGCGCAGGGCATGACCTATTCGCGCCTCCAGAACCCCACGGTGGCAATGCTGGAAGAACGCATTGCCCTGATGGAAGGTGCCGAGGCCTGCCGCACGCAAGCGACCGGCATGGCGGCGATGACCGCGGCGCTGCTCTGCCAGCTTTCCGCAGGCGATCACGTGGTCGCCGCGCGCGCTGCTTTCGGGAGCTGCCGCTGGCTGGTCGATACGCTGCTGCCCAAGTTCGGCATTGCAACCACGGTAATCGACAGCGCCGATAACGCCGCGTGGGAGGCCGCGATCCGGCCCAATACCAAGGTGTTTTTCTTCGAGACCCCGGCTAACCCGACGCTCGATATCGTCGATCTCGCCTATGTCTGCGGCCTCGCCAAGGCGCACGGGATCACCACCGTGGTCGACAACGCCTTCGCCTCGCCCGTCTTGCAGCGCCCGATGCAGTTCGGCGCGGACGTGGTCGCTTACTCGGCAACCAAGCTGATGGACGGGCAGGGCCGCGTGCTGGCGGGCGCGATCTGCGCGTCCAAGCAATGGATCGATGACGTGCTGATGCCGTTCCAGCGCAACACCGGGCCGACGCTCAGCGCCTTCAACGCCTGGGTGGTGCTGAAGGGGCTGGAGACGCTCCCCTTGCGCGCGTTTGAACAAAGCCGCAGCGCGGTGACGCTTGGCGAATTTCTCGAACCGCGCGTGACGGCGGCGGGCGGGCACCTGCTCCACCCCGGCCTGCCGAGCCACCCGCGCCATGATCTGGCAATCGCGCAGATGGACGCAACGGGGCCGATCTTCGCGCTGGATGTCGGCACCCGCGCCCGCGCCTTCGCGCTGCTCGATGCGCTCAAGCTGGTCGATATCTCGAACAATATCGGCGATGCGCGCAGCCTGATGTGCCACCCGGCTTCGACCACACATGCCGGCCTGACCGAAGAAGCCCGCGCCGCAATGGGCGTGACCGAAGGCCTGCTGCGCATCAATGTCGGCCTTGAAGACATCGCCGACCTCACCGAAGACATGGATCAGGCGCTCGCCGCGGCGGGCATGTAAGGACACGCAACCATGGCAAACCGCGTTGAACTCGTCTTCGATTTCGTCAGCCCCAACGCCTACCTGATCTGGTGGCCCTTGCGCGAATTGCTCGATCGTTACGAGGCGGAGCTGGACGTGGTGCCGGTGTTCCTCGGCGGCATGCACAAGCTCACCGGCAACGCCCCGCCGATGATCCGTGACGCCGAGGTGAAGGGCAAGAACGAATACGCGATGCTGGAAATGCAGCGGTTCATCACCCGGCACGGCCTTGGCAAATATCGCCTTCACCCGCAGTTCCCGTTCAACTCGATCACGCTCCAGCGGATGCTGTTTGCCGCCGATCAGGACGGGCGCGGGGTGCAATTTGCCCAAAGTCTGCTGCGTCCGATCTGGGAAGACGGTCTGGACATCACTTCGCCCGAAGCCATCGGCGCAGCGGTGAGTGCAGCCGGATTTGACGCCCCCGATCTCTTCGCCCGCGCGCAGAGTGACGAGGTCAAGCAGGGTCTGGTCGCCAACACCGATGCGGTCGTGGCGCGCGGGGCCTTTGGCATCCCCACCATGTTCGTCGGCCCCAAGGGCGAGGGCGAAATGTTCTTCGGCAAGGAACGCCTCGGCCAGATCGAGGAACTGCTGGCGAAGGGGTGAAGGCGGGCGCAGCGGCAGCTTTCGGGCGCGTGCAGGGGCGGGGCTGATGGCTGGAGGTGGGTGGATTGCTGCATTGCAGCTTTCTACAGGACAGATAGAAGGTAAGCATAGGCAACCGAATGCTTTACCTTCAAACGAACCACCCTTTAGAATGCGCGGATGGCGCCATGACTGAAGTTGACACCGAGGCCCATGATAACTGGCACTCTGGCTATGCGCAGGGGGCGGCGTGATGGTGTATGGCCTGAACATAAAGCCGACCCAGGGTTACTATGTCGAATACGATGTGCTCGATGGCGACATGGAACAAGTGCGGCTGATCGACGATACGCCCGATCAGGGGGGCAAGCCGCCCGTGATGAAAAGCGGTCGCGCTATCGATCCCACTCACTTGCCGAAGCGTGTGCGCTGGAAAGATCGCAAGAAGCAGCCCATGGCCGACTTCAATGGTGGGCCGATGACCAGCCTGTCCGCCCGAGCCAAAGAACTGATCGAGCAATATGAGCCGGGGGTACACCAGTTTTTCGCAGTGACGTTTTACGACATCGACGGCGATTTCTTGGAGGATCGCTGGTTTCTGAACGTATGCAACCGCCTCGATACGATCGATCGCGAGCGCGTGCAGGGGTTTTTGCTTTTGCGTGGAAGGTTTTGGGCGCCAATCCAAGATTGGTTGCGCGATCGGCCTGCCGAAATTCCCCTCGGTTACGACACGGCCCAGCCTTCACGACTGGTCTTCAACCGCGCGCAGATCGGGGGTGCGCATCTGTGGGTGGATAGGCACTTGAGCAGCGGTATTTGGGTTTCGGACGAGTTCGACGCTGCTTGCGATGCCGCGGGATTGACCGGGCGCAAGGCCGAACGCAGGTGGCAGGACACGGTCTGATGGCATTGGTAAGCACCCGACCCCTGTTGACGAGGTAGGAGATTATATTCCCACCGCAGGCATCCAGTCCGCAGTGGCAAGAATGGGGTCGGTTTCAGAATGTCGGCTGCTGGCGCGAAATCCGTTGAAGTTGCCGGGCAGGTTTCGGGATCGCTCACCGGCCTCGCTCATGACCGGGTCTGGGTGGTTTGTTGAAGGGCAGCTTTTGCGATTCAGGACGCTTTTTTAATCAATTAAGTGCATAGGATTCGCATGGTTCGGCGAATTTCTCTTTGCCTGTTTCTGCTGCCTCTCGCAGCGTGCGGGGGCCAACCTGAGCCGCCGGAGCCGCCTAGCGATCCCACAGATTACTTCTACCGGGAAGCGAGGGTCTCAGGTCTAGGCTACCCACCGATCCGGTGGCACGAGCAGATGCCCGGCAGATACTTCGAGACGACACTTCGTCCGACTGAGATGGTTGCTGCATTGCCGACTGCCTATCTCTCCAGAATTACGAGAAATTATCAGCCTTGGGCTCGAAAGATTTACGATGTTGCCTCTTTGAGTTTCAATTTTCGTGACCTATCGCCACTTCCTCCCGAGCAAGGGATTGGCTGGCATCCTGGGCCAAGCCGGGATGAAATACTCATTGAGTTGGGTGGTTGGGATGCGTCATCGTTTTTCACGCCAGAACGCTACGCGGACATCCGAAATGGAACGATTGAACGCCGCGGGATGAATGCTTTCATCTGTGGTGAATGGGGAGGAGATATCTACTTCTTCAATGAAAAAGACTCAGGTGAAATTGATGGAAATCCGATAATAGCAGAATGCTATAGCAAAGGCGGCTGCGAAGCCGATCTGATATTCCCGCAAGAAATGACCAGCCTTGGACCTTTGCCGATAAATGGTGCGAGGCCATATAAAGGCACGGTCGGATCACGAATCAGAATAAAGTTTCATTCAGAGCGAATCTCGGATTGGATTGAAATCCGAACAAAGGCACTTTGTTTTGTAAGTCTTTCGATCAAAGATGCAAATCTCTCAGACAGTCCAGGTTTGAGCCGATTGCGTTGTAACGACGTTAAGAGAGCAATCTCGCAAACCATCGCGACATAAAGAGATGCATAAATCCGGTTGTTTATCGACGCCAACCTCAACGGAGCCGGCTCCGCTAGATTTGTGAAGCCTTAAACACAAAGACCGTTTCGGGGTCGCTTGCTGAATGTCGGCTATTGTGCCGCAACCTGCAAAAGCGGACTTTATGGTCCCCAGCGGCAGCAGCCCTCGTTCAGCCTGCCGTCACATCCTCCAGCGGGGTGTCCATGATCGGGTAACGCCGCCATTCGGCCCAGTCATAGTGCCACCATTCATTGGCGAGAGGGACGAAGCCCTCGGCCACCATCCAGCGTTCCAGCATCCGGCTGGCGGCAAGGGCCTCGGGCGGGGCGGCGGTGTTGCTGCGATAGGCTGCCGGGGTGAAATCGTCATAGGGGCTGGGCATGCTTACTTCCACGCCATTGCGGTGGAGCGACAGGTCGACCGAGCACCCGCGGTTGTGGCGCGATCCGGTGCGCGGGTCGGCGACGAATTCGCGTTGGCCGGGCGGGGTCTGTTCCCACATTGCCTTGGTGATGCGCCAGGGGCGATAGGCGTCGAAGATCAGCAGGCCATAGCCTTCCGCCTCGGCGCGGGTCTGGACGCGGACAAGCGCCTCTGCCACGGGCCGCTGGGCAACCGCGCGGGCGACCGGGTAGAGCACGCGGCCCATGAAGTTGTCAGGCGTGGCATAGCGGATGTCGAGGCGCAGGCGCGGATCCAGCCGCTCAAGGTCGACCAGATCGGGCGTGGCCGTAGCTTGGGGATCGACGGGCAGGGCGAGGGCGGGCGCTGCCACCATGCCGCGCCCGGCGCACCCCGCTGCCAAACTCGCCGCCCCGCTCGCCGCGATGCCTGCCAGCACCGTGCGGCGGGTCAGCCTTGCCGTATCCGTGTCCCGCATCGCCCGCTCCGCGCCCCTTTGCCCAAACAACGCATAGGCCGAACGTTCCGGCGCGCCCATAGTGAAATCGGCGGACCCTTCGGGATACACTCGTGGTTAAGCGCGTTGGGCCTCTTGTGACCCTGTAGAGAATCGCTAACTTGGGGGCGACATGAAAGAATTCTTCCAGCACGCCGCCACCACCGACGGGGTTACCGTAAGGGTCGCCGTCAATTACCTGCCGGAGCAATCGCATCCGGAGGCGGGCAAGTGGTTCTGGGTCTATCACATCCGCATCGAGAACGCCTCGCACGAGGCTTTGCGGCTGCGCACCCGGCACTGGCGCATCACGGACGGGCGCGGGATGGTGAACCATGTCGATGGCGAGGGCGTGGTGGGCGAACAGCCGCTGCTCCAGCCGGGGCAGAGCCATGACTATGTCTCGGGCTGCCCGCTGACCACGCCGTTCGGCTCGATGGAAGGCTTCTACACCTTCGAACGCGCCGATGGCACGCCGGCCGAAGTGCGCATCCCCTTCTTCCCGCTCGCCGCGCCCGAGACCGCTGAGGGCCGCTCGCCCAGATAGCAGGGGCGGTAAGTCTTGCGGGGCGCGGCAAGCGCGCTTAATCGCATTGCCCGTGAAGCGCACCCACTTGCCCCTCAACGCCTTGCGCGTGTTCGATGCCGCCGCGCGGCACCTCTCCTTCACCCGCGCTGCGGATGAACTCGCCGTGACGCCCGCCGCCGTCGGCCAGCAGATCCGCGCGCTGGAGGATGTGCTGGGCGTTGTCCTGTTCCGCCGCACCTCCAAGGGCCTCGAACTCACCCCCGAGGGTGAGGCCGGGCTTGACCCCTTGCGCGAAGGCTTCCTCCGGTTCGAGGAGAGCGTTGCCGCGATGCAGGCGGGGCAGGCCTCGGACCGGTATACCATCGCGGTCCCGCGTGAATTCTACGCCGAGTGGCTCGCCCCGCGCCTCGCGCAGTTCCAAGCAGGCACGCCCGGCGTCCAATACATCCTCGCGCCTGACGAGCATGCCGATTTCACCGAGGCGAACCTTGATCTGGCGATCCGGCTGGTCGACGGGCCGGGCGACCTTCAGGGTGTGCAGCTCGCCCCCGCGATGCGCGTGACGGTGGCCGCACCCCGGTACCGCGATGCATGGATCGACTGGCCGGGGATGACCCTGCCCGATGGCGTGAACCCCTGCATCAGGGCGGGATCGCCGGGACAGGCGCTCGCTTCGGCGCTGGCGGGGATGGGCCGCACGATCCTCCCCCTTGCCCTGGCCGAGCGGGCGATTGCCGGCGGCCAGCTTGAGGCGCTGTCGCAGCCCGAACAGGCCACCCGCGCCTACTGGCTGCTCGCCCCTGCGCCGCAATGGCGCAGCAAGAAGGTGAAGAGCTTGGTGAGCTACCTTAGTTCTTGAGGGGTTTTTTGTTCAGCCCTCAAGTGCCGGGCGGCGGAGGTGTCCAGCCTGCGGCTGTTCAGCTTCGCTTCCCGTCCGCCTTGGCTTCCGCGCCATAAGGCGCGGCGGGCGTTTTTGTTGTCCTATCGCTTCGCTACTTGAGGACGACCGCCCTTGCGGCGCTGCGCGCCGAGCCAGCGATTTCAATCGAGGTCGTTGGTCTCCTTTTCCTTCTTCTCCCCCAGCAGTTCTTCGCGGATGCGTTCGTAGAGCCAGTGGCCGGGCTTGACGAACCGCGCATCGACCATGTGCTGAGTGCGGTGGTGGATCACCCAGCAGATCATCGAATTGGCGCGCCGGTTTGACATCCCGTCGTTGATCGCCCGCTCCATCGCGCAGTCTTCAAGCCGCAGCCGCCCCCACTCCAGCGCCTCGTCCCACGCCCGCGCAAAGTCCTGCGCGCCGGGCTTGTCACGCAGTTTGTAGAGCGCCTCCATGCTCTTGCCGACCTTCTTGGCGGCCTGCGTGACGATCCCCGTCGCCGCCAGTTCGAAGATGAAGGCGCGCTGGACGCCGGGCAGGATAGAATTGGAGCGCGGCTGGGCGTGGCGATAGGGGAGGAAGTCGAGCAGCGGATCGTCGTCCGGAATGAGCATCTCCTCGAACGCCACGCGGGAGGTCGCCTGCCGCGGCGTGGCACGCTTGTTGACGAGCAGGGTCTCGCGGGGCGGGGAAGGGGAGCGCTGGCGGGGCATGGGGGACGGGTGACACACCCCTAGCGATTAGGAAAACGGGAAGCCCCCAACGGCGCGTGTGGCACCCAGCGGCATCCACCCAACCTAGCGTATGGCGATGAACCGGCGGCGCAGCCGCCGCAAGCGCGACCGCGCGCCGCGCCTTATGGCGCGTAAGCCAAGGCGGACGGAGGTCCGCCGCCCGGCGCTTGAGGGCGAAAACAAATAACTCGCGGAGGGGAGGGGGTTCTTCAAAGCTCAATATGGAGCCAAACATTCCACAGCCAAAGGGTAACCAGCCTCTTGCATTGCAATGTGTTGCGCTATCTGCTGCTAAAGTTCTGTTTAAGCATGATCGGATGAACGATGGCTTCTAAACCGCAAAACACAGTTGCCCTTATTCAGAAGGGAGGGGTTGCTGAGGACATCAAGGAGCGTCTTTCATCTGAGCTCGTCTTCGCGTTGGTCGGTCCCGTTGGTTCTGGCGTGTCAACCACGGCCAATCTTATCCGTGAAAAACTAACCGGCCCCTACAAATACACGTGTCCGCCAATCCTCAGGCCAAGCGATGTAATCAAGGAGAAAGCGTCTCTTCTGGGAAAGGAGGCGCCAACAAACAGAAATTCTGCCACTTATGTCGGTAAAATGCAGGACCTCGGAAACGATTTGCGGGAACGTTTCGGAAACAACTATCTCGTCGAAAAGACAATTGAAAAGATTCATATCTTCAGGCGAGAAAACGGTGGCTATAACGGCGATGTAGAGATGCCCGGACGGCGTGCTTACATCATAGATTCCATAAAGCATATGGAGGAACTTGATCTTCTTAAAAGTATTTACGGAGATACACTTGTAGTAATCGGGATTTTCGCACCAGACGAAATAAGGGATCAACGTCTAAAAGATCTCGGATTTCCTGATGATGAACGTGCTAGAGTGATGAGCCGAGACCAAGGGGAGGTCATGACGTTCGGACAAGATACCAGAAAGGTATTTGTCGAAGCCGACTTCTTTGTCTGTAATGATCGGACGGAGATTGAGGTAAACGAAGCGGTAAATCGGTTTCTCGAACTTATCTTTGATGTGGGCGTTAGAACGCCCACCCTCAGAGAGTCTACGATGTACAAAGCGGAGTCAGCGGCCGCTAAGTCTGCATGCATGTCTCGTCAGGTTGGTGCCTCGATTGTCTCAAGCTCCGGCGAGTTGATTGCAATCGGCTGGAACGATGTGCCTAAATTTGGTGGCGGATTGTATGGAGAGGATGATCGTAGAATTTTCGACGAGAAGTCGAACGGCTTCCGGGATGGTGACAAAAGGTGTCATAATTGGTCTGGTGGCGTGTGTCATAACGACCAAAATAAAGACCGAATAATCGGTCAAGTTGTTGACGAGGTTGCAAAAATTGAAGGCGCGGACGCTAAAAGGCGGAGCAATATTGAATCCGCTGTCAATCGAACAGATGTTAAGGCTCTTATCGAATTTTCACGATCCATACACGCAGAGATGGAAGCTATACTTTCTGTCGCTCGAGAGGGAAAACATTCTCTGGTTGGAGCTACACTCTTTACCAATACATATCCGTGTCACAATTGTGCGAGACATATTGTTGCAGCTGGTATCAAAGAGGTAGTCTACATAAGGCCTTATAAAAAGAGCCTGGCGCTTAAACTTCATTACGATGCCATTACAGAAATACCTGATGAGGCTGGAAAAGTTCTCTTCCGTCAGTACGATGGTGTCGCCCCATCTGTGTACTTTAAGATATTTCTGACGGCTCGCGACCGGAAAAATGGCGGAAAAATCGTACTGAATGCACGTGAAACTGCCTTGCCAGTGTTTCGCGTGCCTCTCGATGCCAAAAGCAATTACGAAGATAAAGTGATTGCGGATCTGGCGCAGAAAGAGCAAACTTCTCCAACTTGAATCGCTGGGGAGAGCTTGCCATGAACCGTAAGGATCGGGATCGGATCCAGTATGCGTTTGATTTTGTTGCGCCTGATAACCCGGCCTGTGACTCGCAAGCGAGCGTAACAGGGCGCATCGTGCGTAATGACGGTGTTGTGGTAGAATTTATTGATTTGAAGACAAGATCCCTTAGGGAAGATGCAATTCGACGCGTGCGGGCGCACGGCATTTTTCGGGTTGGTTAACTACCCCCCCTTCACCGCCTCCGTGTTCCCTTAGTGCGAAAAGCCCGGCTTTCGCCGGGATGACGAACGACAGACCACCGGCCCCGCGAGTCTTTTGTTTTCGCCCTCAAGCGCCGGGCGGCGGACGTCCGTCCGCCTTGGCTTTCCTCGCATAGGCTCGGGCGGCCGGTCGGCCTTGCGGCGGCTGCGCCGCCGGTTCATCGCCACACGCGCTGTTGGTAGTCGCCGCTTGGTGCTACACTCTCGGTCGGTAGTCGCGGCTTGGTGCCACACGCGCTGGGGTTGGATGCCGCCACCCCTCCAACTCCCGCCTTGACCCACCCCCCAATCCCGCCTAAGGGCGCCCATCTTTCCGGGGTATCCCCTCGGAGCGAGCTGAACATTGGCGTTGCGCTCTTCAACAAGGGCAATCGTCAAAGTAACCCGGTGGCCGAAGGGCCGTTCGATCTGGGTGGAGCGTTTCGGCTTGTGTGAAAACGGAAATGTCCGCTTCGCGGGCGTTTCTGCCAGCTGGGTCCCGGATCAAGTCCGGGATGGCGGTATTCGCACAGGGCTAATCCTCCTCTCACATCGTGCGGCACCCGTTCCACCCTCATCAGGTGAAGTGAGAACTAATGCCGACAATCAACCAGCTGGTCCGCAAGGGCCGCGTTCCGCAGAAGGCCAAGTCCAAGGTCCCTGCGATGGAGCAGAACCCGCAGAAGCGCGGCGTTTGCACCCGCGTTTACACGACGACCCCGAAGAAGCCGAACTCGGCGCTGCGCAAGGTGGCCAAGGTCCGCCTGACCAACCAGCGCGAAGTCATCAGCTACATTCCGGGTGAAGGCCACAACCTGCAGGAGCACAGCGTTGTGCTGATCCGCGGCGGCCGTGTGCGCGACCTTCCGGGCGTTCGCTACCACGTCCTTCGCGGCGTGCTCGACACGCAGGGCGTCAAGGATCGCCGCAAGAGCCGCTCGAAGTACGGCGCCAAGCGTCCGAAGTAAGGTTTAACGCGCGGCGGCGGTTCGCTTTCACACCCGGGCATCCTGCGGGATAGCATCTGGGTGGTCGGGCCCGACAAGAACGCTCGTCGTTCTTGTCAAATCCGGGAAAGTGAGTGGGCCGGAGCCGCAAGGCGAACCGGACGGTTCGCCGCACTCCGAAGGAGTTCAAAATATGTCACGTCGTCGTCGTCCCGAAAAGCGGGTCATCCTGCCCGATCCCCAGTACGGGGATCAGATCCTTTCCAAGTTCATGAACAACCTCATGTATGATGGTAAGAAGGCTGTTGCCGAAGGTATCGTGTACAGCGCGCTCGCCACGGTGGAATCGAAGGCCAAGGCCGATCCGATCCAGCTGTTCCACGATGCGCTGAACAACGTGAAGCCGCAGGTCGAAGTGCGCAGCCGCCGCGTTGGTGGTGCCACGTACCAGGTGCCGGTCGAGGTTCGCCCCGAGCGTGCCCAGGCGCTGGCGATCCGCTGGCTGATCACCGCGGCGCGCGGTCGTCCGGAAACCACCATGGCGGCGCGTCTGTCGGGTGAGCTTCTGGATGCGGCCAACAACCGCGGCAATGCTGTGAAGAAGCGCGAAGACACGCACCGCATGGCGGACGCGAACCGCGCCTTCTCGCACTACCGCTGGTAGGATTGGTGGCAGCCGGGGGAAGGGTCTTCCGGCTGTCACAATCATCACTATATGGGGCGTGCTGCGGGTCCTGATGGACCGGGCCGCTTCTCCAACACCAAGGAATTCATCATGGCACGCAGCCATCCGCTCGACCGCTATCGCAATATCGGCATTATGGCCCATATCGACGCCGGCAAGACCACCACGACGGAACGTATCCTCTACTACACCGGCAAGTCCTACAAGATCGGCGAAGTGCACGATGGCGCGGCGACGATGGATTGGATGGAGCAGGAGCAGGAGCGCGGGATCACCATCACCTCGGCCGCCACGACCTGCTTCTGGTCGGTCGCCGACGGTCCGGAACACCGCATCAACATCATCGACACCCCCGGACACGTGGACTTCACCATTGAAGTCGAGCGCAGCTTGCGCGTGTTGGACGGCGCGGTCGCGTGCTTCGACGGCGTTGCCGGCGTGGAACCGCAGTCGGAAACCGTGTGGCGCCAGGCCGACAAGTACGGCGTGCCGCGCATGTGCTTCATCAACAAGCTTGATCGCACCGGCGCCAACTTTAAGTATTGCGTCCAGTCGATCATCGATCGCCTGGGTGCCAAGCCGGCTGTGCTTTACATTCCGATCGGCATCGAAGCCGACCTCAAGGGTCTGGTCGATCTCGTCCACAACCGCGCGATCATCTGGAAGGATGAATCGCTCGGTGCCGAGTTCGTCTATGAAGACATCCCGGCCGATCTGGCTGACGAAGCGGCAACCTATCGCAGCGAGCTTATCGAACTTGCCGTCGAACAGGACGACGAGGCGATGGAAGCCTATCTCGAAGGCAACGAGCCTGACACGGCAACGCTGAAGGCGCTGATCCGCAAGGGCACGCTCAACCAGTCGTTCGTGCCGGTCTGCTGCGGTTCGGCGTTCAAGAACAAGGGCGTGCAGCCCCTGCTCGACGCTGTGGTCGACTACCTGCCTTCGCCGCTCGACATTGAAGACGTCCAGGGCGTCAAGATGGACAGCGACGAGCCGGACAGCCGCCCCGCGGCCGACGAAGCGCCGTTCAGCGCGCTCGCGTTTAAGGTGATGAACGATCCGTTCGTTGGAAGCCTGACCTTCATCCGCATCTATTCGGGCGTGCTCAACAAGGGCACCTACCTTAACTCGGTGAAGGACAAGAAGGAGAAGGTCGGTCGTATGCTGGAAATGCATGCGAACGAGCGCAAGGACGTGGATGAAGCCTTCGCGGGTGACATCATCGCGCTCGCCGGCATGAAGGAAACCACCACCGGTGACACGCTCTGCGCTGCGAATGCGCCGATCGTGCTCGAACGGATGGAATTCCCCGAGCCGGTGATCGAGCTCAGCGTGGAGCCCAAGACCAAGGCTGACCAGGAAAAGATGGGCATCGCGCTCAACCGCCTGTCGGCTGAGGATCCCAGCTTCCGCGTCTCGACCGACCATGAATCGGGCCAGACGATCATCAAGGGCATGGGCGAATTGCACCTCGACATCATCGTCGACCGCATGCGCCGCGAGTTCAAGGTTGAGGCCAACGTCGGTGCGCCGCAGGTGGCTTACCGCGAATACCTCGCCCGCGAAGTCGAAGTCGATTATACCCACAAGAAGCAGTCGGGCGGCTCCGGTCAGTTCGGCCGCGTCAAGGTCACCGTCATTCCCGGTGAGCGTGGCCAGGGCGTGATCTTCGAGGACGTGATCAAGGGCGGCAACATTCCGCGCGAATACATCCCGGCGATTGAAAAGGGCTTCCGTGAACAGGCGGCCAGCGGTCACCTGGTCGGCTTCCCGATCATCGACTTCAGCATCAAGCTGACCGATGGTGCGTACCACGACGTCGACTCGAGCGCGATCGCGTTCGAAATCGCGGCGCGCGGTGCGATGCGTGAAGTTGCGCAGAAGGCCGGCATCAAGCTGCTCGAACCGATCATGAAGGTTGAAGTCATCACCCCCGATGAATATCTGGGCGACGTGATTGGCGATCTCAACTCGCGGCGCGGACAGATCCAGGGCACCGACACGCGGGGCAATGCCCAAGCGGTCGAGGCCAACGTGCCGCTCGCCAACATGTTCGGTTACGTCAATGAGCTGCGTTCGTTCACGCAAGGGCGCGCGAACTACTCCATGCAGTTCTCGCATTACGACGAGGTTCCCGCCAACGTCGCAGCCGAGGTCAAGGAGAAACTTGCCTAAGCTGCCTCGGCAGTCTAGGGGCGGCGCCTGATTCTGCGGGCGCTGCCACTCTCCCGCGAACACAAATTTTCATCCAAGAAGGTACACCAGAGAAATGGCCAAGGAAAAGTTCCAGCGGAATAAGCCGCACTGCAACATCGGCACCATCGGTCACGTTGACCATGGCAAGACCACCCTGACCGCGGCGATCACCAAGGTGATGGCTGAAACCTACGGCGGCAGCGCCGTGGATTTCGCCAACATCGACAAGGCCCCGGAAGAGCGCGAGCGCGGCATCACCATCTCGACCGCACACGTCGAGTATGAATCGGCTGCCCGTCACTACGCGCACGTCGACTGCCCGGGTCACGCTGACTACGTGAAGAACATGATCACCGGTGCCGCCCAGATGGACGGCGCTATCCTCGTCGTGAACGCCGCTGACGGCCCGATGCCCCAGACCCGTGAGCACATCCTGCTCGCCCGTCAGGTCGGCGTGCCGGCGCTGGTCGTTTACATGAACAAGGTCGACCAGGTTGACGACGAGGAAATCCTCGAGCTCGTCGAACTGGAAGTGCGCGAGCTGCTCTCGTCGTACGACTTTGACGGTGATAACATTCCGATCGTCAAGGGTTCGGCTCTGGCCGCTCTCGAAGGCCGTGATGACGCCATCGGCAAGGATTCGGTCATTGCCCTGATCGAAGCCGTCGACAGCTACATCCCGCAGCCCGACCGTCCGGTTGACAAGCCCTTCCTGATGCCGATCGAAGACGTGTTCTCGATCTCGGGTCGCGGCACCGTGGTGACCGGCCGTATCGAAACCGGCATCGTCAACGTTGGTGAAGAAGTCGAAATCGTCGGCATCAAGGACACCCGCAAGACCACCGTCACCGGCGTGGAAATGTTCCGCAAGCTGCTCGATCGCGGTGAAGCTGGCGACAACGTCGGCGCCCTGATCCGCGGCGTTGCCCGTGAAGAAGTCGAGCGTGGCCAGGTTCTCTGCAAGCCCGGTACGGTCAAGCCGCACACCGAGTTCGAAGCCGAAGTCTACGTGCTGTCGAAGGACGAAGGTGGCCGTCACACGCCGTTCTTCGCCAACTACCGCCCGCAGTTCTACTTCCGCACCACCGACGTGACCGGCGAAGTGATCCTTCCCGAAGGCACCGAAATGGTGATGCCGGGTGATAACGTTTCGATCGGCGTGAAGCTGATCGCTCCGATCGCCATGGACGAAGGTCTGCGCTTCGCGATCCGCGAAGGTGGCCGCACCGTTGGTTCGGGCGTCGTCGCCAAGATCACCAAGTAAGGCCTAGCCTCCAGCAGGAGGCTTGCTGAACGCAAAACAGGCCCGGTAGCTCACGTGAGCTGCCGGGCCTTTTTGTGTGCAGTGGTGGCGGTAAAAGCGGGACCGGCTTCCCGGTTTGGCCGACCCCGCTTGCAAGGGGGGGCAGGGTGCATTCCGGCTTCGAAATCACAGTCGTTTCACGGTCATGTAATTTCCTGTCTGAGCCCCCTTGCTTTGGCCGGGCGCTCCCCGTATAGGCGCGCATCCCCGGACGAGATTCGTCTCCAAGGGCACGAGTTTTGAGGAAGGCCGCCCGCTCACGGGAAACCGGATGCACGCGGGGCGGTCTTTGTTTTTGGGAAATGCCGGGTAACCGGCGGCTCCTTGGCTCTTTCGCATCGGTAGTAGGACATGGAAGCTCAGAATATCCGTATTCGCCTTAAGGCGTTTGACCACCGCGTTCTTGACCAGGCAACTGGTGAGATCGCCGATACGGCCCGCCGCACCGGCGCACTTATTCGTGGCCCCATTCCGCTGCCGACGCGTATCGAGAAGTTCACCGTGAACCGCGGCCCGCACGTCGACAAGAAGTCGCGCGAGCAGTTCGAAGTGCGCACCTACAAGCGGCTGCTCGATATCGTGCAGCCCAACGCCCAGACTGTCGATGCTCTGATGAAGCTCGATCTGGCTGCCGGCGTGAATGTCGAGATCAAGCTGGCTTAAGCCGGCCGAAATGCCCCCCGCTTCGGTAGGGGGCCTCTATCGTTGGAGCCTTAATGGCTCCGCCTGACGATAGGGTGGATACCGCCGGAGATTATCTCCGGGCTGCGTCCCCCGTCTCGCTCCCGCGGCCACCCGGTCAGCAGGAGCACTCAGCCCGGACGGGGCGATGCATGACAATTCGGGCTGAACGGAACCGCGATACCGCATTGGTGTCGCGGTTTCACACGCACCTTGCGGATGGTCCGTAGGGTGCCTCTGTTGAGGAGTGAACTTACGATGCGCACCGGCGTTATCGCAAAGAAAGTCGGGATGACCCGCCTCTTCCAGGAGGATGGACGGCACGTTCCCGTGACCGTTCTGTCGCTGGAAGATTGCCAGGTAGTCTCGCACCGTACTGCCGATCGTGATGGTTATTTCGCGGTCCAGCTCGGCGCGGGCGAAGCCAAGCAAAAGAATGTTGCCAAGCCGCAGCGTGAACATTTCGCCAAGGCCGGTGTCGGCCTCAAGAAGCAGGTCGCCGAATTCCGCGTTGAGAGCGAAGATGCGCTCGTCCCGGTTGGCGCCACGATCAGTGCCGAGCATTTCATTGCTGGCCAGATGGTCGACATCACCGGTCACACGCAGGGCAAGGGCTTTGCGGGTGCCATGAAGCGTTGGGGCTTCGGCGGTATGCGCGCCACCCACGGCGTGTCGATCTCGCACCGTGCCCATGGTTCGACGGGTAACCGTCAGGATCCGGGTCGCGTGTTCAAGGGCAAGAAGATGGCCGGCCACATGGGCGACCGTCAGCGCACCCAGCAGAACCTCGAAATCGTCCGCACCGACGCCGAGCGTGGTCTTCTTTTCGTCAAGGGTTCGGTCCCGGGCGCGAAGAATGGCTGGCTGCTCGTCCGTGACGCTGTGAAGCTTTCGGCTCCCGAAGGCCTGCCGTTCCCCGGCGCGGTCCTCGACAAGAGGGCTCCGCATGCTGACGAGACCCCCTCGGTCGTCGAAGTTGCCGCGGAAGAAGCCATCGTGACTGAAGCTGTCGAAAACGACGCCGCAGCCACCGAAGAAAACAAGGAAGGCTGAGCCATGAAGATCAAGGTTCAGAACATCGAGGGCAAGGCCTCGGGCGATATCGAACTGTCGGATGACGTGTTTGGCATCGAACCGCGCGCCGACATCCTTCACCGGGTCGTGACCTGGCAGCTTGAAAACCGCCGCGGCACCGCCCGCCCGACGCGTGAGCGTTCGGACGTGGCCCGCACCGGCAAGAAGTTCGGCAAGCAGAAGGGTGGTGGTACCGCCCGTCACGGTGACCGTGCGGCCCCGATCTTCATCGGCGGTGGTAAGGCTCATGGTGCGCGCAAGCGTGACTTCGAGCAGTCGCTCAACAAGAAGATCCGCGCGCTCGGCCTGAAGATGGCGCTCTCGACCAAGGCCAAGAGCGGCCTCGTCGTGGTCGACACCCTCGAACTCGCTGAAGCCAAGACCAAGGCCCTCAAGGGTCATCTCGCCAAGGCCGGTCTGACCGGCAAGGTGCTGGTGATCGATGGCGAGCAGGTCGATGCGGGCTTCAAGAAGGCTGCTGGCAACCTTCCGGGCATCAACGTGCTCCCGGCGATGGGTGCCAATGTCTACGACATCCTCAACCACGATACGCTGGTGCTGACCAAGGCCGCTGTCGAAAAGCTGGAGGCGCGCTTCAATGGCTAAGAAGCAGACTGTCGATGCGCGTCACTATGACGTGATCATCGCGCCGCACATCACCGAAAAGTCGACCCTCGCGTCGGAATCGAACGCTGTGGTCTTCAAGGTTGCCAAGGACGCGACCAAGCCGCAGATCAAGGAAGCCATCGAAGCGATTTACGACAAGAAGGTCGTTTCGGTGAACACCCTGATCCAGAAGGGCAAGACCAAGCGCTGGAAGGGCAAGGCCTACCAGCGTTCCGACGTGAAGAAGGCCATCGTCACCCTCGCCGAGGGTGAAATGATCGACATCACCAGCGGTATCTGAGGCCAAGGGACAGGACACGAACAATGGCACTCAAGAACTATAAGCCGACCAGTCCCGCTCGCCGCGGTCTGATTTTGGTCGACAAGTCTGCCCTTTGGAAGGGCAAGCCGGTCAAGGCGCTTACCGAAGGTAAGCACAAGACCGGTGGCCGCAACAACAAGGGCCATGTCACCTCGCGTGGCATCGCCGGTGGTCACAAGCAGAAGTACCGCTTCATCGACTTCAAGCGTCGCAAGTGGGACATGCCGGCCACCGTCGAGCGTCTGGAATATGACCCGAACCGCACGGCCTTCATCGCTCTGGTGAAGTACGAAGACGGTGAACAGGCCTACATCATTGCTCCGCAGCGTCTTGCTGTCGGTGACACGGTTGTGGCTGGCGAAAAGACCGACACCAAGCCGGGCAACGCGATGTTGCTGGGTCAGATGCCGGTCGGCACCATCTGCCACAATGTGGAGATGAAGCCGGGCAAGGGTGGTCAGATCGCCCGTTCGGCCGGCACCTATGTGCAGGTCGTCGGTCGTGACCGCGCTTACGTCATCGTCCGTCTGAACTCGGGTGAGCAGCGTTACCTGCGCTCCGATTGCATGGGCACGGTGGGTGCTGTGTCGAACCCCGACAACGGCAACCAGAACTTTGCCAAGGCCGGCCGCAAGCGTTGGATGGGCGTCCGCCCGCTGACCCGCGGCGTTGCGAAGAACCCGGTCGACCACCCGCACGGTGGTGGTGAAGGCCGGACCTCGGGCGGTCGCCATCCGGTTACCCCGTGGGGCAAGCCGACCAAGGGTGCCCGTACGCGCCATAACAAGCAGACGGACAAGATGATCATCCGTTCGCGTCACGCGAAGAAGAAGAGGTAAGAGACGATGGCACGTTCCGTCTGGAAAGGTCCGTTTGTCGAGCTGAGCCTGCTGAAGAAGGCAGAAGAAGCGCAGGAGGCCTCGAACACCAAGCCGATCAAGACCTGGTCGCGGCGTTCGACGATTCTGCCGCAGTTCGTCGGGCTCACCTTCAACGTCTACAACGGGCACAAGTTCATTCCCGTTTCGGTTTCGGAAGAAATGGTCGGGCACAAGCTCGGTGAATTTGCGCCTACGCGCACCTTCCCCGGCCATGCTGCCGACAAGAAGGGCAAGCGCTAATGGGCAAGGCAAAAGCACCCCGCCGCGTGGGCGATAACGAGGCGCTGGCTGTCGGCACCACGATCCGTGGTTCGGCGCAGAAGCTCAACCTCGTCGCGGCCCTGATCCGTGGCAAGAAGGCTGAAGAGGCGTTGAACATCCTCGCCTTCTCGAAGCGGGCAATGGCGCGCGATGCGAGCAAGGTGCTCGCCTCGGCAATCGCCAATGCCGAAAACAACCACAACCTCGACGTTGACGCGTTGATCGTGGCGGAAGCCTCGGTCGGCAAGTCGGTGACGATGAAGCGGTTCCACACCCGCGGTCGCGGTAAGTCGACCCGGATCCTCAAGCCGTTCTCACGGCTGCGGATTGTGGTTCGCGAAGCAGAAGAGGCGTAAGATGGGCCAGAAGAGCAATCCGATCGGTCTGCGCCTGCAGATCAACCGCACCTGGGACAGCCGGTGGTACGCCGAAGGGCGTGACTATGCACAGCTGCTCAAGGAAGATGTCGCGATCCGCAAGTACATCATGAAGAACCTGCCGCAGGCGGCAGTTTCCAAGGTGGTGATCGAGCGTCCGGCCAAGCTTTGCCGCGTCTCGATCTATGCGGCGCGTCCCGGTGTCATCATCGGCAAGAAGGGCGCTGACATCGAAAAGCTTCGTTCGAAGCTTGCGACCATGACGCCGAGCGACGTGAAGCTGAACATCGTTGAAATCCGCAAGCCGGAAATCGACGCCAAGCTCGTTGCGCAAGGCATTGCCGACCAGCTCGTTCGCCGCGTGGCTTTCCGCCGTGCGATGAAGCGTGCGGTGCAGTCCGCGCTGCGTCTTGGGGCCGAGGGCATCAAGATCGTTTGCGGTGGCCGTCTCGGCGGGGCGGAAATCGCCCGCGTTGAATGGTACCGTGAAGGTCGCGTGCCGCTTCACACCCTGCGTGCGAACATCGATTACGCCGATACCGAGGCGCTCACCGCCTACGGGATCATCGGGATCAAGGTGTGGATCTTCAAGGGCGAGATCCTCGCTCATGATCCGACCGCACAGGACCGCCTGATGATGGAAGCCCAGACTTCCGGCGTCCGCCCGGCTCGTTGAGGTAACAGACCATGTTGCAACCGAAAAAGCATAAGTTCCGTAAGCAGTTCAAGGGACGGATCAAGGGCGATGCCAAGGGTGGCACCACCCTCAACTTCGGCTCGTACGGCCTCAAGGCCCTCGAACCGGAGCGGATCACCGCCCGCCAGATCGAAGCTGCGCGTCGTGCCATCACCCGTCACATCAAGCGTCAGGGCCGTCTCTGGATCCGCGTCTTCCCCGATGTGCCCGTGACCAAGAAGCCTGCCGAAGTCCGTCAGGGTAAGGGCAAGGGTTCCGTGGAATACTGGGCAGCGCGCGTGAAGCCGGGCCGTATCCTGTTCGAACTCGATGGCGTTGCCGGCCCGCTGGCTGCCGAAGCGTTCGAGCGTGCAGCGATGAAGCTGCCGATCAAGACCAAGGTTGTCGCCCGTCTCGGCGACACCAGCCACCTGGGAGGCGAATAATGGCCGACTTCGCGGACCTTCGCACCAAGACCGATGATCAACTGACCGCCGAGCTCGTCGAGCTCAAGCGCGAGCAGTTCAACCTGCGGTTCCAGGCTGCGACCAACCAGCTCGAGGCTCCCTCGCGCATCCGTCAGGTGCGCCGGACCATCGCGCAGATCAAGACGCTGCAGAGCGAGCGTGCGGCACAAGCCGCCGCCGCCAAGGCGTAAGGAGTAGCACAATGCCCAAGCGCATCCTCGTCGGGACTGTGACCTCCGACAAGACTGACAAGACCGTGACCGTGTTGGTCGAACGCAAGGTGAAGCACCCGCTCTACGGGAAGATCATCCGTCGTTCGAAGAAGTATCACGCGCACGACGAAAACAACGAATACACCGTGGGTGATGTGGTGCGGATCGAAGAGACCCGTCCCATGTCCAAGACCAAGACCTGGCTCGTTAAGGACCGGGTGTTGGCGGGCGGCGTTCAGGCGGTGGAAGCCGATCTCGACGTTGCGGCCGCGGGTAACTGAAACCTAGACGGAACTGCCAGGCCCCGGTCGGATCGGGCGTCCTGGTAAGCCAATGAGAAGGAAGACGGATCAATGATCCAGATGCAATCCAATCTCGACGTCGCGGACAACAGCGGCGCCAAGCGCGTCCAGTGCATCAAGGTGCTGGGTGGCTCGAAGCGTCGTACCGCGGGTGTCGGCGATGTGATCGTCGTCTCCATCAAGGAGGCGCAGCCGCGCGCCAAGGTCAAGAAGGGCGACGTTCATCGCGCTGTGATCGTGCGCACCCGCAAGGACGTGCGTCGTCCGGATGGCACTGTCATCCGCTTCGACACCAATGCCGCGGTGCTCGTGAACAAGAACGAGGAGCCGATCGGCACCCGTATCTTTGGCCCGGTGGTGCGCGAACTGCGCGGCCGCGGCTTCATGAAGATCATCTCGCTCGCTCCGGAGGTGCTGTAATGGCTGCCGCGAAGATCAAGAAGGGTGACAACGTCGTCGTCCTGTCGGGCAAGGACAAGGGCCGAACCGGTACGGTCGCTCAGGTCATGCCCAAGGACAGCAAGGTCGTTGTCGAAGGCGTGAACATCGTCGCCCGTCACCGCAAGCCCAGCCAGACCAACCCGCAGGGTGGAATCGACCGTTTCGCGGCCCCGATGCACATCTCCAAGGTTGCGCTCGCTGATCCCAAGACCGGCAAGGCCACCCGCGTCCGCTTCGAAGTGAAGGACGGCAAGAAGGTGCGCGTTGCTGTCAAGAGTGGGGAGACCATCGATGGCTGATTATACCGCCCGCCTGAAGGCCAAGTACGAAGCGGAAATCGTCCCGGCGATGACCGAGAAGTTCGGCTACAAGAACCGCATGGAAGTGCCCAAGCTCGAAAAGATCACGCTCAACATGGGTGTTGGCGAAGCGAGTCAGGACAAGAAAAAGGTTCAGACCGCCGCCGAGGAAATGGCGCTGATTGCCGGCCAGAAGCCGGTCATCACCATCGCCAAGAAGTCGATCGCGCAGTTCAAGCTGCGTGAAGGCATGCCGATTGGTTGCAAGGTGACCCTTCGCCGTGAGCGGATGTACGAATTCCTCGATCGTCTCGTGACCGTGGCCATGCCGCGCATCCGTGACTTCCGCGGGCTGAACGCCAAGTCGTTCGATGGCCGTGGCAATTACGCGATGGGGCTGAAGGAACAGATCGTGTTCCCTGAAATCAGCTACGACAAGATCGAGAAGGTGCGTGGGATGGATATCATCGTCACCACCACTGCCAAGACCGACGAAGAGGCGCGCGAGCTGCTGCGCCTGTTCGGCTTCCCCTTCCAGGGCGAGGCTGGCAAGACCGAACAGAAGGAGGCGGCGTGAGCCGCTTCCCGTTAGAGACACGAAAGCAGAGAGCTTAAGTCCATGGCGAAACTGAGTTCCATCAATAAGAATGAGCGTCGCAAGAAGCTCGTCAAGCAGTACGCTGCGAAGTACGAGAAGCTGAAGGCGATCGCTGGCGATGAATCCCTCGACGAGACCGAGCGCCTGGTCGCCCGCCTCAAGATGGCAGAGCTTCCGCGCAACGCGAACCCGACCCGGGTGCGCAACCGTTGCGCCACCACCGGCCGCCCCCGCGGCTATTACCGCAAGTTCGGCATCAACCGCATCGAACTGCGTCAACTTGGCAACAGCGGGATGATTCCCGGTCTGACCAAGTCGAGCTGGTGAGGACTGAATAATGGCAATGACCGATCCTCTGGGTGACATGCTCACCCGTATCCGCAACGGCCAGCGTGCGAAGAAGGACTCCGTCCTGACTCCCGCCAGCAACCTGCGCGCCAGCGTGCTCGAAGTGCTTCAGCGTGAAGGCTACATCCGTGGCTACACCGAAGACAATTCGGGCAAGCACCCGGCGCTGCGGATCGAACTGAAGTATTTCGAAGGCGAGCCTGCGATCAAGCATGTTGCCCGCGTTTCGAAGCCCGGCCGCCGCGTCTATTCGGGTTCCAAGGAACTGCCGACGATCCGCAACGGCCTCGGCATCACCATCGTCTCGACGCCGCGTGGCGTGCTTTCGGATGCCGAAGCGCGGACCCACAACGTCGGTGGCGAAGTGCTGGCGGAGGTGTTCTGATGAGCCGCATCGGTAAAAAGCCGGTGGCGATCCCCGGAGGGGTCACGGCCACCATCGAAAACGGCACGCTGAGCGTGAAGGGTCCCAAGGGCACTCTCACTCTCGGTCTGTCCGATCTGATCAGCTATTCGGTGGGCGAGGGCGAAATCTCGGTCATGCCGGCCAATGACAGCAAGCAGGCACGGGCGTTCTGGGGCATGCAGCGCACGCTGGTGTCGAACCTGGTGGAAGGCGTCAGCGCCGGCTTCACCAAGGTCCTCGTCATCAAGGGTGTCGGTTACCGTGCCAATGCGCAGGGGACCACGCTGAAGCTGCAGCTTGGCTATAGCCATGATGTCGATCTTCCGGTGCCCGCGGGCCTGGAAGTGAAGACCCCGGACCAGACCACGATCGAGATTTCCGGTACCGACAAGCAGGCCGTTGGCCAGTTTGCCGCCGAAATCCGCCGCTGGCGCAAGCCCGAGCCCTACAAGGGCAAGGGGATCGCCTACAAGGGCGAGTTTATCTTCCGCAAGGAAGGGAAGAAGAGATAAGATGGCAAAGCTTTCCCTTTTCGAACGTCGTCGTCGCCGGGTCCGCACTGCGCTGCGTGCACGTGCCGGTGGCAAGCCCCGTTTGTCGGTGCACCGCACCGGCCGTCACATCTACGCCCAGATCATCGACGATGCGGCCGGCAAGACTGTTGCCGCTGCCTCGACGCTCGGCGCCAAGGCGAGCGGCGCGAATGTCGATGCTGCTGCTGAAGTCGGCAAGGCAATCGCCGAGGCCGCCAAGAAGGCGGGCGTGACGACTGTCGTGTTCGATCGCGGCGGGTTCCTGTTCCATGGCCGCGTCAAGGCGCTGGCCGATGCCGCCCGCGATGGCGGGCTGGAGTTCTGATTATGGCTGACGAGAACACCATCGAAACCCCCGATGTGGTGGTTGAGGCTGGCGGCGACGCCGGTGAAGCCCAGGGTCGTCGTGGCCGTGGCCGTGGCGGCAACCGTGAAGGCGGTGGCGGCGATCGCGGCCGTGGTCGTGGCGGTCGTGACGATCGTCGCGGCGGCAAGCAGGAAGAAGATGACGGCATCATCGAGAAGCTGGTGCACATCAACCGCGTTTCCAAGACGGTGAAGGGTGGTAAGCGCTTCGGCTTTGCTGCGCTGGTCGTCGTTGGTGACGGTCAGGGCCGCGTCGGCTTTGGCCACGGCAAGGCTCGCGAAGTCCCTGAGGCGATCACCAAGGCAACTGCCGCGGCGCGCAAGAAGATGATCCGCGTTCCGCTGAAGGAAGGCCGCACCCTGCACCATGACGGCAATGGCCGTTTCGGCGCCGGCAAGGTGACCGTCCGTACCGCGCCTCCGGGGACCGGCATCATCGCCGGCGGTCCGATGCGCGCCGTGTTCGAGAGCCTTGGCGTTGCCGACGTTGTGACCAAGTCGGTCGGCACTTCGAACCCCTACAACATGATCCGCGCCACCTTCGACGCGCTGACTGAGCAGACTTCGCCGAAGTCGGTTGCCCAGCGTCGCGGCAAGAAGGTTGCCGACCTCCTGGGTCGCGGCGGGGCCAGCGCAGCTGAAGCGGAAGCCGATGCTGCCGCGATTGCGGAGTAATCCAGATGGCTACCATCAAGATCAAGCAGATCGGTTCGCCGATCCGTCGCCCCGCTTCTCAGCGCCAGATCCTCATTGGTCTCGGTCTGAACAAGATGCACAAGATCGTCGAGCGTCAGGACACCCCAGAGGTGCGCGGCGCGCTCGCTAAGGTCCCGCATCTGGTGCAGGTGATCGACTAAATATCCGGAAAGCCCCGCTGCGGCGGGGTTTTCCATCTTTCAGCGCGACAAAAGCGAAAGCGAGTGCACGACTATGAAACTTAATGACATCCGCGACAATGCCGGTGCCCGCAAGGGCCGCGTCCGTGTCGGCCGTGGTATCGGCTCGGGCAAGGGCAAGACTGCGGCACGCGGTCAAAAGGGCCAGAAGGCCCGTTCGGGCGTTGCCATCAAGGGCTTCGAAGGCGGCCAGATGCCGCTTCACATGCGTCTTCCGAAGCGCGGCTTCAACAACCCGTTCGGCAAGGACTATGCTGAAGTGAACACTGGCATGGTCCAGAAGTTCATCGACGCGGGCAAGCTCGATGCCAAGGCCACCATCACCGAAGACGCGCTGCGTGCTGCTGGTCTCGTTCGCGGCGGCAAGGATGGTGTGCGTCTGCTCGGCAAGGGTGAGATCACCGCCAAGGTGACCTTCGCCGTGACCGGTGCGACCAAGGGCGCCATCGCCGCGGTTGAAAAGGCCGGCGGCAGCGTCGAAGTGGCGCCTGCACCGACCCCGGAACACGAGAAGAAGCTCGCCCGCCGCGACGCCAACAAGGCTGCCAAGGCGAAGTAATCGACAAAAGGTGGTGCGCGGGGGTTCGACAAGAGCCCCCGCGCTCCCTATTTACGCTCTCGCGCGCCGGACCGGCTTTCCCGACCGGGGAACCGCAAGTTCACAACAGGGCGCGCTGACGAGGGTGCGAGAAGGGCCGGTGACCGGTCATTTCCGCAACCGGAGCTAGGATCGACATAACGACATGGCATCACGCGCCGACAATATCGCGAGCAACCTCAACCTCGGCAATTTTGCCAAGGCGACCGAGCTCAAGCAGCGTATCTGGTTCACCATCGGAGCGCTCATTGTCTTCCGCTTTCTGAGCTTCGTGCCGCTTCCGGGGATCGACCCGGTCAAGCTTGCCGAGTTCAACAGCCGTGCGTCGGGCACGATCCTCGATCTGTTCAACGCCTTCTCGGGCGGCGCGCTTGAGCGCATGAGCCTGATCGCGGTCGGCATCATGCCTTACATCACCGCATCTATCGTGGTTCAGATGGCGTCAGCCCTTCACCCGTCGCTGGCGGCGATGAAGAAGGAAGGTGCGAGCGGGCGTCAGAAGCTCAACCAGTACACCCGTTACGGCGCGGTGCTGCTTTGCATCATCCAGGGCTATGCGGTGGCGGCCAACGCCGTTTCGCAGGGATTTGCGGTCGACACCAGCCCGCTGTTCTACATCTCGACGATCATCAACGTCACCGGCGGGACCATGTTCCTGCTGTGGCTGGGCGAGCAGATCACCAGCCGCGGCATCGGCAACGGCGTGTCGCTGATCATCATGGCCGGCATCGTCGCGCAGTTCCCGAGCTTTGTCTCGAACCTGTTCGAAGGCGGCCGGACGGGCGCGATCTCGTCGGTGGTGATCATCGGTTTCATCGTCATGGTTGTGGGCCTCATTCTCGGCATCGCCTTCATGGAGCGGGCACAGCGCCGGTTGACGATCCAGTATCCCAAGCGCGCGACCGAGCGCGGCATGATGCAGGCGGAGCGTTCCTATCTGCCGCTGAAGATCAACACTGCGGGCGTTATTCCGCCGATTTTCGCCAGCTCGTTGTTGTTGCTTCCTCTGACCATCACCCAGCTAGTCGGCAGTTCGATGGACACCAGCAGTCAGTTCTATGGCGTGCTACAGGCACTGAACCAGTACCTCGCGCATGGTCAGCCACTCTACATGACGCTGTATGCGATCGGGATCATCTTCTTCTGCTTCTTCTACACCGCGGTTGTCTTCAACCCGGAGGAGACGGCGGATAACCTGAAGAAGAACGGTGGCTCGATCCCCGGAATCCGTCCGGGCAAGCGCACGGCTGATTATCTCGAATACGTCCTGACCCGCATCACCGTGGTCGGCTCTATCTATCTGACGGTGGTCTGCGTGCTACCCGAAGCGATGATCGCGCAGACGGGTATTCCGCTGTTCCTTGGCGGTACCTCGCTGCTGATCGTTGTCAACGTCACGGTCGATACCATCAGCCAGATCCAGTCGCATCTTTTGGCGCTGCAATACGGCGACCTCATCAAGAAGGCCAAGCTCAAGGGGCGGATGCGCTGATATCCGACATTAGTCGGCTTGACGCGCCTGCGCACTTGGTTGAACCCGTAAAACTGAAAGAACGCGCCGGGCGAAGACCCGCGGCGATATTGGGGGACGGTTCGTGAACATCATTCTTCTTGGCCCTCCCGGCGCCGGTAAGGGAACCCAGAGCGCGGGCCTGGTTGACCGCCACGGCATGCGCCAACTCTCTACCGGCGATATGCTGCGGGCCGCCGTCAAGGCGGGCACGCCCGTGGGCTTGCGTGCCAAGGAAGTCATGGAGCGCGGCGAGCTGGTTTCGGATGAGATCGTCTCTGACCTGATCGATGCCGAGCTTGCCGCGATGGCGCCTGAGACCGGCGCGATCTTCGATGGCTATCCGCGCACCGCCGCGCAGGCGGTTTCGCTCGATGCGATCCTCTCCAAGAACGGCCGGATGCTCGATCATGTGATCGAACTCGAAGTGAACGAGGACGCACTGGTTGAACGCATCACCGGGCGGTTCTCCTGCGGCAATTGCGGCGCACTCTACCATGACACTGCCAACCCGCCCGCCGTGGACGGCGTGTGCGACGCCTGCGGCAGCACCGAATTCAAGCGCCGTCCTGACGATAACGAGGAAACGGTGCGGATGCGGATGCAGGAATACCGCGCCAAGACAGCACCGATCCTGCCGGGCTATGAAGCGCGAGGGATTGTGAGCCGGGTGGACGGCATGGCTGCGATCGATACGGTCGCAGGGCAGATCGACGCCATCCTCGCGGGCTGATACGGCCGGCAGGGTAGGGGGGATTGCGGGCGTCCTGCTTTTGCCCCACCTTTGCTCCCCACGGTTCCGCAAGGGAGGGTCTTGCCATGAAGCTTACGGCTATTGCGCACGCTGCGGCTCTGGGTCTCGCCGTTCTGGCGGCTGCGCCTGCCGCTGCTGAAGTGACCCGCACGACGGATGACAGCTTCGTGTCGCGCAACGAGGTCGTGGTGACCGCCAGCCCGAAGGACGTGTGGCTGGCGCTGATCAATCCGGCGGGCTGGTGGCAATCGGCGCACACCTGGTCGGGCGATGCCAAGAACCTTGCCCTGATGCCTCAGGCCGGCGGGTGCTTCTGCGAGACCATTCCCGAAGTCGACGAGCCGGGGCGCTTCACGCTTCAGGGCAGTGTCGAGCATATGAGGGTGATCCAGGCCTATCCTGAATCCGCCCTGCGGATGGTTGGCAACCTCGGTCCCCTCCAGAGCGAGCCGGTGACGGGCGTGTTGACGATCGCGATCAGCAAGGTGCCCAAGGGCACGCGGATCGTGTTCGAGTATAATGTTGGCGGGCCGATGCGTTACGAGATTCCGGTGATCTCCAAGTCGGTGGATGGCGTGCTGGCGGCACAGATCGGCGCGCTGGCAAAGCCGTTGGGCGTGGTGCGGATGCCGGCCCCTGTGCCTGTGCTGCCTGCTCCGGCCCCCGCTGCGGTCATGCCTTCGGGTCCTGCTACGGTCGGGCCGCCGGTGAAGCCCTCTGCCGCTCCCGCGGTCAAGCCGGCCGTGCCCGTGATCAAGCCGGCCGCCGCGCCGCCCGTGATCAAGCCCGCCGCGATGCCTGTGACTTCCCCGGTGACCAAGCCAATCGCGCCAGCCCCAAAGTCCGCACCCAAGCCGTCGGTCGAGGATGCGTTCAGCGATCTGGGCGACAAGCCGAAGGGGTAAGCAGGGTAGGGTTGTCCTCTGAAGCCTGCGCCTATATGCTTGATGCAAGAAGCCGTTTGGCGGCTGCCGCGTTTTGCCGCACTGCGGTTGACGGCTTGGCCGAATCAGCCTATGCGCGCGGCTCATTCGACGTGTTCGAAGCAAGTTCGGCAGGCATCGCCCTTGCGCGTGCCGACCGGACTTTTTGCCGTTTGTGATCCCGCCACCGGCGTTATCCACTTCGGCTAGCGGACACGGGAATGAATGAGCGTTGAGATGGGGGTGGTCATAATGACCCTTAAGCCCCCGTGGAGCATGGAGAAATAAGTGGCTCGTATTGCCGGGGTCAATATCCCCACCAACAAGCGCGTGATCATCGCGCTCACCTATATTCACGGGATCGGTCGCACGACGGCTGTCCAGATCGCTGACAAGCTCGGCATCGCGCATTCTGCGCGCGTGCAGGATCTCTCGGACGAGGAAGTCCTCCGGATCCGCGAAACCATCGATGCCGATTTCACCGTGGAAGGCGATCTTCGTCGCAACACCGCGATGAACATCAAGCGTCTGATGGATCTGCGTGCCTATCGCGGCCTGCGTCATCGCAGTGGTCTGCCCGTTCGCGGCCAGCGCACCCACACCAACGCCCGCACCCGCAAGGGCAAGGCCAAGCCCATCGCGGGCAAGAAGAAGTAAGCTTTAAGCCTTGGGCTTAAACGCTTTTTCCTTCTGACGAGCTAGAGGAATTCAAAAGATGGCACGCGAACCAGGCCGTATCCGGCGTCGTGACAAGAAGAACATCACCAGCGGCGTTGCGCATATCAACGCCAGCTTCAATAATACCATGATCACCATCACTGACGCGCAGGGCAATGCCATTTCGTGGTCGTCTGCGGGGGCAATGGGCTTCAAGGGCAGCCGCAAGTCGACTCCTTATGCTGCTCAGGTTGCCGCTGACGATGCGGGCAAGAAGGCTGCCGAACACGGTGTCCGCACCCTCGAAGTTGAAGTGAAGGGCCCGGGTTCGGGCCGTGAAAGCGCGCTGCGGGGTCTTGCAGCCGTGGGCTTCAACATTACCTCGATCCGCGACGTCACTCCGATCCCGCACAACGGGGTCCGTCCTTCCAAGCGTCGCCGCGTCTGATCCGCCGGGACGGCGGGGGCGCGTGCTGCCTCCGCCGCCCGATCGGGCCAGATGCCGCGCTTCTTGCGCCCCCGCGTCCGGCCCGCCCAAGTTTGAACCGCCCGAAAGGCGAATTAGGGGAAATCCATGTCCGTCAACACCAAGAACTGGCAGGAACTCAAGAAACCCAACTCCCTGGAAATCAAGGATGGCGGCGATCGCCAGCGCAAGGTTACCTTCGTGGCCGAGCCGCTGGAGCGGGGCTTTGGCCTGACGCTTGGCAACGCGCTGCGCCGCGTGCTGCTCTCCAGCCTTCAGGGCGCCGCGATTACCTCGATCAAGATCGAGAACGTGCTCCACGAATTCTCCAGCCTCGCCGGTGTACGTGAAGACGTCACCGACATCGTCCTGAACGTGAAGCAGATCGCGCTCAGGATGGAAGGTGAAGGCCCCAAGCGCCTCCAGCTTTCCGCGACCGGCCCGGGCGAAGTCCGTGCCGGTGATATTGCCGTTACCGGCGATATTGAAGTGATGAACAAGGATCTGGTGATCTGCCAGCTCGATGAAGGCGCGACGCTCAACATGGAGCTGACCGCTGACACCGGCAAGGGTTACTCGCCCGCCGTTCAGAACCGTCCGGCCGACGCGCCGATCGGCCTGATTCCGGTCGACTCGCTCTATTCGCCTGTCCGTCAGGTGAGCTACAAGGTTGAGAACGCCCGCGTCGGGCAGGAGCTTGACTATGACAAGCTCTCGCTGACCGTCGAAACCGATGGCACCGTCACCCCGGAAGACGCTGTGGCCTATGCTGCGCGCATCCTTCAGGACCAGCTGACGCTGTTCGTCCACTTTGAAGATGGCATCCCGCAGCCGGTCGGCCAGATGATCGGCCACGCTGTGCAGCCGGAAGAAAGCGACGCCAACCAGCTCAACCGTTACCTCCTCAAGAAGGTGGACGAGCTGGAACTGTCGGTGCGTTCGGCCAACTGCCTCAAGAACGACAACATCATCTACATCGGCGATCTGGTCCAGAAGACCGAAGCCGAGATGCTGCGCACGCCGAACTTCGGCCGCAAGTCGCTCAACGAGATCAAGGAAGTGCTCTCGAGCATGGGTCTGCGCCTCGGGATGGACATCCCGGGTTGGCCGCCCGAGAACATCGAAGAGATGGCCAAGAAGCTGGAACAAGAGCTTCTGGGCTAAGCGAAGCGGCGGCGTTGCCAGGCGTTATTAGCTTGGCGACGACCTGCCGCAACGCAGGCCGGTGGGCGTCAGCCCGTTAGGCGTCACGGGATTTACTTCCGTGTCGACTCTGGCGGAAAGAGTTGGGCGAAGGTGGCGGCCCGCAACGGCCACCGGGATGGAGCTACCTTGCACGGGCTCCCTACAAACGAAGGATAATACAAATGCGTCATGGTATTTCGGGCCGCAAGCTGGGCCGTCGCACGGGTCACCGCAACGCCCTGTTCCGCAACATGGCCACCGCGCTTATCAAGCACGAGCAGATCACCACCACGCTGCCCAAGGCGAAGGAACTGCGCCCCTATGTCGAAAAGCTGATCACGCTGGCCAAGCGTGGCGGTCTTTCGAACCGTCGTCTGGCGATGGCTCGCCTGGGTGACGACGTGCAGCTCAAGAAGCTGTTCGAGGTCCTTGCCGAGCGTTATGCCGATCGTGAAGGCGGCTATGTCCGCGTGCTGCGGGCCGGTGTGCGCGCCGGTGACGCGGTGCAGATGGCGATCATCGAATTCGTCGACCGCGACGAAGCTGCCAAGGGTCAGGATTCTGGCCCGGTCGCTTCGGAAGAAGAATACGAAGACGCGTAATTCACACGCCTTCTCGCAAGATCATGGGCCGCTCGGAGCAATCCGGCGGCCCTTTTCTTTTGGGCGCTTTCCTTTGGGGGGCTGCGGGCTAGAGTAAGCGCCATGATCCGCACCCTGTCCGCAGCCACGCTGCTCATCGCCGCCATCCCCGCCGCCGCGCAGAACCAGCAGGAGGCGCTCGACGCGCGATACGAGCGGGCGATCGCCGCCGGATACAAGGCGCTGATGCTGTGCGGCGCGATCGCCAATGCCGAGGCAAACGGCACCACCCGGACGCCTGAAAGCGTGATGCAATGGGAGTTGACCGGAATTCAGGCGCCGCAGGCAGGGGTCATCGCCGAGCTGCCTTTTGAGATCATCCGCCGCCCGAGCGGCCAGATCGCCCATGTTACCGTCAGCTGGGCAGAGGACATGCCCGCCCGCATCGCCGCCTATTACGGGCCGGAGACGGGCTGCTCGATCCTGCCCATCGGCGCGGAGGCGAAGGCGCTCGATGCGGACCAGCCCGTGCCCCGCAAGCCTGCCGCGCCCGCGCCCGCAGGCGATCCGAGGCCCATCAAGGTCAAAACCCGTCACCAGCTGGACGCGGTGATCGGCAATGCGCTGGCCGGCAGCGCCTATGGAAAGGGCGCGCGAACCACGGCGGTGATCGTGCTGGACGAGGGCATCAGCGCAGCCGAGGCCTATGCGCCCGGCTTCGATGCCAGCACTCCCCAGCGCACCTTCTCGGTCGCCAAGAGCATTGCTGCCACGCTGGTCGGTGCGGCCGTATTGTCGGGCGAAATCAGCGTTGAAGATCCGATCAATCTCAATTCCTGGATCGGCGGCGGCGCGGTCGAGCCGCGCAATGTCATCACCATCGACCACGCACTGCGCATGGCGACAGGGCGCTATTCCGACACGCCGGGAAACCGCACCGATCCGCTGTATTACGGCGGTTCGAGCGTCAACGAGACGGCGACGCCCTGGCCGATCCTCCACAAGCCGGGCACGGTGTTCCGCTATGCCAATAATGACACGCTGCTGGCTGTAAAGGCGATCGGGCCGTGGCTCGATTTCTATCCGCCCCGCGAACTCTTCGCCAAGCTCGGGATGCAGCACACCGTGGCCGAAACCGACTGGAAGGGCGATTACGTCCTGTCTTCGCAGGTGTGGAGCACGGCGCGCGATCTGGCCACCTTCGGCGAGCTCTACCTCAACGATGGCAAACTCCCCTCGGGCGAGCGGATCCTGCCGGAAGGCTGGGTCAGGTATGTCACCACCCCCAGCGGCCCGCAGCCGCCCACCGGCATCTTCGGTTATGGCGCGGGGTTCTGGCTGCTGAACAAGGAGGATGGCGTGCCCGCCGATACCTTCTCGGCCAATGGAAACCGCGGGCAGTATGTGGTGATCGTGCCGTCGCGCCGGGTTGTGATCGTGCGGCGGGGTGAGGATCCGGCGGGGAGTGGGTTCGATATCGCCGCCTTCACCCGAGATGTGCTGGCGGCACTGGCGGACAGGTAACGCCTGTTCATCAAGTGACCTTCGAAAATTAACAAGGCCTGTCATCTCGATTCAGCCAAGCCTCACCCCGAATCGCGCACAAGCATCTCGACCCCGCCGGCACTGGCGTCTGCGGGAAGCCACGAGGAACGCTTCGATGACCACCAAGACCAACCGGCTGGCCTCCGGCAAACTGGCCCGGCTGACCCTCGGCGCGGTCGCGGCCACTGCGCTGACTGCCGCCTCTGTCACCCCCGCCATCGCCCGGGACGACCGCGATCGGGATCGCGGCGGCATCGGCGCGGGTGAGATCATCGCAGGTGCCGTTGTGATCGGTGGGCTGGCGGCGCTTGCAGGCGCATTCGATGGTGACCGTGACCGCTGGGACGATCGCGGCTGGGACCGTGGTGACCGTTGGGATCGCGGCGGTCGGGGCTTTGGCGGAAATCCGCGTTCGGCGGTTGACCGCTGTGTGCGCGGCGCGGAAAATCAGGCCCGGCGCTTTGGCGGCTACCGTTTTGCGGACGTGATCGACGTGCGCGATATCGACCGCACCCGTGACGGTTTCCGCGTGCGCGGCCGGATCGAGGTCGGCGGCGGCTGGAACCGCTATGATCGCGGCAATTTCACCTGCCGCATCGATGGCCGCGGCGCGCCCTTCATCGACTTTGACGGGATCCGCGGTCTGCGCTGATCCGCACCCTCTTGCGCGCCGTTCCTGCCTTTTCGGCGCGTAACCTTGCCGCCCCGTCATCTTCCACCAGATGGCGGGGCGGTTTTGTGTGCACTCGCGGTTCAGCCCAGCGCAAGCTCGGCACAGTTAATCCTGTGCCATCGAGGGCGTTGGTGGGCGCCCGGCACTGTGAACAGGAGGAGAGAGCATCATGGCTCTGACTTTGCGCGGCGCTGCCCTGGCAGCGGCGCTTGCCGGTACCACCATTCTCGCCGCCCCCGCTTCAGCCGCGCCGCTTGGCAATCCGCCGCTGCGGGAGACCCCATCGATCAGCCCTGATTTCAGCCGCTACGATCCGGCTGCCGATACGGCTGACTGGCGCTGCCGCTGGCGCTGTGGCTGGGGCGGTTGGGGCGGCGGCTGGGGCCGTCATCGCGGCTGGCGGCGCAACCGTGTTGACGGGGGCGACGTGCTGATCGGTGCGGCCATCATCGGCGGCGCCTTGGCCATCGCCAGTTCCAATAATCGCCGCCAGCGCGAGCGTGATGTCGTGGTGGTCGAACGCGATCCGCGCATCCGCGACAATGAATGGGACCGCGATCGTCCCTTGCGCGATGACCGCCGCGCCGCGCCGCGCGGCACCGGATCGTCCGGCCTCGATAATGCGGTTTCCATGTGCCTTGACCGGATCGAGCGCGATGTGCGGGTCGACACGGTCGATAATGTGGAGCGCACGGCGCGCGGCTGGGAAGTCAGCGGCGCGCTGTTCAATGGCGCTCCGTTCGCCTGCCGGATCGGCAATAGCGGCCAGATCGACACCATCGATTACGGTCAGGGCTTCGCTGCGCCGCGGGCTGACGGGCAGTTGAGCGACGAACGCTATGCCGAGCTGCGCGCAGGCTTGGGCGGGAGCGTGCGTCCCGATCTTGCGGTGAGTGAGGCGAGTATGACCGCGCCCGCTGCGCCCGCTGCGCCCGCCGCGTCCGCGCCTCGCAGTGCGGCGGCAACGGCGATGCCGCCCTATCCCGGCGGGCCGATCCCGGGTGAAGTCATCCCCGAAACGCTTGAGGAAGCCAGCGGCGGATAAGCGATCCGGAGAAAGGGAGGAGGGAGGCGCTCAGCCTCCCTTCGCCCCGTCAGCATAGCTCGGCAGGCCCCATTCCCACCGGATCGCGGCACTGCGCAGGGCAAAGCCGCAAGCAAAGGCGAGGCCCCACGCCGCTTCGTCCGGAAGCCCCAGATGCGGCGCGGCCAGCATCCCGGCGACGCTGAGCGACGCAGTCAATGCCGCCGGGGTGACATAAAGCTCCGGGCTCATGATGATCGAGGGGCGGCCTGCCACCACGTCACGGATGATCCCGCCCACGCAGCCGGTGATTACGCCCATCAGAGCCGCCGGGACCGGCGGGATGCCATAGGCGAGCGCCTTGGCGCTGCCCAGCACGGCATAGGCGGCCAGCCCCGCGCCATCGGCATAATCGAAGCCCTTGCCCTCCCACCAGCGCACCGGCGTGAACCAGGCGATCAGCGCCGTGCCTAGGCAGACGGCGGCCACCCAGGGATCATCGATCCAGAACACCGGCGCACGGATCAGCAGATCGCGCACCGTCCCGCCGCCCACGCCGGTCACCAGCGCGAAGAAGGCCATCGTCACGAAGGTCTGCCTCAGCCGCGCCGCCAGCACTGCCCCTGACAGCGCGAACAGCGCGATCCCTGCAAGGTCGAGCAGGTCGAGGATCGGGGTGAGGATGATCGGCGTCATGGCGTGGGCGCTGTAACCCGCGCTTTGCGGCGGCGGAACATCAGCACGCAGCCGATCAGCCCGCCAATCAGCGAAAGGGCGGCGAACAGGATCAGGATCGGGTGACTGGTATCCTCGCGCTCCGACAGGTCCATGATGTGCAGGCCCCAAGCCAGATCGAACGCCCGCCACCAGCGGGTGCGCAGCGCTTCGATCTCGCCGGTATCGCGCCCGACATAGACATTGGTGCCGTCCGCCAGCCTGACCTGCCACACGGCCAGCGGGCGGCGGAAATCGAAGGGGGTGCTGTTTGCGGGGAACAGGGTGATACGTTCGGCTGCCGCACCGCCGGTGATCCTTGCGGCGACCAGCGCGCGCGCTTCGGCCGCGCCGAGCGGGGCGATTGCTGCACCGGTGGCAAAGTCGACCCGCCGGGTCTCGCCCGCGAGCGTGGTCAGGATTGCGACCGTGCGGCCGCCTTGCATGGTGACCCGCATCTCTTTCAGCGCAGCCTCTCGCGTGGCCAGTGCGCTGCCGGGGAGCACCAGCGGCGCAGGCTCGGCCTTCACGCGCAGATGATCGCCGCGAACGTCCTCTATCGGGCGCAGCGTCATCAACAGGCCAGTCGCCAGCCACATCACGATCGGCAGGCCGACCAGCCAGCCGAGCCAGATGTGCCACTTGGCGAGCGTTCGCATGGAGAGCAGTTTCATGGGGCGGGGCATGACCGAGCCAGATCAGGCGTGCAAGATGTTCCCGATCGCCTCGGCCGCAGCAATGCAATCGAGATCGCTCCAGCGCGGCCCGATCACCTGCATCCCGCAGGGAAGCTCCGCGCCAAGATAGGTGCCGCTGCCGATGGGGAGCACCGTGGAGGGCAGGCCCGGGAAGGTCGCCATGCCCGACCACACCAGCCCGCAGCCGCCCGGTTCATCCCGCCCGTCAATGTTCAATGCGGCCCGGAACACTGCCTTGTCGGCATGGGGCACGGCCAGAACGGGGGCGGGCGGGGCGAGGACGAAATCATATTCGGCGAAAAGCGCCTCCCATTCGGCCATGCAGGTGGCTTGCGCGTTCTTCAGCGCGAACCAGTCGGCTGCGGTGGCGCGGGTGCCATCGGGGGCGGGGGCGCCGCCCGACATGGTGATGTTCATCATCTTGAGATAGCTGCGATAATGCCGCGCCTGATCGGGCAGCAGTTCGCTTGCGCGGTCTATCTTCACCCCGGCGCGGGCGAGGGTTTCAATCGCCGCTTCGGTGGGGCCAAGCACGCTCGCATCGACCGGGGCGCCCGGCAGTGCGGTGATCGCCAGGAAGCGGCATTGGCCAAGCGGTTTGGTGTGGCGGCGCAGCGGCACCTCTGCGCCGATTTCGACCAGCGCGGCAAGATCGGCCGCGTTGCGCGCCAGCGGTCCGGCGATGCTGAGCGGGCTGTCGGCTGCGGCCACAAACCCCTCGCGCCGCGACATGGCGGGGTGATCATGGCCGGTCTTGGGGACGAGGCCCCAAGTGGTCTTGTGCCCCCACACGCCGCAGAAATGCGCCGGCACGCGCACCGATCCGCCGATATCCGTTCCATAGTCGCACGGCACCATCCCGCTGGCGACCGCCGCCGCGCTGCCGCCCGATGATCCGCCGGGCGATCGCGCCGGGTTGTGCGGGTTGTTGGTGCGGCCATAGACCGGGTTGAAGCTCTGCCAATCGGTGAGGTCGACCGGCACGTTGGTCTTGCCGATGATGATCGCGCCCGCCGCCTTCAGCCGCTTGACCAGCACCGCATCGCGCGGGGCAAGCTGCCCGCGATACTGGGGATGCCCGAAGGTGGTGGGAAGCCCGGCCACATCAAAGCTTTCCTTGATCGTCATCGGCACGCCGAACAGCGGCTGGTCGAGCCGGCGCGGGCCATTGTCCATCGCCCGGGCAGTCTCACAGGCGCGCTCGAAATCCGGGACGGCGATGGCGCAGATCTCGGCATCGAGGCGGCCTGCGCGGGTGATCGCGGCATCCACCGCCTCGGCCACGCTGATCTTGCGCGTGCGGATCGCCAGCGCGGTCGCCAGTGCGCCCGCCTTGTCGGTCAATTGCGGATAGGCCATGCGTGATATCTCCCCTTGCCTGATGGTCTAGGCAAAGCGGCCGCGGGGATCAAATCACAACTTGCGCCCTATCCCCGCTGCGCTGAGGCCAAGCGCGAAGCCAAGGATCGGCGATGCCCCATAGCCGATCAGCGGGAAGGGAAACGGGGCAAGGCAGGCCATCGCGCCGAAGGTGATCAACAGCGCGGCAAGGGCGCGGGCCTGCGCCGCCGGAAGCCCCGATGCGCTGAGCATAAGCCACGGCGCGGCAAGGAACAGCAGCGCGCCAAGCCCGAGCGCGGCCAAAGGCGCAGAGTCCCACACGTGCGTCAGAACATCCTCGGTAAAGACCTGCGGCTCCAATGTGCCGCGTCCAAAGGTCAGGACTGCCAGCGCAGCGGCGGCGGCGGTGACCAGCGCAAAGCCGGCAGAGCGGCGCTGCGACGCCAAAACCGCACAGGCAGCGGCAAGCGCGGCGAGCGCGGCAGAATCGGGCTGAAGCGCCAGCGCGGCCGCCGCCAACGCCAGCAGCGCCAGACCAAGCCGCTCCGCCTGCGCTGCCAGCATCACCACCAGTGGCAGGAGCAGAGCGCCCGAATGAAACAGCACCGGCCCGGCGCGGAGCCATCGGCTTACACCGCCGACCTCCGGCCCCAACAGCAGCGGCAGGAACAAGGCTCCCACCGCCAAACCCGCGACAGCAATGCGCGCCTGCCGCCCCGAGGGCAGTCGTCCCCGGCTCAGCCACAAGAGCGCCAGAACAAGTGCCCCGGCGTTAACGGCGATCAGGCGCGTGGGCGCTTCAAAGGCAAACAGATAGGCCAGCCCCCCAAACACCGGGAGCAGCAAGGGCAGGGTGAGCCGCCAGCGATTGCGAAACCGTGGCGCGCTCACCCTGACCGGATCACATATGGATCGGCTTGCCCGTCACCGCCATCGCCGCTTCCTTGAAGGCTTCGGCGTGGGTGGGGTGGGCGTGGCAGGTGTAGGCGATGTCTTCGCTGGTCGCGCCGAATTCCATCGCCTGGGCGGCCTGGGCGATCATCGTGCCTGCAAGGCTGTTGATCATCCACACGCCCACCACGCGGTCGGTCGCGGCGTCTGCGATCACCTTGACGAAGCCATCAGTGTCACGGTTGGCCTTGGCGCGGCTGTTGGCCATCATCGGGAACTTGCCGACCTTGACCGCAAGACCTCGTTCCTTGGCCTGTTCTTCCGAGATGCCGACACCTGCGATTTCCGGCGCGGTGTAGACGACGCTGGGGATTACATCGTGGTTCACAATGCCGGTGAGGCCCGCGATATTCTCGGCCACCGCGATGCCTTCATCCTCGGCCTTGTGGGCGAGCATCGGGCCGGGCACGACGTCTCCGATGGCCCAGATGTTCGGCACGGCAGTGGTGAAATCGTGGTCAATCTCGATCTGACCGCGGTTGTTGACGCTGAGCCCCGCCTTGTCGAGCGCAAGGCCATCGGTATTGGCGCGCCGCCCGATGGCGACCAGCACGTGGCTGGCGGTGACACTCTTGGCCTCGCCGCCTGCCGCCGGTTCGACGGTGAGGGTGACGGTCTTTCCATCCACTTGTGCGCCCGTAACCTTCTGGCCGAGCATCATGTCCATGCCCTGCTTCTTGAAGATCTTCTGCGCTTCCTTGCGCACCTCGCCGTCCATGCCGGGGAGCAGCTGGTCGAGATATTCGATCACGGTGACCTTGGCACCCAGACGCCGCCACACGGAACCCAGTTCAAGGCCGATCACGCCGCCGCCGATCACCACGAGGTGTTCGGGCACTTCCTCAAGATCGAGCGCGCCGGTGCTGTCGACGATGCGCTTGGCCGCGTTGTCGACTGGCACACCGGGCAGCGGGGTGACGCTGGAGCCGGTGGCAATCACGATGTCCTTGGCAGTCACCTTCTTGCCCGTGACATTCACCGTGTGCGCGTCTTCAAAGGCGGCATGGCCTTTGAGCCAGGTGACCTTGTTCTTCTTGAACAGGAATTCGATCCCGCCCGTCAGCTCGCCCACGGCCTTGGCCTTCTCGGCCATCATCCGGCCCAGATCGAGGGTCGGGGTGGCGGTGATGCCCCAGGTGGCGAAGTGGCCGTTGCGCGCTTCGTCGAACAGTTCCGAGCCGTGCAGCAGCGCCTTGGACGGAATGCACCCGACATTGAGGCACGTCCCGCCAAGCGTGGCGCGGCTTTCGACGCAGGCGGTCTTCAGCCCCAGCTGCGCCGCGCGGATTGCTGCGACATAGCCGCCCGGGCCGGCACCGATGATCAGGACGTCGTAATCGTAATTCTCAGCCATTTCATTCTCCGTCACCCCAGTCCAAGCTGGGGTCTCAAGCGCCGAAGGGCAAGACGTGCCGCCCTTGGCCCCCGCTCCAAGTTTTTTGGCGCCGGGGTGACGCGGGAGTGCGTAAACTTACAGGTCGATCAGCATCCGGGTGGGATCTTCAATCGCGTCCTTGATGATCTTGAGCGCGGTCACAGCCTCGCGCCCGTCGATCAGGCGGTGGTCGTAGGACATGGCGATATACATCATCGGGCGGATCACGATCTCGCCGTTGCGGACCACGGGGCGATCTTCAATCCGGTGAAGACCCAGCACCGCGCTCTGCGGCGGGTTGATGATCGGGGTGCTCATGAGGCTGCCGAACACACCGCCGTTGGAGATGGTGAAGGTGCCGCCGGTCATGTCTTCCATGGTCAGCGTGCCGGCCTTGGCGCGCGCGCCGAAATCGGCGATGTCCTGCTCGATGCGGGCAAAGCCCTTCTTGTCGGCATCGCGGATCACGGGGACGACGAGGCCGTTCGGGGCCGAAACCGCCACCGAAATATCGACATAGTCGTGATAGATGATCTCGTCGCCGTCGATATAGGCGTTGACCGAGGGCACGTCCTTCAGCGCAAGGCAGGCGGCCTTGGCGAAGAAGCCCATGAAGCCGAGGCGGATGTCGTGCTTCTTGGCGAACAGGTCCTTGTACTTGTCACGCGCTTCGATGACGGCGGTCATGTCGACATCGTTGAAGGTCGTCAGCATCGCCGCATTGTCCTGCGCAGCCTTCAACCGCTTGGCGATGGTCTGGCGCATCCGGGTCATCTTGACGCGCTCGGTGCCGCGCGCACCGCCGCTGGCGACAGGGGCAGCAGACGGGGCAGGGGCAGGAGTGGGGGTCGCCGGGCCCTTGGCCTTGGCTTCGGCTGCGGCGAGCACGTCTTCCTTGGTCAGGCGGCCATCCTTGCCGGTTCCCTTGATGGTCGAGGGATCGACGCCATGCTCCAGCACCGCGCGGCGCACCGCGGGCGACATGGTCTGGGCGGGGGTGAGCAGTTCTTCCGACGCCGCAGGGGCCGGGGCTGCGTCAGCCTTGGCGGCGGTAGGAGCCGCTGCGGAGGCCGCACCGGCAGTCGCACCCGCTTCGATGATCGCGATCACCGCGCCCACTTCCACCGTGTCGCCCACGGCGACCAGGTGCTGCGACATCACGCCCGCAACCGGCGAGGGCACGTCAACCGCGACCTTATCGGTTTCGAGGCTGCAAATAGCTTCGTCAGCCGCGACTGCTTCCCCCGGCTGCTTGAACCATTCGGCGATCGTGCCTTCGGTGACGGATTCGCCGAGGACGGGGACTTTGATTTCGGTGGCCATTGCAATGGGTTCCTGAAACTTGCTTTAATCTCGTGTGAAGAAGGGCGAGGCGCTCACAGCCCCAGCGCGGCGGCGACCAGAGCCTCTTGCTGGGCCTTGTGGCGGCTGGCGAGGCCCGTTGCGGGCGAGGCGGAGGCATCGCGCCCGGCATAGACGGGGCGCTTGCCCGTATGCCCGGCAGCGGTCAGCGATTCCTCGATCCGCTCGTTCACGAAGAACCATGCGCCGTTGTTGCGCGGTTCTTCCTGACACCACACCACGTCCTGAAGGTTCGTCATGCGCGCCAGGCGGATCGCCAGCGGATCGCCCGGGAAGGGGAAGAGCTGTTCGACGCGGATGATCGAAACGTCGTTGATCCCGGCCGCATCGCGCGCTTCGATCAGGTCATAGGCGACCTTGCCCGAACACAGCACAACGCGCCGGACCTTCTCGTCGGCAATCTCCTTGGTGTCCGACAGGATACGCCGGAACTGCTTTTCACCGAGGAAGTCGGCCTTCGCGCTCTTGGCCAGCGGGTGGCGCAGCAGCGACTTGGGGCTCATGATGATCAGCGGCTTGCGGAAGCTCCGCAGCATCTGGCGGCGCAGCACGTGGAAGTAGTTGGCCGGCGTCGTGATGTTGCACACGCACATATTGTCGTCGGCGCATAGCTGGAGGAAACGCTCCAGACGCGCCGAGGAGTGCTCCGGCCCCTGCCCTTCATAGCCGTGCGGCAGCAGCATCACGAGGCCGTTGGCGCGCAGCCACTTGCTCTCGCCGCTGGCCACGAACTGGTCGATCATGATCTGCGCGCCGTTGGCGAAGTCGCCAAACTGGCCTTCCCACAGCACCAGGCTTTTGGGATCGGCCATGGCAAAGCCATATTCGAAGCCGAGCACGCCATATTCCGACAGCGTGGAATCATAGACCTCGAACTTGCCGTGCGGCAGCGTGCTGAGCGGCACATGTTTGCGCTCGGTCTTCTGGTCGACCCACACCGCATGGCGATGGCTGAAGGTGCCGCGTCCGCTGTCCTGCCCGGACAGGCGCACGCCGTAGCCTTCCATCACCAGGCTGCCGAAAGCCAGCGCCTCGCCGGTTGCCCAATCGAAGCCTTCGCCCGTGCTGAACATCTCGCGCTTGGCGGCGAGCACACGGTCGAGGGTCTTGTGGATGTCCAGATCGGCCGGAACTTCGGTCAGCACGCGGCCCAGCGCATCGAAGGTCTTGGGTTCGATCGCGGTTTCGACCGAGCGGCGCGCGGTTTCCGGGTCAGCGGGCTTGTTGAGCCCGGCCCAGCGACCGCCGAACCAGTCGGCTTCATTGGCCTTGTAGTTCTTGCCGGCCTCGAATTCCTCTTCGAGCAGCGCAGTGAAATCGGCGGCGATCTGGTCGCGGGTGCCCGGTTCCACCACGCCTTCGCGCACCAGCCGCGCTTCGTAGGACACAGAAACCTTGGGGTGAGCGCGGATCTTGTCGTACATCACCGGCTGGGTGAACTTGGGCTCGTCACCCTCGTTGTGGCCGAAGCGGCGATAGCACCACATGTCGATCACGACATCGCGGTGGAAGGTCTGGCGATATTCCACCGCCAGCTTGCACGCGAAGGTCACGGCTTCGGGATCGTCGCCGTTGACGTGCAGGATCGGCGCCATCACCCCCTTGGCCACATCGCTCGGATAAGGCGAAGAACGCGCGAACTTCGGCGAGGTGGTGAAGCCGATCTGGTTGTTGATGATGAAATGGACGCAGCCGCCCGTATCATAACCCGGCACGCCCGAAAGCGAGAGGCTTTCCCACACCACGCCTTGCCCGGCAAAAGCGGCGTCGCCGTGGATCAGCACCGGGAGAACCTGGTTCTTCTTGGCCAGATCGTCGCGGATCGCCTGCTGGGCGCGGCTCTTGCCCAGCACCACAGGGTTCACCGCTTCAAGGTGCGAGGGGTTGGGCACGAGGCTCATGTGCACCGAGATCCCGTCAAACTCGCGGTCGGTGGATGTGCCGAGGTGGTACTTCACATCGCCCGATCCGCCGACATCATCGGGGTTGGCCGAGCCGCCCGAGAATTCGTGGAAGATCACGCGGTAGGGCTTGGCCATCACGTTGGCGAGCACGTTCAAACGCCCGCGGTGGGCCATGCCGTAGATGATCTCGCGCACGCCCGCGCTGCCGCCATGCTTGATGACGGCTTCCAGCGCCGGGATCATGGATTCGCCGCCATCAAGCCCGAACCGCTTGGTGCCGACATATTTCTTGGCGAGGAATTCCTCGTAGCCTTCCCCGCGCAGCACGGCGGCGAGGATCGCCTTCTTGCCCTCGGGGGTGAACTGGATCGTCTCGCCCGGCTTTTCGAACTTGTCCTGCAGGAAGCGGCGTTCTTCCGTGTCGGCGATGTGCATGTATTCAAGGCCGACCTTGCCGCAATACACTTCGCGCAGGCGCTGGTGGAGCTTGCCCACCGTGGTCCATTCCATGCCGAGCACGCCGCCGACATAGACGTCCTCGTTCTCCTTGCCCGCAAGGCCGTGCCATTCGAGCGTGAGGTCAGCCGGACCTTCGCGGTCGGACAGGCCGAGCGGATCGAGCTGTGCTGCCATGTGCCCGCGCACACGGTAGAGGCGCACCAGCGTCATCGCCGCGATGCTGAGGGCGGCGGCCTTCTCGACCGCCTTGGGATCGAGCGCCTTGCCCGCATCCTTGGCCGCGGCCTTCACCGCAAGCTTCATCTCGGTCGGATCCATCGCCGCGGTCAGATCGGAGGCGCTGTCCGCCAGCGTGTCGAGCCAGCCGCGCTTTGCCCAGGACGGGCCGGGCTGCGGGCCTTCCTGATCGGTGAAGGCGGGGATGAAGTTCTGCGGTTCGTTGCCCATCATGGGGACTCCCGGGGAGGAGGAAGGATGGCCCCCCGCCTATCGCAGGCGAGGGGCCGTAGTCGCTAAATCAGGCGAGTTCTTTGAGCATCGCGGCCAGCGTTTCGCCGAGCAGTGAGGGCGAGGGGGAGACGCGGATGCCCGCGTCTTCCATCGCCGCGATCTTGTCTTCGGCGCCGCCCTGTCCACCGCTGACGATGGCGCCAGCGTGGCCCATGCGGCGGCCCGGAGGGGCGGTGAGGCCGGCGATGAAGCCGACCATCGGCTTGGCGCGGCCCTTGGCACGTTCGGCCTTGATGAAGGCGGCGGCTTCTTCTTCGGCCGAGCCGCCGATTTCGCCGATCATGATGATGCTTTCCGTTTCCGGATCATCAAGGAACAGGTCGAGCATGTCGATGAAGTTGGTGCCGTTGACCGGATCGCCGCCGATGCCGACAGCCGTGGTCTGGCCGAGGCCCGCCATGGTGGTCTGGTGCACGGCTTCATAGGTAAGCGTGCCCGAGCGCGAGACGATGCCGACGCTGCCCTTCTTGAAGATGTTGGCCGGCATGATGCCGATCTTGCATTCATTCGGGGTCAGCACGCCGGGGCAGTTGGGGCCGATCAGGCGCGACTTGGAGCCCTGCAGCGCGCGCTTGGCGCGGACCATGTCGAGCACCGGAATGCCTTCGGTGATGCAGATGATGAGTTCCATCTCGGCATCGATCGCTTCGCAGATCGCGTCAGCCGCGAACGGCGGCGGGACGTAGATGCACGAAGCGGTCGCGCCGGTCGCAGCCTTGGCTTCGCGCACGGTGTCGAACTGCGGCAGGCCGATATGGGTGGTGCCGCCCTTGCCGGGGGTCACGCCGCCGACCATTTGCGTGCCGTAATCGAGCGCGGCCTGCGTGTGGAAGGTGCCGGTATTGCCGGTCATGCCTTGGGTGATAACCTTGGTGTCTTTGTTTACGAGGATGGACATTGTGGGTTTTTCCTTGTTCGTCATGCCAGCGAAAACTGGCACCTAGAGCCGCCAATGGCCCCGGCTTTCGCCGGGGTGACGGCGTTGGAATTTAAGCGAGCGAGCTATCCAGCGCCTTGCACGCATCGAGCAGTTCCTTGACCGCATCGACGCTGACGCCGAGGTTGGCCTTTTCCTCGTCGGTCAGGCTGATCTCGATTACGTCCTCAGCGCCGCCCGCGCCGATCACAACCGGAACGCCGACATAGAGACCATCGACGCCGTACTTGCCGTCAACCTGCACCGCGCAGGGCAGGATGCGCTTCTGGTCGTAGAGGTAGGCTTCGGCCATCGAAATGGCGCTGGTGGCAGGCGCATAGAAGGCCGAGCCGGTCTTGAGCAGCGCGACAATCTCGCCGCCGCCCGAACGGGTGCGCTGGACGATCTCGCCGAGGCGGTCTTCCGAAATGCCCTTGATCTTGGCCATGTCCTTCACGGGGATGCCGTTGATGGTCGAATAGCTCAGCACCGGCACCATGGTATCGCCGTGGCCGCCGAGCACGAAGGCGTTCACGTCCTTCACCGAAACGCCGAATTCCCACGCGAGGAAGGTGGCAAAGCGCGCCGAGTCCAGCACGCCGGCCATGCCGACGACCTTGTTGGCGGGGAGGCCCGAAAATTCGCGTAGCGCCCAGACCATCGCATCGAGCGGGTTGGTGATGCAGATCACGAAAGCGTCAGGCGCATTGTCGCGGATGCCTTCGCCGACAGCCTTCATCACCTTGAGGTTGATGCCGAGCAGGTCATCGCGGCTCATGCCTGGCTTGCGGGCAACACCGGCGGTGACGATGACGACGTCAGCGCCCGCGATGTCGGCATAGTCGTTCGATCCGGTGATCGATGCGTCAAAGCCCTCAACCGGGCCGCACTGTGAAAGGTCCAGAGCCTTGCCCTGCGGGATGCCTTCAGCCACGTCGAATAGCACGATGTCGCCAAGGCCCTTCAGGGCGGCGAGGTGAGCGAGCGTGCCGCCGATATTGCCGGCGCCGACGAGGGCGATCTTCTTGCGGGCCATTGTTCGAGACTTCCTTCCCTGATCCATCGGGACGAAGTTGTGATGCGCGCACAAGGCAAAAGGCGCTGGTGCCTGCCTCCGTCCCAAGCGGCTGGGCACCCGTTACAAAACGGGCGGTAGGCGGCTGGAAAAGCGATTGCAACCGTCAAAAGGTCGGATGTGGCAACTATCTTTGCAAACAGTTCGCAATTGCATTAATGCTTCGACCGAGCGCCCTAAGGGAACGCCCTGGGGCAGGCGCCGTAAGGGAAGCCGCTGCGCAGTGGGAGATGTCAGGCGGGTTCCAGCACGCGCTCGGCCCGCGCGGCGAGGCGGCGGTCGAACATGCGGGTCACCGCCAGCCAGTGATCGCGCGCATCGGCATCGTCGCGCGCGCCAGCCTCGGCCGCCAGATCGACCGCTGTCTCGGCCGCAGCAAGGCCATGCACCGCAAAGTGCCGCAGCGCATCGGTCAGCAGCGGATCGAAACCTTCGGCCATCGGCGCGGCGGGACCGTTGTCATTCACCGCACGCGCCAATGCTGGCGCAATCAACCCGCGCCCCGCAGCGCGCCAGCCAAGGCGGCGGGCGGGATTATTGGCAGAGGCGAAGCGGACAGACATTGGGCGGGCGGTTCCTGCTATTTTGCCGCGAGCACAACAAAAAAGCGCCGGCTCGCCACAAACCTCTAGCGCGGTGCCGCTAAGGCTTGGTGTGACAACAGGGTTGCCGGGAGCTTAACCCTAGTCCTGCGGGCCGCGCTCAGCGGGCCTGGCGTCAGTTCGTTGGTACGGCCGCTGCACCCGGCTGGGCCTTCCACTGGCCCGCGCGCGCATATTCCGGGCGGACGGTGCCGGTGCCGCTGACCGGCTCGCTGGGCGCAGCAGCAGAGGGCGCAGGCTTGCGGGCGGACACGGGCGGGGCGTCATAGACGGTGGCTGCGCGGCCCGGCATGCTGACAGGCAGGACGGCGGCGACGGGCGTGCTGACAGGTAGAGCGGCAGCAGCAGGCGGGGGCGCAGTGCGTCCGCTCACCACCGGTTCCAGCCCGGCATAGCCTCCGGTGAAGGCGCTCGCCATGCCGCTTGCGCCGCGAGTGCGGTAGAAACGGTGCGCGCCGATCGTGCCGATATGGTCAAGCGTCGGGGCCCAATAGGGATTGACCCAGAGCGTGTGGTAATGGGTGGCAAGGCCCACGGGCGCATAGACTCTGCCGCCCAGTGCCTCGGCGGCGATGCGCTGCGCACGGTCCCAGCTCAGCCCGCCGGGACGCCGCGCAAGGCTGCCATCGCAAGTGAAGGTGAACTGGCAGCCGGTCGCGCGTTCCGAGCCCTGATAGACCACGCCGCACACCGAATTGGGCCAGCTGGGGTGCGCCACGCGGTTGAGCACCACCTGCGCCACCGCGCGCTGACCCGCCTCGCTCTCGCTGGCGGCTTCGTACCACACGGCCTGGGCGAGGCATTCTGCCGCGCGCAGATGGGTGATGCCGGTGCCGGGCGAATAGAACGGCTTGGCCGCCGCGCCGACATCGATCAGCGCGCCAAGCTCGCGCCCGCTTTCCGCGCCGGCTGCCAGCGGGTTGTCGGTCGGCAAGGCGACCAGCGCGGTGCCGGCAGGGTCGGCCATGTAATAGAAGGCCGAGCCGGGGAAACTCATGCCGGGGCGTTCGAACGGCAGCGCGGCCTCGGCCGCCTTGCGGGTGGCAAGGGCGGCGGTGCTTTCGACCGCGGGGCCGGGCAGGGTGGTGAAACTGCCGCCCGAGAGATTGGGAGCAGCCATTGCGGGCACGGTGATCGCGGCCAGCAGCACCGCAATCCGCTTGCGCCACAGTGCGCCCGGCATGGCCCAGCCATGAATCCGCCAACCGCGCCGCGCACGCGGCATCCGGGGCTGGGCGGTCCCGGAGGTGTCGACAAAAAGAGTGCGCTGGCGGGTCATGACTGTCTGCCGCTTACGCGCGGGCACACGAGGGGGCGAGCGCGGCGAGGCGGCGCGTCCCGTTTCAGGACGGCGCGCAGGCGAACCTTAAGCCGTTGCTTGTGCGGGCGCGCGGCCCTATCGCCCTTGGCCACGGGATATGGCGCGGGATCGCATCACCAAAAGGCCACTGGGGCTATTGCTGCTGGCGGGGCTGGCGTTTGCGCTGGCCGCCTGCGCGCCTGCGCTTCCGGCCGCGCGCGCTGATGCGGTGCATCCCTCGATCGTCAGTCTCAACCCCTGCCTCGATGCCATTCTGGTCGAGATCGCGCCGCCTGCGCAGGTGCTGGCGCTGTCGCATTACAGCCGCGATCCCGGTTCAAGCTCGATCCCGGCGAGCCTGGCTGCGCGTTACGGCGTGACCGGCGGCACGGCCGAGGAGGTGATCGCGTCGCGGCCCGATCTGGTGCTCGCCTCGATCTATATGCCGCAGCCGACACGGTCTGCACTCGAACGCGCCGGATTGAAGGTGGCGACCTTCGGCAGCCCCACCACGCTTGCCGAAAGCGTGGCGCAGGTGCGCGAGGTGGCCGCGCTGGCCGGGCGCAGGGACGCTGGCGAGGCGCTCGCTGCGCGCATGGCCCCGCAACCCTTGGCCTCTGCAAAGCCAAAGATTGACGCACTGTTGTGGCAGCCGGGCGAGATCGTGGCGGGTGAAACAACCCTGATTGCCGAGCTGCTGCGCGAGGAAGGCTTTGCCAGCCATGCCGCCGCGCGGGGGCTGCGGCAGGCAGACCGGGTGAGCCTTGAAGGCGTGCTCGCCCATCCGCCGCGCGTGCTGCTGGTGGCGGGCGATGCGCCGGGGCAGCGCCACCCCTTGTTGCAAACCCGGCTGAAAGCCACCCACATCGCCCCCTTCGATCCCGCGCTGATCTATTGCGGCGGCCCGACCGTCGCCCGCGCCCGCGCCCGGCTGCGCGCGATCCGCGCCGAGGTGGAGCAGATGCCGTGAACCGGGCGAGCTTCGTTTTTGCCGTGCTGCTGGCGGTGCTCGTGCCGGCGTCGCTGCTGGCCGGACGCGTGTGGATCACGCCGTTCGGAGAGGCCCCGCAAAACGCTGCGCTGATTCTTGCCGAACTGCGCCTGCCGCGGGCGGTGCTGGCAGTGGTGATCGGCGCAGGGCTGGGCGCTGCGGGCGCGGCGATGCAGGGCTATCTCAGAAACCCGCTCGCCGATCCCGGCCTGTTCGGCATCGCCCCGATGGCGGCGCTGGGCGCGGTGGCGAGTTTCTGGCTCTCCCCCTTGCTCGCCCCCGGCATTGCCGCGTGGAGCCTGCCGGTGATGGCGCTGGGCGGGGCGGCGCTGGGCATGGCCGCGCTCGCACTGATCGCGGGGCGCACCTCAGCCGATGCCGCTGCGGGCGCGGGCGGCGGGATCGCGCTGTTCACGCTGGCAGGGTTGATGCTGGCGAGCCTTGCCGGCGCGCTCACCGCGCTTGCCATCACGCTCGCGCCCAATCCCTTCGCCCTGTCAGAGATCGTGATGTGGCTCAACGGCGCGCTGACCGACCGTTCGTGGCGCGAGGTGATGATTGCCGCCCCGCTCACCGCCGCCGGGATCGGCGTGCTGGCACTGGCGGCGCGCAGCCTCGATGCGCTGACCCTGGGCGAGGCGGCGGCGCGATCAATGGGGGTTGCGCCGCGGCTGCTGCTGGTGCTGCTGGTGATCGGTATCGGCCTGACGGTCGGGGCGGGGGTGGCGGTGGCGGGGATCATCGGCTTTGTCGGCCTTGTCGTGCCGCATCTGGTGCGCCCGCTGACCGACCGTCTGCCATCGAGCCTGCTGCTGCCCAGCGCATTGGCGGGCGCGTGCCTGGTGCTGGCGGCAGACAGCATCGTGCGGGTGCTGCCGCTGGTCACCGAACTGCGCCTCGGCATCGCGCTTTCGCTGATCGGCGCGCCGTTCTTCGGCTGGCTGCTGCTGCGCATGCGGAGGGGGAGCCTGTGAACCTTGTCGCCGATAATCTCACCCTGCGGCGCGGCGGGAAAGCCGTGGTGGAGGGCATCTCCGCCACGCTCGCACCGGGGCAGATCACGGCGATTGTCGGCCCCAACGGGGCGGGCAAATCATCGCTGTTGCTGGCGCTGGCGGGACTGCTGGAGCCTGCTGCCGGAGCCGCCTTGCTGGACGGCGCGGACCTTGCGCGCCTTGCGCCGCGCGCCCGGGCGCAGGCGATCGGCTATCTGCCGCAAAGCGCCGACATCGCCTGGGACGTCAGCGTGGCCGCGCTGGTGGCACTGGGCCGCCTGCCGTGGCGTGACCGCGGTGAAGAGGCCATCGCGGCGGCACTGGCTGCGCTCGATCTGGAGCCGCTGCGCCACCGCCCCGTCAGCCAGCTTTCGGGCGGCGAGCGCGCGCGGGTGCTGCTGGCGCGGGTGCTGGCGGGAAGCCCGCGCTGGGTCCTCGCCGACGAGCCGCTTGCCGCGCTCGATCTGGGCCACCAACTGGCCCTGATCGCCCATTTCAAGGCCTGTGCGGCGGCAGGGCAGGGCGTGGTGGTGGTGCTGCACGATCTGGCGCTGGCGATGAACCATGCCGATCACGTGTTGGTGCTCCATGAAGGTCGCCTCGCCGCCGAAGGCCCGCCGGCCGAAGCCCTCACGCCCGCGCGCATCGCACAGGTCTGGGGCGTGAAGGCGCGCTGGCTGGGCGAGGCGGGAATGATGGGGCTGGTAAGCCAGGCATAAGACGGAACTTGTGGCGGGAGGGGCCCGAAAACCCCGCCCCGCCCTGTTCCGACCCCGCATCGGCTCTGCCCAACAGCGGCCAGGTTGCGACCCTCGAAGGGACCCGGCCAGCGCTGCGGGAGAGGCCCCCGAAGTGGCAGAGGCCCCCTGATCTGGCGACTTCATATTTTCTGTAGGGCGGCGTTTTTCTGGCCTATAGTTCTGTTAAGTCATCGAAAAATTCGCAGACCTTGGCCCTTGTGCCAGCGCGAAGGGGGCGAGGGCACTTATGCCGCAGCGGCTTGGCGTGGACGATCTCGGCATCGACCTGCACCCCGGAACCGCAGACGTGCGTACCGGCAGCGTCAATATCGTCAGCGTCCCGAATGCCCCCTTGAAAGCTGCCACCTTGCCCCGACTTGATGGACGCACAGCTGCAGATTTCCTGCAGGACGGCGAGGGCAGGCTTTTGCCCCGAAACCAATTGGCCGGCGTTTCGTTCAGCTGTGCACAGGCGTAGGCCCGCGCACTCTTGACCCCCACTCTTGACCAACCCGAACATTTCCGGAACACGAACCCCTATGAGCCTTACGACGATTTCCGTGCGCGGTGCGCGCGAGCATAACCTCAAGGGTATCGACATTGATCTGCCGCGCGATGCGCTGATCGTTGTCACCGGACTTTCGGGCAGCGGCAAATCCTCGCTCGCCTTCGATACCATCTACGCCGAGGGGCAGCGGCGCTACGTCGAAAGCCTCAGCGCCTATGCGCGCCAGTTCCTCGAGATGATGCAGAAGCCCGATGTCGAGCATATCGACGGCCTCAGCCCGGCGATTTCGATCGAGCAGAAGACCACCAGCCGAAACCCGCGCTCGACCGTGGCGACGGTGACCGAGATTTACGACTACATGCGTCTGTTGTGGGCGCGGGTCGGCACCCCTTATTCGCCTGCCACCGGCCTGCCGATTTCGGCCCAGACCGTCAGCCAGATGGTCGACCGGGTGATGGCTTTGCCCGAGGGCACCCGCGCCTATCTGCTCGCCCCCGTGGTGCGCGGGCGCAAGGGCGAATACCGCAAGGAAATCGCCGAATGGCAGCGGCAGGGCTTCACCCGCGTGCGGATCGATGGTGAGATTTACCCTATCGAAGAAGCCCCCGCGCTCGACAAGAAGTTCAAGCACGACATCGAAGTGGTGGTTGACCGGATCGCGGTGCGTGACGGTATCCAGACGCGGCTTGCCGACAGCTTCGAGCAGGCGCTGAAGCTGGCCGAGGGGCTGACCTATGTCGATCTGGCCGATGGCGTGGTGCCGGGGCGCGAGAACGAGGCGCAGGGCGGCGCGATGAAAGGCGCAGGCCTGCCGCCCAACCGCATCGTCTTCAGCGAAAAATTCGCCTGCCCCGTCAGCGGCTTCACCATCGAGGAAATCGAGCCCCGGCTGTTTTCCTTCAACGCCCCGCAAGGCGCGTGCTCCGCGTGCGACGGCATCGGGGAGAAGATGCTGTTCGACCCGCAGCTGGTGGTCCCCAATGAGGCTTTGACGCTCAAACAGGGCGCGGTGGTGCCCTGGGCCAAGTCCAACCCGCCTTCGCCCTATTACATGCAGGTGCTCGCATCGCTGGCCAAGGCTTACGGCTTTGACCTGACGACCCCGTGGAAGGACCTTGCGCCCGAACAGAAGCTCATCCTCCTCCATGGCACAGGCGGGATGCCGGTGCCGCTGACCTTCAAGGACGGCCGCCGCGAATACACCGTCCAGAAGGCCTTCGAAGGCGTGATCGGCAACCTCAACCGCCGCATGATGCAGACCGAAAGCGCGTGGATGCAGGAGGAGCTGTCGAAGTACCAGACCGCCCAGGCCTGCGAGACCTGCGGCGGCAAGCGGCTCAATGAAAAGGCGCTGTCGGTGAAGATCGTCGGAACCGACATCGCCACCCCCGTCGCAATGAGCGTATCGGACGCTAAGGCATGGTTCCTTGCGCTGGACGCTCAACTGACCTCGCAGCAAAGCCAGATCGCCAAGGCCATCCTCAAGGAGATCAACGAGCGGCTGGGCTTCCTCGACAATGTCGGGCTCGATTACCTCAACCTCGATCGCACCTCCGGCACCCTGTCCGGCGGCGAGAGCCAGCGCATCCGCCTCGCCTCCCAGATCGGCTCCGGCCTGTCCGGCGTGCTCTACGTCCTCGATGAACCCAGCATCGGCCTCCACCAGCGCGACAATGACCGCCTGCTCGAAACCCTCAAACGCCTGCGCGATCTTGGCAACACCGTCATCGTCGTCGAGCATGACGAGGACGCCATCCGCACCGCCGATTACATCGTCGACCTCGGCCCGGGCGCAGGCGTGCACGGGGGCGAGATCGTGGCGCAAGGCACGCTCAAGCAGATCCTCAAGGCCAAGGGATCGCTCACCGCCGATTACCTCACAGGCAAGCGCAAGATCGAGGTGCCCGCCAAGCGCCGCAAGGGCAATGGCAAGCACATCACGGTCAAGAACGCGCGGGCCAACAACCTGAAGGGCGTCACCGCCAAAATCCCCCTCGGCACCTTCTGCTGCATCACCGGCGTGTCGGGCAGCGGCAAATCCAGCCTCACCATCGACACCCTGCAAGCCGGCGCGGCGCGGGCCCTGAACGGCGCGCGGGTCATCGCGGGGGCGCATGACGAGATCACCGGCTTGCAGCACTGCGACAAGGTGATCGAGATCGACCAGTCCCCCATCGGCCGCACCCCGCGCTCCAACCCCGCCACCTACACCGGCAGCTTCACCCAGATCCGTGACTGGTTCGCCGGCCTCCCCGAAAGCCTCGCCCGCGGCTACAAGCCCGGCCGCTTCAGCTTCAACGTCAAGGGCGGCCGCTGCGAGAAGTGCCAGGGCGACGGCCTCATCAAGATCGAGATGCACTTCCTCCCCGATGTCTACGTCACCTGCGAGGAATGCGGCGGCAAACGCTACAACCGTGAAACGCTGGAGGTGAAGTTCAAGGGCCACTCCATCGCCGACGTGCTCGACATGACGATCGAGGACGCCGAGGAATTCTTCAAGGCCGTCCCCCCGATCCGCGAGAAGATGCGGATGCTGAACGAGGTCGGCCTCGGCTACGTGAAAGTCGGCCAGCAGGCCACCACCCTATCGGGCGGCGAGGCCCAGCGCGTGAAACTGGCCAAGGAACTCGCCCGCCGCAGCACCGGCCAAACCCTCTACATCCTCGACGAACCGACCACCGGCCTGCATTTCGAGGACGTCCGCAAACTCCTCGAAGTCCTGCACCGGCTGGTGGAGGGCGGCAATTCCGTGGTGGTGATCGAGCACAACCTTGATGTGATCAAAACCGCCGACTGGATTATTGACCTCGGGCCGGAGGGCGGCGTGCGCGGCGGGGAGATTGTCGCGGTGGGCACGCCCGAGACGGTGGTGAAGGAGCCGCGGAGCTTCACGGGGCAGTATCTGGCGCCGTTGTTGGGGCGGTGATCCAATGCGCCCCTCCCGCCTGCGTGAGGGGCTGGAGGTGGGCGACGTCCGGCGGGTCGACCCGGACCCCGTCCATAAGTTGCTTGATCAGTTCTTGGTTACAACCAGTTGATAACCGATCCCTCGGACACTTTCGATTGCGGCCCCTTCTTTCAGGCACGCCCTGATCCCGTGAATAATGACACGCAAATGCTCATCTGTCGGATCTATATGATCCCTAGAAAGCGCTACGCGAAGTTGTGCATGAGTGCAGGCACGGTCGCCTTTTTCATACATTGCCAACAGAACGCGCTGCTGTGATGCTGTTAAATTTCTGTATTCGCAAATATGGGACAGTGCTTCATTGATTAATCCGGTACGAGTCTGAATTAACTGAACGGATTTGTAACGTCTCCAAATTGCTATAAATCGTGAAAGAAACTCTTCAGGAGATGTTGTCTTTGTGTTCACAACATCGTCGTAACCCATATTGAGCAGATGGGCGCGTTTTGCGGGGCTCAGCGCGTGCGTCAAAGCGATCTTCGGGGTCTGCCGGAGCAGTGGCAAGTTTACTTTTATGAAGGACCCAAGGCGGGCAGGATCATTTCCACCGGCGATCAATACATCCGAATTCTCGTAGGTGCGCGGCAATATCTCAGATATCAGTCTGAATTTACTCACGGTTGTTTCGATCAAGGCGTGGTCAATAAAGGTCTCGCGCTCACTCGCATGAACATCGCTCAGATAGACATATTTCACCTTTAAAAAGGCTGCCTGCTGCGAAAGCGAGAGGATATCTTTGTCAAGAACGCGCAGCTCTGGGCTGGCATACGCGCATTTTTTTTGCTCTTGAACCGCCTGAACTCGAAGCGGATTATCAGCGTGGGGCCGTCCGAGCGGGCTTGAAGGGCTCCGATTCGCTTTGGCTGTTTTCATAGCCCTAACCTAAAGGGTATTTGTGAAGGGTGCGGTCCAAAAATTCGTTAACAAATGATTATTGGTAAGCTGAAAAATGGCAAAGTGGGGTTAACTGGATTTTGAATTAGAATGGTTGTAATGAAGACCGAGCCTCGCATGCCTAAAATTTAAGTTTACCTGTTAATCGGTTTGCGAATTTACCCTACAGAAGCAAGATTAACACCCTGTGCTTTAATCTATATTATATATTCAATATTTTGAATGTTGCTTGTTTTGCAACTATTGGTCTGCGCAATCAAAAGCAGAGATACTGCCCAGTATAATGTGATAACGAGGCTGCCGGGGGCAAGGCTCGAGTTAAAAGGCACCTGCGGTGCTTCTATGCCCCCCTTTCCTACACCCCCACACCCCCTCTAACCTCCAGCGCAGGCGTCAGCCTTGCGCTCGCCCGCTGCGCTGCACCTTGCGCTCTTCCCTCCGGCATCGCCTCGGGTGAGCCTGCGGGGCGGTGCGGGGGTGGGGGTGGGTGACGCGCCGCCGTCCCTCGCTTGTTCACGGAGCGCGCCCATGTCTTTCATCCCGCCACGTCATCCGAACACCCGCCCGCGCTCGGAAGCGGGGGCGCCTCGGGATGCGGGGGCGCGGGAGTTTGTTGCCGACTGGCTCGCCCATGTCGAAGCAGGCCGGATCGGGAGTCATTTACGGCCTACCGCTTCGCTACTTGAGGCCGGTGACCCTCCCATGTCCGAGGAGGTCCGTGCGGTGGTCCTCGCCAACGAGCGGTTGATCTGCGGCAGGCTCCGCTCACCCGCGCCCTGAGCGCCCGCTTGCGGGGGGATCGAGGAGGGTAGGGGGCCTGCTGACACTCCGGCAAAACGCCAAAAACGTGGACGAAAATACGCAAATCACTGATTTTCGTCAAAAATCCTGAAATCCAGACCCGTTTCAGGGCGGTTTTGACCCCCTCCAGACCCCCCTTAGACCCCTGCTAGACCCCCTCCAGGGGCGTTTTGACGGGGGGCGTGCGGCGCTCCAGCGCGGCGAGGGCGGCGAAACTCGCCGCGCCGCTCGCCAGCATCCACAGGAACGCGCCGGGGACGTCCAGACCCCAGTCCAGCACGCCCAAGACCCCCGCCTGCACCGCGATAGACCCCGCCGCAGCCCGCCCCGACGCGCGCCAACCGGCGAGCCCGGCAAGGATCGGCACCGCCAGCACCGCCGCAATGGCGCCGGCATCAAGCACGAGGTTGCGCAGGCTCTCCCCCTGCATCGCCAGCCCCGCCGCCACCACCGCCGCCCCGCACGTCGCCCCTCGCGCGGCACGCAGCAGGGCGAGGGGGGAAGCATTGGGAAACAGGCGCTTATACCCGCTCTCCGTCACCACGGCAGAGACCGCCAGCAGCGCGGAATCGACCGACGAAAGGATCGCGGAAACCAGCGCTCCGGTGAAGATGATGAGCAGCCAGCCGGGGAACAAGGCTTTGGCAAGGCTGGGTAAATAGGCCTCGCCCTCGGCCAGCGGCAAGCCCAGTTGCGGGCCGAACAGTCCGAAGCTGACCGGCACCAGACCCGCCACAAGATAGATCGCCGCACCCAGATAGGCCCCCCGCCGCGCCACCTCGGGCGAGCGCGCGCCAAGGGTGCGGGCCAGCGCCTCCTGGCTGACCATGGTGCCGATGATGGGGATGAGCCACAGTTCCACCCGGTCGGTCCAGCTCTCCCCCGGTGCGGTGAAGGTCCACACGCTAGGCGGCGCTGCGGCCCACATGGCGGCTGGCCCCCCTGCGGCGTCGGCCATCAGCGCGAACAGGACGAACATGGCGATGATGATGATCACGCCCTGGAGGACGTCGGTGATGACGTCTCCGGCCAGCCCGCCGAACAGGGTGTAGCCCATCACCAGCAGGGTTGCTCCGATCAGCGCGGGCAGAAAGGGCAGGCCCGATGCGCTGGTAATGATGCTCGCAAAAGCAAAGAGTTGCGCGGCTGACCAGGTGGTGGCGGACACGGCGATCACGATCGCGGCAAGGCTCTCCGTGCCCGGCCCGAAGCGGGCGCGCAGGAAATCGGCGAGGGTGATGAACCCGCCGCTGCGCAAGCGGTAGGCGAAGAACACCGCGATGCCGACCATGCCGATGGCATAGGCAAAAGGCTCGGACCGCGCCCCCGCCAGCCCGTCACGTGCGACTTCGGAGGAGGTTGCGATCAGGCTCTCGGAGGCGAACCAGGTGGCAAACAGGCTCATGCCGACAGCGAAGGTGCTGAGGGACCGGCCCGCCACGAGGTAGTCAGCGTCCGAGCGCGCGCCGCGCCCGGCCCACACGGCCAGCGCAATCTGGGCCGCGACGTAGATCAGGATCAGTGCGAGCGTGATGGCGAATTTCCCCCGGCAGTCGGCCGCCCTGCCGCTTCCCCTCGCGGCGGGCACCGGGCGCAATACCTAACTGCGCCGCGCTGTGAGACAAGGGGGGCAAGGCAGCCTATCATCAGCCGCCTGCGTCCGTCGCCAGGCCAATCGCGTAGTTCGGTTAAGACGGGGCAGCGCGAAGGATTGTCTGATGCGACTTTTGACCAGCCGAATATGCCTTGCCGCCCTTGCGCTGGCCACCCTTGCCGTGGGCGCCGAAGCGGGGGAGATCAATTCCGACCTCCAGATCGAAGCCGGGCAGACATTCGAGCTTGGCGGCGGGCAAGAGGGCAGTTTTACGGTCACCGGGCGCAACAGCGGGCCGGTGGCGGTGCTGGTCTTCGCCCGCGCCGAGGGGAACGCCCCGCCGGTCGCCAAGGGCCGGGTCGAGCCGGGCGCGGCGGTGGATACGCGCTTTGAGTCCGGAGAAATGGCGCTGCTGCGCAATACCTCGGCCACGCAGACCGCGCGGATGAAGCTGAAAATCAGCGGGGATACCTCGTCGCTCGGGATGGGCTATTCAGCCAATCCCTGAAGCGATTACTCCACGATCAGGGCGAGTTCGACCGTGCCGTGGCCGCGGGCGACCAGGCCAAGATCATCAGCGGCAGCGCGGCTGACATCGATCATGCGGCCGGGGCTGAACGGTCCGCGATCGTTGATGCGGACGATGACGCTCTTGCCGTTGGCGGTGTTGGTCAGGCGCACGCGGCTGCCGAAGGGCAGGGTGCGGTGGGCAGCGGTGTATTCGCTGTTGTCGAACCGCTCGCCGCTGGCGGTGCGGCGACCGTTGAACTTGGCGGCGTAGTAGGAGGCGCTGCCGCGACCGAGGATGGTCTCCTGAGGGGCGGACGGGGCCGCTGCATCACTGCCGGGGGCCGTGACACCGGCGCTTGGCTGGAGCGGCACGAGTTCAACTGCGGCAATGCTGGTGGCAGGCTCGATCGCGCTGGCCGGGGCATCGGGCGCAGCGGCGGAAGAAGCGGCGAGCGGTGCCAGACCGAGAAGGCCGGCGGCCACGATGGCCTGAATGCTCCGGCTGGCGAAGCTGCGGGCTTTCCAGCCCTCGGTGCGATGTCCCGTCCGCATGGCGAGCCGGATACATGCGGGGCTTTAGCGAAGGCAAACCAGGTTAGAATTTCATCGCCCGCGCGCTTCATCGCAGGCACGAACTGCACCTGAAATGCGATGAACCGTTTGGTGGCGCAGTCTGGACGCTGGATTTTCTAGGCGTTTTTCCTGATCCGACTCGGATGAGCGCATCGGGAGGCCCAATGCAAATGGGGCCGGCATTGCTGCCGACCCCACTCTCACCGGCGTGTGGATGACCCTTGCTCATGATGCTTCCGGCGAACCTTCAGCTCCATTCGCATGCGGCCATGCTTGGCGCCCGATGTCTAGCCTCTTGCTGCCCGGCCTTGCGGCTGGCTGACCAGAGATTTGTCACCGGCGCTCGCGCCGGCATCCGGCTTTTGCTCCGGCTGGCTTTTGCGTCTGTCCTTCCGGCCTGAGCCTTCCGACTTTCGCTGCCGCGCCTTTGCTTGGCCGAGGCTTTCGTCCCTTTACCGTTCACAAGAGCTGCGGCTTGGGGGCTTTCGCCGTTTCCGCTGCTCTTCCGCTCGGCCAGGTTCTTGGCCTGTCCGGTGCCATCGCGTCGCTCCGACCCTTGAATTGATCCGACTTGCCTTTGGCCGAAGCCTTCTGCAACCCGTTTCCAGATCGGCGCGTGGACAGATGTCACCGCCATCCTTGGGATCAAAACTCCGGTAACTTCAGGGCCTTGCGGCCTTCCGTCCCGGTTGTTTCGTGTCCCGAAGACAGGTTGAAAGTGCGCCTGAATCGGCGTTCTGACAATATTTTCAGGGCTGAGTTTTCCACCAGACGCGATTTCGCCTGTGGACACGGGTGGATAAATCAACAGCTCGTCGCAAAAGTGCGCGAAGGGTGACTGCGCGGGAACTGAACCGCTCTCAGGCTGTCTGCATGGCAGCCCCGAGCGGCGGCGACCAAGGCCGCGACTCGGTTTTCCCCCACCATGATCGGCGCAATTACGCGTCCCGGTTGCGGCGCGACAGCAGGCGCAGGCGCAAGCCGTTGAGCTTGATGAAGCCTTCTGCGTCCTTCTGGTCATAGGCGCCGGCGTCATCTTCAAAGGTGACGTGGGCTTCTGAATAGAGCGAATAGGGCGACTTGCGGCCCACCACGCTCGCCAGCCCCTTGTAGAGCTTCAGGCGCACGGTGCCCGTCACCTTGTCCTGGCTATGGTCTATCGCGGCTTGCAGCATCTCGCGTTCCGGCGAGAACCAGAAGCCGTTGTAGATGAGCTCGGCATACTTGGGCATGAGCTCGTCCTTCAGATGCGCCGCGCCGCGATCCAGCGTGATCTGCTCGATCCCGCGATGGGCGCGGGCGTAGATCTCCCCGCCCGGCGTCTCGTACATCCCGCGAGACTTCATGCCGACGAAGCGGTTTTCGACCAGATCGAGCCGGCCGATGCCGTGCTTGCGGCCGAGATCGTTGAGCGCGGCCAGCAGCGTGGCGGGGCTCATCGCTTCGCCGTTCAGGGCGACGCCGTCACCCTTTTCGAAATCGACGGTAATGTATTCGGGCCTATCGGGCGCGTCCTCGGGGTTCACCGTGCGCGAATAGACGTAATCGGGGGTTTCCTCCCACGGGTCTTCGAGCACTTTGCCTTCCGAGGAGGTGTGCAGCAAGTTCGCGTCGGTCGAGAACGGACTGTCGCCGCGCTTGTCCTTCGGCACCTGGATCTGGTGCTTTTCCGCCCATGCGATCAACGAAGTGCGGCTCGTCAGCTCCCATTCGCGCCACGGGGCGATCACCTTGATATCGGGATCGAGCGCATAGGCCGAAAGCTCGAAGCGCACTTGATCATTGCCCTTGCCGGTCGCGCCGTGGGCGATGAAATCCGCGCCGGTCTGGTGCGCGATCTCGACCAGACGCTTGGAAATCAGCGGCCGGGCGATCGAGGTGCCGAGCAGATAGTCGCCTTCATAGCGGGCATTGGCGCGCATCATCGGGAAGACGAAATCGCGGACGAATTCCTCGCGCACATCTTCGATGAAGATGTGATCATCGGGGATGCCCATGGCCTTGGCCTTGGCGCGGGCGGGCTCGATTTCCTCGCCTTGCCCCAGATCGGCGGTGAAGGTCACCACCTCCAGCCCGCGCTCCACGCTCAGCCACTTGGCGATGACGCTGGTATCGAGACCGCCCGAATAGGCGAGGACGACTTTCTGGGGCTGGGCCATGAAGGGTTCCTTGGGAGAATGATGCGCGCGCCCCTAACAGTGCAGGCGCGCGGGGGCAATCGCGGTGTGACATCGGTAGTGCGGGGCCAGAGCAGGGGCAGCGCGGCAGAGGTTTGGGGGGCAATCGGCAATCGTTTTTTCGTAACTTGCGTCTAAATAGCTGGAATGCGGCGCTGATCGGCCGCGATACGGGGATCATATGCTGACAATGTGGAGCAAGGCGCGCGAGCTGGCGGAACTGACCCCGCCCGAGCGTAACCGCTGGGTCGATTTCCTGCGGGCGGTCTCGATCCTTGCGGTGGTGGTCGGCCACTGGCTGATGGCGGGGCTCTATATCGATGCGGCGGGTGAATTGCGGCGGGGCGATTTGCTGTCGATTTCTGCGTGGGCGCATTGGTTGACCTGGGGCTTTCAGGTCATGCCGGTGTTCTTCCTCGTGGGCGGCTATGCCAATCAGGTGAGCTGGGCGGCGACCACCGCCAAGGCCGCACCGGGGCAATCCGGCGTTTATCGCGATTGGCTGGCAAGCCGGGTGCAGCGCCTGATCACGCCGACCTTTCCGGTGCTGCTGTTGTGGGCGGCGCTGGCGGTGGTGATGACGCAGGTCGGCCTGCCGCGCGCCCAGATCCGTATGGCGACCGAGGCTGCGCTGATCCCGGTATGGTTCCTTGCCGTCTATCTGCTGGTCACCGCCTTCACCCCGCTGGCGCAGCGCGCGTGGGACAGGCTGGGGTGGGGCAGCTTTGCGATGTTCGTGCCGCTTGCCATGCTGACCGACTGGCTGACCTTCACGCGACAAGTGCCTTACGTCAATTTCACCAATTTCCTGTGGGTGTTCCTCGCCATCCACCAGCTTGGCTTTGCCTGGCGGGCGGGCAAGTTTGCGCGGCCGCTGTTCGTGTGGGGCTGGTTCGCGGTGTCGCTGGCGATCCTGGTGAAGATCACGGTTTTCGGCTTCTACCCGGTTTCCATGGTGTCGGCGCCGGGCGGCTTTTCCAACTCGCTCCCGCCGACGCTGGCGCTGTTTGCGCTGGGGGCGATGCAGGTCGGCCTTGTGCTCGGGCTGGAGCGGGCAGGGCGCCGGATGCTGGATAATGTGCGGGTGTGGACGGCGACGGTGCTGATGAACGGGATGATCATGACCGTCTACCTGTGGCACCTGACCGCCTTCGTGCTGGTGATGACGGTGGACTGGCTGCTGCTTGGAGGCTGGGGCCTTGGCCCGGTGCCGGGCACGGGCGAATGGTGGGTGACGCGGCCCTTGTGGATCGCGGTCTATATCCTCGCGCTGCTGCCGCTGATCGGTATCTTCGCGCGGCATGAACGCAGCTTTGGCCCCATTCGCGGCGGGCGCACTGTGCCGCGCCTGCGCGCCGTGCTGGGCGTGCTGGCGATTTGCGCAGGTCTGGGGGCGACGGCGGGGTTGACGATCACCAGCCCGGACAGTCTTTCAGGCATCCGCTGGTGGGTGATTGCCCTGCCGCTGGTGGGCGCGGCGCTGATGGGCTTCGGCCCGGTCTACCGCCCGCGCAATCGCCCCGGATCATCAGGCGAGCCACCGGAACTGCCGATCAGATAATCGCGTGTGGTCGGCAGGGCGTGGCGGCTGCGGATGTACTGGATCTGGTAATTGCACATCCCCCCGCTTTCAAACACGGTCGCAGCGCCTGCGAGGTAGAACGTCCACATCCGGAAGAAGCGTTCGTCATAAAGGGCGATGATCGCCTCGCGGTGGGCCATGCAGTTGGCATACCAGGCGTGGATCGTTCTGGCGTAGTGGAGCCTCAAAGTCTCGACATCGGAGGCGATCAGGCGCACTTTCTCGGATGCGGCCAGCGTCTCGGACAGGGCGGGGATGTAGCCACCCGGGAAGACATATTTGCGGGTGAAGGCATCGGTGGTGCCCGGCCCGCCGAAGCGGCCGATGGTGTGGAGCAGCATCACGCCGTCATCGGCCAGCATGCCCGCAGTGGCGGCAAAGAAAGTCTCGAACTGCGCGCGGCCCACGTGTTCGAACATCCCGACTGATACGATCCGGTCAAAGCGGCGGCCCGATGCGGCGGTGTCGCGGTAATCTTCGAGGCTGATCGTCACCTTGTCTGCCACGCCCGCATCCTGCACCCGCTGGCGGGCAAGCGCGGCCTGTTCTTCCGAAAGCGTAATGCCGGTGACCCGCACATCGTGCTCGCGCGCGAGATGGATCGCCATCCCGCCCCAGCCGCAGCCGATATCGAGCACATGCTGCCCGGGCGACAGGTGCAGCTTTGCCGCGATATGCGCCAGTTTCGCGCCCTGCGCCTCGGCGAGCGTCGTTACGCCCTCGGGCCAATAGGCGCAGGAATACTGCCAGTGCTCGCCATCCAGCATCAGCGCGTAGAGATCATTGCCGATGTCATAGTGGTGCGCCACGTTCCGCTTCGATCCGGCGCGGTTGTTGATCTGTTCGGCGGCAAAGTTGGCGCGGTTGATAAGGCGCTTCAAGGCGCCCGGCTTGCCGATATCGCCGCCCCGGTCCCACGGGTTGTTGGCACGCAGCAGGCTGACGAGGCCCATCACATCGCCTTCTTCGATCACCAGCCGCCCGTCGATGAAGGCCTCTGCCGCACCAAGCCGCGGGTCCATCACGATGGCGCGCGGCACGGCGTCATCGGTGAAGCGCAGCACGATGTCGGGGAAGCCTTGCGCCGCCGTGCCATAGGTGCGGGCGCTGCCATCGGCGAACACAATGCCAAGGCGGCCTTGCTTCACGGCGCGGGAGAGAAAGCGATCGAGGAGAGGCTTGCTCATGGTGCTCCTTTGGAGACTGGGGGAAGAGGGGCTGCTGGAAAAAGCGCGTTCGTGATATCGCGGCAAAGAAATCCGGGCGTTGTCAGGGAGCAGCACCATGACCGAGGCAAAGATCACGATCACCAGCGTTTCGGCTGAAGCGTTTTTGGCGGGCGTCGAACCGCCGGTGCGGCGGGAAGAGGCGCTGGTGCTGGACGCTCTGTTCCGCCGGGTGACGGGGGAGAGCCCGAAGATGTGGGGCGCAAGCATGATCGGTTACGGCGAATATCGCACCACCTATGCCAGCGGGCGCGATGTGCACTGGATGCGCACTGGCTTCAGCCCGAAGAAGGCCAAGCACTCGCTCTACCTGATGGGCGGCTATTGCGACGATCTGACCGCCGCAGGGCGCGCCGAGGCGCTGGCGCGGCTGGGCAAGCATTCGACCGGGAAAAGCTGTCTGTATCTCACCAATCTCGGCAAGATCGACATGGCGGTGCTGGAAGAGATCATCGCTGCCGATTGGCAGACCATGAACCGCCTGTTTCCCGAAGGCTAAATCCCGGCATACCACTGGTATCCGGCGACATCCTCCCAGAACCCGCCCTTGCCCTGGCCGATGTCGTCGAAGCTGGCGACCGCCTCGATCGCTTTCACATATTTCGCGTGCTTGTAGCCGAGCTGGCGTTCGATCCGCATCCGCAAGGGGGCGCCGTTCTTTTCGGGCAGGGGCGCGCCGTTCAGGCTGTAGGCGATGATCGTCTGGGGGTGATAGGCATCAACCATGTCGATGCTCTCGTAATAGTCGCGCCCGTAGAGCGTGTCGGCGCAGCGGAAGACGATGAAATTGGCTTCGGGCTTGACCTGCGCGGCATCCAGCAGCGCGGCCAGCATCACGCCTTGCCATTCGCCGATCGCGCTCCAGCCCTCGACACAATCGTGGCGGGTGATCTGGGTGCGCTGGGGAAGCGCCTTGATCTCGGCGAGGGCCAGCGCGAGCGGCTTTGCCACCAGCCCGCGCACTTCCAGCTGCCAATCGGGAAAGCCCTTGGCGAGCTGGTCCTGATAGAAGGGATCGGCCACCGTAACGGAGCCATTGCCGCGGAACGTGGGCGAGCGGTCGGCGCGGGCATATTCCTTCGCCAGACCCTGCTTGCCAGCCAGCGCGCGGTGAAGGCTGCGGTGTCCGTCCTCCGCTGCGGTGAACAGGGTCTGGGCGGGTTGGCTGCCGTTGATCTTCGAACAAGCCGAAGCCCCCAGCATCGCGATCCCGGCGAGCAGCGAGCGGCGCGGCAGATCAACCATGGGCAGGGCCCTCCTGTTCGGCGGAAACCGGCGCGCGCTTTCCGCCGGTTATCATTGCCAGCGTCAATCGCCAGTTCGCTAGCGCCAGCACGAGGTGAAGGACAACAAAGCCGAAGATCGCCCATGACGCGATAAAGTGCAGCGAGCGCGCGCTCTGCCGCCCGCCGAGCAGCTCTACCAGCCACGGGGCAACCGCGCCAAACCCGGGGCTGATCGCAAGGCCGGTGAACACCATCAAGGGCAGCAGCACCCCGAACACGCTGCCATAGAGGATTTTCTGCACCGGGTTGTAGCCCTGCGCCGTGCCGGTCTCGCCCGCATGCGCCTTCAGCGAGGCCGCCACCGCGGTCGGCGTCCAGTCCTTACGGCCCGTCATCAGATCGCGGCGGAAGTGCCCGTTCCATAGCATCGCCACCCATATGAACAGCACGCCAATCCCGAAGGGCCACGCCATGGTGATGTGCCAATCGCGCGCGACGGCTAGGTTGTAATGCTGCGGGATCGTCGCCCAGGCGGGGAAGCGGATAATGTGGAGCCACGCATCACGCGGATCGAAGCCATAATCGCCCCAGTAAAGGTGGCGGTGGGCGTTGGAGATGTTCAGCCCGCTCATGAACAGCACGATGATCGCCGCAGCATTAACCCAGTGCCACAGCCGGGTGCTGAGCGGGTGCTTTGTGGCCGGTCCCGGCTCCATCTTGGGCCCCATCATGCGCCCTCGCGCGCCAGCCAGATTACGTCACGCGGCTGGTCCATCAGGTGTTGGCCGCTGTCGATGAACAGGCTTTGCCCGCTCGCCAGCGCACCGCCTGCAAGAAACAGCGCGGCATCGGCGATCTCGTCCGGCCCGGTCTTGCGCTGGAGCAGGTTCAGGCGGTGCGAAACCTCGGTCTCCTCCTCGCGCTGGTCATGGCTGGCAAGGATCGCGCCGGGTGCAATGCCATAGACCCTGACGCCGCCCTCGGGATGGCCCTTGGCCAGCATCCCGATGGTCGAGGCCAGCGCGTGCTTCGACATGGTGTAGCTGAAGAAATCGGGGTTGGTGTTTTCGATTTTCATGTCGGTGACATGGATCACGCTGCGCACGCCCGGGGTGTCGGTGGTGAGCGCGATGAAGCTTTGGGCGAGGCGGGCAGGGGCCAGCGCGTTGATCTGCATCGCCGCCCGGTTAGTGGCCGGATCAAGCCCTGTGACAGGATCATAATCGAACACGGAGGCCGAATTGACCAGGCACCGCCAACCCGGCAGCCGCGCCGCCAGCGCCGTGATTGCGGCAACAGCGCCTTCATCATCGGCAAGATCGAAGGCCAGCGTTTCGGCCGAAGGCAGCGACGCTGCGAGCGCATCGGCCGCGGCGGACGAGCTTCTGTAATGGATCACCACGTGCCACCCCGCTGCGGCAAAGCGGCGCACGATGGCCGCGCCGATGCGTGTCGCCCCGCCGGTCACGAGAACGGCGGGGCGATTGGAAATTGCGCTGCTGTCGGGAGAGGGGGGCATGACAGCCACGCTAACAGGCACAGCTGCGCGCATCAATCGGGGAGAGGCTTTGCGCGCGCCTCTGCCACAACGGGAGGCCTAGCGGCAGCGCAGCTCCCCGCGATCAATCTCGCGGCCCAAGAGGCCGCCGCCGATCGCGCCAAGGAGGGTGCCCACAGTGCGATCACCGCGGGTGTCGATGGTGCGACCAAGCAGCGCGCCAACGCCTGCGCCGATCACTAGACCCGTGGTGCCGTTGTCGCGGCGGCAGTAATAGCGGTCACCGTCGCGCCAGATCCGGTCACCGCGATCAAGGCGGCGCGGTTCGTAATAGCGGCCGCGATCGTCATAAATGCGATCCTGGGCACGCTTGCCCCATGCCTTTGCATGGCGGGGCGGATCGGCCATCGCCGGGGTCGCCATTGGGAGCGTCATGGCTCCGGCAGCGAGGACGAGAGCGAGCGTCTTCATGGCAGTTCTCCTTGCGGTCTGTCCGCGGTGTGGGAAGGCTGACTGCCCAAGGGCAGCCGGTGGGGAAAGCGGGGGAGCGACAGGGCGGGCAAGCGGCACGCCGGGTGCCCGCCCTTCATCTCTCCGGCTTAGCGGCAGCGCGCCCCGCCGCGGTCGATCTCGCGGCCCAGCAGGCCGCCACCGATGGCGCCGAGCAGGGTGCCGACAGTGCGATCACCGCGGGTATCGATGGTGCGGCCGAGCAGTGCGCCGACCCCGGCACCGACCAGCAGGCCGGTGGTGCCGTCCGCACGGCGGCAGCGCCAGCGGCCATCGTCCCCGCGCCAGTAATCACCGCGGCGGTCTTCATAGCGCCGGTCGTCCCGGCGGCGATCGTCCCCGCGGCGATCGTCCCAACGGCCGCGATCATCGCGCCAGCGGCGGTCATCGCGGTGACGGCGATCCTCCCAGTGGCGGTCATAATTCACCGTGCTGGCGTAAGGCAAGGCATCATTGGCATAACCAACGGCGACGGGAGCAGGGGCGGCGGGAAGCTGCGCGGCCTGCGCGGGGAGCGCGGCGGCGAACATCGAACCGGTGGCGGCGATCAGGGCGAGGTGCTTCATGGTCTGAGTCCTTGTGGGCGGCTCCGCACTGGAGCGCCCCCCTTTTCGTTCAGCTAAGGCGAACGCTGGCTGAACGAGCCTTTCAGGAAACAGCAGGATTTGTTCAGATGATGAAGCTTTACGATGAACCGTGGCTCACCCGCGTTTGGCTGCGGCTTTCTTGCGCAGTTCCGGGCTGAGCGCGGGGAGACCGGCGAGGGCGGCGTAATCCGCTGCGCTCGCCTTGCCCGCCACCAGCGCGCGGAACACCCGCGATACGCTCCATTCGCCAGCGCCGATGGCGATGCGTTCGAGGGTATCGCCCGCCTGTACTTTGCCGGTCTCGATCACCCGGAAATACCAGCCGCAGCGGCCCGATTCGATGATCTGCGCAACCATGCCCTTGTGTCCGAAGCGGTGTTCGATCTTCCAGCATGGCTGGCGCGGCTGGCTGATCTCGATCAGCGCGGTTCCCAGCCGGAAGCGGTCGCCGATATGGACCTGGTCTTCCAGCAGGCCGGTGACAGCGATGTTCGATCCGAAGCCGCCCGGTTCGTCCAGCGCCGGATGGTCGCCGATTGCCCCGCGCCACCATGCATGGTGATCCAGCGGGTAAAGGTGCAGCGCCATCTGCGGCCCGCCATGAACGCGGCGGTCGGCCTGTTCATCGGGGGCGAGACCTTCTTCGAGCACCTGCACGCTGCCTTCGCGCGGGCGCTTGGCAAAGGCGCTCAATTCCGCGCCGTTGAAGGGGCGAGCGGTGCCGGTGCAGACGGCTTCGATGGTCCAGCGGCTCATGCTTTCCTCACGATCAGGTCGATCCAGTCGCGTTCCACATTGTCGAACCCGCCCGCCATATAGCGCCGGGTTTCAACGATGCTCCAGCCGGGGATCGCACCATATTGCTTCGTCAGCCAATCGGCGGAAGGGAAATTGTAGAACCGGCCGAGCGCATCGCGCCCCTCGGCCTCGCCCAGCTTGAAGCTGGCAAAGTGCCAGCCGCCTGGTGCCAAGGCGCAGTATATGCGGGCGAGCACATCGGGGAGCGCGGGCCGGGGACAGTGGAGCAGGCTCGCGTGCGCCCAGATACCGTCATAGGTGCCTTGCGCGTCAAGCTGGTCGAAGGCCATGACCCGCGCGCCCACGTTCCAGCGCTCGTTGGCTTTGGCGACCATCGCGGGCGTTGCATCCGTGGCGTCGATGTTGAACCCGCGCGCGGCGATCCGCGCGGCATCCTGCCCGCCGCCGCAGCCCAGTTCCAGCACTCTGCCGCCGGGCGGCAGGCGATCAAGGAAGGGATCGAGCTGGTAGGAATGCGCCTGCCCGAACTTCAGCACGTAATGCGGTGCGCGGGCCTGATAGAAGGCGATGGTGCCGGGATCGGTGCTCAAGCGTCCGCCGCTGCTTCCGCCGCCTCGCGGTCACGTTGGGCGCGGCTCTTTTTCTCGGCCGCCGTTTTCAACTGCCCGCAAGCCGCGTCGATATCGCGCCCGCGCGGAGTGCGCACCGGAGCGGAGAAGCCGCCCTCGAACACGATTTCGGAAAAGCGCCGGATGCGGTCCGGGGCCGAGGTGTCGTAGCCAGCGCCCGGCCAGGGGTTGAAGGGGATGAGGTTGACCTTGGCGGGCAGATTGTACTGGCGCAGCAGGCGGACAAGTTCGCGCGCGTCATCGTCGCTGTCGTTCTTGTCCTTGATCATCACATATTCAAACGTGATGCGGCGCGCGTTGGAGGCACCCGGATAATCGGCGCAGGCCTGCAGCAGATCGTCGATGCCGTATTTCTTGTTCAGCGGCACCAGCTCGTCGCGCACTTCCTTGCGCACGCCGTGCAAGGACACCGCGAGGTTCACCCCGATCTCCTCGCCGCAGCGTTCCATCATCGGGATGACGCCGCTGGTGGACAGGGTGATGCGCCGCTTGGAGAGGGCAAGGCCATCGCCGTCCATAACCAGCTTGAGCGCATCACGCACGTGATCGAAATTGTAGAGCGGCTCGCCCATGCCCATCATCACGATGTTGGTGAGCAGGCGGCCATCGGCGGTGTAGTGGCCGGCCTCGTCATCCTCGTCGATGACGTCGGCATCGCTGACCATCGAGCCCTTGGGCCATTCGCCGAGCGCATCGCGGGCGAGCATCACTTGCCCCACGATCTCGCCGGGGGTGAGGTTGCGCACCAGCTTCATCGTGCCGGTGTGGCAGAACGAACAAGTGAGGGTGCAGCCCACTTGGCTGGAAACGCACAGCGTGCCGCGGGTTTCATCGGGGATGAAGACCATCTCGAAATCGTGGCCATCGGCGGTGCGCAGCAGCCACTTGCGGGTGCCGTCGACCGAGTGCTGGGCTTCGACGACATCAGGGCGGCCAATCACGAAGCGTTCCGCCAGCCACGGGCGCATCGGTTTGGCGATGTCGGTCATCGCCTCGAAGTCCGTCACGCCGCGGTGATAGAGCCAGTGGAACACCTGCTTGGCGCGCAGCTTGGCGGCCTTTTCGTCCAGCCCGGCTTCGGCAAACAATTCGCGGATGCGCGGGCGGGGCAGGCCGATCAGGTCGACGCGGCCATCGGCACGCGGCGTGATGTCGCGCGAAGCGGGGACCGGGTCAACGAGGCCCGGGATGGACATGAGTGCAGTATCGGCCATGAGGCCGCGCCTATAGCCGCAGATGCGCGGTTTGGCGAGTCAGCGCTTCGCGCAGCCGACGGTGGCGGCATCGATCGCGGTCGCAGCCCCGCCCAGCGTGTAGCGATCGGTAAAGCCGCTTCCCGAGACGCTCATCTGGGTGCCTGCGCGCATCGCTGCAACAATCGCGGCATCGCCGCGCGCGTCAGGGGCCCAGGCATTGCGGCCCTTGGCGACCAGATCGAACCGCTTGTCGCCCACGCTCAGACGCACCTTCGCCTTGTCCGTCACCGCGCGGCTGAGCACCAGATGCACCGCGCCGCGCACGCCCTTGTCGGGCCACAGCGAGACCGTGGCGTAAGCGGGTGTCGGTGCGGATCCGCCCGCCTTGGCAATCGCATAGCAGCGCGCAGGATTTGCATCCTTGAACGCGGCCCAGCTTTCATAGACCCCGAGGCTCTCGCGCGCGGCGATGGGCGAGGCAATGACGAACAGGGCGAGGGGCAGGGCGGCAAGCCTAGTCATAGCTGATCGCCAGCACTTCCCACTCGCGGCTGCCCGCTGGCAGAACCACGGTGCGAAAATCCCCCACGCCCGATCCGCGCAGCGCGCGTGCCAGCGGGGAGTTCCAGCCGATCCGGCCCGCGCCAGCGTCCTGTTCGTCATCGCCCACCAATTGCACGGTCTGCTGGTTGTCGTCCTCGTCCGCGATGGTCACCCGGGCGCCGAAGAACACGCGTGACCTGTCAACCTGCGCTGCCGGATCGACCACGCGCAGCGCCTTCATGCGCTTGATGAGATGCGCCAGTTCACGGTCAATCTCGCGCATTTTCTTGCGGCCATACAGGTAATCGCCGTTCTCCGACCGGTCACCATTGCCCGCCGCCCAGCTGACGATCTCGACAATCGCCGGACGTTCGGTGCCCAGCAGGAGATCATAGCGCGCCTTCAGCGCCGCCATGCCCGCTGGCGTGATGGGAGGTCCCGCCGGTGTCATCGCAAGGGTCAGGGAAGGAAGCTGCCGACGGCGCGCGGCGCGCCTGCCTGTTCGGGATACATATGCGAATAGGTCACCGCATTGCCGATCACGCGCATGATGTAATAGCGCGTCTCGAAATTGGCGGGGATCTTCTCCACCCACGTCACCCAGTCGATCGCCCCGGTGCGCGGGTCGCCGTTCGCGCGCAGCCACTGGTTCACCCGCCCTGGCCCGGCATTATAGGCACCGACGGCCAACGGGTAAGCACCGCCGTAATAGCTCATCATCCGGGCGAAATAGGCATCGCCGAGCTGGATATTATATTGCGGCGAACCGGTGAGGTCGGCCGAGAGATATTGCATCCCCAGCTTGCCCGCCTGTTCGCGCGCGGTGCCGGGCATCAGCTGCATGATCCCGCGGGCACCGGCATGGCTTTCCCGCGTGCGGTCAAACTCGCTTTCCTGCCGGCCGATGGCGTGGACCATAACCCAGTCATTGACGACGGGCGGGGTAGCGACAGTGGGAAAGCCGATGCGCTCAAGCCCCGCAAGCCCGTTCTCGCCCGCCTTCATGCCCAGCACCACGGCCATTTCGTCCAGGCCGACTTCACGCGCCAGCATGGCGGCCATCAGCATCTCGGCTGGCGTGTCGGCTTCATCACCCAGTGCCTCGAAGAACCGGCGCTCGGTGCGCCAGTCGCGGCGGTTCTTGGCGAGGGTGCGGATCGCCTGCACCACCGGGCGCGCTTCGAATTCGGCGCGCAGGCGGGCGTCCATCGCGGGCTGCGGCAGGCCGGCAAAGCCCGGCATCGGGCGGCCGAGCGCGGCAAGCGCAAGTTGGCCGTAGTAATAATCCGGCCAGCGTGCGGCCATCTCGAACCAGCGCGCGGCACCCGCGGCATCGCCCGCTTGCCGTGCGGCGCGGCCCGCCCAGAAGTACCCCTTCGCCTTGGTCAACGGGGTCTTGGCAGCATCGCCATAAAGCGCGAACAGCGGCGCGGCGGCGGTGCCGTCACCCAGATCCCACAGCGCGCGCGTGCCGCCGAGCCATGCAAGATCGGTCAGGCGGTCGCGCAAGGTGAAGCTGGTGGCCGAAAGATCGGCGCCCGGCGCGAACAGGTCGCCGGTGCGGGCCGCGATATTCGCCGCATCGTGGGCATTGCCGGACTTGGCGAGCGAGAGCAGTTCACCGACAAAGGCTTCCGGATCGAGCGCCGGGCGAGCAAAGCCCGGGCGGCTGGTGAATACCCGCGCCGCCTCACCGGCTTGGCCGCTGGCGCGCAGATACTTCACGAGGTTGAAAACATAGCCCGGATCGGCCGCAGCCCCGGCGGGCACGATGATCCCGGCGGCCTCGGGTGGGCTGCCGCGCAGCAGCGACAGTCGGGCGAGCGCCATCGGGCGGTCCGGCTCGCCAAGGTTCATCAACTGGCGCGCGGCGGCATCGGCCTTGCCCTGCCACAGCAGCGCATCCATCCGCACGGCGTGATCATCCGGCGTCAACTGCGCGCCATAAAGCCCTGAAATGTAGAGCTCGACCGGGTCAGCCATCGCCCCGCCGCGCCATGCCTTGCGCGCTTCGATCAGCGCCTCGGGTCGCTGGGCGGCGGCGAGCGCCAGTGCGTAACGCGCGCGGGCGGGGTTGGTCAGCGGCGGGTTGGCATCGAAGAAGCGCAGCAGATCGGATTGCGGGGGCGATTCATTTTCCAGCGTCGCCTCGGCCCGCAGGCGCAGGATGTCAGCGCGGGGGAAACTGGGATAAGCGAGCACGAAGCCGGCGTAATCGGCAAAGGCATGGGTGCGGCTGGCCTGCAAGGCTTCCCAGCGGGCAATTGCGGCGTCCATCGCGCCCGGCTGGCGGGCGACAAGATCATTGCCCGGGCCCCAGTCCTGTGCGGCAGCCGGGCTCACCCCGTCAAGGCCCGCTGAAAGCCCGAGGATGGCAGCATAAATCCGAGCGGAATTCAAAAGCGTGCGGACCATGCTGGACATAGTGCCAATCGGCTCCTTATCAGGCGCTGAATGAATGAAGAAAGGGCGAGGCGAGGCCTCGGCCCGAATTGATCTCTAGCGATGAAGGCAGGGCAAAGGCAATGTTCAGCGGTTCGATACCCGCTCTGGTGACTCCTTTTCGCGGCGGAGCGTTTGATGAAGCCGCCTTCCGCCGGTTGGTGGACTGGCAGATCGAGAACGGCAGCGCCGCGCTGGTGCCCTGCGGCACGACGGGGGAGGCCTCGACCCTCTCCAACGCCGAACACCACCGCGTGATCGAGGTGTGCATCGAGCAGGCGGCAGGCCGCGTGCCGGTGATTGCGGGCTGCGGTTCGAACGATACGCGCAATGCGCAGCTCCACATGAACTTCGCCAAGAAGGCGGGCGCGGCTGCGGGCTTGTGCGTTGCGCCGTATTACAACCGCCCGAGCCAGCGCGGGCTGATCGCCCATTTCAGCTATTTGGCGGAAAACTGCGACCTGCCGATCGTGCTCTATAATGTTCCCGCCCGCACGGTGACCGATATTCTGGATGATACGGTGGTGGAGTTGGTGCGGAAGTATCCCGACCGGATTATCGCCATCAAGGACGCGTCCGGCGACCTGTCGCGCGTGGCCGATCACCGCATGGGGATCGGGCGCGAGTTCTGCCAGCTTTCGGGCAATGACGAGCTGTGGCTGCCCCATGCGGCGGCCGGCGGGCGCGGGTGCATTTCGGTGACGGCCAATGTCGCGCCGGGGCTGTGCGCGGAATTCCATGAAGCCATCGCCGCCAATGAGCTGAAACTGGCGCGCCAGTTGAACGACCGCCTGTTCCCGCTGCACTACGCGATGTTCTCCGACGCCTCCCCTGCGCCGGTGAAATATGCTCTGAGCCGTGTGCACCAGTGGATCGAGCCGGAAGTGCGTCTGCCGCTGGTGGAATGCTCGGACGAGGCCAAGCGCGCGGTGGACGAGGCGCTTGTGCTAGCCGGAGTGCTGTCTGCCTAAACCACCTCGTCCTCGTCCAGCATCCCTTGCGCCTTGCCCTGCGGTTCGCTCGCCAGAATCGCGTCGGTGATCGAGTCGATCTGCGCGCCGACACGTTCGGGGTGGTCGATGGCGGCAATGTGGAACATCGCATCGCCTTGGTGGACGACCGGCAGCGTGGCGTGGCCGATGATGATGCCGTCGAACGGGCTGACCAGTTCTTGCGGCTCATCGCCGAACAGGCCCGCCACGCGCGCCAGCACATCGCCCTTCCTTACCGGATCGCCGCTTTCGCGGACCATCTGCGCCACCCCGCCGCGCGGAGCTCGCACCCACACTGACCGGTTGGCCCGCGCCGGGATGCCGACCGCGCTCAGGCCATCATCGGCCTCGATCATCCCGAGATGGGCGAGCACCCGCTCCACGCCCTCGACGCCGGTTTCGATCGACAGCCGGTCAAATCGCAGCGCCTCGCCCGCTTCCATCAAGAGCATCTCGACCCCGTGTTTCTGCGCTTGATCGCGCAGGGAGCCATCGCGCAAAGGGCTCTCGATGATCACCGGCGCGCCGAAGGCCATCGCCAGCTCCACCAGTTTGCGGTTCCCGGCAGCGATGCGGATCTGCGGCAGGTTGTAGCGGTGGATCGCGGCCGAGTGGATATCGATGCCGAGGCTGCACCGCGCCACCACCTCGCGGTAGAAGACATGGGCAAGCTGCCCCGCGAGCGATCCGCCCGCGCTGCCCGGGAAGCTGCGGTTCAAATCGCGCCGGTCGGGCATGTAGCGCGAATGGGTGATGAAGCCGAAGATATTGGCGACCGGCACCAGCAGCACCGTGCCTGTCAGCGCCGCAGGGTCCAGTTCCTGCGCCAGCCGCTGGATGATCGCCGTGCCGATGATCTCATCGCCGTGGATCGCCGCGCTGACGAACACCGCCGGGCCGGGCTTCGCCCCGTGCAGCACGCGGACGCCAAGCGAGGAGGTGGTCCCGGTTGCCATGGTCGTGATCGGGAAAGCGACATCTGCCCGCGTGCCGGGCGCGATGGCCTGTCCGGCGATAACGAAAGGTTCGGCGCTGTTCATCGTCACGTCCATCCCGGCGCTTCCCGCTCCGTTTGCCCCGCTCAACGGTAGCTGCATCGCGCCGGAGCGCAAACCCCTCGCTTTTTGCCCGCCCAGCCACTACATCGCCCGGCCTTATGGCACGCCCGAAACCCGTTACCTTCGACAAGCTCAAGATCGTCGCCGAAAACCGCCGTGCGCGGTTCGATTACTATATCGAAGACACCTTCGAAGCCGGGCTGGCCTTGCAGGGCACCGAGGTCAAGGCGCTGCGGGCAGGCGAGGCGAGCATCGCGGAATCCTATGCCGAGGTGAAGGATGGGCAGGTGTGGCTGATCAACGCCAACGTGCCCGAATACAGCCACGGCAACCGCCTCAACCACGAACCGCGCCGCCCGCGCAAATTGCTGCTCCACGAACGCGAGATCGAGAAATTCGTCGGCGCGGTGGAACGCAAGGGCATGACGCTGGTGCCGCTGATGATCTATTTCAACAGCACTGGCCGGGCCAAGGTCGAACTGGCGCTCGCCAAGGGCAAGCAGAACCATGACAAGCGCGCCAGCACCAAGGAACGCGACTGGAAGCGCGACAAGGCCCGATTGATGCGCGATCGGGGCTGAGGCTTTGCCTCCCCAAAGCCCTGCGCAAAAAATTGCCTGACGGCCTGATTCACCACCTAGTCAGGTCTGGCATGCTACCCATATTGGCAACCACCATGCTGCGCCTGTTCACCCCCTGCGAATCTGTCGCTCCTGCGCTGCGTGAGGGATTGCGCCCATGAACACCCCGTCGCCTGCCCCGAAGCAGACAATCGCCGGGCGCTCGCGGGCCTGGGCGCAGGACGTGATCCGCAAGAACACGCCGACGCGTGAGGAAATGGCCGAGAACAAATATCTCGCCCCCATCGCTCACCGTTTCCTCTCGCCCGAATTGTGGCGTTTCACCCGCCGGTCCGTGCCGCGCGGCGTGGCGCTGGGGCTGTTTGCGGCCTTCATCATCCCGATCGGGCAGATTTTTCTCTCGGCGTTTCTCGCCCTGCCGGCGCGCGCCAATGTGCCGGTGGCGGCACTGGTCACCTTCGTCACCAATCCTTTCACGCTGCCTTTCTGGCTGGTGATCGCCAATCGCATCGGCGATTTCGCACTGCGCTGGGATGCGACCGCGCCGGCCATCGCCACGGCCAAGGCATCGAGTAGCGGAACCTGGGCCTTCCTTATGGAAGCCTATCAGGTCGCAGGCGCAACCGTGGTGGGCTATCTTGTGCTTTCGCTGGTCACGCCGGTTGTCGGTTATGTCCTGTCCGGCTGGGTGTGGCGGGCCGTAGTGTCCCGTAAGCGCGCCAGACGGTTGAAGGTAATGGAAGCACGGCTCGACCAGAGGCTCGGCGCGCAGTAGTAAGCGCTTCGTCCGGCGCATCTGCGCCACCCGCCGAGTTACAGGAGCCGCCCCGTCTTGTCCCGCCGCACCGGCCTCGATGTGACCACGCCCGCTTTGACTGATGAACCGCGCGAAGGGGCGGGCTTGGCGCCTTCGCGCCTGCTGCTTGGCCTTGCCGGCGGGGTAGTGGCCAGCGCGCTGGTGCTGATGGTGGCAACCGGTAGCTGGTTGGTCGCGCTGGCCTTCATGCTGGCGGCAGGCGTGCTGCTGGCGGGCGTCGTGCTGCTTGACCGCGTGCATATCGCGCCTGAAACCGATACCGCCCCGGCACCCGATTGGAGCGTCACTGTCGCCGCGATCGAGCGCGCTGGCGAGGCGATAGCGATCACCGACCGCGCTAACCGGATGGTCTGCGCCAACCTGTTCTTCCTCGACAGCTTTGGAGCCAATGCCGCGCCCCCGGCGCTGCCCATGCCGCGTGCGGCGCTGGAGGCGGTGACGCTGCTGGCGCGCAATGCCTGGCGCGATGGCTCGGCCGCGCTGGAAGCGGTCGAGGCGGATGACGAGAGCCGCTGGCAGATCACCGCCACGCGTGCCGGGCGCGGCGATGATCACCTGATCTGGCGGTTGAAGCCGATCGCGCGCGTGCGAGCTGCAGATCTGGGCGCGCTCGATCTTGCCGGCCTCTTCGGCAAGATGCTGAGCCGGGCCGGGATTGAAAGCGCCATCACCACGGCAGACGGCGTGATCCGCGCGGTCAGCCCCGGCTTTGCCGAGCGCGCTGCGGGCGATGAACGCGCCAGCCTGGTAGGGCAGGATTTCGTCAGCTTCCTGCGCTCGGACGAACGCGACCGCATCTTCTTTGCCCGCGAGGGACGCGGCGGGACGCCGCAAACGCTTGTGGATGTGCCGCTGGTCGATCCCGATGAACGGGTGACGGCGGCAGGCCCGGACGAGGCGACATCGCTGATGCTGCTGATCGATTCGGGCGTCGGCATCGGCGGGGGATTTGATGGCGCGGCGCAGGCGGGGGTTGCGCAGCTTGATGCCCTGCTGGCGCAATTGCCGCTCGGCCTTGCGATGACCGACCGCGACGGGCGCTTCCTGTTTGCCAACGAGGCCTTCCTGCGCAGCGTCGGGCGTGAGGGGCGGGGCTTGCCTGCTTTCCCGACCGACCTTGTCACGCGCGAGGACAAGGCCGCTTTGTCCGATGCGGTGCGCCGCCATGGGCGCGGGCCTGCGACCAGCGGCGATGTGGCGGTGCGGCTGGTGGGCAGTCCGGAAGAGCCGGTCAGCCTTGGCCTTGCCGGCGTGCGCGGGCTGGGCGAGGCGGCGGTGCTGCTCAGCCTTGCCGATACCTCTCAGGAGAACCAGCTCAGGCGGCAGGTCGCGCAAGCCACCAAGATGCAGGCCGTGGGCCAGCTTGCGGGCGGGGTTGCGCATGATTTCAACAATGTGCTGACCGCGATCATCGGCACCTGCGATCTCATGCTGCTGCGCCATATCCCGGGCGACAGCGATTATGACGACATCCAGCAGATCCGCGCCAATTCCAACCGCGCGGCATCCCTGACGCGGCAATTGCTCGCCTTTTCGCGCCAGCAGACCCTGCGCCCCGAGATCATCCAGCTGCCCGACGTGGTGAGCGAGGTCAGCCCGCTTATCAAGCGGCTGCTGGGCGAGAAGATCACCTATTACGTCCAGCATGACCGCAACCTCGGCCCGGTGCGTGCCGATCCGCAGCAGTTGGAACAGGTGATCATGAACCTCGCCGTGAATGCGCGCGATGCGATTCAGGGGAGCGGGGGCGCGTCGCGCGGCAACGGAACGGGGCGGATATCGCTCTACACCCGCACGCTTCAGGCCAAGCAGGTGATCCAGCTCGGTTCCGAAGTGCTGCCGGCGGCGGATTACACCGTGCTGATCGTGCAGGACACCGGCGGCGGCATTCCGCCGCATGTGCTGCCCAAGCTGTTCGAGCCGTTCTTTACCACCAAGGAACAGGGCAAGGGCACGGGCCTGGGCCTTTCCACCGCCTACGGGATCGTCAAGCAATCGGGCGGTTTCATCTTTGCCGACAATATCACCGACAAGACCGGACACCCCACCGGCGCGCGTTTCACGGTCTATTTCCCTGTCCACCGCGGCGAGATGCCGAAAAAGCGCCCGGTGCAGGAATTGATCTCGTCCGACTGGTCGGCCGGCGGCAAGGTGCTGCTGGTGGAGGACGAGGACATGGTCCGCACCGTCGCCGAACGCGCGCTGACCCGTGCGGGCTATGAAGTCACACCTTGCGCCAATGGCGAAGAGGGGCTGGCCGCGATCACCGAGGGGACGACCACCTTCGACATTGTTGTGTCGGACGTGGTGATGCCGGGGATGGACGGCCCCGCCATGGTCCGCGCGATCCGGGCAAGGCTCCCCGACATGCCGGTCTTGTTCATGTCGGGCTATGCCGAGGAACAGCTGCGCCGCGATATCGACATTCCCGACATGCACTTCCTGCCCAAGCCCTTCAGCGTCGCATCAATCGGCGACAAGGTCGGCGCGGTGCTGCGCGAGGCTCGGGTGAACGCCGAAGCGGGAGCCTGAGAGCCGTTGCGGTTTTCGTCGTAAAAGCTCTTCATTCACCTTGGATAAAGCCGCCAGGTCGTCCACCTTGCCCGGCAAGGAGTGGAGGGGACAACATGATCAACCGTGCGATTATCGGCGCTGGCACCATTGGCCTGGCAGCACTGGCTGCGGGCAGCGCGGCCGCACAAGCCGGCCCCGATGATAATGCCACGGGAGGGCAATCGGCGCAGGGCGATGTTGCGATCACCATCTACAATAATGATCTGGCGCTGGTGCAGGACGTGCGCCAGCTCGCGATCCAGCAGGGCAAATCGCGCGTGGAGTTCCCCGACGTTTCCGCCCAGATCCGCCCCCAGACGCTGAGCTTTGCCGCCGCGAATACCGCGATCATCGAGCAGAACTTCGATTATGATCTGCTCACGCCAGAAAAGCTGATGGAAAAGGCGCTCGGGCAGACCGTCACCCTGTTGCGCACCAACCCTGCCACCGGCGCCGAAACCCGCGAGCGCGCCAAGGTGCTTTCAGTCGCCGGTGGCACGGTGCTCCAGATTGGCGAGCGGATCGAGGTGCTGCGCGACGATGGCCTGCCGGTGCGCGTGATCTTTGACCGCGTGCCGCCAAACTTGCGCGCGCGCCCCACGTTGTCGGTCAACCTCGATTCGACCCGCGCCGGCACGCGGCCTGTGCAATTGCGCTACCTGACCGGTGGTCTCGGCTGGAGCGCGGATTATGTCGCGCTCTATAACGAGATCGCCGGCACCATCGATATGCAGGGCTGGGTGACGCTGACCAACAACACCGGCACCACCTTCCACGATGCCGATACCGTGCTGGTCGCAGGCGATCCGAACGGCGGCAGCCGCGGTGGATACGGCCAGCGCGGCATGATCCGCGCGGGCACCGAGGCCTCCTCGCGTGAGCGGCTGGGCGATTTTTACCTCTACCCCATCACCGCCCGCACCACGATCGCCAACGCCCAGACCAAGCAGGTCAGCTTTCTCGACGCGCAAGCCGTGCCCGCCCGCAAGATATACTCGCACGCGGTCGGCTGGCAGCAGAACGACGAGGAGCCCAACAATGTCGAAAGCCGGATCGCTTTTTCCACCTCGCGCGATCAGGGACTCGGCGATGCGCTTCCCGCAGGCACCGTGCGCTTCTACCAGCGCGACACGGAAGGCACCCCGCAGTTCATCGGCGAGAAGTCCATCGACCACACCCCGATGGGCAGCGATCTTTCGCTGGTGACGGGTGAGGCCTTCGACATCACGGTGAAGGCCGAGGTGGAAAAGCGCGAGACCATCACCTCCGCAGAATGGGAAAAGAGCGCGCGTTACCGCGTGGTCGAGGATGGCAAGACGCGCGAAGTCACCCTCGAACGGCCCAAGACCTATTACCGCACCACCATGCGCTACACCCTCACCAACGCCAAGGCAGCGCCGGTGGAAGTGGAACTCACCCAGACCGGCCTCGGCAACAACTGGTGGTCGGATGATTTCCGCATCACCTCCGAGGACATCAAGGGCGAACAGCGCAATGCCGACCAGCGCCGTTACAAGGTGCCCGTGCCTGCGACAGGCGAACGGGTGTTCCGCGTCACCTACGAAACCCGCTACTAAGCGGCGCAGGGGAGAGGGGCGGCCATGCGCCTGATCGCAACCCTGGGGCTGGGCGCAGCGGTGATCGCCGCTCCGCTATGGGCGCGGGAGGTGGTCGATGCCGCCGCGCCCTTCGATCTTGCCGTCACCATCTACCGCGATCCCGACCGGGGATCGGATGATGCGCTTGATGCTGACTATCCCGGTGGCCTCGCCATGATTTCGGAAACCCGCCGCGTGACGCTGCCACCCGGCGAATCGACGATCCGGTTTGAAGGCGTGGCCGAAGGGATGATCGGTGTTTCCGCCATCGTCACCGGCCTGCCCGGCGGCACGATCGAGAAGAACCGCAACACCCAGCTTCTCTCGCCCGCCGCGCTGGTGGACGGGACGCTCGGCAACCGCGTCACCATCACCCGGATGAACCCCGCCACCGGCAAGCAGGTGAGCGAGAGCGCCGTGGTGCGCACGCGCGCGGATGGCGGCCTTGTGCTGCAGACGGGGCAGGGCTTTGAAGCGGTGCAATGTTCCGGCCTGCCCGAAACCTTGAGCTTTGACCGCGTGCCTGCCGGGCTGTCCGCTCAGCCGGTGTTCTCGGTCGACACGCGCTCGGCCGAAGGGGGCACCTATGACGTGACCCTCACCTATCTGGCCTGGGGGTTTGACTGGCAGGCCGATTACGTCGGCACCCTGACCGAAAAGCAAGCGGGCGATGAATTCGACATGCGCCTGCTTAGCTGGCTGACGCTGGTCAACAATAACGGGCAAAGCTTTGATAACGCGCGGCTCCAGATCATCGCCGGGCGGCTCAATGTCGAAAGCGATTACGAAAGCCTCGCCGATCCGCCGGTGGCAGAAGGGCTCTATCTGACCTGCTATCCGCTCGGCCGCACCGGCTATGGCAGCGCGCCGCCGCCGCCACCGATGGTGGCCATGCCGGTCTTCGCCCCGCCGCCCGCGCCAGTGATGGCGATGGAGGAGGGATATGATGCGATTGTCGTCACCGGAACGATGCGCGCGCCGCAGATGATGCGTTCCGCTGTCATCACCGCCGAGGAGGAGGACCTGGGCGATCTGAAGCTGTTCCGCGTGCCGGGCCGGGTCAATGTGTCGGCCAAGGGGATGAAGCAGGTGGCCTTCCTCAACAAGGACGCGGTCAAGGCGCGCTATCTCTATCAGGCCGAATGCGACGCCGTTAACGGGATCGATCCCGAGACGGACGAGCCTGATGCCGCCAGCCTGCTGCTGGTGACCAAAAACGAAGACAAGAAGGGCCTCGGCGCCGCGCTGCCGCAGGGCAAGCTGGCGCTGTTCGAGCCGACTTCTCGCGGCGATCAGCTCGCCGCCACGGCCGATTTGCGCGACTATGCCCGCGGCCAGGATGTCGAACTGGCGCTGGGCACGAGCGGGCAGGTTTTTGCGCTGTGCGGCTATACCGATGATAGCCGCCGCGATTCGGGTGCGTGGACGAAAATGCAGGCGCATCTCACCAACGCCAATCCGCACCCCGTGAAGCTGCGGCTGCTGGTTGGCTATGGCGGCGAATTTGATGTCCGCTTCCCCCGCCATAAGATCGAGACGAAGAACGGCGCGCAGACGGTCGAACTGACCGTGCCCGCCAATGCCACCAAGGTGTTCGAATGGAAGCTGCGTGCGGCTGCGAGCGAGTAGGGCGGGCTTACGGGTTGCCCCGTAAAATATTTTTCGTTCCCTACTTGTTCCATGAGAACAAATGCGATACATGCTCCCTACCGGGTGGCGGAAAACTGCTTTCGTCCTCTGGTTATTCGAAGGAGCGCGTGCGATGGCTACCCAATTGAAATTGGTGGAAGAGGACAAGAAGGCCGTGGACCGTCAAAAGGCTCTGGAAGCCGCGCTCGCGCAGATCGATCGTGCCTTCGGCAAGGGTTCGGCAATGAAGCTGGGCTCGAAGGAAGCGATGCAGGTCGAAGCGATCTCCACCGGATCGCTGGGTCTGGATATCGCGCTCGGGATCGGCGGCTTGCCGCGTGGCCGGGTGATTGAAGTTTACGGGCCGGAAAGCTCGGGCAAAACAACGCTGGCGCTGCACGTCATCGCCGAAGCCCAGAAGGGCGGCGGCACGGCGGCCTTCGTGGATGCGGAACACGCGCTTGATCCGGTCTATGCCAAGAAGCTGGGTGTGGACATCGATGAACTGATCGTCTCGCAGCCCGATACCGGTGAGCAGGCGCTGGAAATCGTCGATACGCTGGTGCGTTCGAACGCGATTGATGTGCTGGTGGTCGATTCGGTGGCGGCGCTGGTTCCGCGCGCGGAAATCGAAGGCGAGATGGGCGATTCGCACGTCGGCCTTCAGGCCCGCTTGATGAGCCAGTCCTTGCGCAAGCTGACCGGCTCGATCAGCCGTTCGCGCTGCATGGTGATCTTCATCAACCAGCTGCGCATGAAGATTGGGGTGATGTACGGCAACCCGGAAACCACCACCGGCGGCAATGCGCTGAAGTTCTACGCCTCGGTCCGCCTCGACATCCGCCGCACCGGACAGATCAAGGACCGTGACGAGATTACCGGCAACGCAACCCGCGTGAAGGTGGTCAAGAACAAGGTCGCCCCGCCGTTCAAGCAGGTCGAATTCGACATCATGTATGGCGAAGGCATCTCCAAGATCGGTGAAATCATCGATCTCGGCGTGAAGGCCGGCCTGGTGGAGAAATCGGGGAGCTGGTTCTCCTACGATTCGATCCGCATCGGTCAGGGCCGCGAGAACGCCAAGACCTACCTCAAGGAGCATCCAGAAGTTTGCGACCGGTTGGAAGCTGCGATCCGCAGCCGCACCGATCAGGTCGCCGGGGAAATGATGACGGGCCCGGACGCGGACTCGGAAGACTGACCCCAAGCGGGCGCATCATCGGCGCGGGAGTGTCCCACTCCCGCCCGGTTGTCCCCACCAGCGCCCGGCAAAGCGGAACGCCGGTGCGAGCCTTTGCAGGGCCCGCGCCGGCCTTTCGCGTTTGTGGGCATCGGTTTAGACCCCGCCTTGACCCCCTCCAGACCGGGTTTGCCCCCCTCCAGACCCCCGCTTGACCCCCTCCAGACCCCGCCAAAAGGGCCGAATTCGCGCGGGTCCATTGCCTTGAGGCTCCGCTTTGCCTAACTGCACGGGCATGACGTCGACCAACGAAATCCGCCGCTCGTTCCTTGAATATTTCAGCAAGGCCGGCCACGCCGCGACCCCGAGCGCGCCGCTCGTTCCCTATAACGATCCCACGCTGATGTTCGTCAACGCCGGGATGGTGCCGTTCAAGAACGTCTTCACCGGGCTCGAGACCCCGGCATCCCCGCGCGCGGCCTCCTCGCAGAAATGCGTCCGTGCCGGCGGCAAGCACAATGATCTCGACAATGTCGGCTACACCGCGCGTCACCATACCTTCTTCGAAATGCTGGGGAATTTCTCTTTCGGCGACTATTTCAAGGAACAGGCGATCACCCACGCCTGGACCCTGCTGACGGGTGAATGGGGCCTTCCGAAAGACCGGCTGACGGTCACCGTCTACCACACCGATGACGAAGCGGCGGACCTGTGGCGCAAGATCGCGGGCCTCCCCGACAGCCGCATCATCCGCATCCCCACCTCGGACAATTTCTGGTCGATGGGCGACACCGGCCCCTGCGGCCCGTGCTCGGAGATCTTCTACGACCACGGCGACCACATCTTCGGCGGTCCTCCGGGCAGTCCCGACGAAGACGGCGACCGTTTCGTCGAAATCTGGAACCTCGTGTTCATGCAATACGAGCAGCAGGTAGGCGGCGCCCGTGTTGAACTGCCCAAGCCCTCGATCGACACCGGCATGGGTATCGAGCGCATCGCAGCAGTGCTGCAGGGCGTCCATGACAACTACGACACCGACACCTTCAAGGCTCTGATTTCGGCCTCTGAATCGCTCACCGGTGTTGCCGCAGCGGGCGAATCCTCGGCCTCGCACCGCGTGATTGCCGATCACTTGCGCTCCACTAGCTTCCTGATGGCTGACGGCGTGCTGCCCTCCAACGAAGGGCGCGGATACGTCCTGCGCCGCATCATGCGCCGCGCCATGCGCCACGCGCACCTGCTCGGCGCGAGCGAGCCGCTGATGCACCGCCTCGTGCCGGCGCTCGTTGCTGAAATGGGGCAGGCCTATCCCGAGCTCGTCCGCGGACAGCCGCTGATCCAGGAAGTGCTTGAGCGCGAAGAAACCCAGTTCCGCCGCACGCTCGACAAGGGGTTGAAGTTGCTCGACGAGGCCACTGGTGATCTCGTGCAGGGCGGCGAGCTTGATGGCGAAGTCGCCTTCCGCCTCTACGACACCTACGGCTTCCCCTACGATCTGACCGAAGACGCCCTGCGCGCCCGCGGTATCGCCGTCGACAAACCCGGTTTCGACGCCGCAATGGCCCGCCAGAAAGCCGCCGCGCGCGCCGCTTGGAAGGGTTCGGGCGAGGCGGCTTCGGGCGAAGTCTGGTTCGACATTGCCGAGCGCGAAGGTGCAAGCGAATTCACCGGCTATGCTTCCACGAGCGGCGAGGGCCGGGTTGTGGCAATCGTCAAGGGCGGGGCCGAAGTCGCCAAGGCTGCGGCGGGCGATGAGGTTGTGATCCTCACCAATCAGACGCCGTTCTACGGTGAAAGCGGCGGCCAGACTGGCGATGCTGGGACCATGGCAAGCCTTGCCGGTCTCAAGGCTCAGGTCACCGACACATCCAAGCCGCTCGGCCGCTTGCATGCGCATCAGGTGCGCATCGAGGCCGGCGAGGTCGCGGTGGGCGACACGGTCGAACTGAAGGTCGATGCCGAGCGCCGCGACCGCATCCGCGCCAACCATTCGGCGACGCACCTCGTCCACGCTGCGCTCAGAAACCGCCTCGGCGGGCACGTCACGCAAAAGGGCAGCATGGTCGCCGAAGATCGTCTGCGTTTCGATTTCTCCCACCCGGTCGCCCTCACGCCCGATGACATCATCGCGGTGGAGGCCGAGGTGAATGCCGAAATCCGCGCCAATGAACAGGTTTCCACCCGTCTCATGACCCCCGATGACGCTGTCGCCGCCGGCGCGCTGGCGTTGTTCGGAGAGAAATATGGTGACGAGGTCCGCGTCCTCGCCATGGGCCGATCCGGCAAAGAGGGGCGCAACTATTCGGTCGAACTGTGCGGAGGCACCCATGTGCGCGCCACCGGCGATATCGGCGTGTTCCGCATCGTGTCGGAAAGCGCGGTTTCGTCAGGCGTACGCCGGATCGAAGCGATGACGGGTGAGGGCGCGCGCCAGTGGCTGGTTGCGCGCGAGGAAGCCTTGAAGTCTGCGGCCAGCGTGATCCGCGCCACGCCGGAAGAAGTGCCCGCCCGCCTCGCCGCGCTGCTCGACGAGCGCAAGCGGCTCGAGAAGGAATTGGCCGAGGCCAAGAAGGCACTTGCTCTCGGCGGCGGCAGCAGCAGCGGGGCTGTGACGGCGGACGAGACAGTTGCTGGCGTGACATTCTCGGGGCAGGTGCTTGAAGGCCTTGATCCCAAGGACCTGCGACCACTGCTCGATGCAGCCAAGCAACGTATCGGGAGCGGGATTGCAGCGATCATCGCGGTCAATGATGGAAAGGCCAGCATCGCGGCCGCTGTGACCGATGATCTCACCTCACGTTTCAGCGCGGTCGATCTGGTGCGCGCAGGCGTGGAAACGCTCGGCGGCAAAGGCGGCGGTGGGCGGCCCGACATGGCGCAGGGCGGCGGGCCTGAAGGCAGCAAAGCGGCCGAGGCGCTTGCGGCCGTCAAGGCGGTTCTGGAAGCGCAGCCAGCAGTTTAACGCGGGCCGGAAGCGCCCCGCGTTTCAGGCTCTGATCCCCGCGCCAGATCGCGATCGGGAAGGTCGGTGCCTTTGCGCTGTTCACTCTTGATGCGACCGTGCTTTTCGTCGGTGCGGGTTTCCGGGCCGCGCGCGGCAGGGTTGCCTGGGTTGGCGGGCTTGCTCATGGCGTGTTCTCCTCTGCGGTGAACTACCCTGTGAGCGGCGAACTTGTTTCTCAGCCTGTCGTGCTGGTGCGTAGTTTCGGCTTTTCGCTCAGCCCCCCGTCGCGCTCCAATTGCTCGCGGAACTCGTCGCGCTTGGCGTGGATGGAGGCGATCACCGGGCCCATCGCCACGCCGATATCGACCAGCACCGCCTCCGAGAGTTGCAACGAACTCTCCAAAGTCTCCGGCACGGCATGGCTCGCGCCTGCGCGGTACATGGCGGCAGCGTGATCGGTGTCACGTGCGCGGGCGACGATCAGCAGCTCCGGGTAAGTTTGTCGCAGCTTGGCCACGAGCCGCTGGGCCAGCACCGGCTCGTCCATCGTCAGCACCACCGCAGGTGCCCGTTCCGCCCCAAGTCGCGACAAGGTATCGCCGCGCGCTGCATCGCCAAAGGTGGCGCGGTATCCGTCGCGCTTGGCGGCGGCGATGAGATCGGGGTTCGAATCGATCATCACATAGGCTTTGCCATGGGTCTGCATCATGTCGGCGACCAATCGTCCGACGCGCCCGCCGCCGACGATGATGGTGCGCGCCTCTTCGCTGTCGTCATCATTTTGCGCCAGAGCGACGCTGTCGACCCGCCGCGCAACCACCGCGCCAAGTTTGGCGAGAAGCGGCGTGATGGTGAGGCCGATGGCGGTGACGGTCTGCCAGAAGCGTGCGGTTTCGGCATCGAGCACCAGCGCGCTCGTGGCAGCGGCCAGCACGATCAGGGTGGTTTCAGACGGCGAGGCCATCAGCAGCCCGGTTTCCGCCGCCGTGCCGCGCCGAGCGCCCATCAGCCGTAGCAGCACGCCGGTGACCAGTGCCTTGAACAGCACCACGCCGACCACTGCGAGGGTGATGGCGCCAATCTGCCCGGCAATCTCGGCCAGATTGATGCTCATGCCGACGGTGATCAGGAACACGCCGAGCGCAAGGCCCTTGAACGGCTCCATGATCAGTTCGACTTCGGTGTGGTACTCGGTCTCAGCAATCAGCAGGCCGGCGATCAGTGCGCCGACGATGGGCGACAGGCCGACGAGTGCGGTGGCGAGGCTTGCCCCAATTACCACCAGCAGGGATGCTGCGAGGAACAGCTCGGGGCTCTTGGTACGGGCGGCCTGCGCGAACAGGCGGGGGAGGGCAAAGCGGCCCGCCACCAGCAACACCGCGATGACCAGCCCGCCCTGCCACAGGGTCTGGATGATGCCGCTCCAGCCTTCGTCCGCGGCATTGGGGGCCAGCGCACCGAGGACGAAGATGATCGGCACGATCATGATGTCTTCGAACAACAGCATCGACAGCGCCGCGCGGCCCACGGGTGTGCGGGTGCCGGAGATCGGCAGGACAATTGCGGTCGAGGAAAAGGCCAGCGCAAATCCTAGCGCCAGCGCGGCTGCAAAGCCCATGTTGCTCGCTAGCCCGACGAACAGCGCCAAGGCGCTGCCGCTGATCAGCACTTCGAGCGCGCCCAGCCCGAACACCAGGCGGCGCATTGCCCACAGACGGTTGAAAGACAGCTCCAGTCCGATGGCGAACAAGAGCAAGACGATGCCGAAGTCCGCAAACGGCGCAAGGCCATCGGGGTTGCTGATCGTGATGTGGTAGAGCCAGGGTATTCGCTCGACCAGTGAGCCCAGGCCATAGGGGCCGACCAGTACGCCGATCAGGATGAAGCCGATAATCGGCGTGATGCGAAAGCGCGCGAAGACAGGGATTATCAGTCCCGCCGCGCCAAGGATCACCAGCGCATCGGACAGGAAAGGAGAAAGGGTGAGTTCGCCGGCCACGTCATAGGCTTAACGAGGCAGGGCAGGGCTGTCACCCTTCGCGCAAGCAATAAAAAAGCCGGGTAGCGCGATGGCCACCCGGCTTTTTCGTTTTTCCCTTGGGGCTTAGGCCTGCTTGGCCATTTCCTTCTCGAGATTATCGACGATGGTCTCGAAGAACTGTTCGGTGGTCTGCCACGCCTGACCCGGGCCGATCAGCAGCGCGAGGTCCTTGGTCATGTAGCCCTTCTCGACGGTCTGGATGCAGACGCGTTCCAGCGTTTCGGCGAACTTCACCACTTCGGGGGTGTTGTCGAACTTGCCGCGATACATCAGCCCGCGGGTCCAGGCGAAGATCGAGGCGATCGGGTTGGTCGAGGTCGACTTGCCCTGCTGGTGCTGGCGGTAATGGCGGGTGACGGTGCCGTGCGCCGCTTCAGCTTCGACGGTCTTGCCATCGGGGCTGAGCAGCACGGAGGTCATCAGGCCGAGCGAGCCGAAGCCCTGCGCCACGGTGTCTGACTGCACATCGCCGTCGTAGTTCTTGCACGCCCATACGAATTTGCCCGACCACTTGAGCGCCGAGGCGACCATGTCATCGATCAGGCGGTGTTCGTAGACCATGCCCTTAGCTTTGAACTGTTCGGCGAAGCCTTCGGTGTCGAACACTTCCTGAAACAGGTCCTTGAAGCGTCCGTCATAGGCCTTGAGGATCGTGTTCTTGGTCGAGAGGTACACCGGCCAGCCGAGGTTGAGACCATAGTTGAAGCTGGCGCGGGCGAAATCGCGGATCGAATCGTCGAGGTTGTACATCGCCATCGCCACGCCCGCGCTGGGGAAGTCGAACACATCGAGATCAATCTTCTCGCCGTTCTCGCCATCCCACACCAGCCGCAGCTTGCCGGGGCCGGGGATCAGGGTGTCGGTCGCCTTGTACTGGTCGCCGAAGGCATGGCGGCCAACCACGATGGGGTCGGTCCAGCCCGGCACCAGGCGGGGCACGTTGTCGATCACGATCGGTTCGCGGAACACCACGCCGCCCAGAATGTTGCGGATCGTGCCGTTGGGGCTCTTCCACATCTTCTTGAGGCCGAATTCCTCGACGCGCTGTTCATCGGGGGTGATGGTGGCGCACTTCACGCCGACGCCATACTGTTTGATCGCGTTGGCGGAATCGACCGTCACCTGATCGTCGGTCGCATCGCGGTTCTCGATCGACAGGTCGTAATACTTCAGGTCGATATCGAGGTAGGGCAGGATCAGCCTTTCGCGGATCCACTGCCAGATGATGCGGGTCATCTCATCGCCGTCGAGCTCGACGACGGGATTGGCGACTTTGATTTTTTGCATGGCCATTGCCCTATCCTTCTTGCCCCGGCGGTTGCGGGGCCGTGCTTGATTGACAGGAAGCTGTTGCGGCCCGTCCAAGGCCCATAGATCCCGCCGCGGCTTTAGCAGAGGCGCGGGGGCTTGCAAGCGCCGGAACTGCGAATGAAACGCAAGAGCCATTGCACGCCACGCGGCCTCGGAAAGCGGGCACAAAAAAGCCCGCCTGAAAGGGCGGGCTGTCTCGTTTTAGCCGATGGTGGGCGTAGCAAGGATTGAACTTGCGACCCCTACGATGTCAACATAGTGCTCTACCACTGAGCTATACGCCCGCACCATCGGATACGCACCCTTTCGAGCGCGGAGCGGCCCTTTATCGCAGCCCTTTGGAAGGTGCAAGCGATTCGAGCCGCCTAAATCATCAGAGCCGTGCGGCGTCAGCTTCCTCGAACATGCGCTCCACCTCCAGCACCAGATCGCGCAGGTGGAAGGGCTTGGACAGCACCTTGGCTGCGGGCTGTTCGCGGCTGGCGCGCAAGGAAACGGCGGCAAAGCCGGTGATGAACATCACTTTTGTGCGGGGTGAAATTTCCGCGCACCGTTGGGCGAGTTCGATCCCGTCCATTTCGGGCATGACGATGTCAGACAGCAGCAGATCAAAATCGCCGGTTTCCAGCAGCGGCACGGCATCGGTGCCGCGATCAACAGCGCTCACCTGATATCCGGCATTGGTCAGCGCCCGTTCGAGATAGGCGCGCATGGCGTCCTCGTCCTCGGCGAGCAGGATGCGTGGGGAGCGTGTCACTGTCATGCGAGGGGCGTAGCAGACCCGGCTTAAGAAATCTTTGTCCTTGCGACTGTGCGCATCCGCAGCCTTGCGGATTGCGGGTGCGCAGGGGTGATGAGGCTTTGACAGTCTTGTGCAAACCCTTCAGCAAGGACCTTCCATGACATCGCCCGCACGCCCCTCCCGGACTGTTCCGGCCGATCAGCGAAGCGCCGCCACAGGGGGCGTGGTGCCGGGGCTTGATGGCGCGGCTGCCTTTACCCTGACCGTCCCGCCGCGCCTCAGGATTCCCGTGCTGGTGGCCGTGCCCCATGCCGGCCGCGCCTATCCCCAGGCGGTAACAGAGCGGATGCGCGATGCGCCGCTCGCTCAGGTCAGACTTGAAGACCGTCACGCCGACCGGCTCGGCATCGCTGTCGCACGGGAAACGGGAGCGGCGCTGCTGGTGGCCCATGCGCCGCGCGCGCTCATCGATCTGAACCGGGCAGAGGACGACATTGATTGGGACATGATCGAGGGTGGCCGGCCCGATGATCTGCCAAATCCCGGCCAGCGCGCGAATGCCCGGGCAAGAAGCGGCCTCGGGCTGGTGCCGCGTCGCCTTCCGGGATCGGGCGAGATCTGGCGCGGGCGACTTTCCCCGAATGAACTGGCGGCCCGGATCGAGGGGATCCACCGCGCCTATCATGATGCGCTGGCAAACAAGCTGGCGGACATTCGTGCCGAATGGGGGGCGGCGCTGCTGGTCGACCTCCATTCCATGCCGCCGTTGCGCGCAGGTGAGGGCGAGGTGCGTGCGCCGGTGGTGGTGCTGGGCGACCGTTTTGGCGCCTCATGCCACAACGCGCTGATCGCCCGTGCGCTCACCCACCTTGAAGCGCGCAGCATCCCTGCCTCGCAGAACCGGCCCTATTCGGGAGGCTACGTGCTGGACCGCCACGGCGCCCCGCGCGAAGGCGTGCACGCGGTGCAGATCGAAGTGTGCCGCGGCACCTATCTTGATCGTCATCTCGCCGAGCCCGGCGCAGGCCTGCCCGCAATCGCAGCGATGCTGGCCGGTTTGGTGCGCGAGCTTGGCGCGGAAGCCGCGCTGCTGGGCGGCGGCGAGGGGCTGCGGCAGGCGGCTGAATAGGGCTCCCGAAACAAAACGGGCGGACGAACCGAAGTCCGCCCGCCCGCAAAGCGTGTCGGACAAGCGGGACGATCCGCCCCGCCTGCCCGCGCAATTCAGTTCAGCACAGGTGCCGGCGTGCCATCGGCCATCATCGGCACCTTGCCCTGGGCCAGCTGACGTTCGAACAGCGAACGCATCAGGTTCAGCGAGAACAGGTGCGCATAGATCAGCATCAGCATCCCGTTCTTGGCGAGTTCCTCAAGAGTGGCGGCCGGAAGCTCGCGCAGCTTGTTCTCGTCAACCATTCGGAAGCCGCGGTAGATGAACGGCGTGTCCGGCATGTCGTTGCGGGTGATCGCGATTTCGCCGTCCATCAGGATGTCGAGCTTGGTCAGCTCGTCCATGAACAGCTTGGTGCGCTGGCCGGCTTCTTCGAAGCGGCGGCAGAAATCGAGCACGCCTTCAGTATATTCGGTCGGCTTGCCTTCGCCGTCAAACAGCGCAAGGCCATCGTCGAACTTGCCAAGCAGGTTCGCGCTCGGATCGAAGCACAGCGACATATCTTCGCTGCCTTGCTGAAGCTTGGCGAGAATGAAGGGATAGCGGCGCGCATAGGCCGGCAGGTAGATCGCTTCGTTGATCTTCATGTCGGCGCCGACGAAGGTGTTGACGCCTTCATTGAGGCCGAACAGCGCGATCGGGAGCGGGCTTTCACCAGCGGTGAAGACGATCGGGAAATTGCGCTGGGCATCGACGAATTCGTCCGAGGTCACCGGAATGGCGTGGGTGACCGAGAGATACTCGGCGCTTTCCAGCGTACCGGCCTTCCAGTCAGCGTGATCGCGGCTGTTGAGCGGCAGAAGGTCTTTGTAGAACAGCGGAAGTTGCGGTTGCGGCGCGCTGGCCATGACGAAGTCTCCGAACGGTAGTGGATGATCCCCTCAGCGGAAAAACTCCTCCCCCGCCGAAAGGGCGGCCCCTAAAGCACTGTGCGCGGGTGCGCAAGCAGGGCCTGTTAGCCGGGGTAAGGGATTGCGAGGAGTTTCCCCGGATTGAACAGGTTGTCAGGATCAAGCGCGCGCTTGACGGCTGCCATCACCGCCAGCGCGGCCGGATCATGCAGCCGCGCGAGCTCGTTTACCTTCATCTGGCCGATCCCGTGCTCGGCACTGATCGATCCACCCCACTGTGTGACCAGATCATAGACGCGGGCGCTTACCGCCTTGCCTTCAGCCTCTTCCCACACGCCCCTGACAGCGCCTTCGGGGGCCAGCACGTGGAAGTGCACGTTCCCGTCCCCCAGATGCCCGAAGGCGACTGCGCTGGTGCCGGGGAAGGTGCTTTCAACATCGGGAACGGCGGCGAGGATGAACTCGGGCATTTTCTCGACCGGCACCGAGATATCGTGCTGCATCGCTGGGCCAAGCGCGCGTTCGGCTGCCGAAATGCCATCGCGCAAGGCCCAGAAGGTTTCTGCCTGCGTATCGTTGGCCGCGATCACCGCATCGGCGATCAGGCCGCCTTCGAGCGCCGCGGCGAGCGCGGTTTCCAGCATCTCGCGCAGCATCGCGCTGTCCTGTGCAGACGAGGCGCATTCGATCAGTGCGTTCCAGGCATGGCGTTCGGCCAGCGGCGCGCGGGCGGTGGGTTGGTGGGAGAGGACGGACGCGAGGCAATGCGCCGGCACCACCTCGAACCCTTCCAGCGCATCGCCCATTACCCGCTCCATCTGCCGCAGCAGCGTGCGCGCCTCGATAATTCCGCCCACGCCGACCCACGCCGTGACCCGGCCGACCGGAGCTGGCAGCAAGCGCAGGCAGGCGGCAGTGACGATCCCCAGCGTGCCTTCCGATCCGATCAGCAACTGCTTGAGGTCGAAGCCGCGATTGTCCTTCTTGAGCGGCGTCATCAGGTCCAGCACGCTGCCATCGGCCAGCACCGCCTCCAGCCCCAGCACTTGCGCCCTCATCGTCCCGTAGCGCAGCACCTGCGTGCCGCCGGCGTTGGTGGCGATCAGCCCGCCGATGGTGGCCGAACCCTTGCCCCCGAGGGTGAGGGGAAAGCGCATCTGCGCTGCATCCGCGGCCTCGTGGAGGCTTTGCAGGATCACCCCGGCTTCGCACACCGCTTGCCCGGCTTCGGGCGAGAGGCTGCGGATGGCGTCCATCCGGCGCAGCGAAAGGATGATCGCGCAGCCCGTCTCGTCCGGAGTCGCGCCGCCAGCCATTCCGCTGTTTCCGCCCTGTGGCACGATCGGCACGCTGTGTGCTGCGGCAAGCTTGACCAGCTCTGCGACCTCGGCGGTGGAGGCTGGCGATGCCAGCGCCAGCGCGCGCCCGGTGTAGCGCCCGCGCCAATCGGTCAGCCAAGTGTCCATCCGTTCAGGATCGGTGGTCAGGCCGCGCTCTCCCAGCAGGGCGAGTGCCTCGGTGAGGAAAGCGTGCGGCGTGGCGGCGACAGGGCGCGGGGGCGGGGCTGGGTGATTCATTGTTGCCCCTATGCCACAGTGTCCGAGGAATGTGCCAATCCTTTTGCCGGACCGCTGGGGTGCAGTTAAGCCATGGTTCAAGCGCGGATGTTAGGAAAGGGTACCGTCTAGCGGTGCAATCGTCCCGCCAGTCCGCACCTTGCCCGTCCCCAGAGGAGAGCATCTTTCGCCGATGCACAGCCTGTTCGCCTTCGCAGCGCCCGTCGCGCTGATGCTGCCGCTGGTGGCCGATGCGGTGGATGTGGCCGATGGCGCGCTGCTGGGTAACGCGCCCGAGGATGCGGTTTCGGCGCCGCAATCCGATGCCGCCGCAGCGCAGGACGACGTGCCGCTCGTCAATCCTCTGTCCGCGCTGCGCCAGTCCTCCGTCGCCAACCAGGTGCGGATCGAGCAGCGCGTGGTGGTGCGCATCGCACCCGCGCCGCCTGCCGCGCGCCAGAACATGATGGCTGAACTTCCCCAGCGTGCCCTGCCGCCACAGTTCGAGGAAGGTGGAAAGGAGAAGTGCGTACCGCTGGATGGTATCGCCGGAGTGCAGACGGGCAGCGGCAACCGGCTGGTGCTGTACCTGCGCGATCGCCGGATGATCTCGGTCAATCTCGAAAAGGCGTGCCGCGCCCGTGATTTCTACGCCGGTTTCTATGTCGAGAAGAACAAGGACGGGCGGCTTTGCATCGCGCGGGACAAGTTGCAATCGCGCACCGGCGCGCGCTGCGAAGTCGACATGATGCGCGAGTTGGTGGCAGTGCGCGGCTGATCTCCCCGGCGCTCCCCGGGGCTCCGCGCGCGATTCCTTGACTTTTGCGAGCATTTGGGGGAAAGGCGCGGCAGCCCGATGCAGCGCCAGTGTGCGCGTCAGGCCAGCAATCCCGGCAGCGACCCTGCCCGCTATTCTCGGACACCACACAAAGCATGACTTTCGCCGATCTCGGCCTTTCGCCCGAATTGCTCAAAGCCGTTGAGGACGCGGGCTATTCAACGCCGACCGCGATCCAGGCGCAGGCGATCCCGACCGTGCTGATGATGCGGGACCTGATCGGCATTGCCCAGACCGGCACGGGCAAGACCGCAAGCTTCGTGCTGCCGATGATCGATGTGATGGCCGCCGGGCGTCGCCGTGCACTGATGCCGCGCTCGCTTATCCTTGAGCCGACCCGCGAATTGGCCGCGCAGGTGGCCGAGAACTTCGAGAAGTACGGCAAAAACCACGATCTCAAGATGGCACTGCTGATTGGCGGCGTGCAGATGGGTGACCAGCTCAAGGCGCTGTCCGACGGCGTCGACGTGCTGATCGCGACTCCGGGCCGGTTGATGGACCTGTTCGAACGCGGCAAGATCATGCTCAACGGCTGCGAACTGCTGGTCATCGACGAAGCTGACCGGATGCTCGACATGGGGTTCATTCCCGATATCGAATTCATCTGTTCCAAGCTTCCCGACACGCGTCAGACCATGCTCTTTTCAGCAACGATGCCGCCGCCCATCGAAAAGCTGGCGAAGAAGTTCCTGAACAATCCCAAGCGGATTGAAGTCAATCGTGCGGCTTCGACCAACGCCGATATCACCGCCTTCAAGGTGCCGGTGAAGTCTCGGGCGAAGAAGGACACGCTGCGCTGGTTCCTCGAAAACGACCTCGTGGAAACCGCAATCATCTTCGCCAACCGCAAGACCACGGTGCGCGACCTCAACCAGAGCCTCGGCCGGTTCGGGTTCCGGTCGAGCGAGATTCATGGCGACATGGACCAATCCAGCCGCATCAAGGAACTGGAACGCTTCAAGGCGGGCGAGGTCAACATCCTCGTCGCCTCCGACGTTGCGGCGCGCGGGCTGGATATCAAGGGTGTCTCCCACGTCTTCAACTTCGACACGCCTTGGCACCCGGATGATTACGTCCACCGCATTGGCCGCACCGGCCGCGCGGGCGCCAAGGGGCGGGCCTTCACCTTCGTCTCCGAAGAAGATGCCGAAGCTATTTCCAATGTCGAGAAGCTGACCGGCAGCCCAATCAAGGTGTTCGGCAAGGAAGACGTGCGCGTTGACCTGTCGGAGATGCTGGCCAAGGCCGAAGCTGCGGAGGCCCCGAAGGCCACTGCCGAAGACGAACCGCGCGAGGAGCGCCCGGCGCGCAAGCCGCGCCGTGCCCGCGAGGACCGTCCGGAGCGTGAAGAACGCGCCGAGCGTGCAGAGCGTGAGGAACAACGCGAGGAACGCCCCGAGCGCAGGCCGCGCCGCGAGCGAGACACACCGCGCACCGACCGGGTCACGGCCAGCGAAGATCGCAAGCCGCGCCGCTACCGCGATGATGACGAACCGGGCAAGCCCGGCGAGTGGAACGGACCGGTCCCCGGGTTCCTGAACTTGTCGGCACTCTGATCCAGGAGCGATGGACGGGTTCGAATAGGCTCTCGCGCTGTTCGGCCTGCGGTATTCCGGCGGTGCTGGCTGGCATCGGCTGGATAATCGCGCTCTTGCCATTTATGGACTGGTGGGCCTTTGCCGCAGGGTTAACGCTTTGTTCGCGGATGCAGCGGTAAGCCTTGCAGCGTGATCGACAGCACGCTTGATATTCTGCGCTCCGAGTTCGCCAATCTTGCCCCGCTTGCGGTGCTATTCGGCGTGCTCGCCTATGTGACCAAGCGCCGCGCGATCCTCTCGGCCCTAGCCCGCGCGCGGGGCGAGATTACCACCAATCTCACGCTGCTGCTGGTCAATGCCGTGGTTGTCGGCCCGCTGGTTCTTGCACCGATCCTCACCGGCCAGTCGCTACTGCCGCGCCCCGAAGGTCTTGCCGATTTGTGGCACGCGATGCCCGGTGTGATCAGCGTGATCGCGGCGGTGCTGCTGATCGAATTCGCGGCCTATTGGCGCCACCGCTTCGAACATGCGCCCATGCTGTGGCCGGTCCACGCCACCCACCACGCCGACGAGGCGATGACCTGGCTGAGTGTGCGCCGCAAGCATCCGCTGGGCGAGCTTCTGGGCGTGCTGATCGACAATCTGCCAGCAATCCTTCTCGGCCTGCCGTTCTGGGCGATTGCGGTCGCAGTTCTGATCCGTGGCTGGTGGGGCTATTTCATTCATGCCGACGTGCCCTGGACAATGGGGCCGTTGGGCAAGATCTTCATCTCGCCCGCAGCGCACCGCCTGCACCACATTCGCGACGAAGACCTCATGGGGACCAATTTCGGCAATATGCTGACAATCTGGGATCAGGTGTTCGGCACCTATCTCGACCCCGCGCCCTATGTGAACTGCAAAACCGGCATTGCCGAGGGCACCCGCGACGCATGGGGCGAACTCGCCCGGCCGTTCGAGGCGCGTTATTGGCGCAAGGGCGAGGCCGAAGTGGTCGAACAGCCCGCAGGACTGAACTAACCCACCACCGTCACAAAACTGTCGAGCACCCGCTTCTCGCCCGCGCCCTCGAACAGGATGGTAAGCTTGTTGCCCTCCTGATCGATCACGCAGCCTGTGCCGAACTTGGTGTGGGTAACCATTGCACCGATGGCGACATCCGAACGGGCAGGGGCCGCAAAGCTGGCGGCTGACCGCGTGTTTTCGCGCACCCGCGCAGGTTTCGTCTCATAGCCCGAGGTTAGCGCGCGCTGCCAGCCGGGGCCGCGTTGCTGCGCCTTGTCGGGATAATCACGCGCGACATGGGCAAAGGGATCTTCCTGCTCGCTCCAGTTGGCTCGCCACAGCGAGGCACCGCCGGTCAGCGTCGTTTCGGAATCGATATGTTCTGCCGGGAGATCCTCGATGAAGCGCGAGGGGATGGAACTGGTCCATTGGCCATAGATGCGGCGGTTGGCGGCGTGGAGGATGGTGCAATGCCGCCGCGCGCGGGTGATCGCGACATAGGCGAGGCGGCGCTCCTCCTCCAGTGACGCCAGCCCGCCCTCGTCGATTGCGCGCTGCGAGGGGAACACGCCTTCCTCCCAGCCGACGCAAAAGACATTGTCGAACTCCAGCCCCTTGGCGGCGTGGATCGTCATGATCGTCACCGTCTCGCCCTCATTGGCACGTTCATTGTCCATTACGAGGCTGACGTGTTCAAGGAAGTCGCCCAAGGTGAGGTATTCCTCCATCGCGCGGGCAAGTTCGGAAAGGTTTTCTGCGCGGCCCGCGCTTTCCGGCGAGCGGTCGGCAGCGAGCATGGCGTTGTAGCCGCTCTCCTCCATCACCAGCCGCAACAGATCGGCGGGCGAGAGTGTCTCGGCTGCGTCACGCCAGCCGAGGAAATGGCGCATCAGCCCGCCAATGGTGATTGCCGTGCGCTTGGGCAGCTCGTCACTATCCGCCAGTTGCAGCGCGGCGGCGGCCAGCGGCAGGCCGGTGCGGCGTGCGTGGGAGTGCATCTGCTCCAGCGCCTTGGCGCCGAGTCCGCGCTTGGGGACGTTGTGGATACGCTCGAACGCGAGGTCATCCTGCGGCTGGGCGATCAGGCGCAGATAGGCCAGCGCATCGCGGATCTCGGCACGTTCGTAGAAGCGGAAACCGCCGATGATCCGGTAGGCAATGCCGATCTGGATGAAGCGGTCTTCGAACTCGCGGGTCTGGTATTGCGCGCGCACGAGGATGGCTACAGAATCGAGGCCTGCGCCTTCACGCTCCAGCCGCTCGATTACCTCACCCACCCGGCGCGCTTCCTCCGGCGCGTCCCACACGCCGATCACCTTGACCTTTTCGCCGCCATTGACCTCGGTCCACAGCGTCTTGTCGTGGCGCTGGCTGTTCGCCCGGATCAGTCCGGATGCGGCGCCGAGAATATGCGGGGTGGAGCGGTAGTTCTGTTCGAGCCGGATCACTTCTGCTCCCGGGAAGTCCTTTTCGAAGCGCAGGATGTTAGCGACTTCGGCTCCGCGCCAGGAATAGATCGACTGGTCATCGTCGCCCACCACGCAGATGTTCTTGTGCCCCTGCGCCAGCAATCGCAGCCACAGATACTGGACGGCGTTGGTGTCCTGATACTCGTCCACCATGATGTAGCGGAACCGGCGCTGGTAATCGGCGAGGATATCGTGGTGCTGCTTGAGGATGGTCACCATGTGGAGCATCAGATCGCCGAAATCGCAGGCGTTCAACTGCTTCAGCCGCTCCTGATAACGGGCATAGAGCGCGGTGCCGCGGCCATTGGCGTAAGCCTCGTTTTCCACCGCATCAAGATCGGCGGGACCAAGCCCGCGGTTCTTCCAGCGGTCGATCAGCCCGGCAAGCTGGCGCGCGGGCCAGCGTTTCTCGTCCAGCTCCGCCTCGGCGATCAACTGCTTCAGCAGGCGCAACTGATCGTCGGTGTCGATGATGGTGTAATTGTGCTGCAAACCGACCAGCTCGGCATGGCGGCGCAGCATCTTGGCGCAGATCGAATGGAAGGTGCCGAGCCACGGCAGCCCTTCCGCCTGCGGACCAAGGTGATGCGCGACGCGCTCGCGCATTTCCTTTGCGGCCTTGTTGGTGAAGGTGACGCACAGGATCTGCGAAGGATAGGCCCGCCCCGTGGCCACCAGATGCGCAAGGCGCGAGGTGAGCGCGGCGGTCTTGCCCGTGCCTGCGCCTGCGAGCATCAGCACCGGGCCTTCCGTGGCGAGCACCGCTGCGCGCTGGGGCGCGTTCAGCCGCGCGGCATAGGCCGGAATCGAGTCGCTGGACGCGGGGGAGGGCAGGTTCATGCTCATTGTCTTATGCGAACAGGTAGGGAACAATTGCACCGGGGGCAAGGCGCGAGGCGGCGCGATGCACGGGCTTGCGGCGAAGTGAAAAATCGGCCTGCCGCCTTTCAGCCACATTTTCCGTCCGGGCGGGGCCGCAGCGCGCCGCTCGGGCAGAGCCGCGATTGCCACCGGCCGACGCAGGTCCATATTCGAAGCGTCCGGTGAGCGAGGGGTCGTGCGGCCGGACAGGCTTTTTGCGTTCGTCGTGCTTGGGACAATCAATCTTGGAGATACCCATGCACAAGTCTTTCAAAAATGCCGCTTTGGCCGGGGCCGCGATGGCGCTCGCCATGACCCCTTCGCTGGTTTCCGCGCAGGATCAAACCCAGGATCAAGCGATGCCTGAGGCCACGCCGACGCCCCCGACCGCGCCAACCACCACTCCGCCTTCCATGCCGCAGACCGCGCCGGATGCGATGCCCGAAACCGGCACGGACACCATGCCCGACGAGCAGGTTACCACCGCACCCGATGCTCCCGCTGCCCCGGCTGCGGGCGAACAGGACGCGATGGTGCAATCCTGGCCGGTCGAACAGCAGACCGCCTTCAAGGCATGGCCGGCCGAGACGCAGAGCTACTTCTGGTCACTGAACGAAGATCGCCAGCAGATGTTCTGGGCGCTGTCGGACAATGACAAGGTCACGCTCAGCAAGATGCCTGAAGACCAGCGTGAATCGACCTGGGCACAGATCGAAGCGCGGGTGAAGTCGCTCCGCAGCTAAGCGCTGCCTGCTTGGCCTTCCGGGTCGCCAGACGGATCGGGGGAAGTATCCAGCCGCAAGAGGTGGAGCTTCCCCTTGCCGACCTTGCGATCAGCTGCGAGGGTGAGGCCCTTGATTACGATATCTTCCTTGAAGCCGGTTTCCAGCGCGATCCACGTTTCCGGCCCGATCCAACCCAGCCTTAGCAAGCGGTCAAGCGCCACTTCGCCCGCGCCCGATTGATAGGGCGGATCGGCGAGGATCAGATCGAGCGGCTTTGTCGCGGCGCGCAATTGCATCACCGATGCAGCCTCGACGCGCGTTTTTGCGCCAGCGCCAAGCGAGGCGATATTGGCGCGGATCACATCAACCGCAGCGCGGTCCTGCTCCACGAACAGGCACGAGGCCGCCCCGCGTGACAACGCCTCCAGACCGAGCGCGCCCGATCCCGCGAACAGGTCTGCCACCTGCAAGCCTTCGAAATCACCGAGCCGGCTGGTGAGCATCGCGAACAGCGTTTCACGCGCGCGGTCAGCCGTGGGCCGGGTGGCCTCGCCCTTGGGAGCAGCGAGTTTGCGCCCGCGCCATTCGCCTGCGATGATCCGCATCAGCGCTTACCCCGCGGCTGAGGGTTGCCGCGTGTGGGGGCCGGGCGTTTGCGCGATCCGGCGCCTGTGCCGGGCCGTTGCTTGCCCGGGGCAACGCGGTCCTTGCGCTGGCCAGCCTCGGACCCGGCCAAGCCCTTGCGCGGAGCATTGGTCAGTGTGGCAGGGCCGCCCTTGCGCGCAGCCTTGCTGAAAGGTGCGGCGCCCTTGCGCGGCGGGCTTGCGTTGGCATCGGCATCCTTGCGCGGGGCGGGACGGGGCGCAGGCGTTGGCTTGCGTGCAGGAGCGCGCTCCGGCGGGCGCGGGGCCTTTACCGGGGCGGCGATGGCGATCTTGTCGGCCTTCTTCACGCCCCCGCGCGGGATCGGCTCGCCCGTCATCTCGGACAGGAAATGCACCACCGGCTTGCCGGTCAGTTCGACCGCCTGCCCGCGCGGCAGGTCGCCGATGTTGAACGGGCCGTAACCGGTGCGGATCAGGCGGTTCACCTGGAGCCCGAGAAATTCGAGCACGTTGCGCACTTCGCGGTTCTTGCCTTCGGTGATGGTCATCTCGATCCACAGATTGCGGCCCGAGGAGCGTTCAAGATTGGCGTCGATCGACCCGTAGCGCACACCGTCGATCTCGACGCCTTCGATCAGTTCCTCAAGCTGTTCCTGCGTCACCACGCCGAATGCACGCGCACGATAAGTGCGCGGGACCTTGGTGGCGGGCAGTTCCATGGTCCGCTTCAACCCGCCATCATTGGTGAGCAGCAGCAGGCCTTCGGTATTGAGGTCGAGCCGTCCGACCGGCATCAGCCGCGGCGTGCCCTTGGGCAGGGCATTGCGCAGCGCGGTGTAGATCGTGGGGCGCCCGGCCGGATCGCGTTCGGCGGTGATGAGGCCGGCCGGCTTGTGGAAAGCGAACAACCGCGTGGCCTCGGCAGCGGCGACGGGATTGCCGTCCACCGTCACGCCCTTCAGGCTGGAAAGGATCGTTGCCGGGGTATCCAGCACCGTGCCATCAAGCGCGACGCGCCCTTCGGCGATCATCCGCTCGATCTCGCGGCGGCTGGCGATGCCTGCACGGGCAAGCAGCTTGGCGATACGGTCACCCTCGGGGCGGGTGTCGGAGCGGGGGGGCTGGGTAGGCATGGCGCGCCGCCTAAAGCATTTCCTGCGGAAATGCGACCGGTGATAACGCCCGTCAGCCCGCCGCTTGTCCCTTTGCCTTCAGGGCTTCGCTGATGATCTGGTCGAAGCGGGCGATTCCGCCTTCCAAGGTGCCAAGCGTGACATGCTCCACCGCGCCCGAGGAAAGCCCCTGCTGGCCGAGTTCCGCGGCGCGGAAATCTTCGGAGGCGAACACGCCGCCATCAAGCAGGTTCCAGCTCTTCTCCCAATGCGCCAGCGCCTTTTCAGTGGCGGGAGGCTCGGGGATAAGCATGAAGTCCTCGACCAACGTGAGATCGGCGGCCTGTGGCATCAGCACCATCACGTTCACGTAGTCCGGGCTGGGGACGATGATGGTTGCGGGAAGCAGTTGGTAGGCGAAAGTCACCACGCGCCGCAGCGCCGCCATGTCGGTGAGATCGACGGACGCCATTTCCTCCAGCCGCCCAACGGCAGAACGCTGATGTGGGCCAATCTGGTCGCCTGCGGTGATCCCGTCCTTGAAGAAGGGGCCGATGGTGCCTGCATGAAGGCGGGTCACATGGTAGCTTTCAAGGAAGGCATCCATGATCAGCTTCCAGTTGCCCTTCACTGTGTGAAGTTTGCGCCGGAACAGGTGCGCTTGCGGCAGGCCGAAAGCGTCGAGATCATTGCCCAATTTATGGGCATCGCTGAAGTCTGCACCTTCCGCCGGTGCGAACCAGATCAGGCCGCCTGCCTCAATCGTAGGCAGCTCCACGAGGCCATAATCCGCCTTGTCGAGGCCGGGGAAGGTTTCCGGGCGGGGCAGGGCCATCAGCCCGCCGTCAAGCCGGTAGGTCCAGGCGTGATAGGGGCACACAAGGCGCTTGGCGCATTGCACCTCGCTCCCCTCGACCAGCCGCGTGCCGCGGTGGCGGCAGACGTTGAGGAAGACATGCGCGCGGCCATCGCCATCGCGGGTGATCAACAGCGGGCGACCTGTTGCATCATGCGGCACCGCCATGCCGGGTTCCGGCAGCAGCGCCGATGGCACGATGACCTGCGGCAGCCGGTCAAACAGCGCCGCCTTTTCCCGCGCGAAGTGCTCGGGACAGGTGTAGTTCGTCGCCGGCACCGTCTGGATTGCGCCTGCCTGCCGCCCAACCCCGCCACGGATCGCTTCGGCCAGCGCCAATTGGCCCGCTGTGGGCCGCAATATGGGCATATCTGTTGTTGCGGCGTTCATCGCTCTTTTCTCATCCTCTCGTCCCTGCCTAGTGTGGCAGACATTGGGATCAATCAAAAGGACCGCCTGCATGACCGAGACCGGGGCCGCCGCGCAGCGTGACTGGGCCAGCGCCATCAAGCCCTATCTGGAGAAGGAATCGCTCGCTGCCTTCTTTTTGGGCGTTTCTTCGGGTTTCCCCTATGCGCTGATCGGCGCGACGCTGACCAGCCGTCTGGCGCAGGACGGGATCGACAAGAAGACGGTCACCGCCTTCACCCTCGTGTTCCTCGCCTATAACCTCAAATTTCTGTGGGCATGGATGATCGACGGGGTGCGGTTGCCGGTGATCGGCAGGCTTGGGCAGCGCGTGTCGTGGATGCTGTTTGTGGGCGCATTGGTGATCGCGGCGGTGGCGAACCTTGCGCTGGTCGATCCTGCGGCCGACATCGCCTGGGTCGCGACGTCGGCAATCCTCGTCGGCATCGCGGGTGCGACCTTCGACATCGTGATCGATGCCTACCGAATCGAGACGCTGAAGCCCGAACAGCTCGGCGTCGGCTCGGGCATGACCCAATATGGCTGGCGGATCGGCTCGGCAGCGGCGGGCGCGCTGGCGCTGGTGCTGGCGGCGCGTGTGGGGTGGGAGCTGGCTTACATGGCCTGCGCCGCCTTCGCGCTTCCTGCGATGCTGACCGCACTGGTTCTGGGCGAGCCCGAGCGCCGCCGTATCCCCAAACGCGCGCAGGGCATCGGAGAAGCCTTGCGGGCGGTTTACGGCCCCTTCACCGAGTTCTTCATGCGCAAGGGCGCGCTGCTGGTGCTGTTGTTCATCCTGCTCCACAAGATCGGCGACACGCTGGCAAACCTGACGGTGCGCCTGCTGCTCGACGACAAAGGCTATACCAACGACGAAATCGCGCTTTACGATGTGGGCGTGGGGTTCTGGGCCTTCCTGATCGGCATCTTCATCGGCGGGATATTGTACACGCGGCTCGGCATGAAGCGGTCCGTGCTGCTGAGCCTTGTCTTGATGGGTATCTCCAACCTCAGCTTTGCGCTGCTGGCGGCGGTGGACAAGTCCAACGCCGGGCTGGCCGCGACCTTCCTGTTCGAAAATATCGCCAGCGGCATCGGTGGGGTGACTGTGGTGGCCTATTTCGCCGCGCTCACCGACCTGCGCTTCACCGCCTCGCAATATGCTCTGATCTCGGCGGCGGCGAGCATTGTCGGGCGGGTGCTGACAGGCACGACCGCGGGCGCGCTGGTGGAGAGCTTCGGCTATGTGAACTTCTACCTGTTCACCACCGCCGCCGCTCTGCCGGGCATCGTGCTGTTCTGGCTGATGATGCGCGCGGGGCTGATCGATGCGTCGATCGGGACGGCGGGGACGGCGCGTGGGGAGGGCGAGGTCGCCTAGTCCGGCAGCTCGTCGTTAAGCCGCAGCACCTCGCCTGCGAGGTAGAGCGAGCCTGCGATAAGGATGGGCAGTCCGTCATCGGGTATCATTGCCAGCGCGCCTGGCACATCGGAGGCGGGGCGGGCGTGCGGACCGAAGGCTGCGGGCGGGTGCCAGTCATGGCCCGGCACCGGCACGGCGGTGATGCTGGCGAGTGAAGCATCAAGCGGACCGATCAGCGAGGCGGGGTCCTTGCCTTCGATCATACCGATCACGAGGTGCAGGCGTTGACCTGCGAAATGCGCGCCGAGCATCGCGCCCGCCTGCGGGTTGTGCCCGCCGTCGAGCCATACTTCGCGGGTGCCTGTGAGAGGGCCGGGGGCGAGGCGCTGCATCCGCGCAGGCCAGCGGGCGGAGGCGGCACCTGCCTTCATCGCTTCTTCGCTCACCGGGACTTTGTTCTGGAACCGGAGCATTGCCACCGCCAGCCCCGCATTCAGCACCTGATGCCGTCCGGTAATGCCTAGCGGCGGGGTGTGGAAATAGGCCGCCTCGCCCTCGCCATAGATCAGGCGACCGTCGCCGCCGCCTGTCTTCGCGGCCCAGGCGCCGTAGAGACCGAAGGGATAAAGCGGCGCGCCGATCCGTGCGGCAACTGCCTCGACCGCGGCCCGCGCTTCGGGCGGGTAGGTGTGGTGGAGGGTGAGGAGCGGCACGCCGGGCTTGGCGATGCCCGCCTTTTCGAACGCAATCCGCGCCATAGGCTCCTGCGGCACGCCCGCCTCGGGCGCGAGGAGGAACCGCTCGTGATCAAGGCCCAGCGCAGCAATCCCGCAGGCAGCCAGCGCCTCGGGCTCAAGCACATTGGTCGCATCAAACCGCCCGCCCATGCCGACTTCGACCACGCACACATCGGCGGGCGTGCGGCTGAAGGCGAGGAAGGCGGCGGCGATGGTGACTTCGAAGAAGCTGGGGCCGAGGTCTTCGCCCGCATCCAGCACCTCGGCCAGCACATCGGCGAGCATCGCGTCCGAGATAAGTTCGCCCGCCAGCCGAATGCGCTCGTTATAGCGCACCAGATGGGGGCTGGTGGTGACGTGGACCGTGTAGCCCTCGGCCTCCAGCATCGCGCGCAGGAAGGCGCAGGTCGAACCCTTGCCGTTGGTGCCTGCGACGTGGAACACCGGCGGCAGCTTGCGATGCGGATTGCCGAGCCGATCCATCAGAGCACGAATCGTCTCCAGCCCGAGCCGCCCTTGCGGCAGGCTCAGCGCCGCCAAGCGATCAAGCTGGGCCTGAACGCGCGGGTCGTCCGACCGCCCAAAGTCGCGCATGGGGGCGTTACGCTGCCTTCACCGGGGCGAGATAATCGAGCACCTGCGCCAGCGTTGCCTTCAGCTCGTGACGCGGCACGACCATGTCGACCATGCCGTGCTTGTGGAGATATTCAGCGCGCTGGAAGCCTTCGGGCAGCTGCTCGCGGATCGTGTCCTGGATCACGCGCTGCCCGGCAAAGCCGATAAGCGCGCCGGGCTCGGCAATGTGGATGTCGCCCAGCATCGCGTAGCTCGCCGTCACGCCGCCGGTGGTGGGGTCGGTCAGGACAACGATATAGGGCAGGCCCGCCTGCTTCAGCCGCCGCGTCATCACCGTCGCGCGGGGCATCTGCATAAGGGACAAGATCCCCTCCTGCATCCGCGCGCCGCCCGCTGCCGTCACCACGATATAGGCGCACTTGCGGTCCAGCGCCTTTTGCGCGCCATTGCAGAAGGCCTGCCCGACAGCCATGCCCATCGAGCCGCCCATGAAGCTGAAGTCCTGCACGCCGACGACGGCCGGTTGCGCGTCGATGGTGCCCGATCCGACCACGAATGCATCCTCGTGCGGGTTGGCAGCGCGCGCGGCCTTGAGGCGGTCAGTATATTTCTTGGTATCCTTGAACTGCAACGGGTCCTCGGTGACGCGGGGCAGCGGCAGCACCTCAAAGCCGGGATCAAGCAACAGGCCCAGCCGCGCATCGGCCCCGATGCGGCCGTGATGCTCGCATTTCGGGCAGACCGAGAGGTTCGCCTCGTAATCGGCGACGAACAGCATCTCCTGACAAGACGGGCACTTGATCCACAGATCCTTCTCGGTGGACTTCTTCTCGGGCGCAAAGCCCAGCGAATTGCGGACGCGGTTGAACCAGTTCATGCTTGGTGTCCTAGCCGGGTTTTGGCCAAATTGCGAGATGTGCAACAGATCAGCAATCCACAGGGCGGGATTGCGGTTCCCGTCAGCGCCCAGTTTCAGCGGGCCGTGTGGACCGCCTCTGCCAGAGCGGCGGTGAGGGTCTTGAGGTGATTGGGAGCATCTGCGCCATATTCGCCGCAGATTTCCACCAGCGCCGATCCGACCACCACGCCGTCTGCCACCTTGGCAATTGCCGCGGCCTGCTCGGGCGTACGTACGCCGAAGCCGACTGCTACAGGGAGATCGGAGGATGCCTTGATGCGCGCCACATTGGCCTCGATGCTCTCGATCTGCGCCTGCTGCTTGCCGGTGATCCCCGCGACCGAGACGTAATAGATAAACCCTGCCGACCCTTCGAGCACCTGAGGCAGGCGTGCAGCGTCGGTCGTGGGCGTGGCAAGGCGGATCGGGGCGATGCCCTTGGCGCGCAAGGCCGGGCCGAGCGCGTCGTCTTCTTCCGGCGGAATGTCGACGCAGATAACCCCGTCAACCCCCGCAGCCGAGGCCGCATCCGCAAACCACTCCGGCCCGCGCCGCACCATCGGATTGGCATAGCCCATCAGCACCAGCGGCACATTGGGGTGCCGCGCGCGGAAATCGGCGGCGTAGCGCAACACGTCCGCCGTGGTCGTGCCCGCGCCGAGGCTGCGCAGATTGGCGCTCTGGATTGCGGGGCCATCGGCCATCGGATCGGTGAAGGGCATGCCCAATTCGATCACATCGGCGCCGGCTTCCACCAGCGCATCGAGATTGGCTGCAGTGTCCCCGTCGCCAGCCGTGATGAAGCAGACGAGCGAGGGGCGGGGTTGGGCGAAGGTGGTGGTGAGACGGTTGGTCAAAGCTCGAATTCCGGCACATGTTTTGAGAAGAACGCGATGACCGCAGTCAGGCTCGAAGCCCCTGCAACAAAGGACACCCCTTCGGCAAGCGATACCGGCCATTCAAAGAGGTGGGTGTAGAGCACCGTGCAGGCGTAGACCGGAGCGGCGAGACGAAGCTCAGCTTTGCCCGGTCGAGGCTCCAGCTGCGCACGAACCGGGTGATGCGCCCGGCGATGAAGCCTTCCTCATACCCTTCCATCGGAAGGATTTTGGAACGTCGGGGCGTGCGATGCTTCAAATCGGAACCTCAGCGTCTCCCCGGACGTAATCCGGAGACCCGCCTTCTTTCTGGTTCAAAGCTCGACCCCCAACCGCTCCGCCACGGTGAAGATGTCCTTATCGCCGCGGCCGCACAGGTTGGCGAGGATGATCGCGTCCTTCGGCATCGTCGGCGCGATCTTCTTCACCGCTGCAATGGCGTGAGCGGGCTCGAGCGCGGGGATGATCCCTTCCGTTGCGCAGAGCAGCTGGAAGCCCTCCAGCGCCTCTTCGTCAGTGACGGCAGTGTAATCGACGCGGCCCGATTCCTTGAGCCACGCGTGTTCCGGGCCGATGCCGGGGTAATCGAGGCCGGCACTGATCGAGTGGCCTTCGGTGATCTGGCCGTCCTCGTCCTGCAACAGATAGGTGCGGTTGCCATGGAGCACGCCGGGGGTGCCGCCAAGGAGGCTCGCGGCGTGTTCGTCACCGTCTAGGCCGTGGCCTGCGGCTTCCACGCCGAGCATCTTCACGCTCGGATCATCGAGGAAGGGGTGGAACAGCCCGAGCGCGTTCGACCCGCCGCCGATCGCCGCTACCAGCAGGTCGGGCAGGCGACCCACGCGGCTCAGCATCTGCGCGCGCGCTTCCTTGCCGATCACGCTCTGGAAGTTGCGGACCATTTCCGGATAGGGGTGCGGGCCTGCTGCGGTGCCGATGATGTAGAAGGTGTCGTGGACGTTCGCGACCCAGTCGCGCAGGCCCTCGTTCATCGCGTCCTTCAAGGTCGCGCCGCCGCTGGTGACGGGGATGACTTCGGCCCCGAGCAGCTTCATCCGGAACACGTTGGGCGATTGGCGCTTCACGTCCTCTGCACCCATGTAGATCACGCAAGGCAGGCCAAAGCGCGCGCACACCGTAGCGGTCGCTACACCGTGCTGGCCCGCGCCTGTTTCCGCGATGATGCGGGTCTTGCCCATGCGGATCGCGAGCAGGATCTGGCCAATGCAATTGTTGATCTTGTGCGCGCCGGTGTGATTGAGCTCGTCACGCTTGAACCACACCTGCGCGCCGCCCAATTCCTCCGTCAAACGCGGGGCGAAATAGAGCGGCGAGGGGCGGCCAACGTAATGTTCGAGCAGGTCGTCGAATTCCGCCTGAAACGCCGGGTCGGCCTGCGCGGCGCGGTATTCGCGCTCCAGATCTAGCACCAGCGGCATCAGCGTCTCGGCGACATAGCGTCCGCCGAACTGGCCGAAATGGCCGCGCTCGTCGGGCTGGTTGCGGAAGGAGTTGGGAGAGTTCATGAGATTGCCAATGCCGTTCGTGTCGAGCGAAGTCGAGACACATGTTTGCGCTTGGGGGTGACCTTGCGGATACGCTTGAGGCGACCGGAAGGTTTCAGGCTTGCCGGGCGGCTTTGCAGAAGGCGGCGATTCTGTCCACGTCCTTGATGCCGGGGCCGCGTTCGACACCCGATGAGGTATCGACCAGTGGCGCGCCGGTCAGGCGGACCGCGTCTGCGACATTCGCGGGGGTGAGGCCGCCTGCAAGCCCCCAGGGGAGCGGGGCCTGCCAACCTGCAAGCAGGCTCCAGTCGAAGGCCGTGCCGTTGCCGCCGGGCAGCGCGGAAGCGGGGGCATCAAGCAGCACGCGGTCCGCCGCGCCGCGAAACCGGGCGACTTCGGCCAAGGCCGCAGCATCGCGCACGGCAAGCGCGCGCCATGCCTCGATGCCTGTTTCAATGCGGAAGCGGGCAAGGCTTTCAGGCGTTTCCTCACCGTGAAACTGGACGACATCGGGCGCCACCACGCGCACCGCTTCTGCAAGGATCTGCGCATCGGCGTTCACCAGCAGCAGCACCGATTTGACATGAGCCGGCACCAACCGGCGCAATGCCGCCGCCTCGGCCAGCGCAAGGTGGCGCGGGCTTTTGGCGAAATGGACAAAGCCGACATGGCTTGCCCCGCTGCCCACTGCGGCGGCGAGGGTTTCGGCGGTCGAAATCCCGCAGATTTTCACAAGTGTGCCAGCCATGCGGTGGCTCCTACGCTGCGCCGAGCGGCTTTTCCAGCACTACAAAGGTAATCGGCGGATCGCGCAGGACGGGGAAGGGCCGTGTCTCGCCGGTGCGGGCATAACCGCGCCGCTCATACCACGCGATCAGGCTCGCCCGGCTGTCGATCACGGTCATCTCCATCGCCGCGATTGCCCCGGCGCGGGCGTGGTCTTCGGCGGCGTCCAGCAGCCGGCGGCCAAGCCCTGATGATTGCAACGCCGGCAAGACGCACAGCATCCCGAGATAGGCGAGGGTGGTGTCCTTTCTTGTCACCGCGACGCAGCCGACCAGCCCGGCCTCTCCGCGTGCAGTCAGGATCGTCACCGCAGGGTCGGCGAGCAGGCCGTCCAGTTCCTCGCGGCTGGTGCGTTCATCATCGAGGATGTCGGCCTCGTGGTTCCAGCCTTCCCGCGCCGAATCCCCGCGATAGGCAGCCTCCAGCAGCGCCTTGAGGGCAGGGGCATCGGCGTGGGTGGCGGGGACGATTGTCAGTGTATCGGTCATGGTCAGTCGTTCTGGATCAGGCGCAGCAGGGTCCCGTCAGGGTCGATCAGATAGGCGATGGTAAGTCCGCTCGGATCGGGCGCGGCAGGGTGATAGCGCGGAATGCCCTGGCGCGCATCAGGCACGCCGCTTGCCTCCACCTGCCGCATGATCGCACCCAGATCATCGAGCCTCAGACAACAGCTGAACGCCGATTGGTAGGGATCGAGGTCGGGATAGGGGAAGAATTCCAGCATCACCTCCCCGCGCGAGAGGATCATCCACCCGGCCGAGCGGTAATCCTCCCCGAATCCGAGCTTCGCGTAAAAAGCGGCCGTCGCGCCAAAGTCGCGCGCGGGCAGGTTCGGGGTGGCGTGATCGGTCACACCATGGCCCTCCATGGGCGGGTAGGAACATCTGGCCTCATCACGGGCCGCCCGATCAGGAACGCGGAGCCTGACCGCTGGCAACCGGCTGGCACTGCGCGCCTGCATATTGCGGGTTGGCCACGATCAGACGGTTGGCGATGAGGTCGGCATAATAGGCCTCGGTCTTGAGGGCAGTGCGCGGGCGGGCCCTGCTGGGGCGACCGGTGGCTGCCGGATCAACGCGGGCCTTGCGGGAGGCTGCGGGGTTGACCGCCATAAGCATGGAATCAAGCCGCCAATCGCTCCCGAAATCCTGCACCAGCAGCGCTTCGAAATCATATCCGGCTTGCCGCAAGGCCGTGATATTGTTTTCGCTGAGATATCTCAGGTCGTTGCGCAATTCACCAAATACCAAGCCATCGACAAGGAACGGCGGGACATAGCCGGCCACAAAGGGCGAACATCTGGCGGGTAGCGGTTCATGGGTCCAGTTGGGATTGGCCTGCGGCGGGAAATGGCTGTTGCCCTTGTAGCCGCGATACCATTGTTCATGCTGTTCCGGCACGCGCATGCATGAAGGGAAGGAGCGGCATTCGCGGCCCGGCGCAACGGGAACGGCGAAGCCGTGTATGGGGGTCGTATCTGCTCTTGCGCGAAGCACATGGCCGGGCACTTCGCCGGGATTGTAAAGGCCAAGGAAGCGCGGATCATCAACGATCGTGCGATAGACAAAGGCGGTAGTGGCGGGAAAACCGGGTTCGTTCATGCGGTAAAGCTGCGCGCTGATCGCAGAGGCCGGGAACATGCGGAAACTGACGGACCTTGGCCCCATCCTGACCGACAGGAAGCCGGGAGCCGAGGGGGCGTCCGCCTCAACGGCAATGATGGCGGTACCATCACGCGTGTCGACATTGCTCATCGCAGGGACAAGGTTCGCCGCTGCTCCGCCGCTGCGCGCACAGCGGGTTCCCACCCAGTCGCCTCCCGATATATTGCAGGCCGCCGAACTGACTGTGTCCCAGAAACCACTCGCCCGATTTTGCGCGCTCGCTCCCAGCGGCACGCAAGCGAGGATCATGCAGACCGCAAGCTTGAACGCAAATTGCGGAGCGATTGTCCTTGCGCTCCGGCAGGGGTCATAATGCTGGTATCGCGCAACGGGACTGAACATCGTGTTTCTCCAGCCTTGCTGCTGCCTGCTTACAACGTCGCCTCGATTGCCCGTGCGGCGGCCGCCGGGTCTTCGGCGCGGGCGATCGGACGGCCGATCACGAGCACGCTGGCACCATTGTCGCGCGCTGCACGCGGGGTGACAACGCGCTTCTGGTCGCCCGTTCCGTTGCCGCTCGGGCGCAGGCCGGGGACGACGAAGAAGCCGTCTTTCCATGCCTTTTTCACCATGCCCACTTCCTGCCCGGAACACACAATCCCGTCCAGGCCCGCCGCATGGGCAAGTTCGGCAAGGCGCATCACCTGGGTCTCGGCGCTGCCATAGACCCCGGTGGCGGTCAGATCATTGGTATCGAGGCTGGTGAGCATCGTTACAGCGACGACCTTGGTGCCGGCGGCGGCGGCGGCCTTGGCGTCCTCCATCATCGCGCGGCCGCCACTGGCGTGGACGGTGACGATGGCAGGTTCATAGACATGGATCGCCTGCATCGCCGCTGCAACGGTGTTGGGGATGTCGTGGAACTTGAGGTCGAGGAAAATCGGCAGGCCGAGATGGGCGATCTCGTGCACGCCGTGCGCGCCGTGGGCGCAGAAGAATTCAAGGCCGAGCTTGACTCCGCCGATATGCGCCTTGACCTTGCTGACCAGCGCCTTGGCCGGTTCGAGTTGCGGCACATCGAGTGCCAGATAGACCGGATTGCTCATTCGCTTGCGCCCCCTGCGTCCCCCGTATCACTGATGTCGAACGCGTCGTCCGCACCGCTTTTGCCCGGCTTGTCCACAGGGCTGTCCACCACTGCGGGCGCGATCCCCGCATCGGTGCGGTGCGCCATGGCGGTGTTCTTGAGCGAGTTTTCCAGCGTGCGGATACGGCGGTTCTGTCCCCAGACGACCGAACGGTGCACCGCCCACATCGGCAGGAACCCGGCCGTGAAGGCCAGCAGCGCCAGCACCGGCACCTTGGTTTCGAGCACGAGGTTCTGCCACAGCCGCAGTTCCACCGGTTGCCAGTTATAGGCCGCAAAGATCACGAAGGCGATCGCGGCCAGAACCCAGATGATGGTACGAAGCATCTTCACGAGGCGTGGCTCTCCCCTTCGGCCCTGTTGCCTGCAAACCTAAGCCATTCGCTGCCCGAGTCCAGCATCGGCGCGTTCACCCGAAGACGCGGGCGAAAATCGTGTCGACATGCTTGAAGTGGTAGCCGAGGTCAAACTTCTCCTCCAGCTGTTCGGGCGAAAGCGCGGCGGTCACCTGGGGATCGGCCTTGAGCAGATCGAGCAGCGACAGCGCGCCATCCGATTCCCACACCTTCATCGCATTGCGCTGCACCAGCCGATAGGAATCGTCGCGTGTCAGCCCCGCCTGCGTCAGCGCCAGCAGCACGCGCTGCGAATGGATCAGGCCGCCCATGCGGTTCATGTTCTTCTCCATCCGCGCCGGATAGATCAGCAGCTTTTCGACCACGACCGTCAGCCGCGCCAACGCGAAATCGAGCGTGATGGTCGCATCCGGGCCGATGTACCGCTCAACCGAGGAATGCGAGATATCGCGTTCATGCCACAGCGCGACATTCTCCAGCGCCGGCGTCACCGCCGAGCGGACCATGCGCGCAAGGCCGGTGAGGTTTTCGGTCAGGATCGGGTTGCGCTTGTGCGGCATGGCCGAAGAACCCTTCTGGCCGGGAGAGAAGTATTCCTCGGCCTCCAGCACTTCGGTGCGCTGCAAGTGGCGGATTTCCACCGCCAGCCGCTCTATCGAACTGGCGATCACGCCCAATGTGGCAAAGAACATCGCATGGCGATCACGCGGGATGACCTGTGTCGAGACCGGTTCAATCGCAAGGCCAAGCTTTTCCGCCACATATTCCTCGACCCTTGGATCGACATTGGCAAAGGTGCCGACCGCGCCCGAGATCGCACAGGTCGCGATTTCCGCGCGCGCCGCCACCAGCCGGGTGCGGCAGCGGGTGAATTCGGCAAAAGCTTCGGCCAGCTTCAACCCGAAGGTCAACGGCTCTGCATGGATGCCGTGGCTGCGACCGATGGTGGGAGTGTATTTGTGTTCCTCGGCGCGGGTGCGGATTGCGGCGAGCAGCGCGTCGAGATCGGCCAGCAGGATGTCGCTCGCGCGGGCAAGCTGGACCGACAGCGTTGTGTCGAGCACGTCAGACGAGGTCATGCCCTGATGCATGAAGCGGGCCTCTTCGCCCACCTGCTGCGCCACCCAGTCAAGGAAGGCGATCACGTCATGCTTGGTCACGGCCTCGATCGCGTCGATGGCTTCGACGTCGATCGCGGGGTTCGTGGCCCACCAGTCCCACAGCGCCTTGGCAGCCGATTGCGGCACCACGCCCAGATCAGCGAGCTTCTGGGTGGCGTGCGCCTCGATCTCGAACCAGATGCGATATTTCGCTTCCGGCTCCCACAGGGCGGTCATGACAGGGCGGGCATAGCGGGGGACCATCGGGCGGCTCCGGTTGGGGGCGGGATTGGCATCGTCTCAGGACAAGGGCGCGCGGTAGGCAACCGTGCGCGCCAAGGCAAGGGTGCGCGCGGGGTTTACCGCCGGATCAGCTCGGGGTCGATCTGCGCCATCACACGTGCCGCCGCGCCCGGAGTGAGGTGGCTGCCGTCATAATAATTGAGCCTGCCATCCTGCAACAGCAGGCAGCGCCCTGAAGAACACAGGGGCGCGGCGGCATCGACATAGGTTACGCGGGGGTTGCGTTCGGCAAAGCGGGCAAGGGCGGCGCTGATTGCCCGGCCTTCGGCAAGCTGGGCCGGGAAGCTTGAAGGGCAGCGGGTGTTGAGCTGCGCAGCGCATCTCAGCCAGCCATCTGCCATTTCGGGGCCGGCGACCGAGGCGGTCGGCGTATTGCCGATCACGATCACCTGCACGCCCTGCGGCAAGCGGGCGATGGTCCGCTCCATCGCGGCGATCAGCACGTTAGCGTCTTTTGCGCCCGTGGTGGAGCCCAGCTTGCGGCCTGATGCAGTGCCGAACAGATCGCGTTCCCAGCGCTGCGCCCAGATGACGGTGGGCACCCGGCGCTGCGTGACCAGGTCCACGAGGCGCTCGGGCAGGGCGGTGCAGGCATCGGCACCGCTTTCGCCCGGTATGCGATTGGACAGGCCGTCGGCCGCAAGGCAGGCGGATTGGCTTAACAGCGCGCCCGGCCCTAGCCGCGCCTTGGCCGCTGCGAAATATTGCCCCGCATGGCTGTCACCGTAAAGCACAAAGCCAAGCGGGCCGGATGGCGGGATTACCACATGGTCATACACGCCTTCGGGTTGCAGCGCGTCCAGCCGCTGCGCCTCCCTGCCCGAGTCCGGCAAAAGCAGCCGCGCATAGCCCGCTGTCCCTGCCGCGACCGGCAGAGCGAGCGCGGCTGCAGCGGCCAGCACCAGCGCGGGCGTGCCCGCAAGCGTCCGGCGCGCGCGAACCGGTTGTTCGATCCAGCGCCACGATCCCGCGCCCAGCATCACCGAGAGCGCAATCAGCGCAAGGCTTGCCCACCACGGCAGGCCGCCGAACCAGAGATAATCCCCGAAGGCGAGCAAGGGCTGGTGCCACAGATAGGTGCCGAAAGAGATCAGCCCGAGCCACGTCATGCCCCGCCAGCCGAGCGCGCGCGCGGCCAGTGTGCCGCTCTGGCCGTGACGGATCGCCAGCGCGGTGCCGATCACGGGCAGCAGGAACCATGCGCCCGGTGCCGGTGTCTCGCGCCCGATCAGGATGAAGCCTGCGACCATCAAACCAAGGCCCACCGCCGCCCATGCGCCGCGCGCACGCTGCGGCGCTGGTGCCAGGGCGCAGACCGCGCCGATCCCCAGCTCCCACATCCGTGTCGGCAGCAGATAGAAAGCCCCCAGCGGCCATCGGCCTGCGAGCCAAAGGGCGAGCGCGAAGCTCGTCAGTGTGATCGCTGAAGCCACCGGCAGCAGCGCCCCGCGCCGCCAGCGGAATATTGCGATTAGCAGCAGCGGGAACAACAGGTAGAACTGTTCCTCCACCCCCAGCGTCCAGGTGTGGATCAGCGGAGCGGCCCCGGCGGAACTGAAAAAATAGTCCACATCGCGCGCGAACAAAAGGTTCGATCCAAACAGCGCGGCTGCAGCCAGCGCCTTGGCGAATTCATAGAAATCGGCCGGGGTCAGAAGCGCCCACGCCGCCATGCCAGTTACCAGCAGCATCGCCGCCAACGCCGGGACAATCCGGCGGATGCGACGCTGCCAGAAGGCCCACAGGCTGAAGCGTCCGGCAGCCAGATCGGCAGAGATGATCGCGGTGATCAGATAGCCGCTGATAACGAAGAATACGTCAACCCCGGCAAAGCCTCCCGGAAGGCTTCCCGGAAAGGCGTGATTGATGACGACAGCGGCGATGGCGATAGCGCGCAGACCGTCAAGCTCGGGGCGGTGGGCGAGGGCGGGCGTGCCCCCTGACGAAGGGTGCACGTTCAGATCAGCCCCTTGGCGCGCAACGAGGTATGCCCCTCGCGCCCGATGATCACGTGATCATGCACGGTCACGCCCATGTGCCTTCCGGCTTCGGCGATGCGCTGGGTGATCTGGATGTCGGCGCGCGATGGCTCGGGGCTGCCGGAGGGGTGGTTGTGGACGAGAATCATGGCAGTTGCGCCCACGTCCATCGCCCGGCGGATCACCTCGCGCGGGTGAATCGCGGCTTCATCGATCGACCCGTCACCCACGTGGTGATCCTCGATCAGGCGGTTCTTGGTGTCGAGATAGAGCACCCGCACGCGCTCCACCGTCAGGTGCGCCATGTCGGTGGCGAGGTAATCGATCAGCGCCTGCCATGAGCCGAGCACGGGCTTGCCCATGATCTCGCCCCGCGCCATCCGGCGGGCGGCAGTGGCGACGGCCTTCAGCGCAGCGGCCGAGTTTTCGCCGATGCCCTTCACGCGCTGCAGGGCCTTGGTATCGGCATTCATTACCCCCGCAAGGCTCCCGAACTGGGCGAGCAGCGCCTTGGCCATCGGCTTGGTATTGCCGCGCGGGATGGCGGCATAAAGGAGGTATTCCAGCACCTCGTAATCGGCCAGCGCCTCGGCTCCGCCGGTCAGCAGCCGGGCGCGCAGGCGGGCGCGGTGGCCTTCGCCTGCGGCCTTACCGGCATCCCAATCTGGCACCGCGCCATCGAGAAAATCGAAACCGTCTTCAGCTTCCGGCAATGCGGCCCCCCGGACAAGCGTTCACCACGGCTCCTCATTGCCTTTCCAAGGGGATGCGCGCAAGAGTTGGAGACAATGCGGCAAGCGGACGCGGAGGAGATCGGAGGCGCGCAAAGCGGCGTGAGCGGGCGCTCACGGCCGCAGGCTTGGCGCAGGCGCATCGCGCTTGGCGTTGCGGCAGTGGTGCTGGTGGGGGGCTCGGCCGCGTGGATCAGCCGCGAGCGAATCGCCCAGAACGTGGTGGACGGCTATCTCGCCCAGCGCGGCGTGCCCGCGACTTACGACATCGTAAGCCTCACCCCCGGCCAGCAAGTCATCGAAAACCTCGTCATCGGCGATCCGGCGCGGCCCGATTTCACCGCCCGGCGGATGGTGATCGAAACGGGCGTCGGCTGGCAGGGACCCGAGGTGCGCCGGGTGGAGGTTGAGGGCGCGCGGGCTTTCGCCAGCTACAAAGGCGGCACATTCAGCCTCGGCGCGCTCGATCCCCTGATCTTCACCGGCACCGCCACCGCTCCCCGGCTTCCCGCAATCGACCTTGCCTTGCGCGATGCACGCGCGCTGGTGGAGAGCGATTTCGGGCGGATCGGCGTGAAGCTTGATGGATCGGGGCGGCTGGATAGCGGCTTTGTCGGCACGCTTGCCGCCAATGCGCCGGGGATCGGCACGGGCGATTGCCGCGCCGAGAAGACAACGCTTTATGGCCGCCTGACCACGCTTGACGGCACGCCCGAGTTCGATGGGCCCCTGCGCCTTGCCAATATCGTCTGTGCCGGTGCGCGGCTGGCGCGGGCCGATATCGGCACGCGGGCGAGCATCAGCCCCGATTTCGCCGCCGCCGAGGCCGGTTTCAAGCTTGAGGGCGGCGGCGCTGCCTTTGCCGATCTGGCTGCGGCAGGCCTGACCGGCACGGCCGAACTCGGCTGGTCGCAAGGCCGCCTTGCGCTCGGGCACGAACTTGCGCTGAGCGGCGTCACGCTTGCGCAAACCCGGGTCGCGCGGATCGAGGCCGATGGCACATGGCGCGGGGCCACTGACGCGGCGAGCGGGCAGTGGGAAGGCACCTTGCGCGGCACAGGCCTTGCGCCCGACCAGCGCCTTGCCGCCAGCCTCGCAGGCGCCGAAAGCGGAGCGCAAGGCACGCTGCTCGCGCCGCTGATCGCCCGCGCGCGCACCAGCCTTGCCGCGGTGCTGCAAGGCGCAAGCTTCCGCGGCGATGTGATTTTGCGCCACAAGGGCAGCCAAGCCTCGCTGGTTGTGCCGCAAGCCAGCCTTTCCACCGCGCGCGGAACGCCGGTGGTGGCAATTTCGCGGCTCAACCTCGGGATCACCAGCAACGGGGTGAGCGGCCTCAAGGGTGATATTCTCGCCGGCGGCGCGGGTCTGCCCGATCTCAACGCCCGCATCGCGCAAGCACCCGGCGGCGGGTGGAGCGCGCGGCTGGCGATGGCCGATTACGCCGCGGGCGCAAACCGCCTCGCCATCCCGCGCATGACTGTGCGCAGCACCGCCGCGGGCCGGTTTGCCTTTGAGGGACTGGTTGCCGCCAGCGGCGATCTGCCCGGCGGCGAGGTCAATGATCTGAGCCTGCCGCTGGAAGGCACATGGTCACCGACCTCGGGCCTCGCCATCGGCACGTCCTGCCTGCCGCTGCGCTTTGCTCGGCTGTCGCTATCCGGCCTTGCGCTGCGAGGCCAGCAAGTGACGCTCTGCCCCGAGGGCGCGGCGCCGATCCTTGCCTATGACAAGACCTTGCGCCTTGCCGCCCGCACCGGCGCGCTGAAGCTTGACGGAACGCTCGGGACAAGCCCCGCCAGCCTTGCCGCTGCCGGTGTCACCCTGCGCTATCCGCAGGCGACCGAGGTGCAAGGCCTGACAGCCCGCATCGGCAGCGGTGATAGCGAGGTGCGGCTGGCTGCGGCCACGCTCTCCGCCAATCTTGGCAGCCAGACCACCGGTAGCTTCGAAGGCGGCTCGGCATGGCTGGCCGCCGTCCCGCTTGATCTCGGCAGCATCGCCGGGCGCTGGACCTTTGCCGACAGCATCCTGCGGCTGGAAGACGCGCGCTTCATGGTTGCTGACCGGCCACCCGAGGGCGCCGCCCGCTTCGCCCCGCTCATGGCCGAAGGCGCCGCGCTCACCCTTGCCGACAACCGCATCACCGCCGATGCGCTTTTGCGCCACCCCGAATCGGGGCGCAGCGTCGTCAAAGTGGCGCTGGCCCATGATCTCGATACCGCCGCAGGCACCGCGCGGCTGAGCGTTCCCGGCATCCTTTTCGACAAGGCCTTCCAGCCCGAAGACCTTTCCTACCTCGCCAAGGGCGTGATCGCCTTTGCCGATGGCTCGGTTTCGGGTGAGGGCCGGGTCGGCTGGCGTGACGGTAAGGTTACCAGCACCGGCACCTTCGGCAGCGAAGGCATTGATTTTGCCGCCGCCTTCGGCCCGGTGCGCGGGCTGAAGGGCAAGGTGGTGTTCACCGATCTGCTCGGCCTGACCACCGCGCCCGATCAGCGCGTGACCATCGCCGCGATCAACCCCGGGGTCGAGGTGCTGGCCGGCACCGTGCAATTCGAAGTGCGGGACGGCACGCTCCTCACCCTTGAGGACGCCCGTTTCCCCTTCATGGGCGGCACGCTGACAATGCGCCCGCTGGCGATGGATTTCTCCAAGCCCGAGGAACGCCGCTATGTGTTCGAAATCATCGGGCTGGATGCCGCCAAGTTTGTGGCCCAGATGGAGCTGACCAATCTTTCAGCCACCGGCACATTCGATGGCACCGTGCCGATTATCTTCGACACCAATGGCCGCGGGCGGATCGACGGAGGCCTGCTGATCGCGCGGGCGGGCGGGGGCAACATCGCCTATATCGGCGAGCTGACCTATGAAGACCTTGGAACCATGGGCAATTATGCCTTCTCGGCGCTGCGCTCGCTCGATTATCGCCAGATGAGCGTGGGGCTGGGCGGGCAGCTGGACGGCGAGATCGTCACCCGCTTCGAATTCGACGGGGTGCGCCAGGGCGCGGGCACGAGTCAGAACTTCGTCACCCGGCGGCTGGCAAAACTGCCGATCCGCTTCAAGGTCAATGTGCGCTCGGAAAACTTCTACGAGCTGGCCACCATGGTGCGATCCTTCTGGGACCCCGATTTCGTCCGCAGGCCGGAGGATATCGGCCTCTTCCGGCAGGAAGGCGGCCGATTGGTGCCGAAAGGCGCGCCGGTGAACCCTGCGAAACAACCCGTTCAACCTCCAGAAAGCGAGGACAAGCCATGAAGCATCCCGAATTGACCGCGCCGGTGCGCGCTGCCACATCCTTGACCCTGATGGGCAAAGGGGCAGCAGCAATGGCGCGGCACGCGAAGTTGAAGCGCCGGGCGATGATGGGCGGGGCTGCGATACTTTCGGCAGGCTTGGGGGGATGCATCAACATCGCCGCGCCTGATGAGCCGATCGTGATCGAGCTCAACATCAACATCCGGCAGGAAGTGATTTACCGGCTTGCCGAGGATGCGAAGAACACGATCGAGGAGAACGGGGATATTTTCTAATGTCCTTGTCGGCCTACCGCTTCGCTACTTGAGGCCGGGTGGGTTTACCGAACTGGAGAAGAACTGATGCGCAAGACCATGATTGCCGGATTGACCGCGCTGGCCGTGATCGGCGCAGCTGCCGGCCCGGCCTTCGCCCAGCAGCGCGACCCAGCCTATGCCGCCGCCCGCGCCGAAGGCAAAGTGGGCGAACAGGCTGATGGCTATCTCGGCATCGTCGGCACGCCCAATCCGGCCTTGCAGCGGCTGGTTGACGATATCAACATCAAGCGCCGCGCGGTCTATGCCGAAAAGGCCAAGGAAAACAGCGCGACGCTGGAAGCCTATGCCCTCACCGCAGGGTGTCAGGCGATTGCCCGCACTGTGCCGGGCGAAAAGTACCAGACGCCTGACGGCAGCTGGCAAACCCGCACCAGCGCCGCGCCAACGCGCGACGCGCGTTGTCCGTAGTTTGTTTTTCGCTCGCCCCTCCGGGGGAGCGTCCTCGGTGCGTTTCGATCCCTGCGGGATCGAGCACCTGCGGCTCGCGCGCGTGCGCTCGCGGCCCTGCGGGCCGGAATAGCGCGACGCTCATAGGAATGCGCTGAAATCGGTCGCTTCAGCGACAGCAAGGGCGACCGCCCGCCCGCAGGCGCTCCGGAGCGAAGCGGAGGAAACGCGCCGAGGATGTGCCCGCGGAGGCGGGCACGCAAAACAAAACCTCATTCGCACTTGCACAAAACTGCGGCTGCCTGATGTTGACACGTATGTGCCCCCCTTCTAAGGGGGCGGCGCCCTCGGCGGGCACCTTGTTGCATGTGGCTTGGCCTTGCCTTTAAGGACAGTGCCATGAGCGACGAGAAACCCGCACGAGAACCCATTCACGAGGATGCGCGGATTGACGCGCTCGAAGCGCGGCTTGCAGCCGCACGCGAGCGCGAAGAACAGCGCAACCGGCGACAGGTGCAGGGCGTCGATGCGAATTACCGCAGCGGCAACCGCGCCTTGGCCAGTCTTCTGGGCGGGATTATCGGCGGCCTGGTGATCGGCTTTGCGGTTGACGCATTGCTGGACATCGCGCCCTGGGGTCTGTTGGCAGGGCTGTTCCTCGGAACGGCATCGGCTTTCAGAAGCATCATTCTCGCGGCGAATACGCGTCCCGCAGATGGGGCTGAAGGGCAGGATAGTGAGGGTTAGACCCCCGCTTGACCCCTTCCAGACCCCCTCCAGGGGCGCGTTTCATGTGAAACATTTGGGGATCTTTCGATCGTGGCAGCCGAAGAAGGCAAGGTTGATCCGATGAAGCAGTTCACCATCGAACCCCTTATGGGGTCCGATTGGCAACTGGGCGACGGGATCAACATCGCATTCACCAACTCCGCGCTGTGGATGGCGATCACCGCTGTCCTGGTGACGCTGTTCGTTGCCGGCGGCATGAAGCGCCAGCTGGTGCCGGGTCGCTGGCAGATGGCCGTCGAAACCATGACCGGTTTCATCGACGATCTGCTCGAAGCGAATGTCGGGAAGGCCGGGCGCAAGTATGTGCCTTACATCTTTACGCTTTTCATGTTCATCCTGTTCGGCAACCTGCTGGGGCTGGTGCCGGTCGGACTGATCCCGGGCGTGCACGCCTTCACCTTCACCAGTCACTTCACCGTGACCGGGGTGCTCGCGATCATGAGCTTCTCGATCGTGCTGATCGTCGGCTTCTGGAAGCATGGCCTGCACTTCTTCTCGCTGTTCTGGCCCGCCAACACCCCGATCTTCCTTGCCGCGCCGATCAGCCTGATCGAACTGGTGTCCTTCATGGTACGCCCCTTCAGCCTCGCATTGCGACTCTTCGTGGCAATGATGGCTGGCCACGTGCTGCTTAAGGTATTGGCAAGCTTCGTTATTGCCGGCGGCGGCGCAGGTGCCGGCATCGGTGTGATGGTCGGTGTGCCCAGCTTTGTCCTGATGGTTGCGATCAGCGCGCTCGAGATTCTGGTGGCCGGCATTCAGGCCTACGTCTTCGCGCTGCTGACCTCGCTCTACATCAACGACGCGGAAAATCTTCACTGAGGGCTTCGCCGCTCTCTTCACTACCCTCGACAACAATCAGAATTTCAACGGAGTTTACTACCATGGACGCACAAGCTGCAGCTCTTCTCGGTGCCGGTCTCGCGGCGATCGGCGCTGGCCTCGCCGCGCTCGGCGTGGGCAACGTGTTCGCCTCGTTCCTCGAAGGCGCGCTGCGCAATCCGGGTGCAGCCGACGGTCAGCAGGGCCGCCTGTTCATCGGCTTCGCGGCTGCCGAACTTCTCGGCTTGCTGGCCTTCGTGATCGCCGTTTTGCTGATCTTCAGCTAAGACGACACGCGACCGGACGGAGTGTGCAGGGGGCAGTGCCTCCGCTTGCTTCGTCCGGGTCCTATCACGGCGTTCCGGCTAAAGGTCCATCATGCCTCAGATCGAACAAATCGCGGAAACACTGACGAGCCAGGTCTTCTGGCTGCTGGTGTTCTTCGGCCTCACCTTCGTCCTTGTCGGACTTGGTATGGTGCCCAAGATCCTCGGCACGGTGGAGGTCCGTGACAACCAGATCGCCGGCGATCTCGCCGCCGCTCAGGCTGCACGTGATGCGGCCACGGGCGACGAAGAGGCTTGGCGCCAGCGCGAAAATGCCAACCGTTCGGCCGCTCAGGCGGTGATCGGGGAGGCCAAGGGCAAGGCGGCTACCGCCAGCGCAGCCAAGCTGTCCGAGACGCAAGCGCGTCTCGACGCCAAACTCGCCGAAGCCGAGGCTGCGATTGAAGCTGCGCGCAGCAGCGCAATGGCCGAGGTCGAAAGCGTCGCCGCCGATGTCGCGCAGGACATTGTGGCCCGCGTTGCCGGTGCGAAGATCAAGCCTGCGGCCGCTGCGGCTGCGGTCAAGGAGGTAATGGCGCATGGCTGACATCTTGATGCTGCTCGCCAGCGGGGCCGATGGTCACGCCGAGCCTGGCGTGCTTGGCCTCGATTCATACCAGTGGGTCGCGCTAGCCATGAGCGTGCTGATCGCCGTGTTCATCTGGAAGAAGGTTCCCGGGATCATCACCGGCGGGCTGGACTCCAAGATTGCCGCGATCCGCTCCGCGCTCGATGAAGCCAAGACCCTCCGCGCCGAGGCTGAGGCTTTGCGGGCCGAGTATTCCGCCAAGATCGCGTCGGCTGAAAAGGATGCTGAAGCGATGCTTGCTGGTGCCCGTCAGGAAGCGGACGCCATTCTCGCCAAGGCCGAGACCGACAGCGAAGTGATGGTCGCGCGCCGCCAGAAAATGGCCGAAGACAAGATCGCCGCCGCCGAGCGTGCTGCGGTCGCCGAGGTCAAGTCACGCGCGGTCACTGCCGCTGCCGCTGCTTCCAAGCTGCTGATCGCCAAGGCGCATGACGGGAAGGCCGACAAGAAGCTCGCCGACGAGGTTATCGCCTCGCTCTAAGCGATGTATGATCGGGAACATGGAAGGGCGGTCCTGCTGGGCCGCCCTTCCTCGTTTGTGCCGGGGGCAGGCGATGACGCCTTCTGACTTTCCTCTTTAGCGTCAGCGCTCTGGTGCTTGTAGCGAGTGTTTCAAGAGTCCACTCGTATTGTCCTGCGGGGCCAGCTCACCACCGCCACACCAAAGGCTGAAGCGAAGGCCTTCATGAACAGCCGGCCCAAGCGTCAGATGAAGGTGATACCGGGCTGTCCCGCGCCCTTCGGCAGTGTGATCGGCTTTGGCAATGGTGGCGTACTCGAAACAGCTTTGACCGGCTTGCCTAACTACCCGGCACAAACACGACCTTGCCCACCAGTTCACGCTGCGCCATTGCGTCAAAGCCTTCGCGCCAGCGGCTGAGGGGGAGGGTGCGATCAATGGCGGGGTTGATGGCGCCTGCTTCGGCCAGCTTGCGGATCGCCTGATTGATCCGGTACCCGCGATCGGGGAAGCGGCGGGCGTATTCTCCAGCGCGCAGGCCGACGACCGAAAAACCCTTGATGAGCGGGATGTTGGTCGAGATGTCAGCGATCCTCCCGCTGGTAAATCCGACCACCATCAGCTTGCCCCCAAAGGCAACACAGCGGGTCGATTCGTCAAACACGTCGCCGCCGACCGGATCAAAGACGATGTCGGCAAGCGCGCCGCCGGTCAGATCGGCGACCTGTTCCCGGAACCGCCCCTCGGCGACAATCACGGCATCAGGCCGGGCAATGGCTGCGATCCGCTCTGCTTTAGCGGGGGAGCCTGTCGAGGCGATCACCCGGGCACCCAGGGCGCGGGCGAGGTCGCAGGCGGCAAGGCCCACTCCGCCGCTTGCGCCGTGAACCAGCAGCCACTGGCCCTCCTGCAATCCGCCCAATTCAACAAGGCCGGTGAAGGCGGTGGAATAGGCCGCGCCCATCGCCGCGGCGGCGGTGAAGTCCATCCCTGCGGGCATGGGTGAGAGCTTTCCGGCTGGCACGCAGGCGGCAGCGGCAAAGGCACCGGTCTTGTTGCCGCCCATGACCCGGTCGCCGGGAGCAAAGCCGCTGTCCGCGTCAGCCTCCAGCACCTCGCCGGCGAATTCGAGGCCGCTGGTGAACGGCGCCTCCGGCTTGAACTGGTACTCGCCGCGGGTCATCAACAGGTCGGGAAAGTTGAGCGAGGCGGCGCGCACGGCAACCAGCACCTCGCCGGGGCGGCGTGCGGGCTGGGGCACATCGGCAAGGCTCATACCGGACAAATCGTCCGACAGGCGTTCGACCCTCAGGGCCTGCATGGCGTTAGAAGTTGTCCTTCGCTGCCCTGAGCGCGGCGAAAGTTTCGTACGGGGCGCTGCCGCCCCATCGTGCCATCATGTCCGGATCGTCGGCGCGCAGGAAGGGGTTGGTGGCCAGCTCGCGACGCAGCGTGGTCGGCACGGTCGGCTCGTCCTTGGCGCGCTTGGCGGTAATTTCGTCGGCGTAGTCCTGCAGCGCGACATTGTCTGGATCGGCGTGCAGCGCGAACTTTGCGTTCGAGGCTGTGTATTCATGCGCACAGTAGAGCAGGGTTTCGGGCGGAAGCGCCTTGATCCGGCTGAGGCTTTCCCAGAATTGCTTTGGCTCGCCCTCGAACATCCTTCCGCATCCCAGCGCAAAGACCGAATCGCCGACGAAGGCGGCACCGGCCTCAGGCAGGTGGAAGGCGATGTGGCCGTTGGTGTGGCCCGAGACGTCGATAACGTGAGCTTCAACAGCGCCGATCTTCACCGTCTCGCCGTGGCCAACGGTGCGATCAAGCGGGAACTTGCCGCCAACTTCGGCCGGGCCGAGGATAGTGCAGCCCGTCGCTTCCTGGATGTGTGCATTCCCGCCGGCATGATCAGGATGCCAGTGCGTGTTCCAGATCTGCGTGATCTTCCACCCCTTCATGTCCGCCTCAAGCAGGTACTGCTTGGCGTCGGGCGTATCGATGGCGACGGTTTCGTGGCTTTCCGTGTCATGGACGAGATAGCCATAGTTGTCGCTGAGGCAGGCGAATTGGTGAACATGGATCATGCGCGCGACCTTACAGACGCAGCCACCAAAGGAAAAGGCCCGCCTGCCGAAGCAAGCGGGCCTGTTTTTTCCGTAAGCCGGATCGAGTGGGGCGCCCGCTTCAAGAGCGGGCGCTGACCAATCAATCTTCCTTCTTCTTCAGCGCGGCGCCGAGGATGTCGCCCAGCGACGCACCCGAGTCCGACGAACCGAACTGCGCAACAGCTTCCTTCTCTTCGGCGATCTGACGCGCCTTGATCGAGAAGTTGGGCTTCTTCGAACGGTCGAAACCGATCACCATCGCGTCGATCTTGCTGCCGACCTGGAAGCGGTCGGGGCGCTGTTCGTCGCGGTCACGGCCGAGATCCGAGCGCTTGATGAAGCCGGTCGCACCGTCTTCGCCAACCTGAACTTCAAGGCCGCCGTCGCGCACTTCGAGCACGGTAACAGTGACAGTCTGGTTCTTGCGCAGCGAACCGCCGCTGGTGGCGCCTTCAGCCGAGGGCGCACCCTTTTCGAGCTGCTTCATGCCGAGGCTGATACGCTCCTTTTCGACATCCACATCAAGAACGATGGCCTTGACCATTTCGCCCTTGCGGTGGAGCGCCAGCGCGTCCTCGCCCGAGATGCCCCAAGCGATATCCGACATGTGCACCATGCCGTCCACGTCGCCATCGAGACCCACGAACAGGCCGAATTCGGTGGCGTTCTTGACTTCGCCTTCGACTTCGGTGCCCACCGGGTGCTTCTCGGCGAACTCGTCCCACGGGTTGCGCTGGGCCTGCTTGAGGCCGAGGCTGATGCGGCGCTTGTCGCTGTCGACTTCGAGCACCATCACATCGACTTCCTGCGAGGTCGAGACGATCTTGCCGGGGTGGACGTTCTTCTTGGTCCAGCTCATTTCCGAAACGTGGACGAGGCCTTCGATGCCCGCTTCCAGTTCGACGAATGCGCCGTATTCGGTGATGTTGGTCACCTGGCCCTGCAGCTTCATGCCGACCGGGTACTTGGCGGCGACGCCATCCCACGGATCGCTTTCCAGCTGCTTCATGCCGAGGCTGATGCGCTGGGTTTCGGCGTTGATGCGCACGATCTGCACGGTCACGGTGTCGCCGATGGCGATCACTTCGCTCGGGTGGTTGACGCGCTTGTAGCTCATGTCGGTGACATGCAGCAGGCCGTCGATGCCGCCGAGATCCACGAACGCACCGTAATCGGTGATGTTCTTGACCACGCCGTCGATGATCTGGCCTTCGACCAGGTCATTGATAAGCTCGCTGCGCTGTTCGGCGCGGGTTTCTTCCAGAACTGCACGGCGCGAGACGACGATGTTGCCGCGGCGACGGTCCATCTTGAGGATCTGGAAGGGCTGCGGCACGTCCATCAGCGGGGTGACATCGCGCACGGGGCGGATATCGACCTGCGAGCCGGGGAGGAAGGCTACGGCACCATCGAGGTCGACGGTGAAGCCGCCCTTGACGCGGCCAAAGATGCGGCCTTCGACGCGCTTGCCTTCGCCGAATTCGCTTTCCAGCTTGTCCCACGCAGCTTCGCGGCGGGCGCGGTCACGCGACAGCATCGCTTCGCCGTCAGCGTTTTCAACGCGGTCCACGAAGACTTCGACTTCGCCGCCAACGGTCAGGCCGTGGTCGTCTTCGCCGCGCGAGAATTCCTTGAGGGAGATGCGGCCTTCGCTCTTGAGACCGACGTCGATCACGGCAAAGCCGTTTTCGATCGCAGTGACGGTTCCCTTGACGACGCGGCCTTCAAAACCGTCTTCGCCGGCACCGCCGAGTTGTTCATTAAGCATCGCCTCGAAATCGGCGCGCGTGGGCATCTGAGTTGCCATAGTGGATCTGAATCCTGTTTCGTTGTGCTACCGGCCACCGGTTTTTCCGGGGTCTTTTGCCGCTTCCCGTGCACCATTGCGCGGGCTGGCGGGGCAAGAGGCAGACTTCTCCGCGCGGCCCCATGCCGAACGCGAAGGTTCCTTCAACCCAAAATGATTGCGAGAACGGCCGCGCGCCTAGGCGAAAGCGCCGCGCAAAGCAAGGAAAAGCGCGCTTAGCCGGCCTTAGCCAAAACAGCCTCAATCGCAGCTTCGATGGCGGCGTCGCGGCCGAAGTGCGTAGTGTCGAGCACCAGTGCATCGGACGCTGCCACCAGCGGCGCATCCTTGCGGCCTGTGTCGCGCGCGTCACGGGCCTCGATGTCGCGTTCGATTTCGGCGAGGGGTACGTCGATTCCGCGTCCGGTCATCTCCAGCCAGCGGCGGCGAGCGCGCTCCTTGACGCTGGCTGTGACGAACAGCTTTACCCCGGCCTCCGGCGCGATCACCGTGCCAATATCCCGCCCGTCCAGCACGGCGCCGGCTTCCTGCGTGGCGAAGGCGCGCTGGCGTTCGTAGAGCGCGCGCCGCACCGCCGGGTGGATCGAGACACGGCTCGCCAAGCTGCCGATTTCCTCGGAGCGCAGGATTTCGTCATCGAGAAGATTGTCCGCAAAATCGCAGGCCGCGAGCGCTGCCTGCGGATCGTCGGGGTTGCCGCCATCGAGCTGCACCTGCCGCCCGACCGCGCGGTAGAGCAGCCCGGTATCGAGATGTGGCAGTCCGAAACGTGCGGCAAGCGCCTTGGCAATCGTGCCCTTTCCGCTGGCGGTAGGGCCGTCGACAGCGATAATCATTTTCCTGCACTTTCTCTTGCATCAATCCGTGCCATCCAATCCCGGAAGATGGCTTCGGCAACATCGGGTCGCTCGGACATGAAGCCGTGACTGCCTCCGGGAATGACCGCCAGTTCCGAACCGCGGGTGCGGGCAGCGAAGTTCTGGACGGTGTCGAGCCGGGCTTCGTCATACTGCCCGACCACGAACAGCACGCGGCTGCCGTCCACCCGCGCCAGTAGCGCGGTTGCATCATAATTGGCCAGAGTGCCCGTGGCGCGAAATTCGCTCGGCCCCCACATGGTGTTGTAGACCTGCGCGTTGAAACCCCTGCCGCTATACCGCCCGAGATAGGCGCGCATCGCTGCCGATGGCTCCGGGCGGTCGGGCCGGCCATTATAGGCTGCGTAAAACGCTCGCGTTGCGGCCTCGCAGGTTTCGGGGGAGGGAGGTGTCGGTCCTTCGCAGGCGCGGATTTTCGAGGCCGTTTCGCGCGGCAATTCGTCAATCAGCAGGTTCGTGCCAGCAATCCAGATGGGGGTCGAAATGAAAGTGCCTGCCAGCACGGCCGATGCCGTATGCTGCGGGTAGGCCGCGGCGTATTCCAGCGCGATTGCAGCGCCCCAGCTATGCCCGATGACATGCCACCGCTCGATCCCGAGTTCTTCGCGGATCGCTTCAAGTTCGGCCACAAAGCGTTCGACCCGCCAGTTGGCAGGATCGCCGGGGTGGTCGGACAATCCACTGTCGAGCTGGTCATAGAGAATCACCGGCCGCTCGGCATCAAGGCTGAGCATATTGCCGAATCCCACATGGGTGCCACCCGGGCCGCCGTGGACGAAAATTACCGGAGTGGCGGGATTGCCTGCCTTGGGGCCGACCTTGCCATTGACCCGCACCCATATGATGCCGCCCTGGACCGCTACGCCATGTTCGGACGTGGGCGCCGACCAATCACCGCTGGCAGGCGTGACAGGAGGCGGGGCGGGCGCCGGAACGGGCGCGGGAACAGGGGTTTGTGCCAAGCCGGGCCAGGCAGCGCCGCCTCCGGCCAGAACCAGCACCAGAGCCGCAAGCAGCCCTCCACGAAAGCGCCATTGCATCATCGATGTTCTCCCCCCGAGGACCGCCTCCGCCAGGCTCGCACCAATCCGAAGATCGCGATTCCGGCCCAGAATCCTTCCAGCACCAGACTCGCCCAATTGGTGTGGTAGATCAAGGACACTGTGAGCAGGGCCGCGCCAAGCAGGTTTGTACCGTGCAGCAGGAAGGGGTTCGTCGCCTTGGCCAGCGTCAGATAGGCATAGGCACCGATGATGCAGGCGGTGCCGACAAAGCCGATAATGCTCGGCCAGTCGAGCGGCGCGGTCATGGCTGGTCGCTATCCGGTCGCCGATCATCTCTCGCCCGACGGCGTTGTGACGGTGCCCAGTCCCAGCGCATCCACATCAGGAATCCTAAGGTCAGAGCCAAAACCGGGACCATCATCACCCCCCAGGCCCTTATCGGCCCGCCAGAGGCGAGGTGATTGTAGATCACCCCGCCGGTGCTCAGGATGCCGATGATGAGGCTGCAAAGCGCAACCTTCTGGTTCACGCGGCCGCCTCTGCTAGCAGCCCCATGAAGGTTGGAAAGCTGGTGTTGATGGGGGAGGTGTCGTCGACGCTTACCCCGCTTCTGCTCACGAGACCTGCCACGGCCATGCTCATGGCGATCCGGTGATCGAGCCGCGTGGCGACATCCGCGCCATCGGGCGTGCCGGGCAGGGCTTCACCGCCGGTGCCGTGGATGGTGAGGCCGTCTTCATGCTCCTCGACCCGCGCGCCAGCCAACTGGAGCGCGGCGGCCATCGCAGCGAGGCGGTCGCTTTCCTTGACGCGCAGTTCCTCAAGGCCGGTGGTGCGGGTGGTGCCGCTCGCGAGCGCGGCGGCGACAAACAGCACGGGAAATTCGTCGATCATTGCAGGGGCAATGGCCGGGTCAACATCGATGCCGGTCAGCAGCGCATGGCGCACGCGCAGATCGGCCACCGGTTCGCCGCCGACCTCGCGCGGGTTCATCTCCTCGATATCCGCGCCCATCTGGCGCAGCACCGCAAGCAACCCTGCACGGGTCGGGTTGAGGCCGACGTTCATGATGGTGAGATCGCTGCCCGGCACCAGTGTGGCGGCAACCATGAAGAAGGCTGCCGAAGAGGGATCGCCGGGCACGACAACATCCATCGGGCGCAGTTCCGCCTCGCCATGAATGGCGATCACGGTCTCGCCGTTCTCTTGTGTCACTTCTAGGCAGGCGCCGAAGCCGGTCAGCATCCGCTCGGTGTGGTCGCGGGTGGGGACGGGCTCGATCACGCGGGTGATGCCGGGGGTATTGAGGCCGGCGAGCAGCACCGCGCTTTTGACTTGTGCGCTGGCCACTGGCAGCCGGTAGGTGATCGGCACCGCGGGGCTGGCGCCGCGCAGCATCAGGGGGAGGGTGCCTCCGGTGCTCGCCTCGATGCTTGCGCCCATCATAGACAGCGGGTCGATCACGCGCTTCATCGGACGGCCTGACAGGCTTGCATCGCCGATGAAGGTGGCAGAGATCGCGTGGCCTGCAACCAGCCCCATCAGTAGCCGCGTCGAAGTCCCCGAATTGCCCATGTCGAGCGCCTGGCGCGGCTCGAGCAGGCAGCCCACGCCCACACCATCGACCTCCCAAGTGCCATCATCCTCGCGCGCGATCTGCGCCCCGAAGGCGTGCATCGCGGCCGCGGTCGCCAGCACGTCCTCGCCTTCCAGCAGGCCGGTGATGCGGCTGCGCCCGACGGCAAGACCTGCAAACATCAGCGAACGGTGGCTGATCGACTTGTCGCCAGGCACGCGAATGCTGCCGGTGAGCGGGCCGAGGGCTGAGAAACGGTGGCTGGTCATAAGGCCCCGGTCTTTGACAGCGCCCCGCGCTTCTGGCAAGGCGCGCGGCGTTTGTCCGCCGGGCTCTTGATAAAGCGCTTGCCGGACCCCAAATTTTGCGATCAAGCCACCCGCGAAATTCATGAAGCTGCCAAGGCCCGCCCTTTGCCAAGGGCCGGCCCGAATTGAGGAATATACATGGCCAAGCCCGAATGGGGTACCAAGCGTACCTGCCCGAAATGCGGCGAGCGTTTCTACGATCTCGGCAAGGAAGACCCGGTTTCCTGCATTGAATGCGGCGAAACCTGGACGCCCGAGCCCGTACTCAAGTCCAAGCAGCCGATTCCCTTCGAGGAAGTGCAGAAGAAGGTCGATGCCGACGCTGACGCCGATCTGGGCGGTGACGATGATCTGGGTGATCTGGAGGATATCGAGGACATCGACGAGGATGGCGATTCGCCTGACAATGACGTTGACCTCGGCGGCGACGACGACCTCGGCGTTTCCACGGGAACCGGTGAAGACGACGGTGACGATAGCTGATTGATTGCGGGCCCGCACTGCGGGCCCGTTTTCGGTACTCAGGCGCTTCACGCCTGAGTACTCGCGGCGCGCAAACAAGCGGCCGCGCTGCGGTTGGACCTGCACTTTACCCTTGAGGCGGAGATATTTGGGTCCAGCCGATCAAATTAAGCTTGCCAAGGGACATCGGCCCTTCTAATGGCCGCCTCCCGCAAGCAGGGCACACGCCTTGTTTGCATGATGACTGGTTCGGGGCCTTAGCTCAGCTGGGAGAGCGCAACACTGGCAGTGTTGAGGTCAGCGGTTCGATCCCGCTAGGCTCCACCAATCATCCTGATCAAAGTCGGATCTGGCAGTCCCCCTGAGGGGCGCATTTTCGCAACGCTGGCCGACGAGGTTTCGTCCGCCGGCGTTTTTCGCATTTTTCGGGCGCTGCGGTGTCCGGGTGGAGAAGTTGGCGATGTTCGACACGCTGTCTGACCGTCTTGGCGGGGTCTTTGACAAGCTCAAGGGCCGCGGCGCCCTGCGCGAGCAGGACGTGCGCGATGCCATGCGTGAAGTGCGCATCGCTCTGCTCGAAGCCGACGTCGCTTTGCCTGTCGCCCGCCGCTTCATCGATGCCGTCACCGAAAAAGCGATCGGTCAGGATGTTCTGAAGTCGGTGACGCCCGGCCAGATGGTCATCAAGATCGTCCATGATGAACTGGTCGAGACGCTCGGCGGGATGGAGGTCGAAGGCCTTCGCCTCGATGCCAAGCCGCCGGTTGTGATCATGATGGTCGGCCTTCAGGGCTCGGGTAAAACCACCACCACTGCCAAGCTCGCCAAGCTGATCCGCGAACGCCATGGCAAGAAGGCGCTGATGGCCTCGCTCGACGTGAACCGTCCGGCTGCGCAGGAGCAGCTCGCGGTGCTGGGCGGGCAGGTCGATGTGGCGACCCTGCCGATCGTCGCAGGCCAGCAGCCGGTCGACATCGCGCGCCGGGCCATGGAGGCCGCGCGGCTCCAGAATTTTGACGTGCTGCTGCTCGACACCGCGGGCCGTCTGCATGTTGATGATGCTTTGATGGCGGAAATGAAGGCCGTCGCCAGCGTTTCGGCTCCCAATGAAGTGCTGCTGGTGGTCGATTCGTTGACCGGTCAGGACGCTGTGAACGTCGCGCAGAGCTTCAGCGGCGAAGTGCCGCTGACCGGCGTGGTGCTGACCCGCATGGACGGCGACGCGCGCGGCGGCGCGGCGCTCTCGATGCGCGCGGTCACCGGCAAGCCGATCAAGTTTGCCGGCACGGGCGAAAAGCTCGACGCGATCGAACCCTTCCGCCCCGGCTCGGTCGCTGACCGCATCCTCGGCATGGGCGACGTTGTCAGCCTGGTCGAGCGCGCGGCCGCAACGATCAAGGAAGAGGACGCCGAAAAGCTCGCGCGCAATCTCGAGAAGGGCAAGTTCGACCTCGAAGACCTCGCCATGCAGCTCAAGCAGATGCGCAACATGGGCGGCCTGGGCATGCTGGCTGGCATGATGCCGGGCATGAAGAAGGCCAAGGCCGCGATGGCCAATTCCGGCATGGACGACAAGGTGCTGGTCCACATGGAGGCGATCATCTCCTCCATGACCGCCAAGGAGCGCGCCAACCCCGATCTGATGAACGCCAAGCGCAAGAAGCGCGTTGCAGCAGGCAGCGGGACCGACGTGCAGACGGTCAACAAGGTGCTCAAGATGCACCAGGAAATGGCCCGCGCGATGAAGCAGATCAAGAAGATGGGCGGGCTCAAGGGTCTGGCCGCGATGTTCGGCGGCGGCGGCGGTCCGATGGGTGGCATGGGTGGCCTTGGCGCTATGGGAGGCGGCGCTGGCGGTCTTCCAGGCCTCGGCGGTCCGGGCGGCGGTCTCCCCGGTCTGGGCGGCCCCCCGCGCATCAAGAAATAGTTTCAAGTCAGTCGTTTCAGTTCAAAATTTCAACTCACTCGAAAGGTAACTCACATGTCCATTTCCATCCGGCTTTCGCGCGGCGGTGCCAAGAAGCGCCCCTATTACCGCATCGTGGTCGCCAACAGCCGCAGCCCGCGCGACGGTAAGTATCTCGAGCAGATCGGGACCTACAACCCGTTGCTCGCCAAGGATTCGGCTGACCGCGTGAAGCTGGTTGAAGACCGCGCCCGCTACTGGCTCGGTGTCGGCGCGCAGCCGACTGACCGCGTTGCCCGCTTCCTCGACGCCGCCGGTATCAAGGAGCGTGCGGCCCGCGTGAACCTGAAGAAGGGTGAGCCGGGCGAAAAGGCCAAGGAGCGCGCCGAAGAGCGTGCCGCCAAGATCGCCGAAGCCGAAGAAGCCGCCCGCGCCGCTGAAGAAGAAGCCAAGGCCGCTGCTGCTGCCCCGGCTCCTGTAGAAGCACCTGCCGAAGAAGCACCTGCCGAAGAAGCGCCTGCCGCTGAAGAAGCTGCCGCTGAAGAGGCCCCGGCCGCTGAAGAAGCTGCGACCGAAGAACAGGCTGAAGGCTAAGCGCATATGACCAAGCCCGTCACCCTCGCCGCCATTGCCGGCGCGCACGGGGTGGCGGGCGAGGTGCGCCTGAAGCTGTTCGGCGAGGGCGCCGCGGCACTTTCTGCCCACAAGAGCTTCAACGACGGCGCCCTCACGCTCGTGAAGGTGCGTGATGACGGCAAGGGCGGCGCGGTCGCCCGGCTTGCCGAAAGCACCTCGCGCGCCGATGCAGAACGACTGCGCGGCACGGTGCTGACAGTGCCGCGCGAAGCGCTCCCCCCGCTGGCCGAGGGCGAATTCTACCACGCTGATCTACTCGGTCTGCCAGTGGTCACCGATGCTGGCGACACCGTCGGCACAGTCCTCGCAATCGAGAATTTCGGCGCGACCGACATCGTCGAGATCGCCCGCGACCCTGTTCCCGAAAAGGGGACCAAGACCTTCATGGTGCCAATGATCCCGACAGCCGTGCTGGGGTGGGATGACAAGCAGCTTGTGATCGCGGCCGGTTTCGCCGATAATTGAAGGCGTGAGATCGCCCGAGGACGACGCGCTGTGGCAACGCATCGCCGATCACCATATCGGCCCGGCGGACGCATCACTCTCCTTCACCGCGCGCCTCGCTCGCGAAAACCGCTGGAGCCTGCAGCACGCCGCGCGTGTGATCAGCGAATACCGGCGGTTCTGCTATCTTGCGCTCACCGCTGGCCGCGAGGTCACTCCGTCCGACGCGGTCGATCAGGCATGGCACCTCCATCTGACCTATTCGCGCGATTACTGGCAGGTGTTCTGCCCACAGGTGCTCTGCGCCGATCTCCACCACGGCCCCACCAGCGGCGGCGCTGTGGAGCGTTTGCGATATTACCGCCAGTACGCCGAGACAATCGCCGCTTACGAAGCGGCCTTCGGTGTCGCTCCGCCCGAGGATATCTGGCCCGGTGCGCATCGGCGCTTCTCCGTCGATCCTCATGGAGTTCGCGTTAACTTTTCCGATGGTATCTTCATCGGACGCCGGGTCGCGCTGGCGCTGGGACTGCTTCTGCTTGGCGGAGGCTGGCTCGCGGGAAGGATAATGTGATGCAGCTGTTCTCGTCCTGGACGGGCAGCGATTTCCTGCTGTTTTACATCACGCTGCTGGGCGTTTCTGCCATTGCCGCATGGTGGATTCCTGCAAATTTGCGCCGGCCCGGGCGGCGCGGGACGGTGGACGACCTTGAAAGCGTCGCGCTGCTCGCGGGCGGGAGAGCGCGCTTCACCGATTCGGTGCTGGCCGAGCTCTTTGTGCGCGGGGGTCTGATCGAGGGGGGCAAGGGCAAGCTCCACATCCTTGATCGCGCCGCATCCATGGCGCCTGCCAGTCAGGCGTTACTCGCGATCGATGCGCCCGTGACCCTTAATGATGCGCGCAGCGCGCTAACCGTTCATGCCGCACGTGCAGCGTCCCGTCTCCAGCGTGCGGGGCTGCTGCTACGCCCCGAGGAGCACACCCGTCTGCGGTTGCTTTCGGTTACGCCGTTCGCGGCGCTGTTCTTGCTCGGCCTCTACCGCCAACGTGCCGGCAGCGCGCTGGGCGAGCCAACCGAATTTCTTGTGGGCCTGCTGGCGCTGACATTTGTCTTGGCCATCATTCGATTTGCGCGGAGCGACCCGCGCACCTGTGCCGGGATTTCCGCCTTGCGCGATTTGCGCGCCCAGAACGGCCGCTTTGCCCGCGCGCCGCGCGCGGAAGAGGCTGCGATGGCGGTGGCGCTGTTTGGCACTGGCGTGCTGGTCGGCACGCCGTGGGAGCCGGTTCACGCCATGCGCCAGAAGGATGGCGACGGCGGCGGCGCGGATGGCAGCAGCGACGGCGGATCGGGTTGCGGCGGTGGTTGTGGCGGTTGCGGAGGCTGAACTGCGGGCGTAAGCGGCGGGCATGACCAAGCTTTCTGTCGCCGTCATTCAAGCCGCACCGGTCCCGCTCGATTTTCAGGCGGGGATCAACAAGGCTTTGCGCCTCGCTCGTTCAGCGGTGGAGAGCGGCGCGAAAGTCGTCGCTTTTGGCGAGACCTTTCTGGGCGGCTATCCGCTTTGGCTGGATGAAGCGCCCGGCGCGGCCTTGTGGGATCACCCCGGCACGCGCGCGCTTCACGCAATCATGCTCGATCAGGCGGTTATGGCCAATGACGAGCGGCTGTTGCCCTTGCAGGAACTGGCCGATGCGAGCGGCGCGACGATCAGCATCGGCGCGCATGAGCGGGTGCGCCGCAGCCTCGTCAACAACCAGATGACCTTCCGCCCCGGTGCGCCGGTGCTCGATCATCGCAAGCTGGTGCCGACGCACGGCGAGCGCCTGATCTGGGCGCGCGGTGATGGCTCAACGCTCGGCGTGCACCAGGCCGAGTGGGGCCGCCTCGGTACGCTGATCTGTTGGGAGCACTGGATGCCTTTGGCGCGCGCGGCGATGCACAATCTGGGCGAGGACGTGCACGTGGCCGCTTGGCCGACGGTGCGCGAGAGCCACCAGATTGCCTCGCGTCACTATGCGATGGAGGGGCGGTGCTTTGTGCTGGCTGCGGGGTTGGTGCAGACTAAAGACGATCTGCTCGACGGGCTGGAGCGCGTGGGCGGTTCAGTGGCGGCGCGGGAGTTGCTGGAGGCCATCCCCGGCGAAGTCCTCAATAAGGGCGGATCGCTTATCGCTGCGCCAGACACTCGCGTGATCGCGCAAGCGGGCGAGGGCGAGGAGACGCTGCTGGCAGAACTCGATCTGGCCGAATTGGCCGAGGGGCTGGCGAACCTTGATACCGATGGACACTATGCGCGCCCGGATGTTTTCGAGCTGACCGTTGATACGCGGGCGAAGGAGGGGGTCACGTGGCGGTGAGTCTACCTGAGAAGGTTTCTGCATCGACCTCCATGACCATAGTGCCCCGGCCCAGCAGCCCAACCTCGTCGGGTGACATTATAGGGCAGACCGGTGTCATTCTTGTGTCGGCGTTTCTTGCTTGGCGTGCCGCCGTCCTTCTCGGCCGGCTGATGCCGCCGCGGCGATATTTGGTCAGCATCGTGGCAGCAGGGCTCATGCCGTTGCTGTTCATCTTCGGATTGCTGATAATCATTCTGGTGAAGTCTGACGGTGCCACGCTTGAGAATATTGTGTTGACGCTCTCTCGCATGCCGGCGAACGGTCTGCGGCTTCTACTCGCGGTGCTTGTGACGGGTTTTGGCGTCGCTTCGCTCACGGTTCTGATGCGTCGGCGTCGAGACGCGCGGAAGGCCAGAACCGACATCGGATCGTTCGAATGACCTTCGCCGCCACCATCCTCACGCTCTATCCCGAGATGTTCCCCGGACCGCTCGGCGTTTCGCTCGCAGGCCGCGCCATGGCCGAGGGCAAGTGGGCCTGCGAGCCGGTGCAGATCCGCGACTTCGCCACAGACAAGCACCGCACCGTCGATGACACCCCCGCAGGCGGCGGGGCGGGGATGGTGCTGAAGTGCGATGTGCTGGCTCGCGCCCTCGACAGTGCGCCTGCTGCCAGACGCCCGATCCTCGCCATGACCCCGCGCGGCCGTCCCATTACGCAAGCGCGCATCCGCGAACTCGCAGCCGGCCCCGGCGTCATCATCCTGTGCGGACGGTTCGAGGGTTTCGATGAACGCCTGTTCGAGGCCCGCCCGGAGATCGAGCAGGTCTCTCTCGCCGACATCGTTCTTAGCGGCGGCGAGATGGCCGCGCTTACCGTGCTTGACGCTTGCATTCGGCTGCTTCCCGGCGTAATGGGCGCGGCTTCTAGCGGGGCGGAGGAGTCGTACGAAAACGGCCTCCTCGAATACCCGCACTACACCCGACCTCAGGAATGGGAAGGGCGCACGATCCCCGAAGTGCTGCGATCGGGGGATCATGCGAAGATCGCGGCGTGGCGAAAGCTGCAAAGCGAGAACGACACACGGTTACGCAGGCCGGACCTTTGGGAGCGTCATGAGGGCGCTCGGGTCCAGCCTGCCTCTGGCGCGCGGCAAAAACGTAAGGAACCGGACCAGTGAACCTGATCCAGCAAATTGAAGCCGAAGAAATCGCCAAGTCCGGCAAGGACATCCCCGAATTCCGCGCAGGCGACACCGTCCGCGTCGGCGTTAAGGTGAAGGAAGGCAACCGCGAGCGTATCCAGGCCTACGAAGGCGTCGTGATCGCCCGCTCGAACCGCGGCATGGGTTCGAACTTCACCGTGCGCAAGATGAGCTTTGGCGAGGGCGTCGAGCGCGTCTTCCCGCTCTATTCGCCGATCGTCGAAAGCATCACCGTGGTCCGCCGCGGCGTGGTGCGTCGCGCCAAGCTCTATTACCTGCGCGGCCGCACCGGCAAGAGCGCACGTATCGTCGAGCGCAAGGCACCTTCGCCCAAGGCGTAAGGCTCCATTGCCACCGATTATCGAAGGGTGGCTCCGCAAGGGGCCGCCCTTTTCGTTTGCGCCTCTTGCCAATTCCTTTCGTCATTGCGAGGAGCATAATGCGCCGCAGCCCAGCGGTCGCATTGACGAGGTGAGCTTTGGATGCGTTCGGTTCTTGCTGCGGTTGCCCTGTGTCTTTCGACCTGCCTGACAACGCCGGTTCTGGCGGAGACCGCCACCATGCCTGATGCGGCAACTGCGCTCACCTTCGAACGGGTTTTCGCCTCGCCGGGCCTCGATGGCCCCGCACCGCGTCAGGTGAAGCTGTCGCCCGATGGCCGCTTTCTCACCCTGCTCAGGAACCGCGCCGATGATCGCGACCGTTATGACCTGTGGGGTTACGATATCGAGAGCCGCGAATGGCGGATGCTGGTGGATTCGGAGAAGCTCGGCTCGGGCCGAGAACTCTCGGAAGACGAGAAGATGCAGCGCGAGCGTGCGCGTGTCGGCAGCCTCAAGGGGATCATTGCCTATCAATGGGCAAGTGACGGCTCGGGCGTGCTGGTGCCATTGGACGGCGACCTGTTTCTCGCCAAGCTCGATGGGACCATCACCCGCCTGACCGATACCGAAGGCACCGAATTGAACCCGCAGCTTTCGCCCAAGGGTGGCTCGGTCAGCTTCGTGCGCGACCGGCGTTTGTGGGTCGGACCGGTCGGAGGAGAGGCGCAGCCGATCACCCCGGCAGGCGAGGCGGAAACCATCCGCTGGGGCGAGGCCGAATTCGTGGCGCAAGAGGAAATGGCGCGGCTTCAGGGTTATTGGTGGAGCCCCGACGACAAGCGCATCGTCATCCAGCGGACTGATGAAGCGAGCGTCGGCATCGTCACCCGTGCGGCAATCGGCGCGAAGGGCACCAAGGTGTTCGACCAGCGCTATCCCGCGGCGGGGACGGACAACGCCGTCGTCGAGCTCTATGTGATGAACCCCGATGGCACGGGCAGCGTGAAGGTCGATCTCGGGTTCGATCTCGATATCTATGTCGCGCGCGTCGACTGGGCGCCCGATGGCAGCGCGATCTATGTCCAGCGGCAAGATCGCGCGCAAACGAAGATTGATGTGCTCAAGATCGATCCAGCGACCGGTGCCTCGCAGATCTGGTTCACCGAGAACGCCGCGCGGCCCGATTACTGGATCAATCTGTCCGACAATTACCGCTTCCTCAAGGACGGCAGCCTGCTGTGGTGGTCCGAGCGGGACGGCTTCGGACATTTCTATCGCTATGATGCTGGCGCGTGGAAGCAGCTGACCCGCGGCCCGGCGCCCACGACCTCGCTGGTAGGGGTGGACGAGGCCGCTGGCACTTTCACCTATCAGGCCACTTCCGATGTCCTGACCCAACAAATCTATCGCGCCCGCCTGGACGGCGCGGGTGAGCCTGAATTGCTTACCGACCCCGCCTTCACCAACGGGGCGAGCATGGATGGAGCGGGCAGGCTGCTCTATGTCAGCCGGTCCGCGCCCAATCAGCCTTCGCAGTCCTATCTCGCCACCCCCGACGGCAAGCGGGTGGCGTGGATCGAGGAAAACCGGGTCGCGGACAGCCACCCCTATGCGCCTTACTTCGCGGGCCATGTCGCGCCCGAATACGGCACGATTGCCGCCGAGGACGGGACGCCGCTGCACTGGATGATGCTCAAGCCCAAGATGGAGAAGGGCAAGCGTTACCCGGTGTTCTTCCAGCACTATGGCGGACCGGGGCCGCAGACTGTGACTAAAGGCTGGGGCGGGGCGCTCGCGCAGGCGATCGTGGATAAGGGCTACATCTTCTTCCAGCTCGACAATCGCGGGTCCGCCAATCGCGGGGTCGATTTCGAACAGCCGATCTACCGTGCGATGGGCGGCGTCGAAGTGCGCGACCAGAAGGCCGGCGCTCAGTTCCTGAAGAGCCTCGAGTTCGTCGATCCGGCGAAGATCGCGACCTATGGCTGGTCCTATGGTGGCTACATGACGCTGAAGATGCTGGAAACCGATCCCGGCCTTTACGCTGCGGGCATCTCGGGCGCGCCGGTAACGCGTTGGGAGCTTTACGACACCCATTATACCGAACGCTTCATGGGTGATCCGCGCGAGGTTCCGCAGGCTTACGAGAAATCCAGCGCAATTCCCGAAGCCACGAAGATCACCGACCCGCTGCTGCTGATCCACGGCATGGCCGATGACAACGTCGTGTTCGAGAACGCCTCGGAACTGATCAGCGTGCTCCAGGAAAGCAACACGCCGTTCGAAATGATGCTCTATCCCGGCTATACCCACCGCGTGTCCGGCCCAAAGATTGGCCCGCACGTCTGGAACAGCATTTTCCGCTTTCTTGAAGCCCACGGGGTGACGCCTCCGAAGTAAGTTGAGGCAAGCTGGTATAGGTCTGCACAAAGACAAATGATGTTGCGCTGGGGGCAGCGCACGCTATTTCGCACCTGCAAAATGATGCCGGCGAAGTGATAGGAGAATGCCAAGTGGGTTACCGGGTGGCAGTGGTCGGCGCGACCGGCAATGTCGGGCGCGAGATGATGCAGGTCTTGGCGGAACGTGAGTTCCCGTGTGATGAGGTGGCTGCGGTTGCCTCGTCGCGCTCGACCGGTTCCGAGGTCGAGTTCGGCGACACCGGCAAGATGCTCAAGTGCAAGAACATCGAGCATTTCGATTTCGCCGGCTGGGATATTGCCCTGTTCGCGGCAGGCTCGGGCCCGGCCAAGGAATATGCCCCCAAGGCAGCGGCCGCAGGCTGCGTCGTGATTGACAATTCCTCGCTCTACCGCATGGACCCCGATGTTCCGCTGGTGGTGCCGGAAGTGAACCCCGATGCGATCGATGGCTACAAGGCCCGCAACATCATCGCCAACCCCAACTGCTCGACCGCGCAACTGGTGGTGGCCCTGAAGCCGCTTCACGATGCCGCGACGATCAAGCGCGTGGTCGTCTCCACCTATCAGTCGACTTCGGGCGCGGGCAAGGCCGGCATGGACGAGCTGTTCACCCAAAGCCGCGCGATCTTCGTGGGCGATCCGGTCGAACCGTCCAAGTTCACCAAGCAGATCGCCTTCAACGTCATTCCGCACATTGATGTCTTCCTTGATGATGGTTCGACCAAGGAAGAATGGAAAATGGTGGTCGAGACCAAGAAGATCCTCGATCCCAAGATCAAGTTGACCGCAACTTGCGTGCGCGTGCCCGTGTTCGTCGGCCACTCGGAAGCGGTCAACATCGAATTCGAGAACGAACTTAGCGCCGAAGCCGCGATGGACATCCTGCGCGAAGCACCCGGCGTTATGCTGATCGATAAGCGCGAGGATGGCGGCTACATCACCCCGATCGAATGCGTCGGCGATGCGGCGACCTTCGTGAGCCGCGTGCGCGAGGATCCGACGGTTGAAAACGGGCTGACCATCTGGGTCGTCTCGGACAACCTGCGCAAGGGCGCCGCGCTCAATGCGGTGCAGATCGCCGAGCTGCTGGGCCGCCGCCACCTCAAGAAGGGCTGAGACCGGCGTCCATGCCGCCGTTGGGCAGAGCGCAGGGTTGGATGCTGGCGCTGGTGGCGCTGGGCGTGCCGCTCAGCGCCTGGGGTGCACTTTATCCGGCGAATACCTGGCTTCAGGTCGGTCCGGTGGCGGTGTTACTGCCCGTGGCTTATCGATTCCTTCGCCGTGCGCCGATGAGCGACCTTTCCGCTGTGTGCATGACTGCCTTCGTGCTGCTGCACCTGTTCGCCGCGCGCTGGTCCTACAGCTTCGTGCCTTACCACGACTGGCTGCCCGTGCTTGGTTCGGACCGCAATATGTTCGACCGGCTGGTGCATTTCGTGTTCGGCGCGGTTGCGATGGCACCGATGACCGAACTGGGCGTGCGTTACTGGGGACTGTCTCGGCGCATGGGGCTGGCCCTTGCCGTTTTGTTCGTGTTCGCCGTGGGCGGGCTATACGAGATATTCGAGTGGAGCCTCACGCTCGCGCTCGCACCCGAAGCTGCCGGCGCTTACAATGGCGAACAGGGGGATATGTTTGACGCGCAGAAGGATATGGCGCTAGCCGGTCTGGGAGCGGTGCTGGCTTTGCCGTTCGTGCGCAAGGCCGCCTGGTGGAAAGGGACGCAGTCATGAGCAACCGTTGGCCGATCATCGCACTGGCAGGCGCTTTGGTTTTGGCGGGATGCGATAGCGGGGGCGTGCCGAGTCCGGCCGAAAAGCTTGAGGGCAAGACCGGTGAAACGCCCGTCGCCGCCAATGCTGTCGAACTGCGCTCCGACGGGCTGAGCGCGGGCGCCGAAAGCTTCTATTTCGCCGCCGGGAAGGCCGAAGTCGAAACGGCGCTGGCCAAAGCGGTTGGGCCAGTCCTGCGCAGCGGCGAAAATCCGGACTGCGGGGCGGGGCCAATCACTTTCACTGATTTTGCCGGGGGCCTTACGCTGCACTTCCAAGAAAGCCGTCTGGTCGGCTGGAACTGGCATCTGCCGCAGGATGGTGATGCGGCTGCGGCGAGCGGGACTGTCACTCTTCCGGGCAAGGTGCAGCTTGGCACGCCCCGCGCCGCGCTTGAAACCACACCGGGATTTGCGATGGTCGAAGGCAGCACACTGGGCGAGGAGTTTGCGCTGGGTGAAAGCATCGGCGGCTTCGTCAAGGCCGGCGCGGTGGAGATGCTTTATGCCGGGACGCAGTGCTTCTTCCGCTAGGGCCTATTCCGACAGCGCGATGGGGCCGCCGGGCGCTGTGTTCCGGCGCATGAGGAGGGCCAGCGGCGCGGCGGCGAGAGTGATCCACATCATCAGCCAGAAGTCGTCGATATAGGCGATCATTGCCGCCTGTCGGTTCACTTCGGCATTAATGATCGTCATGGCGGTATCGCCCAACATCTGGAAGCGGTCGGTGGTCGAGAAGTCGACAATGCTTCCGGTGCCTGCGGTGATATTGGCGCCCAGATCCTCGTGGCTCGTCTGGATGTTGCGCGCGAGCAGCACCGTCATCCACGCGATCCCCGCCGAGGCCCCCAACGAGCGGAACAGATTGAGCAGGCTCGATCCATCGGTGCGCTGGGCTGGGCTAAGCGTGGCGAAGGCGCTGACCTGCAGGGGAATAAAGACGAGGCCCATGCCGAGCCCCTGCAACAGGCCACTAATGATCACGTGCATTTCATCCACCGCGAGCGACCAATGCGCCATTTGCCATAGCGAAAGGGCGCAGATCAGAAAACCGCTCGCCACCACGGGCCTTGCGTCGATCCCGCGCCGCATCAGGAGCCCCGAGACCTGCATCGAGACCAGGATACCCACCCCGCGCGGCATCAGCACGATCCCGGTGTCGATCACGCCGTAGCCGAACAGATTCTGCAGCATGGGGGGCAGGAGCGCCATTACAGCGAACATCACGATCCCGATCACCACCATGAAGGCGAGCGCGATGGCGAAATTGCGGTCGGCAAACAGCGCGCGGTCGAACATGGGTGCGCGCGCGGTGGCGAAGTGGATGACCGCGATCCACGTCGCTGACAGCATCAGAATAAGATAGACCCAGATCTCTGGCGAGGCGAGCCAGTCTTCCTGCTGCCCGCGATCGAGCATCAGCTGGAATGAAGCGAGCGCCACCGCGAGTAGCATGAATCCCGCCAAATCGAACCGGCGTCGGCGCTTGGCGCGCTTGGGCAGATAGGCAATGAGGATCGCCAGCGAGGCCACGCCCACCGGCAGATTGACGAAGAACACCCAGCGCCAGTTCGCCGTTTCGGTCAGCCAGCCGCCGAGGATCGGGCCTAGAATCGGGCCGATCATGATCCCCATTCCCCACAGGGCCATGATCTGCGGATGACGGCTGGGGCGGGTCGCATCGAGCATGAAGGACTGGCTGAGAGGGGCGATGAAGGCGCCGGCAACGCCTTGCAGCGCGCGGAACAGCACCATCTCCTCAAGGTTCTGCGCGATGCCGCACAACATCGAGGCGGTGATGAAGCCGGCGACCGAGCCGATGAACAGGGTGCGTGCGCCGATCCGGTCGGCGAGCCACCCGGTCAGCGGCAGGGCCACGGCCGAGGCTATGATATAGCTCGTCAGCACCCAGGTGATGGTGTCGACCGTCGCGCCTAGCGAGGATTGCATATGCGGCAGGGCGACATTGGCGATTGTGGTGTCGAGGATCTGGAGCAGTGATGCGGCCATCACGCCGATGATCATCAACGGGTAATTGCCGGTTTCCAGTTCTGCCACATCATGCAGCGGGACGGGCGCGGGTAGGTCGCCTGCAGCAGGGGCCGCGCTGCTTGCCATGTCAGCGCTTTGCACCTTCCTCGATGAAGACCGTGACTTCGGTGGAAAGCCCGGCAATCAACCGGCGAGGGCTTTCACTCTTCAGGGCAATCCGGACCGGCACGCGCTGTGTGACCTTCACCCAGTTGCCGGTGGCGTTCTGCGCAGGCAGCACGGAAAATTCCGCGCCCGTGCCCGCCCCGATTGAAGCGACGCGGCCTTCGAGCACCAGATCGGGATAGGCGTCGAAGCGGATTTCGGCTCGCTGTCCCACCATCATGTCGGCAAGATCGGTCTCCTTGAAGTTCGCCTCGATGTAGGTCGAACCACTGCGCACCAGCGTTAGCACGGGGAGATTGGGGACGACCTGTTGGCCCATCTGCAAGCGGTCCGCTTGCGCGATCCTGCCTGCCGCCGGTGCGCGCACCTCTGTGCGCCGGAGCGATAACTGGGCGTTGGCGCGGCGCGCTTCGGCAGCGGCGACCTGCGGGTTGACGCCGGGCACGGCCGGTCCGCTGGAAAGCCGCGCGCGCGCCTCGCGCTGGCGGTCTTCGGCTTGACGCACGCGTTCACGCGCCTGGATCACAGCCTGCTCGGCGGCCTCGAAGTCTGCCTTGGTTGAAAAGCCCTTGTCACGCAGTGCGCGCACACGCTCGAAGCGGGCCTCGGCAAACCCCACGTCGCTGCGCGCGGCTGCGATGTCGGTGCCGGTCAGATCGGCATCGTTGCGAAGCGCGATGACATTGACCTGCGCACCGGCGATCGCGGCATTGGCTTCGGTGATCTGGAGCCGGAAGGGTTCGGGATCGATCCGGAACAGAAGCTGGCCAGCCTGCACATCGTCGCCGTCCTTGACCAGCACCTCGGTGATCGGCCCGCCGACCTCGGCGCTGACCGAGACCATGTCCTGTTTGATATAGGCGTTGTCGGTTGAAACCTTACCTGCAAGGCTCTGCCAGTAGAACCAGGCGCCCAGCAACAAAGCGACCGGGACGATCAGCATCAGCGCCCATCGGCCCCAAGGCCGGCGCGCGCGCGCAGCCTCCGTTGAGGGTAGCGTAGTGGCATTGGCTGCCTCGGGCGTGCGGAGCGGATCGGCGTCAGCCATGCGCAGCCTCCGGGTGGCGGGCCGCGACCAGATTGGCCGCAATGCGTTCGAGCATCTGCGCAAACAACACCCGCTCGCCTCCATCGAAGCCGTCAAGCATCTCTTCAAACAGACCCTCTACTCCGGCGCGCAGCCGGGTGACGATGCCACGGCTTTTATCCGTCAGATGCAGGATGCGCGCGCGGCGATCGGCCGGATCGGCCTGGCGCTCGATCCAGCCGGCATCCTCCAGCCGGTCGACGATTCGGGTGAGAGTGATTGGTTCGATCTCCAGCCGTTCGGCATAGAAGGCCTGATTCTCGTTGGGATTGCGCTCAAGCGAAAGCAGCAGCCGCGCTTGCGGCCCTGTAATCTCGAGCGAGCGCACGCGTTCGTCAAAAAGGCGACGCAATTGGCGCGAATTGTCGGCAAGTCGATAGCCGGTGTCGATGCTCATAGGTGCACTTATAATAAGCAGGCTTACTATATTCAAGCACTCTGGCCGCCCGGCCAGAACCGCGCTAGCAGGCGGGCCATGACCATTGTGACCGAGTATTTCGCCAGCTTTGATACCACGCGTCTGGCCGTCCATATTGTCGGTGAGGGGCGCCCTGTGGTGCTGCTCCACGGCCTGTTTTCCTCCGCGCAGATGAACTGGATCAAGTGGGGCCATGCCGAAAGGCTGGCGGCAGCTGGAATGCGGGCCATTATGCTCGATTTCCGGGTCCACGGCCAAAGCGCGGCACCGGGTGATGCGGGCGCCTATCCTCCCGGGGTGCTGGTGCGCGATGTGGTTGCGCTCACCGAGCATCTGGGGTTGGAGGCAGGCGCTTTCGATCTCGTCGGCTTCTCGCTGGGCGCGCGCACCGCGGTTCACGCGGTCGCCTACGGTATACTCGAGCCGCGCCGTCTGGTGGTGTGCGGCATGGGGGTTGAGGGGCTGGCCGGATGGACGCGCCGCGCCGACTTTTTCAAGCGCGTGATTGACGAGTTCGACACCATCAAACCCGGTGACCCGGCCTTCACCGCCCGCACATTCCTCAAATCACAAGGAGTGGACCGTGCTGCGGCGCGGCTGCTGCTTGATGCGATGGACGATTTCGATCTCGCGGCGCTCGCAAACATCACCATGCCCACAGCGGTGATCTGCGGCGACGAAGATCAGGACAACGGCTCGGCGGAGGAACTTGCCGCGCGGCTTTCCGGCGCGCGCTACATTGGAGTGCCGGGCACCCATATGAGCAGCGTGACGAAGCCTGAGCTCGGCACGGCGATTGCAGGCTTCCTCGCGGCTTGATTCCCGCGCGCGGGGAGTTCAAACCCTGCGGCATTGTCACATGACGGACGGGAACCCCACACCAATGAAACTCGCCGCCCCCCTGTTGAAGTGCGCCGCTGCCGCGCTTGCCATCGCTGTGGCTGTGCCACTGGCCGCGCAGGACGCCGCACCTGCGCCTGCCGCGGCTCCCGCAACCTATCCCGAAACCCCCGAGGGCGCGAAGGCGTGGCTTGCCGCTGTCGAGGCCGATCTGGCGGCTTTTTCGGTCGAATATGCCCATGTCTCGTGGGTCAATGCGACCTATATCAACCATGACACCGATACGCTGGCGGCCAAGTACGGAGCGGAACTGACGCTCAAGCAGGTCGCCTATGCCAATGATGCAGCCCGCTATGCCCGCGTAACGGGGCTGGATGCCGAGACGGTTCGCAAGCTCGACACGCTGCGCAACGGCATTTCCTTGCCAGCGCCCAATCGCCCGGGTGCGGCCGAGGAACTGAACGCGATCGCCACCAGCCTCGGCTCGGCCTACGGGCGCGGCAAAGGCACGCTCAACGGCCAGCCGATCAATGGCAGCGATATCGAGGCGGAGATGGGCAATCTCGAGCGTACGCCTGCTGAACTGAAGGAGATGTGGGCAAGCTGGCACGACAATGTCGGCGCGCCGATGCGTCAGGACTATGCCCGCATGAGCGCGCTCGCCAACGAGGGCGCGAAGGAACTGGGCTTTGCCGATATGGGCGCGATGTGGCGCTCTGGATATGACATGCCGCCTGACCAGTTCGCCGCCGAGACCGAGCGGATGTGGCAGGAGGTGAAACCGCTCTATATCGCGCTCCACACCTATGTGCGCCGCAAGCTCAACGAGAAGTACGGCGATGCCGTGCAGCCGCGCACCGGTCCGGTTCGCGCTGACCTGCTCGGCAATATGTGGGCGCAGGAATGGGGCAATATCTACCCGCTGGTCGCCCCTGCGGGCGCGGGCGACATCGGTTACGATGTGACCGATCTGATTGCCAAGAAAAAGCTCGATGCGACCGGCATGGTCAAGGTTGGCGAGCAGTTCTTCTCCTCGCTGGGCTTCGCGCCGCTGCCCGAAACCTTCTGGGAGCGATCGCAGTTTAGCAAGCCTGCTGACCGCGAGGTGGTGTGCCATGCCTCGGCCTGGGACATCGACAATGTCGATGATCTGCGCATCAAGATGTGCATCAAGCCCAACGGGGATGACTTCGTCACCATCCACCACGAACTCGGCCACAACTACTACCAGCGCGCCTATAACAAGCAGGACTTCCTGCATCTGAACGGCGCCAATGACGGCTTCCACGAGGCGATTGGCGATATGATCGCACTGTCGATCACGCCCGAATATCTCGTGCAGATCGGGATGCTCGATGCCGCCCAGGTGCCCAGCGCCGACAAGGATATCGGCCTGCTGTTGCGACAGGCGATGGACAAGGTGGCCTTCCTGCCCTTTGGCCTGCTGCTCGACCGTTATCGCTGGGGTCTCTACGACGGCTCGATCCCCGAAGCGGCGATGAACACCGGCTGGAATGATTTGCGGCGCGAGTATCAGGGCATCGTTCCGCCTGTGCCGCGCGATCCTGCGGGCTTCGATGCGGGCGGCAAGTATCACATTGCGGGCAATGTTTCGTACACCCGCTACTTCCTTGCCCGCTTGCTGCAATTCCAGTTCTACAAGTCCGCCTGCGACACCGCCGGCTGGAAGGGGCCGCTTCACCGCTGTTCCTTCTACGGCAACAAGGAGGTCGGCGCGAAGCTGGGCGCCATGCTGGAGATGGGCGCATCCAAGCCCTGGCCCGATGCGCTTGAAGCCTTCACCGGAGAGCGGCAGATGAGCGGCAAGGCGATGGTGGAATATTTCGCCCCGCTCAAGAAGTGGCTCGACCAGCAGAACAAGGGCGAGAAGGCCGGCTGGTGATTCGGCGCGGGGGCAGCATTGTGGCGAAGGCGGCGGGGGCGGCGACGTTGCTGGCGCTCGCTGCCTGCGCGCCTGTCACAGCGCCGGGCGAGGCGGGGGCCGCCACAAGTCCGACCCTGTTCGTCGCGGCCAAGCGCGGCAACACGCTCTCCAAGGTCGATCTTGTCACCGGGAGGGAGGTGCTGCGCCTGCCAAGCTGCACCAACCCCCACGAACTGGCGACCTCCCCTGACGGCGGGCACGTGGCGCTGGCCTGCTATGGCGGCACCAGCGTCGACATCTTCCGCACCGACAGCCTCGAACGGGTCAAGAGCATCGATCTTGGCGCAAATGCCCGGCCGCACGGGATTGTCTGGCACGATAACGGCAATATCTATGTGACCGCCGAGGGGCGCCGCTCAATCTTCCGGGTTGTCGGGCCGCTCACTGGCGCAGCGGTACTGTTCGAATTCCCCACGGGCAAGGAGGGCAGCCATATGCTCGCCATCAGCCCCGATGCGCGCACCGCGTGGACGACCGACCTTGGCTCGCGCACGGTCACGCGGGTCGATCTCGTCACTCGCCGTGCGCCGCTGTCGGTGACAGTTGGTGAAGAGCCCGAAGGCATCGCGCTCTCGCCCGACGGCAAGACCCTGTGGGTCTCGGCGCGCGGATCGAACCAGGCCTTTGCGCTCGATCCGCAGACGATGGCGGTGCGCGAACGCCTCGCCACCGGCCGCTTCCCGCTGCGCATCGCGGTCCGGCCGCAAGGTGATGTCGCGGTGACCTCCGATCTTCAGGACGGCAGCCTCAGCGTCATCGACACGGCCAGCGCCAAGGTGGTCCGCTCCATCGCCGTTTCCAGCCCTGCGGAGGCCGAGGCGCGCTTTCAGGTGACGATCCTGTGGTCGAAGGACGGCAAGCGCATCTACGTCGCCGAGACGGCCAGCGACACTGTTGCCGAAGTCGATTACGCCAGCGGAACCGTGCTGCGCCGCCTCAAGGCGGGCGAGGGCGGGGACGGGATGGCGATCCTGCCTTGAAGGCGGCAAAACCACCTCTGGTCGTGGGCTGGCGCGAGCTGGCCAGCTTGCCCGAACTTGGCCTTGCGGGCATCCCGGCCAAGATCGATACCGGCGCGCGCACATCCTCGCTCCACGCCGATGTGCTCGAGGATTTCCAGCGCGACGGCGAACGGTTTGTGCGCTTTGCTGTCGATTGGGGCGGCGTCCGGCATTTCTGCGAGGCGGTGCATGTTGATGTGCGCGGCATCACCTCGTCCAATGGCGACCAGCAGACCCGGTTTGTCATAAAGACGCCGCTCAGAATCGGTAATCTGACCTTCCGGGCGGAAATCAGCCTGGCGGACAGGTCCCAGATGCAATTTCCGATGCTGATCGGGCGCACGGCGCTGCGGCGACGAATGGTGGTGGATAGTGGTCATTCGTGGCTGCAATCGCCTCAGATAGCGCATATGGGGCGCGTCCGCCGGTAGAGCGTGTTCAGGCCCGGTGGAATCGCCGGGTGGTTCGGATAACGCGGCAAAACAGATAGCTAGAGCGCCGGTCTTGAAAGGGTCTTCATGAAAATCGCGATGCTGGCGCGCAACGCCAACCTCTATTCGCACCAGCGGCTCAAGGCTGCGGCCGAGGCGCGGGGGCACACGCTCGACATTCTCAACACGCTGCGCTGCACGGTACATATCGCCAGCCACCGCCCGCAGGTGTTCTACAACGGGTCGCCGATCGCCGCCTATGACGCGGTGATCCCGCGCATCGGGGCATCGATCACCAATTACGGTCTTGCGATCCTCAGGCAGTTCGAAATGGCCGGGATCTGGTCACTGAACGAGAGCGTGGCGATCGGGCGCAGCCGCGACAAATTGCGCAGCTTGCAGATCCTCGCCAAGCACGGGCTGGGCCTGCCGCTTACCGCTTATGCCAATGATCCCAAGCAGGCCGAGGAGATCATCAAGGCGGTCAAGGGCCCGCCGGTGGTGATCAAGCTCATCGAGGGCACGCAGGGCATCGGGGTGGTGCTTGCAGAAACCATGAGCAGCGCCAAATCGGTGGTCGAGGCGTTTCGCGGGGCCAACGTCAACATCCTCGTGCAGGAATATATCAAGGAAGCCGGCGGCACCGATATCCGCGCGCTGGTGGTGGGCGGCAAGGTGGTCGCGGCGATGAAGCGCACGGGCGCGGCGGACGAATTCCGCTCCAACCTCCACCGCGGCGGCTCTGCGCAGGTGATCAAGATCACGCCCGAGGAACGCTCGACCGCGGTTCGGGCTGCCAAGCGCATGGGGCTGAATGTGTGCGGCGTCGATATGCTGCGGAGCAATCATGGCCCCGTCATCATGGAGGTCAATTCCTCGCCCGGTCTGGAAGGGATCGAGAGCGCGACGGGCAAGGACATTGCCGGCCAGATCATCGATTTCATTGCTGCCAATGCGGTCAGCGGCAACACCAAGACCAAGGGGCGGGGGTAGCCGCCCCGGCTCTGCGATGTTTCACGTGAAACCCCGCTGCAAGCCCGGGCTAAGGAGGGCTAACCGGGGTCTAGGTGGGGTCAAGCAGGGGTCTGGCGGGGTCTGAACCGGGGTCAGGCCCGGATCAGGCGTTGCGCGCCATCAGCCCGCCATCGACCGGGATTGCCGCGCCGGTGATATAGCTTGCCGCCGGCAGCACCAGCGACAGCGTGATATGCGCCACTTCTTCCGGCTCGCCATAACGCCTGAGGGCAGTGCGGCGCTTGGCGAAGATCACCTTGTGCTCCTCGCTCACGGCGTCGGTCATCGCGGTGCGGATCGGGCCGGGGCAGATGCAATTGACGGTGATGCCCTCCGGCCCGAGATCCACCGCCAGCCCGCGCGTCAGCCCGATCACGCCGGTCTTGGCCGCCACGTAAGGCGTATCGCCCGGCGTTGCGCCGAGGCCCTCGGTCGAGGCGATATTGACGATCCGGGGCGCATCGCTGCGCCGCAGCCACGGCAGGGCGGCGCGCACCATGCGCTGGTGGGCGGTGAGCATCACCGCCAGCGACCGCGCCCACACGTCCTCGTAGGCGGGGTCATCCAGCGCGCAGAAGCTGGAGACACCGGCATTGTTCACCAGAATGTCGATGCCGCCGAAATCCCCGGCGATCTGCGCGATGGTGCGGGCAATCGCCTCCCCGTCCGCCACATCGAGGGCATAGGCGCGCGCGCCGCTGCCGCACTCTGCCGCCACCGCCTCGGCAGCGGCAAGATCGCGGTCGACAACCGCTACCTTCGCGCCCTCGGCGGCGAACAGCCGCGCCGTTGCCCGCCCCATGCCGCTGCCCGCGCCGGTGACAATCGCGACGCGTCCGGCAATCGAGCGCGAGAGTTGTGGGTGGGGCATCGGGTGGTCTCCTTGCGGATGGTTCGCGCAGCAAGGCTAGCCCAAGCCAGCCTGCGCGTCATCCCATGCAAGGGGGCGGCAATACTTGTCGGTCTTGTCCAATCCCCGCGCACGGCCAGTCGGCTATTCATCATGCCGCGCCGCCACGGGCAACCTACCGATGGCCACGATCATCACAAGTTTCCGGGTCCGCGTGACCCGGCGGAAGGGCGGCGCGGAGGGCGCCGCCCTTCAATTTCCTACCGGAACGGCGGCTCGTTAAATGCGCGCAGCTTGCGACTGTGCAGGCGGTCACCCTCGTCACGCAGCATCGCGCAGGCGACAATGCCGATCTGCAAGTGGGCCGCGATGGCTTCCTCGTAGAACTTGTTGGCCTGCCCCGGCAGCTTGATCTCGCCATGCAAGGGCTTGTCCGAGACACAGAGCAGCGTCCCGTAAGGCACGCGGAAGCGGTAGCCCTGCGTGGCGATGGTCGCGCTTTCCATGTCGATGGCGATCGCGCGGCTTTGCGAGAACCGCTTGGCCGACGAGGAATAGCGCAGCTCCCAGTTGCGATCATCGGTGGTGACCACCGTGCCGGTGCGCATCCGCTGCTTGAGGTTAGCACCCTGCACGCCGGCAACCGCCTCTGCCGCGGCTGCCATGGCCTGCTGCACTTCGGCAATCGGCGGGATCGGCACTTCGGGCGGGAGCACGCAATCAAGCACGTGATCATCGCGCAGGTAAGCATGGGCCAGCACAAAGTCGCCGATCTTCTGGGTGGAGCGAAGGCCCCCGCAATGGCCGATCATCAGCCAGGCATGGGGGCGCAGCACGCCGAGGTGATCGCAGATCGTCTTGGCGTTGGACGGGCCGACGCCGATATTGACCAGCGTGATCCCGCGCCCGTCCTCGCGGATCAGGTGATAGGCGGGCATCTGATGACGCCGCCACGCGGTGTCGTTGAGCTGGTCTTGCGCGTGCGCGGTCTGTTCGCGGATATCGAGGCCGGCTGCGCCGGTCAGCGCGATATAGCCATCCTTGCCGATCTGGGCGGCACCCCAGTTCACGAATTCATCGACATAGCGGTGATAGTTGGTGAACAGGATGAAGTCCTGAAAATCGCTGACTTCGCTTCCCGTATAGTGCTTGAGCCGGGCCAGCGAGTAATCGGTGCGCAAGCCATCGAACAGCGAGAGCGGCATTTCCGACATGCCGTCAACCTCGATCCCGTCAGCCAGTTCATCGCCGATCAAGGCCAGATCGGTCGAGGGGAAGTGCGCGGCAATATCCTGCGGCGCAATCCCGACCATGGCTGCGCCCGCCTCGCCATCAAGCACATAGGGGAAGGGGATTTCCTGCCGCGAGCGGGTGACGCTGACCTCAACCTCATATTCCGACGCGATCAGAGCAAGCTGTTCGGTAAGGTAGTTGGTGAACAGATCAGGGCGGGTGACGGTTGTGGTATAGGTGCCCGGCATTTCCAGCCGGCCAAAGGCGCGGCTGCGATCGCGCGGGGCGCCGACACCGTTATAGCGCAGCGTGATCTGGGGATAGGCATAGCTGCCATCGGCGCGCTTGGCAGGGGCGGGCACGGTGCCATCGCGCCCGAAGGCGATCACGTCGTCGCGCAGGGTGCGCACCGCCTCGTCATAATGCTGCTGAAGCTGTTCGAGGATGCTGGGAATGTCGATCATGGCAGTTGTCTCTGCTCCATTGTTGTTATCGTTGTGTGGCAGCACCTTGGCTCGCGCCTGACCGTCTTGCAAGAACGCCGCTGTTTACAAGAAGGGCGCGAAGATCGAGGTGATCTTCGCGCCCTGCTGTGTTTCGTAGCCGTGAGGCCGGAAGGATCAGTCGTCCTCGCCGCCATCCATCAGCTCGGCCGGGATTTCGCCCGGTTCGAGGTTGGTGTCGATGCGGGTCGCTTCGGCCTGTTCCTCGATTTCGCGCTGTTCGTCGGCGAACATCGCCTTCAGCACGTCAACGCCTTCGCTCTGCAGCTTGGCTTCGTCGTCCGAACGGGCGACATTGGCCTTCACCGTCACGCGGACTTCGGGGTGCAGGGCAACGGTCACGTCGTGCATGCCGATGGTCTTGATCGGCGCGCCGAGGATGACCATGCGCTTGTCAACGCTGTGGCCCTGATCGGCGAGACCCGACACGATGTCGCGCACGCTGACCGAACCATAGAGCTGACCGGCGTTCGAAGCGGCGCGGATCAGCACCACTTCTGCACCGGCAACCTTTTCGCCCTGTGCTTCGGCAGCCGAGCGACGCTCGGCGTTCTCGGTCACGAGACGTTCGCGGTTGGCTTCGAAGACCTTCTTGTTGGCTTCGTTGGCGCGAAGGGCCTTCTTCTGCGGCAGCAGGAAGTTACGCGCGTAGCCGTCCTTCACGGTGACGACGTCACCGATCGAGCCGAGCTTTTCGATGCGCTCAAGGAGAATGATGTTCATGGTATCTTCTCCTACTTCACGATGAACGGCAGCAGGCCGATCTGGCGCGAACGCTTGATCGCCTGGGCCAGTTCACGCTGCTTCTTCGCCGAAACGGCGGTGATGCGCGAAGGCACGATCTTGCCACGCTCGGACATGAAGCCCTGCAGCAGGCGCACGTCCTTGTAATCGATCTTCGGGGCGTCCTTGGCCGCGAACGGGCAGGACTTGCGGCGGCGGAAAAACGGGCGGGCCATCAGTCGCGCTCCTCACGGGTTTCGCGGCGCTTACGCTCGCGTTCGTTCTTGCGCATCATCACGGACGGGCCTTCCTCGTGTTCTTCCACGCGGATGGTCATGTAACGGATGACGTCTTCGTTGATACGGGTCTGACGCTCGAGCTCGGCAATCACGGCGCCGGGGGCGTCGATGTTGAGCAGCACGAAGTGCGCCTTGCGGTTACGCTCGATCTTGTAGGCGAGCGACTTGAGGCCCCAGGTTTCGGTCTTGGTGACCTTGCCGTTGCCGGCCTCGACGATTTCGGTAGCTTGCGCTGCCAGCGCGTCAACCTGAGCCTGGCTCAGATCCTGACGCGCGAGGAAGACGTGCTCATACAGAGCCATCTTGCGTCCTTTCACTCCATGCCGATCGCTGGCTTGTCCGTTCGATAAGAACGGGGCCCCTCCGGCTTTCTTCAAACAATCGCCGGGCGGTTCCCATGCGAAGCGCGCGCCCTTACAGCTTTCGGGAGCAATTGCAAGTCTTGCCCGCAGGGAACCGGACGGGCAGGCGACGGGTTTCCATTGCACGATTCGCAAACAAGGGGGATTCACGTGCCGTCAGGACTGGTCGCGCTGCTCGACGATATTTCGGTTATTGCCAAGGCCGCTTCGGCCTCAATCGACGATGTGGCAGTTGCCGCAGGGCGGGCGGGAACCAAAACCGCGGGCGTGGTCATCGATGATGCGGCGGTCACCCCCAGCTATGTCACCGGCCTTTCCCCGGCGCGCGAGCTGCCGATCATCTGGAAGATCACCAAGGGCAGTCTCAAGAACAAGCTGTTGTTCCTGCTGCCCGCCGCGCTGCTGCTGTCCGAATTCCTGCCATCGGCGATCGTCTGGTTGCTGCTGCTGGGCGGATCTTTCCTTGCCTATGAGGGCGCGGAAAAGGTGATGGAGAAGCTGGGCTTCGGCAAGCACGGCGAAACGCTGGAGGATGTGATCGAGGACCCGGTCGCCTTCGAGAATGAACGTGTGGGCGGCGCGATCCGCACCGATTTCATCCTTTCGGCCGAGATCATGGCGATTGCGCTGGCCGAAGTCGCTGACGAGAGCCTTGTGATGCGCGGAGCGGTGCTGGCGATGGTTGCAGTGGCGGTCACGGTCGCGGTTTACGGCGCGGTCGGGGTGATCGTGAAGCTGGACGATATCGGTCTCCACCTCACCAAAAAGGCGAGCGCGGCGGCGCAAGGCTTCGGGCGCTTCCTGCTGCGTTTCGTGCCCAAGCTGCTGGTGGCGCTGTCGATCATCGGCACGGTGGCGATGCTGTGGGTCGGCGGGCACATTGTTGTCGACAGCCTGAAAAAGCTCGGGTGGGACGGGCTCTATGGCCCGATCCATGCCGCTGAACACGCCGTGCACGAGATGGCCGGCGCGGCCGGCGGCGTGCTGGGCTGGCTGACGGCAACGACCCTTTCGGCGATTGTCGGCCTGATCCTCGGGGCGATCATCGCCTTCGTCCTGCACAAAGTGCTGGGTGTGGGCGCGGGCGAGGGGCATTAAGCCTTCCGGCCATGACCACACCTGTCCTTTACACCTGCGCCCGTTCCCGCGGCCTGCGCGCGACGTGGGCCGCGGAAGAAGCCGGGGTCGAAATCGACCTTCGCATTCTTCCCTTCCCGCCGCGATACCTTGCGCCCGAATACATGGCGATCAATCCGCTCGGCACGGTGCCGATGCTGGTCGATGGCGAGACGCAGATGACCGAAAGCTGCGCCATCGCCCACTATCTCGCCACGCGCGCAGGCAACACCGCGCTGGCCATCGCGCCGGGCGAGCGGGATTACGGCGCCTATCTTGATTACACCTACCACGCCGACGCGACGATCACCTTCCCGCAAACGGTCTATATGCGCTTCGTCCTGTTCGAGAAGGACAAGGGGTTGCAGGAGGCTGGCCACGCCTATGCCAAGTGGTTCCACAAGCGCCTGATCAAGATCGAACAGCGCCTCGAAACCCGCGAATACCTGTGCGCCGACCGCTTCACCGTGGCCGATATCTGCGTCGGATACGCGCTGATCCTCGCGCAAAGCGTAGGGCTGGACGAGGGCGTGCCCGAAAGCCTCAAGGCCTACCGCGAGCGATTGACGGCGCGCCCCGCCTACCAGCGGGCGTTGGAGCGGGAGGAAGCGGGCAGGAAAGCGCTTCCCGGTACGGCGGCCTGATTATTCCCGCTGGCGTTGCCGGGGCTTCCGGCACGGGGGCGGCACATTCTTCGAAACAATGACGTGTCAGATGGGGCCATATCGGATAGGGCCCAGCCAGATCGGCAAGAGCACGCGTTCTTGCATGTAAGTGGCCTCCGTCACGCCAAGGGAACGCTCGGAAATTGCGCCTCCAGATCAATGTCGAACTCGATTACGACCTTGCGCGCGCCTGCGACCTGCTGATGCAGATCGAGGTGGCGCAGGTTCCCGGGCAGGTGATCGAGGCGGCGCAGCTTGACCTGTCGCCCTGCCAGCATTTCGCGCGGGTGCCCGCGCAAGATCACATCGGGACACGCATCTGGCTGCGCAAGGAAGGGCGGCTGCGCGCCCATTACCGCGCCACCGTTAATATTGACCGGACAGAGCGCGATCTTGCCGCGCTCCCCGCACTGCCGCCGCACCGCCTGCCGGGCGAGACGGTGCAATATCTGCTGCCCTCGCGCTATTGCCCCTCGCACCAGTTCACCGATTTTGCCGAGAGTCAGTTCGGCACGCTTGAAGGCGGCGCCAAGCTGATGGCGATGCGCGACTGGGTGGCGGGGCACCTGTCCTATGTCCCCGGATCCAGCAATGCGGAGACCACCGCGGCTGACACCTTCCATTCGGCCAAGGGCGTGTGCCGCGATTATGCGCACCTGCTGATCACGCTGGCGCGCGCGGGCGAGATTCCGGCGCGCTATGCCAGCGTCTATGCCCCGCGCGTGAGCCCGCCCGATTTCCACGCGGTCGCAGAAGTCTTCCTTGGCGGCGAATGGCATCTGGTCGATGCAACCGGCATGGCCAAAGCGGCCGACATGGCCACCATCGGCATCGGGCGCGACAGCGGGGATGTTGCCTTCCTCACCGCCTTCGGCCCGCTCTATTTCCAGAACCAGAGCGTGCAGGTCGATGTGATCGGGGGCTGAGCCTTATGCCGCCTGATCGGGCGTCACGGGCCGCGCTGACAATTCGCGGCGCAGCAATTTGCCGATCGGATCGCGCGGGAGGCTGTCGACAAACTCGATATAGCGCGGGCGCTTGTAACCGGCGATCTGGCCCTTGAAGCGCGCGGCGATTTCCTCGCGGGTCAGGCTATGGCCGGGCTTCAGCACCACGAAGGCCTTGACCGCCTCGCCCCATTGCCTGTCGGGCACGCCGCAACAGCCTGCATCGGCGACTTCCGGCATGGCGGCAAAGACAGCGTCCACCTCGGCCGGGTAGACATTCTCGCCGCCGGTCTTGATCAGCTCCTTGGCCCGGCCGAGCAGGTAGCCGCGCCCGGCCTTGTCCATCGTGCCAAGGTCGCCTGTGCGCAGCCAGCCGTGGCCGAGTGCCGCCTCGGAGGCTTCGGGGTTGCGCCAATAGCCGAGCATCACCGATGGGCCGCGCAGGCACAGCTCGCCTTCGGTGCCGGGGGGCAGGTGGCGGCCTTCGGGGTCAAGCACGGTCATCGTCACGTGCGGCAGCGTCCAGCCGATCGAGCGCGGGGTCTCGAGCATATCGGGGTAGTCGATGAAGGTCGCAAAGCCGCAGATTTCGGTCTGGCCATAGCCGCCGACAACGCGGGCATTCCAGTCCTTCTCGATGAATTCATACATCTGCGGGCGGCCCATCCCTGCGCCGCCGGTGTAATTGGTAAGCGGCATCCGGCCACCGCGCACCGGGTTCATGGCCTGCCACGGGAAGCTGATCGTGGGAAAGGCGCTGGTGGTGGTGCAGCCCTCGCGGTGGAGCAGTTCGAGGATCACGGCGCTGTCATCATCGCGGCCCGCAAATACTGATGCGCCTCCGCAAGCGAGCATCGCGGCGATCTGCTGCATCCCCACGACGTGGAACAGCGGATTGACCGACAGCAGCACCTCGTCGGCCGTGAAACGGCGATGCTGCGCAAAGCCCAATGCGCTTGCAGCCACGGCGCTACCGGCCTGAAGGCACCCCTTGGGCCTGCCGGTCGTGCCGCTGGTATACATCATGTAAAGCGGGCGATCAGGGGCAAGGGCGAGGCCCAGATCATAGGCATGGGGCACCGGCGGGTGCGGGCTGCGGGCTGCGGTTTCGAACAGGCCGTCGGCGGCGTGGCGCTCGTCAACGGTGTGCACCTCGCCCGCCTCGGCGCCTTGCAGCAGGCCAGCAAAACGCGGGTTCACGAAGGTCATGGCAGGCTCGGCATTGCCACAGATCCACGCCACTTCGGCAGGGGCGAGCCGCCAGTTGAGCAGCACCGCGATGGCGCCGATCCGGCCGCAGGCGAGCAGGATGGTGAGGAACGGCGCGCCGTCGGTCAGCAGAGCTGCGATCCTGTCGCCCGGCATGATCCCCTTGGCCAGCATCCAGCGCGCGAGGTTGGTGACGCGGGCATCAAGCTCGGCAAAGGTCAGGCGCTGCGCACCATCGACTGTGGCAAGGCGGTGGCCATGGCGCGCGGCGCAATTGGCCAGCAGCGTATCGAGCGAGAGGTCGCGGGGGTGCATGGGCGGCAGGCTATCGCTCCGGTCGCCCTTCGGCCATCAGCGATTTTGCGAAGGGGGCGCGGCCAGATCCTTGCCGCAACGGGTGCAGGTGCGGTTCGGCCAAGGCACCACGAACACGCCGCGGAAGAATGCGTTCTTGCCGCAGCGTTCGCAGTTGAGGCGCAGCATCGGGGCATTGGCGACCAGCAGCATGATGATCGCGGCGGTAAAGGCGATGGTTGAGTGGCCGTAAAACCGGTCGGTCACCAGCACCAGCGCCGCGGCCAGCGCCAGCACGCCTCCCATCTGCCACGCATGGCGCGCGGCCCGGGCGTAGAGGCTCAAGGCAGGCGGGCGAGGATCGATGCTGCGAACTCCGTCAGGGTATCGTCGCGTGCGCCCATGACCACGATCCGGTCTCCGGGGCGAGCAAGGGCGATGATCCGCATCGCGCAGGCCTCGCGCGCCGCGATGTGCTCGGCATGGCCGCCGGCGCTGTTGATCAGATCGACGATCCGCTCCGCCCCCACGCTGCGGTCCACCGTGCCGCCGAAATAGACTGGATCGCACATGATGGTGCGGTCATCGGGGCCAAGCTCGCGGGCAAAGGTCTGTGCCAGCTCCTCGCCCATTTGCCGCAAGGGGCCGTAGCCGTGGGGCTGGAAGAAAGCGATCACACGGCCCGGTGCCGCCTTGAGCGTGCGCAGAGTGGCGGCGCATTTTTCGGGGTTGTGGCCAAAGTCGTCGATCACCGTCACGCCTTGGCGCGAGGTGCCGATCACATCGAACCGCCGCGCCAGCCCGGCAAAGCCGCGCAGTGCGAAGGCGGCATGGCGGACCGGGATACCCGCCGCGCTCGCCGCTGCGATGGCAGCCAGAGCATTGGAGAGGTTGTGGAGGCCCGGCATTGGCACGGCCAGCGGGAAAACCTCGCGGGCGCGGTTGTCGATCAGGGCGGCGCTGATCCCGTATTCGCCATGCTCGATCGTTTCCGGGTCCACGATGAGGTCGGCATCCTGCGCCTTAATCCCGAAGGTCACCTTGGCCCCGGCGCGCGGCGCGAGATGGGCGGCCTCGGCGGAATCGCGGTTGATTACCGCCGTTCCCGCCGTCCCCACGTAATTGCCGAAAAGCACCCGCAGTTCCTCGATGCTCTTGTGGTCGAGGCTGACATTGAGCAGCACGCCGACGGTGGGCCGGTAAAGCGCGATCGAACCGTCGCTTTCATCAACCTCGCTGACGAACACGCCCGCCGATCCGATCCGCGCAGACGCGAAGGGGTTGGCGGCAGAGACGAAGTTCTTCATCACCGCGCCGTTCATCACGGTCGGGTCATGGCCCGCCTGGGCGAGGATCCACGCGATCATGCCGGTCACGGTAGATTTGCCCGAGGTGCCGCCCACCGCGACCGAGAAATCGGCGGCGTTGAACAGCGTGGACAGCAGTTCGGCCCGACTTAGGCGCTGGCAGCCCAGCGCCTTTGCACGGGCGATTTCGGGCACGGTATCCTCGATTGCGGCAGATGCGATCAGCACCTGATCGGACGAGGTCACCCCGCTGCCATCCTGCGGGAACAGTGCGAAGCCATTGGCTTCCATCCAGGCGAATTTTTCGGGGCTGCGGCCGGAATCGCGGCTGCGGTCAGATCCTGCGACAGGGTGGCCCAGCCCGGCTGCGATCTGCGCGAGCGGCAGCATCCCGGACCCGCCGATGCCGCAGAAGAACAGCGGGCGCCCTGCAAGCGACCCGGTATCGACCCCATTATCCATAGGCGGGTGGGTTATTGGCTTGCGCGCCCCCTGACAAGCGCCATAGGCTGGGGAACATGACGAATATCGCCATTTGCGCCCCGGCCACCCCGATCACCCGCGAGCAGCAGGCCGCGCTCGAGGCGCTGGTGGCGGCCGAGTTTCCGGGGCACCGCGTCACCTTCCACGAACAATGCTTCGAGCGCGCAGGCCACTTTGCGGGCGATGATCTGCGCAGGCTTACCGCGCTGCTCGAATGCGCCAATGATCCGGCCTTTGATGTCGTGTGGTTCGCCAAGGGCGGTTATGGTTCCAACCGCATCGCCGAAGCCGCCGTCGCCCAGATGAACCGCGCGGCGCGCACCAAGACCTATATCGGCTTTTCCGACTGCGGATACCTGCTCGCCGCGCTCTACCGCGAAGGCATCGGGCAGAGCGTCCACGGCCACATGCCGGTCAGCGCGCGATCGGACGGGGGCAAGGAGGCGATCCGCCGCGTGCTCCGCTGGCTGCAAGGCGACACCAGCGGCGTCGAACCCAGCCTTGACGGGGTCACGCCGGCGGTCGCCTTCAACCTCATCACGCTGGCGATGATCGCGGGAACGCCGATGATGCCCGATCTCACCGGCCATGTGGTGATGGTGGAGGAAGTGGCCGAACATATGTATTCGATCGACCGCCTGTTCTTTCACCTCGCCGGAACCCTGCCGCGGATCGCCGGGTTGCGGCTTGGCGCGATCACCGATGTACCGGAAAACTACGTCGAATTCGGGCAGGGCGAGGAAGACATTGCCCGTTTCTGGTGCGACCGGATGGGCGTGCCCTATCTTGGCCGCGCGCTGATCGGGCATACCTCTGCCAACAGGGTTGTGCCCTTCGGCCTTGCCAGCCCGCCCGCGCGGACGTAACGGCGCGCCCCAAATAACAACGGATGGGGTCAGACATGCGCGCGTTCATCTTTCCGGGTCAGGGCAGCCAGAAGGTCGGCATGGGAGCGGAACTCGCCGCGGCGAGCGAGGCCGCCCGCGATGTGTTCGGCGAGGTGGACGAAGCGCTGAAGCAGAGCCTCACCGCGCTGATGCGCGACGGGCCGGAAGACCGGCTCACGCTCACCGAAAATGCGCAGCCTGCGATCATGGCCAATGCCATTGCCACGCTGCGGGTTCTGGAGCGCGACTTCGGCGTCAAGCTGCTGGAAACCGCAAACTGCGTCGCAGGCCATTCGCTGGGCGAATACACCGCGCTTGCCGCGATCGGCGCGTTCAGCCTGACGGACACGGCGCGCCTTCTGAAGCTGCGCGGCTGGGCGATGCAGGCGGCCGTGCCGGTGGGCGAGGGCACCATGGCGGTCTTGCTGGGCGCAGACATCGATCAGGCAAAGGCGCTGGCCGAGGCTGCCGCGCAAGGAGAGATTTGCGAAGTCGCCAATGACAATGACCCGTCGCAGGTCGTGCTGTCCGGCCACACCGCCGCCATCGAACGCGCGGTCGCGCTGACCAAGGAGCACGGGATCAAGCGCGGCATGATCCTCAATGTTTCGGCGCCGTTCCACTCGTCGCTGATGGCGCCCGCTGCCGAGCGGATGGCCCATGCCCTTGCTGCAACGCCGCCCAAGGCGCTCGCTCTGCCGCTCTATGCCAATGTCACCGCCGCAGCCGTCACTGACCCTGATGAGGAACGCGCGCTGCTGGTCCAGCAGATCACCGGCCGGGTGCGCTGGCGCGAAAGCGTGCTTGCCATGCGGGCCGATGGGGTGGAAAGCTTCGTCGAACTGGGCGGCAAGGTGGTCGGGCCGATGGTGAGCCGGACTGACCGCGATGCGCAGGTGACCAGCCTCGTGACCATGCAGGATCTCGAGGCCTTCGCGAAGGAGAGCGTGTGATGCGTGGACTGATCCTGACAGGCGGCGCCGCCCTGTCGCTGGTGTCGCTGGCGATGGCCGCGCCGGCATGGGCGGGCGAACAGGCCGAGCTTGCCTGCGTCGAAAAGGGCTATACCGCCGATCAGACAGCACAGCTTGATGGCTTGCTCGCCAAGGTCAATCTGTTGGGCGAGGGCGAAGACCCGGCGATGGACGCGCTCGGCGTGCTGGTAATCGGCGCTGCATCGGGCTGCATGACCGAATTTGCATGGACCGAGGCCGAGATCGAGCCTGCCCTGCTGCATGAATTCGGCCGTCTGCTCGAAGTCGGGTTCCGCCGCCATGGCAAGCTTGCCGCAAGCGAGATCGCCAAGATCGATGCGACGCTGGCCACAGGGGACCGCGCGGCGCTGTGGAGCGCGCTTGAAGAACAACTGGAGATGGGCCTTTCTGGCGAGGGCGAAGGCGTGAGCGAAGCCAATGCCGCCACCTTCGGGCTGTTCATCATGGAAACCGGGATCGGCCTTGACGAAGCCAAGGCCGAACAGGCCGGCGTCTATCTTGCCGCCAAGGCGATGCAGCGGGCCAGCGCCCGCCAATTCATCGCAGCACAGTAATCGGCCAAGCAACAGGAGCGCGAGGCGATGTTTTCACTCAAGGGCATGAACGCGCTGGTTACCGGCGCATCGGGCGGCATCGGATCGGCCATTGCGCACGCGCTCGCGTCGCAAGGCGCGCGGCTGGCGCTGTCGGGTTCGAACTCGGCAAAGCTGCGGGCTTTCCGCGATGAACTGAACGAGGCCTATCCCCACGAGCATGATGGCCATGTCGAGATTACCTGCGATCTGGGCAACACCACGCAGGTCGAGGAATTGATTCCGGCGATGCTGGATACGCTGGGGACGATGGACATCCTCGTCAACAACGCCGGTATCACCCGCGACAATCTGGGCATGCGGATGAAGGATGATGAGTGGGATCAGGTGATCCGCATCAACCTTGAAGCCAGCTTCCGCCTGATGCGCGCGGCGGCCAAGCCGATGATGAAGGCGCGCTTCGGGCGGATCATCAACATCACCAGCGTGGTTGGCGCGACCGGCAACCCCGGACAGATGAACTACTGCGCGGCCAAGGCGGGCCTGACCGGCATGACCAAGGCTTTCGCACAGGAAGTGGCATCGCGCGGGATCACCGCAAATTGCGTCGCGCCCGGCTTCATCCGCACCGCGATGACCAGCGCGCTCGATGAAAAGCAGCAGGCCGCGATCAATGGCCGCATCCCGATGGGCCGGATGGGCGAGGGCGCGGAAATCGGTGCTGCGGTCGCCTTCCTCGCCAGCCGCGAGGCGGCCTATGTGACGGGCGAGACGCTGCACGTGAACGGCGGGATGGCGATGCTTTAAATGGGGCTCTGAAGGGGGAGCGGGCCCTGCGCGCGCCCTTATCCCCAACGTAAGTGCCCCTCGCATTGCCGCCAACTTGCCCGACGCGCTCCTCGCGCTAAGGTTTTGCGCAACTTCCGGCGCTTGGGGGCGATTCCTCGCCGCCCATGCAAGACACGTAGACCGATAGGGACAAGCGATGAAGGCCACGATCGAACGCGCGACGCTGCTGCGGTGCCTTTCCCATGTTCAATCCGTGGTGGAACGCCGCAATACGATTCCGATCCTCTCCAACGTGCTTATCGACGCCAGCGACGGCGGATCTGTGCGGGTGATGGCGACCGATCTTGATCTGCAAGTGGTCGAGACAATGAGCGCCTCGTCCGTGGATCAGCCGGGCGCGATCACCGTGTCGGCGCACCTGCTGTTCGATATTGCGCGCAAGCTGCCCGAAGGCAGCCAGGTCAGCCTGACGACCAGCGACAACCGGCTTGAAGTCAAGGCCGGCCGCTCGAACTTCAAGCTCCCGACCTTGCCGCGCGATGATTTCCCGGTGATCGTCGAAGGCGATCTGCCGACCAGCTTTGAAATCCCTGCGCGCCTGCTGGCCGAACTGATCGACCGCACCCGCTTTGCGATTTCGACCGAGGAAACCCGCTATTACCTCAACGGCATCTTCCTCCACGTCACCGACGAGGATGAGCCGCTGTTGAAGGCCGCCGCCACCGATGGCCACCGCCTCGCCCGCTTCACCGTGCCGCGCCCGGAAGGCGCTGCCGGGATGCCGGACGTGATCGTGCCGCGCAAGGCCGTGGGCGAACTGCGCAAGCTGCTTGACGAGGCGCTTGATGCCAATGTGCTGATTGATCTGTCCGCCAGCAAGATCCGCTTCACCATGGGCGGTGAGGGCGGGGTGGTGCTCACCTCCAAGCTGATTGACGGGACCTTCCCCGATTACAGCCGCGTGATCCCGACCGCGAATGACAAGCTGCTCAAGGTCGATCCCAAGCTGTTCTTCTCGGGCGTGGACCGCGTGGCGACGATCGCCACCGAAAAGACCCGCGCGGTCAAGATCGGGCTGGATCAGGACCGCGTCACGCTGTCCGTCACTTCGCCTGACAACGGCACCGCCGCCGAGGAAATCGCTGCCGATTACCGCGCCGAAGCGCTGGAGATTGGGTTCAACGCCAATTACCTCAAGGACATCCTCGGCCAGATCGACAGCGACACGGTGGAACTCCACCTTGCCGATGCCGGCGCGCCGACGCTGATCCGCGAAAACGAACAGGCCCGCGCGCTTTACGTGCTGATGCCGATGCGGGTGTGATCCCCGCCTGACTGGAGGGGAATGCCGATGAACGCCGTACAGGTCCACGTCCGCAAAGGGGCGTTGAGCGACGCCGCGCTGGTGGAGGTGCCGCTCGGCCCGCTGGGTGACGGCGCGGTCAGGCTCCAGATCGAGAGCTTCTCGGTCACCGCCAACAACGTCACCTATGCGGTGGTTGGTGACGGGTTCAAATATTGGGACTTCTTCCCGGCCCCTGAAGGCCTCGGTATCGTGCCCATGTGGGGCCATGCGCGGGTGATCGAGAGCAATGCGCCCGAAATCACCGTGGGCGAGCGGGTCTATGGCTACCTGCCGATGGCGAGCCATCTGGACGTGATCCCCGGCCGCGTTTCGCCGGGCGGTTTCATGGACACCGCGGCGCACCGTCAGCCGATGAGCCCGGTTTATAACGGCTACACGCGCCTCGCCGCCGATCCCGAGCATGATCCGGCCACCGAGGCCGAGCGGATGATCTTCGGGCCGCTGTTCCGCACCGGGTTCCTGATCGAATATTTCCTGCGCGGGGCCGACTGGTTCGGGGCCGAGCAATTGGTGGTTACCAGCGCCTCGTCCAAGACCGCGATGGGGCTGGCGAGCGTGGCGCGGCAGACTTCGCCCGACATCCGGCGCGTGGGGCTGACCTCGAAGGGCAATGTCGCCTTCGTGGAAGCGAGCGGGCTTTACGATGATGTCGTTGCCTACGACGATCTCGACAAGCTCGCCGTGGTGCGGACCGTCAGCGTCGATTTTGCCGGCAATGCCGAGCTGCTGGCGCGCATTCACCACCACTTCGATGCGGCGCTTGCCCAATCGGTGCTGGTCGGCGCGACCCACATCGAGGCGCGCTCTGTGTTCGGCAAGAACGAGCCGCTGCCCGGCCCAAAGCCCCAGCTGTTCTTCGCCCCCGATCACGCGGTCGCCTTTTTCAAGGCGCACGGGGCCGAGGAAGGCGGCAAGCTGGTCGCCGCCGCTTGGCACGAATTCCTCAAAGCGGTCGAGGGCACGATCGCGATTGAACGCCACGCCGGGCTTGATGCCGCGGGCGCGGTGTTCACCAGCATGCTGGCGGGACAGATCGACCCGGCCAAGGGGATCGTGATCGAGCCCTAGGCCGCGCGGCGCGGGCGGCGGATTACTCCGCCGCTTCGGCCAATTCCACCCGCTGCGGCCCGCGGATCAACCCGCCCGGCGTCTCGCCGGTCCACGCGCCATCGCGGAAGGTGACGACGCCGCTCTTGATGGTGGCGACATAGCCTTCGGCCTTTTGCAGCAGCCGCTTGCCGCCTGCGGGCAGATCGAACGCCAGCCACGGCTTGCCCAGCTTCAAGGCTCCCATGTCGATCACGTTCACATCGGCGAGGTAGCCCGGCGCGATCACCCCGCGATCCTCCAGCCCGTAAAGCATGGCGGTATCGCGGCACTGGCGCTTGATCGCCTGTTCAAGGCTGATCCGCTCCCCCCGCCTGCGGCTCTTCACCCAATGCTCAAGCATGAAGGTGGGCGAGGCCGCATCGCAGATCGTCCCGCAATGCGCGCCGCCATCCGACAGCGAGTTCACTGTGTCATCAGCGTGCTGGAGCGGGTGCAGGAAATCGAGATTGCCATCGGCGTAATTGAGAATGGGCAGGTAAATGAAGCCCTTGCCGTCATCACGACACAGGAGGTCATAGGCATATTCCTGCGGGCTCACCCCCGCCGCGGCGGCGCGGGCGTTGATGCTGGCATCGGGCGCGGGTTCGTAATCGAAATCCGGGTCCATCTCATATTGCAACGTCCAGCCCATGCTGATTGCCATTACAACGCCGCCAATGTCCTTGGGCGCGTCGGTATAGTCATTGGGCTCGGCCAGCAGCGCCGCCTTGAACGCGGGATCGAGCAGCTTGGCGCGCTGCTCCTCCCACGACAGGTCGGCGATTGCCATCCAGCTTGGACGGAAGCGGAAGGGGTGGACGGTGCCCTGCCACGCCATGACGATGCCGTTGCCGCGCAGCGCGATCTGGGCGACAATGTTGGCGCCATTATCGTTCTCGGCCCGCATCCGGGCGATCTGTTCGTCCAGCGGCAATTCCTTGGCGATAGATTGCAGCGCGGCGAAGGTAACGGGGATATTGGCCTCGCGGCTCAATTTGCCCATCCATTCGAATTCGTTCCACTCGCGCTTGAGGTCGCTCGCCATTTCGAACACCGCGTGGCCGCCTGCCGCTGTCGCGCGGCCCATTGCGTGGCCGATGGCAATCAGTTCCTCGGGCGTGGCGGTGGTGCCGGGGACGAGTTCGCCGCCTACTGATTTGTGCAGCACGGTGCGTGAGGTCGAGAAGCCCAAGGCCCCCGCGCGCACGCCTTCCTCGACGATATTCGCCATTGCCGCGATATCATCCTCGGTCGGCACAGCGCCGGGCTGTTCGCGGTCACCCAGCACATAGGCGCGCACCGCGCCGTGGGGGACATGGGTGCCGATATCGACGGTGCGGGGGAGCTTTTCGAGCGCATCGAGATATTCGGGGAAGGTCTCCCAATCCCACGTCATCCCCTCGGCCAGCGCAGTGCCGGGAATATCCTCGACCCCTTCCATCAGGCTGATGAGCCATTCATGGCGATCGGGCTTGGCGGGCGCAAAGCCCACCCCGCAATTGCCCATGACGACCGTGGTGACCCCGTGCCAGCTTGAAGGGGCCATTTCCTGATCCCAGGTGGCCTGCCCGTCATAATGGGTGTGAATGTCGACAAAGCCGGGCGTGACGATCTTTCCCGCCGCATCGATCTCCTGCGCGGCGGTGCCTGTGATCCGGCCGACCGCTGTGATCAGCCCGTCTTTCACCGCGACATCGCCGGTGAAGGCAGGGCTGCCGGTCCCGTCGACGATCGTGCCGCCGCGGATGATGAGGTCGTATTTCGCCATTGTCTCTCTCCCGTTTGGGGGAGAGGATGTCGCAATCCGTTGGTGCTGTCCAGCGCGCGGGCAGCCTCAGGCCGCCGCGCGCTTCCCTTCCTTCGCCGTCTCGGGCGCGTCCAGAAATTCGCGGATCGCCGCCACGCTTTCATCGGCATGGGTCAGCAGGAACAGGTGCCCGCCGCCTTCGAACGTCAGCAGCCGCGAATTGGGGATCATCGCCTTGAGGATCTTGCCGTTGATGAGCGGCACGATCTGGTCGTCCTCGCCCATCATTATCAGCGTTTCCTTGCTCATGAAAGGCAGCGCAGGAAGGCTCGTCCAGCCCAGCATGCACATCAGCTGATACATGTAGCCGCGCGGGGAAGGGGGCTTCAAGCGGCTGATATGGCTGGACTTGTGGTCCGTGTCGCCGGTTTCGGTTAGCCCGCCGTAAAGCGTCTTGAAGTGCTTGGCCATGAACTCGGGGTCCACATAGCGGCGCGGATCGGCCATCTTGGTGAAGGCGGCCGGGTTGCCCGGCACCATCAGCATCCCCGGCGTGGTCGCGATCAGGGTGAGGCGCCGCGTGCGGCCCGGGTGCTGGAGCGCAAAGTGCTGCGCCATCGCGCCGCCCCATGAAACGCCCATCACGTCAACCTCGTCCAGACCGAACTTGTCGAGCAGCTGCGCTGCGGTCCAGCTCATGGTGAAGGGGTTGTAGGGCACCAGCGGTTCGGGTGATTCGCCCACACCGGGCATATCGAACATGATGAAGCCGCGTTCCGGCATGGCAGCCGCGAGCGGGGCCACAGCCTCGATATTCGCGCCGATGCCGTTGAAGAACAGAACTGGCAGATGGTCAGAGGGCATATCGAGCCGCCAGGCAGCAGTCCGTAGCGTCCGGCCACCCACTTGCTCCATCGAGACGACCGCGTCGTCCATGGGATTTGTCACCTATTCACGTCCTTTCTGCACTCTCCCGAAGGAGAGCGGGTTGGGCGCGCACACCGATCCCTAAGCGCGCGCGCCCACAAGCTTTGCGCCTTCGTTCCGTTGCCGGAACGCCCCTAGCGCGAGGCTGCTGTATCAGACTTCTTCGACGACGTAGAGTCCCGGTGCAGGATCGGTGGCGGGGAAGGCCTTGCTGCCCACCTCGGCGGGCGCTGCCTTCTTCTTGCCCGAACGCTTCTGCACCCACTCCATCCACAGCGGCCACCAGCTACCCTTGACCTCCTCGGTCCCCTGCAACCACTCGTCGGCGGTGGGGGGGAGCTTGCCCGCTTTCGATTGCACGAAATACTTGGCCTTGGGGTTGCCCGGCGGATTGAGGATCGCCTGCATATGGCCGCTTTGCGATAGCACGTAGGTGACGTCCTTGGCACCGAACAGCTGGGTCGAACGGTAGGTCGCCTTCCACGGGGTGATGTGATCGGTCACCCCGCCGAGGATGAACAGGTCTGCCGTCACCTTGCTGAGGTCAACCTTGTGCCCGGCCATCTCCACTTCGCCCTGTTTGGTGAAGGCGAGGGTTTCGAACAGGGTGAGGAAATCGCCCATCAGGCTGGAGGACAGGTTGGTGGCGTCGGCGTTCCAGAACAAGACGTCGAAGGCCGGCGGATCCTGCCCGAGCAGGTAGTTGTTGATGACGTAGTTCCAGATCAGGTCGTTCGGGCGCAGCCAGGCAAAGCCGCGCGCCAGATCGTCGGCCTTGATCACCCCCTGCTTTGCCGCGCGCTGGCGGGCGAGCTTCATACCGTTCTCGGATACCAGCGATCCGGCCTCGATGTCGGTCGGCTGGGGATGCAGCACGCACACCATCAGCGTCAGCGAGCCGAGGATCGGGTTGCCCGTCGCGGCCAGCTTCGACGCGAGCACCGAAGCCGTCTGCCCGCCCGAGCACCCAGCCGAGACATTGACCTTCTTTGATCCGGTGATTTCGGAGACCACCTCCAGCGCCTTTTCGCAGGCCGCGATGTAATCGCCCATGCCCCAGCGGCCCTGTTCCTTCGTGGGATTGCGCCACGAGATGACAAAGGTCTGGATGCCGTTATCGACCTGCCACTTGATCACCGACTTATCGGGCGAGAGGTCGTTGATATACATCTTGTTGATCTGCGGCGGGACGGTCAGCTGAGGAATTTCATGCACTTCCTCGGTGGTCGGCGCGTATTGCAGGACCTCCATGATCTCGTCGCGGTAAACGACATTGCCCTTCGAAGTGGCGATGTTCTCGCCCAGCTTGAACGGCCGCTTGTCGACCTGGCTGACCATGCCCTTGTTGTGGACGAGGTCATTATAGGCGTTCTGCAATCCCTTGATGAGGCTGAGGCCGCCTGAATTGATGATCTGCTTTTGTGCGGTGGGGTTGCCGGCCAAAGTGTTGGTGGGGGCAAGCCCGTCAAGGATGATGTTGGCGATGAAATTGGCGCGGTTGCGTTCAAGCTCGTCCAGTTCAAGCTCTTCCAGCCAGTTCTTCATCCCCTTCTGCACGGCGAGGTAGTATTGCGCGCCAGCCCGGAAGAACGGGTTGTATTGCCACGCCGGGTCCATGAACCGCTTGTCCTTGGGATCGGGGGCGAGTTCGCTCTTGCCGGTCATGATCTTCACCATGTCCTGCGCCATCGCGGTTCCGTGGCGGATGAAGCGCGACGGGTCCGAGGCGGTCTCGCGCAGCAGCAGCGCGACAGCGCCGACGAAATCCTCGCGGGCCACGCCGATCAGCGGGCCCAGCGCATTGGTCGACTGGGCTGCTTCGTTTTCGAGCTTCACTTCGCTGCGTGCCATTCAGATCCCCTTTTGCTGACCTTGCGCCCCGCCGCTTATCGCAGCTTTGGGTTAACACGGTCTCGGCCCTGTGAATGCAGCCTTGCATGACAAGTTGCAAGCACCAGCGCAGGCGAGGATGTGCGCGCGCTTGGCGCTGTAGTTCAAGATTTAATCATGGCGATTAACGAATTTCTAGGCGATGCTCGGGCATGAGAACCGGCATGGCCGGGGAACCTATCCGAAAGTTTGCAACCAATACGCCGCGCCCGTTCGGGACGGGGCGAGATTTGCGTGCTGTGGCCAGTGCAAAGGCAGCGGCTGCCCAGCGACCCGGAGACGATCAGCGCGGCCGCGGTGAGCGCCGCGGGCCTGACCGGATCCTCGCCGAAAGGGCGGGCGGTCTTCAGCAGGCGATCGACGAGCCGGCGAGCGAGCAGAACTTCTTCCTGCCGCGCGAAGCGGGCGGCATGACCCTGTTCCTGATCGTGGCTTTCCTGATCTCGGGGGTCGTTTACCAGGGCCCGCCTTCAACTTTCATCATGGCACTTGCGCTCGCTTCGGCGACCTTGTTTGCCTGCGGATCGCTGTTCGGGGAAACCGAACGCCGGGCCGATATTTCCAAAATCACGCGGCTTGCGATCGTGATGGTCGGCATCGTGCTGCCGATGGCCTGTGCGGGCCTTGCTCTTGCGCTGTGGGTGGGTGAGGGGCTGCCGTGGCAATGGGCGATCGCCACGCTGGTCTGCATCAACGCTGCTGCTGCCGCGCTGTTCGATATGCGCATCATCTCGCTGTTCTGCGCCAAGATCGCGAGCTGGGCCGGGTTTGCCGTGTTGGTGCCGGACAACGTCACCTTCGCCGCCGTCTTTGCTGCCGCGATTACCCTTTCTCTTATCGCGAGGCTCGAATGGAAGGCCGCGCAGCGCCGCCGTGTCGCCCGCGAAGCGCGCGAACGCGTGGCTGCGCGCGCCGAGGACATTCTGCGCAGCTTTGAAGAGACCGGGCAGGGCTGGTTCTGGGAAACCGACCGCCGGGGGCTGATCACCTATATCTCGCCCAAGGCCGCAACCGCCTTGGGCAAAACCACCGATGAGGTGGTGGGCTGCCCGCTGTCCGAGATCGTCGATCCTTCGCAGGGCGCCGCCGATGCCGAACGCACGCTCGCCTTCCACCTTTCAGCGCGCTCGGCCTTCCACGATGTTGAAGTGCGCGCCGCCACGACAGGCGACGAACGCTGGTGGGCGCTCGCGGGCCGTCCGGTCTATGACAGCTACAAGAACTTCTGCGGCTTCCGCGGCCACGGCACGGACCTTACCGAAAAACGCCGGAGCGAGCAGCAGGTCTCAAGGTTGGCGCATTATGATTCGCTGACCGGCCTCGCCAACCGCGTGCAGATGAGCCAGGCGCTGGAGCAGATTCTGGCCGCCCCCAGCGGGCGCGAGCGGACCTGTGCGGTGCTGATGCTCGATCTCGACCGGTTCAAGCACGTCAATGATACGCTCGGCCACCCGGCAGGCGATGCGCTGCTCAAGCAGGTGGCCCAGCGGCTTGAACGCGCGATCGGCGGGACGGGGCGCTGCGGCCGGTTGGGCGGCGACGAATTCCAGGTGATCGTGCCGGGCGTGCAGACCCGCGATTCGCTCGGCAACATGGCGCAGGAAATCATCGCCTCGCTGTCGCAGCCCTATTCGATCCAGGGGCAGAGCGTCGTGATCGGCGCCTCCGTCGGCATCGCGGTTGCGCCCGAACACGGCGCCAACAGCGAGGAGCTGATCCGCAACGTCGACCTTGCGCTGTATGCCGCCAAGGATGCCGGGCGCGGGGTGTTCCGCTTCTACGCCGAGGACCTGCACGCCGCCGCCGAAGAACGCGCCGAGCTTGAACAGGACCTGCGCGAGGCAATCGTCAAGGGCGAGCTGCAGCTCTATTACCAGCCGGTCGTTTATGCCGCGAACGAGAAGATCGTCGGCTTCGAGGCGCTGATGCGCTGGAACCACCCCAAGCGGGGCTGGATCAGCCCTGCCAAATTCGTGCCGATTGCCGAGGATTCCGGCCTGATCGACCGCATCGGCCAATGGGCGCTGCGCACGGCATGCGCCGATCTGGCTCGCTGGCCGCGCTCGATCCGCTGTGCGGTCAACGTCTCGGCCTTGCAATTTGCCAACCCCGATCTTCCCAACATCGTCGCCAACGCGCTCGCCCATAGCGGCGTTGCCCCTTCGCGGCTTGAGCTGGAGATCACGGAAAGCGTGTTCCTGAACGACAGTTCGGGCACGGATGCGATGTTCAAGGCCTTGAAGCGCGTTGGCGTGCGCCTTGCGCTGGACGATTTCGGGACGGGCTATTCCTCGCTCGGCTATCTGAAGAAAGCGCCGTTCGACAAGATCAAGATCGATCGCAGCTTTGTGCAGGGCGCCACCGAAGAAGGCAGCCGCAACGGCGCGATCATCGCTTCGATCACTTCGCTGGCCGAAGCGCTCCACATGGACACCACGGCTGAAGGTGTGGAGACGCTCGACGAGCTTGAACTGGTCCGGTTGCTTGGGTGCAGCCACATTCAGGGCTACATCTACTTCAAGCCGATGAACGCATCGGATGCGACCGCGCTGGTCTCGGGCGATCTGGTTGCCGAAGCCGACGGGCCGCAGTCCGCCCGCGCGCCGCGTCAAAACCTGCTGCGCCGCGTGGTGGTGGTGCACAATGGCAACCGCCTCAACGCCACCTTGCGCAACATCTCGGAAAGCGGCGCGATGATCGAGGGCCTGTGGAATATGCCCGCCGGCAGTTCGGTCAGGATCGAATTCGCCGCCGACAAGTCGGTGACAGCGCAGGTGCGCTGGTCGCGCGAGAATCGGGTCGGGATCGAATTCCACGCGCCGCTCAAACGCCGTGTCGATGGCTCCTTCTCGGTGCTCAAGGGCCAGCCCGGCCAGGCGACCGGCACAGGCGGCTGGTGATGCGGTGCTGCAGAGGGCGCTGTAACCTTGCCCTTAGGGCTGCTTGTTAGCCGAATAATAACCATCGGGCAGTAGACCAAGCTAACTGGGTGTGGCGCAGCGACATGGTGTCGCCCGGCGTCTGGAGGTTTGCTCACGAGATGTCCCTGAAGGGTCTCTTGTCTTCCCGAGGTGGTTCTGCGGCCCGCAGCGTGCCGCAGGTTGGGCCTGCGTCAGCAATGTCCGACAGCGAACGGCTGGCTATGCTCGACGATCTGGAGCAATCGGGCCTCGGCTGGTTCTGGGCGAGCGATGCGAACGGCAATCTCACCTATATGTCCGCGGCGATTGCGGCGCGGCTTGACCTGCCGCTTGCCGATCTCATCGGCCAGCCGCTGAACGCGATCTTCACGATGGCGGACCGCGACGGGCGCGGCAAATCGCTGTCGCTTATGCTCGGCGCTCACAAGGCCTTCTCGGCCATGACCGTGCGCGCCGCGCGCCGCCCGGACGGGACGGTGCTGCGCCTGTCCGGACAGCCGATGACGAGCGCCGAAGGGGCGTTCCTCGGTTTCCGCGGTACCGGTTCGGACATCACCGAGGAATATACCCGCGAGGAAGAAACCGCGCGGCTTGTGCGCTATGATTCGCTCACCGGCCTGTCCAACCGCCACCGCATGGCGCACCAGATCGATGCGACACTGACCGCCTTCAAGGCCGCGCGGCGCAATTGCGCGGTGATGATGATCGATCTCGACCGCTTCAAGCACGTCAATGATACGCTCGGCCATGCGGCGGGCGACGAGCTGCTCAAGCAGGTTGCCGCCCGCCTGACCCGCGCAATTGACCGCGACTGCGAGATTGGCCGGCTGGGCGGAGACGAATTTCAGGTGCTCCTCCCCGATGTCGATGATCGCGGGGTGCTGGGCGAACTGGCGATGAAGATCATCACCATGCTGCGCCAGCCCTACAGCCTTGAAGAGGGGCGCTGCGTGATCGGCGCATCGGTCGGCATTGCCATAGCCCCGCATGATGGCCTGACCCGTGACGAGATCGTGCGCGCTGCCGACCTTGCGCTCTATGCCTCCAAGAACGGCGGGAGGGCGCAATATCGCTTCTTCTCGGGCGAACTCGAGAACGAGACCATCTTCCGCCGCCGTCTGGAACAAGATCTTGGCGCTGCATTGCGCCGCGAAGAGTTGTTCCTGCGCTACGAGCCCATCGTGGAAGCGGCTGCCGGCAGCGTGTCCTCGCTTGAGGCGCATGTATGCTGGAACCACCCTGATCGCGGCATCATCGACGAGGAGGAATTCGCCCAGATCATCGAGGGTTCGGCCCTGGTCGGCGATGTCGGTCGCTGGGCGATTGCGGCGGCCTGCGCACAGGCGCGCGACTGGCCCGACACGGTGCGCCTTGCGGTCAATGTGCCGGTTCCGCTGTTTCTGGCCGACGACTTCGTCACACTGGTGGCCGAAGCCCTGGATGCAGGCGGGCTGATCCCGACCCGGCTCGAACTCGAGATAAGCGAGGCGGTATTCTTCGGCGATACGAATACGGTCGATCGCACGCTAGCTGCGCTGTTCAAGCTCGGCGTGCGTCTGACGCTGGACGAATTCGGCAGCGGCTATTCTTCGTTGGCCTACCTGCGCCGCGCGCCTTTTGATGCGATCAAGATCGACCAGAAGCTGATCGCCGAGGCCGAGCGCCATGATGGCCGCGAGATGGGGCTGGTGCGGGCAATCGTTGCGCTGGCGGGCGCGCTCCAGATGGATACCATGGCAGGCGGCATCGAAAGCGCGAGCCTGCTGGCGGCACTGACCGAATGCGGTGTCCGCTATCTCGAAGGTCCGATCTTCAGCGAACCGGCAGATGCGGATGTGGTTGCGGCCGAGATGGCAGGCGGGGCGTGGAAGATCGACCCGGCCGCCACTCGCACCCGCCGCGCGCGCCGCCGCACGGTGTTCCGCAAGATTCAGGTGATCCACGATGATTACGCCTATGAGGTGACGCTGCGCAATCTCTCCAAGTCCGGCGCGCTGATCCAGGGGCTGGCCGATGTGCCGCGCGGCATGCAGTTCGTGGTCGACCTTGGCGGCGGGCAATTGGCCGTGGCCACGGTGACGCGCTCCAATGGCGATGTGCAGGGGCTGGAGTTCGAGCAATCGCTCATTGATGACGGTTCGGGCGGCCTGTGCACCCGCAACCGCGTCTCGCCCTATGCGCTTGCCGCCGCAGGAACCGCGCTGGCCCCGCTCGCGCCGGGCAAGTTCGTCGGCGTTGATCAGGGCGGGGCCGTGCCCAAGTTTGGCTACGCTCTACCGGCCCGCACAGAGCCCGCCTGATCCGCTTGCGGCAGTTGCGTTTTTGGCGAATGACAAGGCGGCAGGCGGGCGCTACATCGCGCGGCGATGACCGACCTTTCCCATATCCGTAATTTCAGCATAATCGCGCACATTGATCACGGCAAGTCGACGCTGGCTGACCGGTTGATCCAGTTCACCGGCGGCCTGACCGCGCGGGAGATGTCCGAGCAAGTCCTTGATAACATGGACATCGAGAAGGAGCGCGGCATCACCATCAAGGCGCAGACCGTGCGCCTCAACTACACTGCCAAGAACGGCGAGACCTATCAGCTCAACCTGATGGACACCCCCGGCCACGTCGACTTCGCCTACGAGGTCTCCCGCAGCCTCGCCGCTTGCGAGGGCGCGCTGCTTGTCGTGGACGCGGCGCAAGGGGTCGAGGCCCAGACCCTCGCCAACGTCTACCAGTCGATCGAGCACGATCACGAGATCGTCCCCGTCATCAACAAGATCGATCTTCCCGCCGCCGAACCCGAGAAGGTCCGCAAGGAGATCGAGGACATCATCGGCCTCGATGCGTCCAACGCCGTCATGACCAGCGCCAAATCCGGCATCGGGATTGAGGATGTGCTCGAAGCCGTGGTCCAGCGCATCCCCGCGCCCTCGGGCAAGATTGACGCGCCGCTCACCGCCAGCCTCGTGGACTCGTGGTACGATCCGTACCTTGGCGTTGTCATCCTCGTGCGCGTCATCGACGGGAAGCTCACCAAGGGCCTCAACATCCGCTTCATGCAGGGCGGCACCCAGCACCTTGTCGACCGCGTCGGCTGCTTCACCCCCAAGCGCACCGACCTGGCCGAACTCGGCCCGGGCGAAATCGGCTTCATCACCGCGCAGATCAAGGAAGTCGAACAGGCCCGCGTCGGTGACACCATCACCACGGTGAAGGGTGGCTCTGACACCCCGCTGCCGGGCTACAAGGAAGTCCAGCCGGTCGTGTTCTGCGGCCTCTTCCCGGTCGACGCTGCCGACTTTGAAAAGCTGCGCGAAAGCATCGCCAAGCTGCGCCTCAACGATGCCTCCTTCTCCTTCGAGATGGAGAGCAGCGCGGCATTGGGCTTCGGCTTCCGCTGCGGGTTCCTCGGGCTGTTGCACCTTGAAATCATTCAGGAACGCCTCAGCCGCGAATACGATCTCGACCTCATCACCACCGCGCCCAGCGTTGTGTACCGCATCCACCTCGGCCACTCGAAATACGAGGACGCCAAGGTGATCGACATCCACAACCCCGCCGATTGGCCCGACACCAACCGGATCGAGGTGATCGAGGAACCGTGGATCAAGGCGGTGATCTACACGCCGGACGAATATCTCGGCGCGATCCTGAAACTGTGTCAGGACCGCCGCGGCATCCAGACCGAGCTGACCTATGTCGGCGGCCGCGCGCAGGTGACCTATGAACTGCCGCTCAACGAAGTGGTGTTCGACTTCTACGACCGCCTGAAATCCATCTCGCGCGGCTACGCCAGCTTCGACTACGAACAGATCGGCACGCGCGAGGGCGACCTTGTGAAGATGAACATCCTCGTCAACGCCGAGCCGGTCGACGCGCTGAGCCTGATCGTCCACCGCCACGTCGCCGAAGAACGCGGCCGCGGCATGTGCGAGCGCCTGAAAGACCTGATCCCCCGCCACCTCTTCAAGATCCCGATCCAGGCAGCCATCGGCGGCAAGGTGATCGCCCGCGAAACCATCGCCGCGATGCGCAAGGACGTGACCGCGAAGTGCTATGGCGGCGATATTTCCCGGAAGAAGAAGCTGCTGGACAAGCAGAAGAAGGGGAAGGCTCGCATGCGGGAGTATGGGAATGTGAGCATTCCGCAGGAGGCGTTTATTGCTGCGCTAAGGATGGGTGAGGAATAACGCTTGGCGATTATAACCGACTTTGATGCGCCAATTTTTAAGGTCCTCGCCAATAATGACACGGGGGCTGCTGCTGGCCATCAGGCAGGTTTCGTATTGCCAAAAGATTTAGAGGATTATCTTCCGCTGCTGCGGAATGAGACCAGCGTTGCTAAGCCGACCGTCGATATAGATATTACCGCTGAGCTATTTGATGGTCTGACCTATTTGGGGACTGCTGAAACGCGGTATCAGTATCAGACGTGGCGCGGAGCGCGCTCGCCTGAGCGTAGGATCACTCGGAACCTTAGCGGGTTACTCAATCGCGCTAAGGGAAATGATGTTCTGATAATTGAGCGTGGTATCCAAGTCGACACTCACTACCGCTTCCGGCTCATTCGTGATGTAAATCCGCTCTACTCGAGCTTGATTAAGTCGTTCGGGGGAAAGCGTTGGGGTGTTCTCGAAAGTAACCGCCCACCTGCAAAAGAGACGGATGTTGAACAGGTAGCAGCCCAAATTGAATTAAACTTGGCTGAGCCATTTGTAATGTTCGAAGATAATCCCGCAATAATCGAGACACAGACGCGGAAAGTGGCCCGCAGTAGGGCTTTTCAACGGGTGGTGTTTCAAGCTTACCAAGGTGCCTGTAGTCTCTGTAACGGAGGCTTAATGCACCCTAGCGGTCGTGGAGAGGTTGAGGCAGCTCATATCGTATCGAGGTCGCTCCGTGGGTCCGATGACATCAGGAATGGCCTCTTGCTTTGCAAAGCGCACCATTGGGCTTTCGACGCAGGCCTTGTTGGCATCTCGCCTGAATTTGGAGTTATTGTACCCGGTGGCGTGCAGGCAATCGAAAGAAACCGCGCTCTGAGGGAATTACATGGGTCTCCGATTTCGTTGCCCGAACGAGCTGAACTCCGGCCTGCCCCAGAAGCTCTGGAGTGGCATCGCAGAAATGTAATGATCTTGGCTTAAGAAGTTGGAGCTGGACGGGCCAAGCGGTCTATTTAGGCAGCTTTCGAATTTACGGGCTTTTGAGCGAGCGCAGCGTAAAGATGAGATTTCATCGCGTTCGCGATGAATTCGACTACAGGAACAACGACAGCGTTACCAAATTGGCGATACGCCTGCGTGTCTGACACACCTTTCGGAATTACCCATTTTCTGTCGCCATGTTCAAACCCCATCAGGCGAGCGCACTCTTGCGGCGTAAGCCTCCTAGGCCGTTTGCCCTTCTGTTCGATGAGAATCTCTGAGCCGTCTTTGTGGTATCGTGCCGAAAGCGTCCGAGCCACATCATCAGGCCCACACAATCCGAAACCAAATCCGTTGCCCTTCGCTTCGTGCTTCGCGCGATAGCCTTGAAGATACTCCCATAAACGCGGTGTGAGAGTATACTTTTGATCAACCAAGTCGTGGGGATCAAGTATGCTGCCCAAAGTCGGCGCTGTCTCAGGAAGCACGAGGTTTTTCAGATCGAAAGTCGTCTTGTTTTTAAAGCCAACGATAAAGATTCGCTCACGCTTCTGTGGCACCCAAGGCCGACTAGAAATAACTCGAGATTGGACATTATAGCCGAGCTCATCTTTCAGCACGTGCATGATCGTCTCAAAAGTCTTGCCCTTGTCATGGCGCTCGAGGTTCTTGACGTTCTCCAAGACGAACGCCGTAGGCTCGTGGTGTTGGATGATTTTAGCGGTATCGAAGAAAAGCGTTCCTTGGGTGGCATCAAGAAAGCCGTGAGGACGGCCCAGCGAGTTCTTCTTGGAAACGCCTGCGATAGAAAACGGCTGGCATGGAAATCCCGCCAGTAGAACGTCGAACTCGGGGATTAGGTCAGGATCTTCTGCGAACGGCAGGATATCTCCATCCGGCTCATGGTTGTCCCGGAAATTAGCTTGGTAGGTCAGGCGAGCATACTTGTCCCGCTCAGACGTAAACACGCAATGCCCTCCAATGGCATCAAAGCCGACGCGAAGCCCGCCGATCCCAGCGAACAGGTCGATGAACTTGAAGTGAGACAAGCCAGCCTCCTCGCGATTGCCTAGCCCCAAAGTGAAACAATTGCGGAACACTGGCAACCCACTCACGATGGTTTGCATCCATTCACGAGTCTTTTTCCACGGCCCTGCGGCGCAGATATTCAGAACAGGCGGTGTGCTCGTAGCGGAAGGCCGTGAGTATCGACCCATTCGTTAATTGCCGCGATGGTGTGCTGGTTCGCTTCCCGCCAGTCGGCGAGGGTGAGGTCTTGCGAATTGAGGTTGTTGGGCTTCTTCATGCAGTACACGATATTCGTGCTAAGCTGTGTCATCAAGTAGGTCTGGTCTCCCTCCCTTGAAGGGGAGGACTGTCGCTCCATCACTGCCTAGGGATCAAAACCTTTGTCTTTGAGGCTCCAGCTTGTCCTCGGCTCCTGCTCCGGCGGCTCTTCCGGTTTCTTCCATTGCGGCACCACCAGCGCCGCCTTGGTGTTCGCTTCATTGTCCCGGTCGCGCAGCAGGCTCGGGGAGAGCGGCCCCGTCGCCTCGAAGCGGTCGCCGCGGGTGTCGTAGTCGACCTGCATTAGCTCGCGTGCGGCGTCGTCGGCGTTCATGGCGGCGAGGTCGCGGTCGCGTAAGGATATGAAGTGGGCGAAGGCGGCGCGGGTTTCTTCGCTCATGGCGGCCCAGCGTTTGATGCGGCGCGGTTCCATGACGCGGCGGATCGCCTCGATCTTGGCGTCGATGCTGGCGCGGATCTCGGCCGGGGTGACGTGTTGCTGCTTGGCCTCCCATTCCTTGCGCCATTGCTTCTTGAGCCGCGCGACCTCCATCTGGCCGATCGCGTTGAGGCCTTTGGCGCCGCCGCCTGCGGCAAAGCGTTCGGGCGCGCGGTTGCGCAGGATGAACATCAGCAGGCGGTCATTGTGCTTGATGCGGGTGCCGATGAGCTTGCCGTAGGAATAGACCGGCTCTTGGGTGCCGTTGAGGGCGCGGTCCATGGCGACGTCCTCGATCTTCTGGACGCCCAGTGCGAGGGCGGCTTCCCATGCGGCGCGGAACGCTTCGGCGCCGGGCTGGCGGCGCAGATAATAGGCACCCACGTTGCTCATATCGGCGGCGCGGCAGGCGGCCTCGACCGAGCCGGTGTCGGCCAGCGCCTCGATGAAGCCGCGCTGGCGTTCGGGGGTCCAGCCGTCATGGCGCTGCGACCGGCGCGGGACGGGGGTGAAGGCGGGCAGCTCGGCCACGGGGGTGGGGAGGCGGGCGGAGCGGGGGTCTTTGCGGCGGGTCATGGGGCGCAAGGGAGCATATTTGCGCACAGTAGGAAAACGGCCGCCTCGCGGTTCGTTGTGTAAGGCACGAGAATGGCGCACGAATCAGGGTGACAGACCGCGTGTTAGTCGGCAGGATGTTGCGGCTAACAAAGCGGGGGCTGTTCATGATCAGGGTGATGCTGGCGATTTTCGCGGTGCTGGGGCTTGTCGCTCCTGCTGCGGCGCAGGAGAATAACAAGCCGGTGGTCGGCATCGCGCAGATGGAGGATCTGACCGGCGCGGCGCAGGCGGAGAACTTCATCGCCATGATCGAGACCGCGATCATCGGCAGCGGCAAGTTCCGCATCATCGAACGCAAGCGCCTCGCCACGCTGCTGAAGGAGCAGGGGCTGGGCAAGAGCGGGATGGTGACCACCAACACCAAGAAGAAGACCGGCGGGTTCGAGGGGGTCGATTACCTGATCTATGGCACGATCACCTCGATCTCGGCGATCAACCGGTCGAACATGGGTGACAATATGCTGCGCGGGCTGCTCGGCGGTAACCGGTCGCAGCAGTCCGAATGCTACAACACGCGGGTGCGGATGGAGGCGGATATCCGCATTACCGACACCAACACCGGCGAAGTGCGCTATGCCACCCGCATCAGCCAGGAGCAGGAATCCGCGAGCGTGTGCGGCGGCGGGACGCAGATCGACAGCGCCGGCCTGCTGCGCGCCTCGGCTGACAGCATCGCGACGGGCCTTGTCACCACCATCTTCCCGATCCAGGTCGCCGCGATCCAGGGCGACGGGACGGTGATCCTCAACTACGGCGCGGGCGCGCTGGAGATCGGGGACTTCCTGATGGTCTATGGCGAGGCGACCGAAATCCCCGACCCTTCCGGCACCGGCACGATCAAGATCGATGGCGAAAAGATCGGCGCGATCCAGGTGACCGACGTGCAGACCGCCTTCAGCCGCGCGGCGCAGGTGACACCTTTTGCGGTCCCGCTCTCGGTCGGCACGGTTGCGCGTCCGGTAGAGCCGGCGGTGGTCAAGGCGTTGCAGAAGCCGCCGAAGAAGAAGAGGTGATCATGGACCTGCGTGCACTTTCCGCTTCGGGCGGGTTCGTTGTCGCGGCGGCCGCGTTGGCGCTGGCTCCCCAGATGCTGGCGGCGCAGGCGAAGGAGCGGGTCAATGTCGGGACCATCACCTCGACCCAGACCTGCGTCTACTTCCGCAACTATTCCGGCAGCCGGCTCGAATATGGCGAGGACCATTACGCCCGCCTGTGGGGGCTGGAGCTCGGCTCGCGCTATTATGCCGCGCACACCACCTGGCGAAGCTGGGTGGTCAAGGACTGCCAGACCAACTTCCAGACCCTGCGCGCGGCGGTGGAGGGGGCGCTGGCCTCGTCCGGGCGGCTGACCACGGGGCGGGGCGGCTACACGCTCGACATCACGATCTCCGACATCGGTGAGACCGGCCCTGCGCAGAACGTGCCGGTTGACGGGGCGAACGATTATTACACCAGCTGGGGCACCGCCAACGCCACCGTCTCCTACATCCTCAAGGACGCCGCGGGCCGCAATGTCGATGGCGGGGTGGTGACCAAGAAGGTCGAGATGTCGCGCACCATCGATACGGCCGATTTCACCATGCGCGTGAGCGAGCCGGGCGCCTCGGTCTATGACCTGATGCAGCGCGAGGTCGCCCAGATGCTGGCCCGCAAGGTCGCCTTCGGGATCGAGCCGCTGCGCGTGACCGCGGTCGAGGATGATCTGATCGAGGTCAATTATGGCGGCGCGCTCCTGCCCGTGGGCAGCATCATCGACGTCCGCAAGACCCAGGGACTGGGCGTGATCCGCTACCGCGTGATCTCCGCCACCGACCGCAACGCCACCGCGCAGGTCGACGGCGACAACGACACGTCCGCGATCGAACCCGGCAACCTCGGCACCTTCATCGAGGACGACAGCGACGCGGCGAGCGCACGACGTTTCAGGAGGAAGCGGTTGCCTTAGAGGAAAGATTACGCAATTCATTTTCTTCCCCTCGATGCTGTGATACGAGATTGTCGTCGTTTTGGGGGGTGACGGATGCAGAAGCTCGGGCCTGAAGTCTTCGCCGCATTCGAGCACGAGGCCGAGGCAAGCTTCATAGCGAAGCTTGGCAAGGTGCTGCGTGAAGCCGTGCCTGATCTGGCGTCAGAACCCGAGCCCGCCTTTTCGGCGCAGGTCCGCCTGCTGGTCGAGGAAGCCCGCTCCTACGGCCTCACCACCGAGCAGACCATCGGCGCCTTTGCCATCACCGCAGGGCTACTGGGGACCGATTTCGTCGAGCAGAACCCGGCCGCCAAAGGCATTCTCACCAGCCACGAGGACGAGTTCAGTAAGGCGGAGTTGCTGGAGGAATTCACCGTCAAACTGTTCCGGATTCTGGAGCAGTAAATGGGCTGGGGCACCGCTTTCAAAGTCGCCTACAAGGTCGCATCGGTAACGGCCAAGGCCGCCTATAACACCTACAAGGCGGTCAATTACGTAGAGGACAAGATCGCCGACGCTGCCGAGGCGACCAAGGATGCCGCAATCTGGGCCAAGGACAAGGCTGTTGCCGGCGCGATTGCGACCAAAGATGCGGCAGTCTGGGCCAAGGATCAGGCTGTTGCGGGGGCAGTAGCGGCGAAGGATGCCGCCGTGGCCGGAGCGGTGGCTGCCAAGGATGCTGCCGTTGCAGGGGCAGTCGCGGCAAAGGACGCCATTCGCGCAAAATCAATCAGTGCACGCGAACAACAGATCAGGAATGCATACGGCACTGCACATGAAAACCTGAGCCAGGAAGTTGCCGGGTGCCCCACGCAGGAATGTCCTTTCAAGAAGGCCGAATGCACCCGCTTGGCTGAGGCGAGGAATAAGGCAATCCTTGCTGATCACGTTTATATGGATCAAGGCAAGGATGATAATCAGGAGCGGAAGGATTATTTGGAAAGTCAAATGAAGGCCAGTGGCATTAGACCGCTCGATCTTCAAAAGGACCGCGCTGCACTTCAGGATTTTCTCGGCCTTGGCGATGGTGATCCCGCCGAATACTTGCAACCGAAGGGCCAGAATTTCAGAGCTAGAGTTTACGCGAAGCGTCGCCCGGATGGAAGTGACGAGTTTATCGTTTCATTTCGAGGAACTCAGCCTGAAAGCGGAATCCTTGATAATCTCAAAGAAGGTTCAGATGTGAAAGCGGATATTGACCAAGCCATTGGTTTGAATACTCCTCACTATCAAAAGACCTCGGAAATCGCCGAGCTAATTCGAGCGAGGCACGGTGATAGTGGGCAGGTTTCCTTCACTGGCCATTCACTGGGTGGGGGGCTGGCATCTGCCGCAGCTTACAAATCAGGCTATCCCGCATCGACATACAATGCCGCAGGTTTAAATATGAATACGGTCGTCGGAGCCGATCCCAAATATGCCGGGCCGGTCAATGCCTATTTCAATGCCGCAGATCCTCTCAATGCCGTTCAGGACAACCGGGGGATCGCCCTTCTTGGAATCTCGGAAATTGTCTCTGCAATTCCGATCATTGGAAAGGCGCTGGGTTTGCCCCTCAAGCTTTGGGTCGCCAAAAACGAGGTCAGTGGCACCCCCGTTCTGCCGCGGGCTTACGGGCAGCGCCGCCCCTTGCCGCTTCCACCCCGGCCAAAGCCGCCTGGACTTGGGGAGGGCCATGGCATGGAACTTCTGTTAGAAGGTATCGATATGCAGAGAAGCCAGCTTGGCTGCCAGTGATAGTGGCGGACCGGTCCTATCGCTATGAACAAGCGTGCTCTTGCGTTGATCATGTGCGGGCCCATGATCGCCTGCCTGCTGCAATCCTGTTCCGGAAGCGATGATATGAAAATCGATGTTTCTTCGAACGAGTTTCCCGATCCTGTCGTGTTGCAGGCAGCACTGGCGATTGTGACAAATCGTGATCGACAAGCGGTTAATAACGCTATTGCCAGTGGAAAGATCGACTATGTCGGGCCAGATGGTGATACTTTGGTTACGGTTGCAGTTCTATCTAACAATGCCAAGGCGCTACAATTTCTTATTGCCAATGGCGCAAATCCTGATCTGCCGGCCCAGAATGCTCCAATAGCTTATGCTGCTGGTGGCGCGAGCGTCGACATTATCCGCACGCTGCTTGATGCGCGTTGCAATCCAGATGGGAAAGTCGGATCGCAGTCGGCCCTTTGGCGTGCCTCACAGGCTGGTCGTATCGATGTCGCCAAATTGTTGCTCAATGCGGGAGCGAATATCGACTTGGCAGACGCGAATGGCGATGTTCCAATGACAACTGCCGTGCGGGCTGGGGAATTCGAGTTGGCGACTTTTCTTTTGCAAGCCGGGGCATCGACTTTCACGCATGACAAACTCGGACGAACACCTGCATTCTGGGTGAATTTTGCAAGAATGGACCCCACCTCCGAAAAGGGCCGCGCCCGTGATCGTCTCATTCAGGCGCTGAAAGATCGCGGCCACCCGTGGCCGCCGCCGGGGCCCGAAGAGGTGCTCGCGATGAAGGCTGCGGGGCAATGGCCGCCGCGGCAATAGGCGGTACACCTTCACTTCCCATTCACTCAGCCCCTCGCTATACCGCGCGCCATGCATTCGAAGCTCAGCACTCGCCTCGCGCAAGCGACCCTCGCCGCCTTTGCGATTACCAGCCTTTCCGCTTGTGCGGGCAGCGGGGAGGGCAAGGACGTTGCCTATGTCGCGCGCGATGTCGAATCGCTCTACTCCGAGGCGCAGAAGCGGCTCGACAAGGGCAACACGCTTCAGGCCGCCGCCCTGTTTGACGAGGTGGAGCGCCAGCACCCCTATTCACCCTGGGCCCGCCGTGCGCAGTTGATGAGCGCCTTCAGCTATTACATCGCGCGCGATTACAACAAGGCAATCCAGAACGCGCAGCGGTTCCTGTCGATCCACCCGGGCAACAAGGATGCGCCTTACGCCTATTACCTGATCGCGCTCTCCTATTACGAGCAGATCAGCGATGTGAACCGTGACCAGAAGATCACCGAACAGGCGCAGACCGCGCTGCGCGAGGTCAACCGGCGCTTTCCGCAGAGCGAATATGCCTCGGATGCGCGGCTGAAGCTTGATCTTGTGGCGGATCACCTTGCCGGCAAGGAAATGGAGATCGGCCGCCATTACCAGCGCATGGGCCTGTGGCTGGCTGCCGATATGCGGTTCCGCAATGTCGTGGAAAAGTTCCAGACCACCAGCCACACTCCCGAAGCGCTCTTCCGCCTGTGCGAGAGCAGCCTTGCGCTGGGCGTGCCGGCCGAAGCGGTGAAATATGCCGCCGTGCTGGGCGCGAACTATCCGGGCAGCGAGTGGTACGAGCGCGCTTTCAAGCTGATCGACAAAAACGCGAGCGGCGTCACGGCGTCCTGATTTGGGCACCCGCTGCGGGCGGCCGGTCGGCCGTGCAGCGATTTTGCGCCATTCGGGCGGCTCTGTGGCTAGTCCTTGCTCTTCCACGCCCAGGCGAGGCAGCAGGGCAGGATGTTGAGCCATTCAAAGCCCCAGTCCACCCGGCCGAAATAGCGCGCGCTCAGATTGCCCGCCACCTTGCTGAACTGGTAGGTCAGGAATGCCCCGCCGGGCCGGATCGCGCGGTGGGTGGCCGCCGCGATGCTTGGGCCGATGCCGTCGGGCAAGGTCGAGAACGGCAGGCCTGACAGCACGTAATCGGCGTGGTCGTGCCCTTGGGCGGCGATGATCGCCTCGACATCCTCGGCCGAGCCGTGGACCGCGATGAAGCGGCTGTCGGTGATGGTGCGCCTGAGGTAGTCGATGAACAGCGGGTTGGTGTCGATCACGATCAGCATCCCGTCGCGCCGCAGCCGGTTCAGCACCGGACGGCAAAAGGTGCCCACGCCCGGGCCATATTCGACGAACAGCTTGCATTCGTTCCACTCCACCGGCGCCAGCATCTTGCGGATCGTGAAGCGCGAGGACGGGATGATCGAACCCACCATCACCGGATGTTCAACAAAGCCCTGCAAAAACACGCCCCATGGGCCAAGCGCACCGCGGATCTTGCGTTTAAAGCGGGCGAGGCGGGGCTCGGTCGCGATATCGTGGAATGGCATGGAGGCCGGTGGTCCCTTGTGATGCCCTCAAGGGGGAGAGGGCGTGACAATCGCGCTCGCAAATCTGCCGCCGATGCGCAAGCCATCCTGCGGTAATCCTTCGACAAGCCGCCTTTGCCAGCCGCCCGGTGCCCTATATCGGGCGGGGGGTGCGGGAGGCTTGGGGATTTGCGGCGCTGCCCCCGTGACGCGGGGCGCGCGCTACGCTATCCCTTGGCGCGCCCATGCTGACCCGCCTCTCGATCCGTAACATCGTCCTCATCGAAGCGCTCGATCTCGATTTCGCGCGCGGACTTGGCGTGCTGACAGGGGAGACGGGCGCGGGCAAGTCGATCCTGCTCGATGCGCTGGGGCTGATTCTGGGGGACCGGGCCGAAACGTCGCTGGTGCGCAGCGGCGAGGACAAGGCGAGCGTCATCGCCAGCTTCGAATTCGCCGCGCTGCCCGCTACTATCGCGGCCGCGCTGGATGATGCGGAGATCGCCATCGAGCCGGGCGAGCCGCTGATGATCCGGCGGCAGGTGCGCGCCGATGGCGGATCGAAGGCCTTTATCAATGATCAACCCGCCAGCGTCGCGCTGCTGCGCGAACTCGCGCCGGCGCTGGTCGAACTCCACGGCCAGCATGATGATCGCGGGCTGGTGAACCCGCGCGGGCACCGGATGCTGCTGGATCGCTATGCCGGCACCGATGTGGCGGGGCTCGAGCGCGCCTATGGCGAATGGGCCCGCACCGAGGCCCAGCTTGCCGAGGCGCGCGGCGCGGTCGAGCAGGCCAAGGCCGATCAGGATCTGTTGATCGCGCATCTGGCTGAACTCGCCGCGCTGGAACCGGTGGCGGGCGAGGAAGCCCGGCTCGCCGGGGCGCGCGCGGATATGCAGAAGGGCGAGAAGCTTTCGGGCGATCTCGAAAGCTTGCGGCACTTGTGGGAAGGTTCGGATTCGCCGCTCGCCGCGCTGCGCGTTGCCGCGCGCAAGCTCGACCGCATTGCCGAACAACATCCGCTGCTGACCGAGGCGCTTGCCGCGTTGGACCGCGCGGTGATCGAGGCGAGCGAGGCCGAGGACAAGCTGCGCGCCGCGGCCGAGGCACTGGTGCATGACCCGCATGAATTGGAGCGCGCCGAAACCCGCCTGTTCGAACTGCGCGCGGCGGCTCGCAAGCACCGTTGCGAAGTCGATGACCTGCCCGAATTGATGCGCACCATGCGCGCGCGGCTTGACGCGATCGAGGGCGGGGAGGCGCAGCTCGATGCGCTGGAAGCCGCCGCGCGGGAAGCCCGCAAGGCCTATGTCGCGGCCGCCGAGAAAGCCCATGCCGCCCGGGCAGCGGGGGCGGGCAAGCTTGATGCGGCAGTGGCGGCAGAGCTTGCGCCCCTGAAGCTTGACGCGGCAAGGTTCCGCACCGCTGTGACCCCCTTGCCCGAGGATCGCTGGAACGCAGCCGGCATGGACGCGGTGGAGTTCCTGATTTCGACCAACCCCGGCGCTGACTTCGCCCCCTTGGGCAAGATCGCGAGCGGCGGGGAATTGTCGCGCTTCATCCTCGCGCTGAAGGTCGCGCTTGCGGAAAAGGGCGGCGCAGCGACGATCATCTTCGACGAGATCGACCGCGGCGTGGGCGGGGCAGTCGCCTCGGCCATCGGAGAGCGCCTCGCAAGGTTGGCGGCGCAGGAAGGGCAGTTGCTGGCAGTAACGCACAGCCCCCAAGTCGCGGCGCGCGGGGGGCAGCATTACTTCATCGCCAAGGCCTCCAGCGGCACGGTGACGCGTACCAGCGTGGTGCTGCTCGACGGGGCAGGGCGGAAAGAGGAAATCGCCCGGATGCTGTCGGGCGCGGAAGTCACTCCCGAAGCGCGCGCGCAAGCGGACCGGTTGCTGGAGGGGGTGTGAGAACCCTGTTGCCCCTGCTGGTCACCTTGGCCGCCTGCGCGCCTGTTACGCCTCCGCCCGAGAAAGCCCCAGCCGCCGTGCAGCCCAACAACGCCACCTATGGCACCGACGCCAATCTTGCGCCTTCCGCGCCCGATGCAATCCTGCGCTATGCCGATCACCCGCGCGGGTTTGCCGAGCTGCGCCTTCCGGCAGGCACTGGCCCGTTCCCGCTCGCGGTGATCTATCATGGCGGGTGCTGGAAGACCGGCATTGCCAGCCAAGCCTACATGGCCCCGCTTGCCACGCGCTGGCAAAGCCTCGGCATCGCCACGCTCAATGTCGATTACCGCGAGGTGGGCGATGGTGGCGGGTGGCCGGGATCGTTCATTGATTGGGCGGCGTCGGCCAAGCTGATCGAGGACGTCGCGGCGCGTTACCCGATCGACCGTGCGGCGGTGACGCTGGTGGGCCATTCGGCGGGCGCGCTGCCGGCGCAATGGCTGGCGAGCGCGCAAGGTGAGGATGGCCCGCTCGGCACGCGCACACCGATGAAGGCGCGCGCTGCAATTGTGCTCGACGGCCCCGGCGATGTCGGGGCGGAGCGGCCTGCCTTCGATGCGCTGTGCCAGTTCTCGGCGGTCGATCCCTTCATGGGCGCAGCGCCCGAAGCTTTTCCCCGGCGCTATGCCGCGATATCGCCCGCCACCCACACGCCGCAGCTTGCTGCGCTGTTGTTTGTGCAGGCCAAGCTGCCCGCGCCCTCCGCCGCCACGCAGGCCGCGCTCGCCGCAGGCGGGGCGCGCGTCACGGTGCGGGAGAATGTGGGGCAGAGCCACTTTGCTATCATCACGCCCGGCAACCCCGCCTATGCCGCCAACGAGGCGGCGATGCTGGCGGTGCTGAAGGGCGAGTAGAGAGACCCGATGACCGATCCCCTGATCCTCTCCGAAGCCGAGGCTGCCAATGAATTGATGCGCCTCGCCCGCGCGATTGCACATCACGACCGGCTCTATCACGCCGAGGATTCGCCGGAGATTTCGGACGCGGAATATGATGCGCTGGTGCGCCGGAATGCCGATCTGGAGGCGGCCTTTCCGCATCTGGTCCGGCCCGACAGCCCCTCGCGCAAGGTCGGCCATGCCGTCGCCGCCTCGCCGCTCGGCAAGGTGGCGCACGAGGTTCGCATGATGAGCCTCGACAATGCCTTCAGCACTGAGGAAGTGGCCGAGTGGCTGGCCCGGATGCGCCGCTTCCTGAACCTGCCCGATGATGCGCCGCTCGCCTGCACGGCGGAGGACAAGATTGACGGGCTGTCCTGCTCGTTGCGCTACGAAAACGGCGTACTGGTGCGCGCTGCGACGCGGGGTGACGGGCAGGTGGGCGAGGACGTGACGGCCAATGTCGCGTACATCGCCGATATCCCGCAAAGCCTGCCTGCCGGCGTGCCCGCAGTGTTCGAGGTGCGCGGCGAGGTCTATATGGAAAAACAGGCGTTTACCGCACTCAATGCTGCGCAGCATGAAGTGGGGGGCAAGCTGTTTGCCAACCCACGCAATGCGGCTGCGGGAAGCTTGCGGCAGAAGGATGCGAGCGTTACCGCCAAGCGCCCTTTGCGGTTCTGGGCGCATGGCTGGGGTGCGGTCTCGGCGGTGCCGGGAACAACGCAGAGCGAGGTGGTGGCGCGCTTGCGCGAATGGGGCTTCCCGGTCTCGCCGCTGTTCGCCCGGATCGAGGGCGATGCGGCGGCGCTGGTCGCGCATTTCGATGCCATCGGTCGGGCGCGCGCCGCGCTGGCCTATGATATCGACGGGGTGGTCTACAAGCTCGACCGGCTGGATTGGCAGGAGCGGTTGGGCTTTGTCGCCAAGGCTCCGCGCTGGGCGCTGGCGCACAAGTTCCCGGCCGAACGCGCCGAAACCTTGGTGCAGGGCATCGATATTCAGGTCGGGCGTACCGGCAAGCTGACGCCCGTGGGCCGCTTGGCTCCGGTGCTGGTGGGCGGGGTGACGGTGACCAACGTAACGCTCCACAACCGCGACGAGATCGCGCGGCTCGGCCTCCGCATCGGTGACCGGGTGGTGATCCAGCGGGCGGGCGATGTGATCCCGCAGGTGGTCGAAAACCTGACCCGCGAGGAAGATGGCGCTGCCTTCCCGTTCCCCGATCACTGCCCCGAATGTGGCAGCGAGGCGGTGGCCGAGGAAGGCGAGGTCGATGTGCGTTGCACTGCGGGTCTGATCTGCCCCGCCCAGCGGACCCAGCGGCTCGAACACTTCGTCAGCCGCAAGGCGCTGGATATCGAGGGGCTGGGCGAGAAAACCATCGCGCAGTTCTTCACCGCTGGCTGGCTGGAAAGCCCGGCGGACATTTATCGCCTGCGCAAGCGCCGCAGTGAGATCCTGAGCCTTGAAGGCTGGCAGGAAAAGTCGGTCGACAATCTCCTCGCCGCGATCGAGGCCAAGCGCGCGCCCGATGCGGCGCGGCTGCTGTTCGCGCTCGGCATCCGCCATGTGGGCGAAGTGACCGCGCGCGATCTTATGAAGCATTTCCACGAATTGCGGGTGCTGCGGGCGATGGCCGAGCGCGCTCATGCGGGCGATGCAGAGGCGGCGGGGGAACTCACCGCCATTGATGGCATCGGCCCCTCGGTGGTCGAGGCGCTGGGCGATTTCTTCCACGAGCCACACAATGTGGCGGTGTGGGAAGACCTGCTCGGGCAGGTCACGCCGCCGCGCTACGAGGTCAAGACCGTCGCCAGCAGGGTCGCGGGCAAGACCGTGGTGTTCACCGGCAAGCTTGAAACCATGAGCCGCGACGAGGCCAAGGCGCAGGCCGAACGGCTGGGCGCCAAGGCGGCGGGTTCTGTCTCGCCCAAGACCGATTTGCTGGTCGCCGGGCCGGGGGCGGGCTCCAAGCTGAAGAAGGCGGAGGAACTCGGGATCGAAACCACCGACGAGGCAGGCTGGGCGGCGATCGTTGCCGAGGCGCTTGGCGGCTCAAGCGGCGGCGCGGGTTGATGGACCTGCTGCGCGAACTCCATCCTCAGGCTTTGCGCATCGCCGGACTGCTGCGAGCGCGGGGCGAGAAGGTCGCGGTAGCCGACGGCGCGACCGGGGGCCTGATCGCGGCGAGCCTGCTGACCGTTCCCGGCGCGCTCGATTTCTTCGTGGGCGGGGGCGTGGTCTACTCCCTGCGCGGACGTGATGTGCTGTTCGACCTGCCGCGTGAGGCCTACAAGGGAATGCGCGGGGCGACTGAGGATTATGCGCTGCTGCAAGCGCGGGCGATCCGGGACAACCTCGGCGCGGAGTGGGGGCTGGCCGAGAGCGGCTCGGTGGGCGGCTCCACCCACCCCTCCGGCGCGCCTGCGGGCCGCAGCGTGGCGGCGCTGGCCGGCCCGTCGGGCGGGCACACGCGCCTTCTGGAAACCGCCTCCGACGACCGCATCGCCAACATGGCGGCCTTCACGCGCAACGCGCTGGCCCTGCTGGAGGATGCGTTGGCAACCTGAATAATTGACTTGCGTTAGCCTTACCGGCAAGGGCCGCGGCGTCCTGTTCTATCGTGGCAGACCATAACCTTGCCCGGACGGGACCAATGCAGACCATCAGGCCTTCGCGGATCGACGCGGTTATCACCTGGGTGAATGGCGATGATCCGCGCCACGATGCCAAGCGCCGCCATTACCAGCCCCTCGCACCGCGCAACGCCAATGCCGTCAATCCGCACCGCTGGGCCTGCAACGACGAGCTTGGCTATTGCCTGCGCTCGATCGCCAATCATGCGCCGTGGATCGGGCGGATCTGGATCATCACCGATGCGCAAAGACCTGATCTTTCGGGCCTGCCCCAGGCGCTGACCGACCGCATCACCATCATCGATCATCTTACCGTCTTCGCCGGACACGAGGATGCGCTGCCAACGTTCAATTCTCTGGCGATCGAAACGGTGCTGTGGCGCATTCCGGGGCTGGCGGAACATTTCGTCTATTTCAACGACGATGTGTTTTTGACCGGGCCGCTGGCGCCGGGCGATCTGTTTTGCGCCGATGCGCCGGTGCTGCGCGGCGGCTGGGTCGATGCCCGCGCCATCGCCGCCGATCCGGGGGCCTGCGATGACCCTGCGCTGCTGAACCCGCTGACGCAGATCAACGCTGCCAAGTTGTCCGGGTTTGGCGCAGACCGCCTGTTCCGCGCGGCTCATGTCGTTCATCCGATGCGCCGGTCCGTTATGGCGCGGCTTTACGATCAGCACCGCGCGGCTTTTCTGGCCAATATCCACCACCGGTTCCGGTGCGTATCGCAGTTCCTGCCGCAAGGCCTGCACAATCATGCCTGCATCGCGGCGGGCGATGCGGTGCTGCATGGCGATGCTGACCACCTGCACCTGCGCGTGGGCGCGGTGCATGATTACCCGCTGCCGGACGTCCGCGCGTTTCTCGCCCGCGCGCTCCAGCCGCAGTTCAAATTCCTGTGCGTCAATGATTTGCCGCAGGTCGAGGCTGCGATCCCCGATACGCGTGACTGGATCGAACGGGCCATCGCGGCCTAGGCGTTCAGAGCGGTCTGCGCTTACCTGACACGCCGCCGCCGCAGCCACAGGATCGCCCAGTCGCCGCGCTGGAGGCGGGCGGCCATGCGGAAACCGACCCTGTGCATGGCGCGCTTGACCGCCGCTTCCTGTTCGCCTGCCAGCAATCCCGCCAGCAGCAGGCTGCCGCCCGGCGGAACGGCCTTGGCGAAATCGGGCGCGAGGCTGACGAGCGGACCTGCAAGGATGTTGGCGATCAGCAGATCATATGGCCCGCGCAGTTGCAGCAGCGGATCGTCCATCCCGTCGGCGATGATCATCACCGCTTCGCCCGCGCCTGCGCCCATCGGGATGCCGTTGAGGCGGGCGTTCTCCTCGACCACACCGGTGCAGACCGCGTCGATATCGGTGAGCGTGAGGGTGATGCGCGGCCACAGGGCCAGTGCCGCAAAGCCCAGAAGCCCGGTGCCGGTGCCGATGTCCGCGACATTGCGTGCGACCACGCCGCTCGCCTTCATATGCCCCAGCATTTCGAGGCACCCGGCGGTGGTCTTGTGCTGGCCGGTGCCAAAGGCCTGGCTGGCGGGGATGGTGAAATCGATCGCGTCGGGATCGGCGGGGTAATCGGGGGTGTGCACGTGGAAGCGCCCGGCGCGGATCGGCGGGGCGTTGTGCTGGCTCAGGGTCACCCAGTCTTCGGGCGGTAGTTCCTCGATGGTGATCGGCGGGGCTTTGCCTTCGAACAGCCCGGCGAGTGCGGCTTGTTCGGCCTTGCCGGGCTTTCGCGGATACCAGCCTTCCAGCACCCAGTCGTCGGGCCGGTCCTCGGCCTCCTCGCGCCCGGCGATGACGAGTTCGTAATCCCAATCGTCAATCTCGTCATGCGCCAGCAATGCGGCCTGCACGACGAGCTTGGGGGCATGGGCCGAGAGCCTCCATGTTGTGTCAGCGGACCCGATATTATCTGACAAAGCTTGCTCCATTGGCGTCGATTACCGCGCCGGTCATGCTGGGCGGCGCATCAAGCGCGCAGAAGGTGATGATGGCCGCGATCTCGTCCGGGGTGGCCACGCGGCCGAGCGGAATGTCGGCGAGCAGACCGGGGCCGCCGCGCGATGCGAGGTAATCGTCCGCCATGCTGGTATCAGTGAAACCGGGTGTGACGGCGAAGCTCAGGATGCCGTCCTTGGCATAGGCGCGGGCGATGGTCTTGTGCATCCCCACCATCCCGCTTTTGGCGGCGGCATAGTGCCAGTGCGCCGGCGAATCCCCGCGATAGGCGGCCCGGCTGGCGACATGGACGAGGCGTCCGGCGTGCCCGCGTTCATGCCAGTGGTTCACCGCAAAGCGCGAAAGCTGCGCCGCCGAAGTGAGGTTGACCCTGACGGTGTCCTCCCATGCATCGAGCCATTCGATATCCGACCGGTCGAGCCGGTTGGCCTCGAAGCGGCCTGCATTGTTGACCACCACATCGATTTCGCCGCCCGCGATCTCCATCGCCTGATCCCATAGCGATTGCACCGACAGCGGATCGCCGAAATCGGCAGCGATGATCGGTGCGCCGCCGGGGCCTTCGAGGCCGCTGCGCGAGGCATGACCGATGACTTTCGCCCCCCGCGCGGCGAGGGCTGCGAGGGCCGCACTGCCAATTCCGCGGCTTGATCCGGTTACAAGAATGTGTCCCATGCAATCGCCTATCAAGAAATTTGCAAGCTGTGTCCACTGCTCGCCGCTTGCCTCACACGACAGCGGCGCTAAGTGGGAGCCACGAAAAAAGGGACCAGACGGGATCACTATGAACCAAAGACCGCTTTCGCCCCACCTGCAGATCTGGCGGTGGGGGCCGCATATGCTCGTTTCGATCCTCCACCGCGCGACCGGTGACGGCATGGCGCTGGTGGGCCTCGGCGTATTGCTGTGGTGGCTGGGCGCACTGGCGAGCGGGCCGGAAGCCTATGCGACCTTCCAGAGCGCGATGGGCTCGGTGCCCGGCATGATCGTGCTGGTTGGCCTGAGCTGGGCTTTCTTCACGCACATGATGAGCGGCCTTCGCCACTTCGTGCTCGATATTGGTGCAGGCTACGAGCTTGATACCAACCGGATGTGGTCGGTGGCTGCGCCGCTGATCGCAATTGCTCTCACCGCGGCCTTCTGGGCCGTGATCATGCTGCGCTGAAGGGGGCGGACACATGGGTAACGGAACCTCTATCGGCCGCGTGCGCGGCCTTGGCGCGGCGCACGAAGGGCCGCATCACTGGCTGCTCCAGCGGTTTACCGCGATCGGCAACATCGTGCTGATGAGCTGGCTGCTGGTCAGCCTTGCCACGCTGGGCGATTATGGCCACGCCAATGTCACCAAGTGGCTCTCGCAGCCCATCTCGGCGACCGCGATGATCCTGCTGGTGACCAGCCTGTTCTGGCACGCGCGGCTCGGCCTTCAGGTGCTGATCGAGGACTATGTCCACGAAGCCGGCACCAAGTTCGCGGTGATTGCCGCGCTCAATCTTGCAACAATCGGCGGGGGCGCCTTCGGGATTTTCAGCGTCGCCGCACTCGCATTCGGAGGTAAGGCCTGATGGCAACGTCGGCAGCTAGCGGAACGGCAAACGATGTGGGAGGCGCGCATCTGAAGGGCGCCTACGCGATCGTCGATCATACCTATGATGTCATCGTGGTCGGCGCGGGCGGATCGGGCCTGCGCGCCACCATGGGCGCGGCCGAAGCGGGCCTGCGCACCGCGAACATCTCCAAGGTGTTCCCCACGCGCTCGCACACGGTTGCCGCGCAGGGCGGGATTGCCGCCTCGCTCGGCAACAACAGCCCCGACCACTGGACCTGGCACATGTATGACACCGTCAAGGGGTCCGACTGGCTGGGCGATCAGGACGCGATCGAATATCTCGCACGCGAAGCCCCGGCGGCCGTGTATGAACTCGAACATGCGGGCGTCCCCTTCAGCCGCAATGCCGATGGCACGATCTACCAGCGTCCGTTCGGCGGGCACATGCAGAACATGGGCGCCGGCCCGCCGGTGCAGCGCACCTGCGCCGCAGCCGACCGCACCGGCCACGCCATGCTCCACGCGCTGTACCAGCAGAGCCTGAAGTATGACGCCGACTTCTTCATCGAATACTTCGCGCTCGACCTCATCATGAGCGATGTGGGCGGCGAAAAGAAGTGCGTCGGCGTGATGGCGATGTGCCTTGATGACGGCAAGATCCACCGCTTCCGTGCACAATCGGTTGTGCTGGCCACCGGTGGCTACGGCCGCTGCTATTACACCGCGACCTCGGCCCACACCTGCACCGGCGACGGCGGCGGGATGGTGCTGCGCGCCGGCCTGCCCTTGCAGGACATGGAGTTTGTGCAGTTCCACCCGACCGGCATTTACGGCGCGGGCGTTCTCATCACCGAAGGCGCGCGCGGGGAGGGGGGCTACCTCACCAACTCCGAGGGTGAACGCTTCATGGAGCGTTACGCGCCGTCCGCCAAGGACCTCGCCTCGCGCGATGTCGTCAGCCGTTCGATGGCGCTGGAAATGCGCGAAGGGCGCGGTGTGGGGCCGGATGGCGACCACATCTTCCTGCACCTCGATCACATCGATCCTGCTGTGCTGGCCCAGCGGCTGCCGGGCATCACTGAAAGCGGCAAGATCTTCGCCGGTGTCGATCTGACCCGCCAGCCGCTGCCTGTCACCCCGACAGTGCATTACAACATGGGCGGCATTCCGTGTAACTATCACGGGCAGGTCGTCACCCTCGGCCCGGATGGCAATCCCGACACGGTCATCCCCGGGCTTTATGCCGTCGGCGAGGCGGCCTGCGTCTCGGTGCACGGGGCCAACCGCCTCGGCTCCAATTCGCTGATCGACCTTGTGGTGTTCGGCCGCGCGACCGGGCATCACCTGCGCGACAACATCAAGCCGGGCGCCAAGCAGCCCGAACTGCCCGCCGACAGCGCAGACTTTGCCCTGACCCGCCTCGATCACTTCCGCTATGCGCAGGGCGGCTCGCCCACCGCGCAGATCCGTGCGGAAATGCAAAAGGCGATGCAGAAGCACTGCGCCGTGTTCCGCGACCAGAAGCTGATGGACGAAGGCGTGGCCAAGCTGGCCGAGCAGAACACGCGGATGCAGGACATCCACGTCACCGACAAGTCGCTGATCTGGAACAGCGACCTCATCGAGACGCTGGAACTGGACAACCTCATGGCGCAGGCCAATGTCACCATGGCATCGGCCGCCAACCGCAAGGAAAGCCGCGGCGCCCACGCGCACGAAGACTTCCCCGAACGCAACGATGCCGAGTGGATGAAGCACACCATCGCTTGGTTCGATGGCTGGGGCGGGCGCGGCAGCAACAGCCGGATCGATTATCGCCCAGTGCACGAATACACGCTGACCGACGATATCAAGTACATCGAGCCCAAGGCCCGGGTGTACTGATCGTCCGCATCGGCTGACAACAAGCAAGGCCCGGTTCCGCGAGGGACCGGGCCTTTGTTTTTTGACAGGTGAGAGCATGGCAGCTTGACCCTGTTGGCGCCGGCGGGCAGCTTGCTCTCCGATGAACAGGGGCAGGATCATCGTTGGAGCATTGGCGGCGCTGATCGCCATGCCTGTGCTGTCGCAATCCCCCGCACCTAACCCCTTCCAGCCCCCGTCGCATACCGCGCCCTGGCCCGAACTTGCGGGCGGCAAGACGCCGGCCGAGCGGGCCCGATCCTACGAGCTTTCGCCCGAATTGCACCGCGCCGTGTCCGCCAGCCAGATCCGCGCCCAGCGCCAGCGGCTGGATAGCGCGCTGGCCGCCTTGCAGCCCCAGCGGCCCGGCACGCCCGAGGCCTATGTCCTCTCCATCGCGCTCGACAGCGATCCGGTGTTCGCCCGCGAGGCGCGTGAGGCGGCGCGGGTGCTGGGCGCGCGTTACGGGGCGCAAGGGCGCACGCTCACGCTCGCCGGGCCGGATGGCGTGCGCGACGATTCGCCGCATGGCTCGATCACCGCGTTGCTGCTGTCGCTGGCGCATCTGGGCAGCATCATGGACGGCAAGGAAGATGTGTTGGTGCTCTATACCACCAGCCATGGCAGCGATATTGGCCTTGCCTATCACTATGGCGACAGCGGCTATGGCGTGCTCTCGCCGCCCAAGCTGAAGGCTGCGCTGATCGAGGCGGGGATTACGCGGCGGGTGCTGATCCTGTCGGCGTGCTATTCGGGGGTGTTCGTGCCGGTTCTGGCAAGCCCTGACACCGCGATCCTCACCGCCGCCGCCAGCACCCGCAGTTCCTTCGGCTGCGTGGCCGAGAATGACTGGACCTTCTATGGCGATGCGCTGATCAACCGCGCGCTGCGCCAGCCGGTGGCGCTGGCCGATGCAGCGCAAATTGCGGGGCGATCAGTGGCCGAATGGGAAGCCAGATCGCGGGTTCTTGCCTCGCTGCCGCAGGTCAGCATCGGCATGAACGCCAAGGGGTGGCTGCCGCAGATCGAGGCGCAGATGCCGCGTGCGGCAAGCGTTCCGGTGGGCCGCCCGGCCTTTGACGAGGCGACGCTTACGGCTGCGGCGAAGTAGGCGGCACGCGGCGCGCCGAGGTGATCGTCACCTCCTTGGCCAGAAGCTGTCCCTTCATCAGCCCTTCGCCGCGCTGGGGATCGCGCGGGGCGGCAAGGATCGCGGCGACCACGTCCATTCCTGATGTGACATAGCCGAAGGCGGCATAGCCCGCTGCCCATGCCGGATCGCTGGCGGCAGGATCCGCATCGAAGCCGGTCTGGTCCTCGATCATGATGAAGAAATCGCCGTCCGCATCGCCCGGCTCTAGCATCGCCATCGACACCGCGCCGTGGGTGTGGGTGAGGCCGGTGGCGGTAGTGGGTTCGTGCGCGATCTTGGGCAGCACCCTCTTGGGATTGCCGGTGACGCCCGCCTGCACAAGGCCCGATGGCTGGCGCGGGCCGCCAAGGTCCATGCCCCGGTAGAAGGTCACGCCGTCGAACCGCTTCTGATCGACATAGCGCAGGAAATTGGCGGCGGTCACGGGCGCGCGTTCGGTCTCGAGTGCGATGGTGATCGGGCCGAGACTGGTTTCCAGCACCACGCTCACGCTGGCGGCTTCGGGATGGGGCCGCACGCCGGGGCGGCCGGTGGGCAGGGCGGTGAAGGCGGCCGGCGCAATCGGTTCAGGCGCGCCCGGCGGCGGGGCAATTTCGAATTTGTAGATGAAGTTGCGCTGGCACCCGGGCTTCTTCACCGTCGCGCAGTTCTGCAAATTGTCGTCCGAGGCGATGAACAGCACCGTGCGCCCCGGCTCCTCGCGCACCGCCAGCCCTTCGAAATTGTCGAGTTTCAGGGGCGGGGTGAGGACGGCGAGGGTGGTGGCGCTATTGTCCGGCGCAAGGGCGATGATGGCGGCGCGGTTGCCCTCGCGGGCGTTGTAGCTGCGAAAGAGGACATAGCAGGTGCCGTCAGCCTTGCAGGTGGCATCGGTGGGCACGCCGCCTGCCTCGGCAATGCCCTCGGGCGCGGCGAGGTGGAACAGAGCCGTGCCGCTATCGGCGGTGCGCAGGCAATTGGGCCGCGCCGGATCGCTCCATTCGCCGCAGGCCAGCACGCCGCCGGGGTAGGCAGCGAGGGTCTCGATCCCCTCGTTAGGGGCCGCGCCGGTGGTGAGCGCGGCGGCGCGGGTGTCAGTGCCGGTCGCCGGGCCTGCAAGGCCGGCATAGCGCCAGATGCGGTGCTCCTGCTCGAAGGCGACCAGCCATTCGCCCGAAGGCAGGCGGGTCAGGCCTTCTGCATCGCCGCGCTTCTTGGCATCGAGCATCTTTCCCGCCGGATCGAGCAGCGGCCCGAGCCGCACGCCCGGCACGTCGACCAGCTTGCCCGCGATTTCGTCAAGGGTCAGCTCCATCCAGCGTCCGTCATCGGTGACAGCGAACAGCGAGCCTGCAAGCCATTCAAGGCTGGAGATGCCGCCGATATCGGCCTTGTCGGGCGCAATTTCCACGCCGCCACGAAAGATCAGCTCGCCCACCCGCGTCTCTGGACTGCCGGGTTGCAGTTCGACCTGCGCGGTATCGGGCAGGAAGGCATCATCGGCCTGCGCGGCCAACGGCGCGGCAAGGCAGGCTAGGGCGGGGGCGAGGGCAGTCAGGGCGCGCATCCATGTCATTCGTCCGGGTGTATCGTCGCTTTGCCGAAGCGCAAGCGGGGGGAGGCCCTGTTCAGCCGCGCGCAAGGTTTACAAGCGTAGTCGTAATGACTACAGATGTAATCACAAGCGAGGGAGACGCTGGCGTGTCCGCATCCGACTTTACCCCCGATCCCGGCACGGGCGAACGCATCACCGATGCTGAACACGCGGTGATGGAAGTGCTGTGGGACCGCCCGCGCCAGACCGCCGCCGAGGTTTGCGCGGATGTGTGCGCAGGGCGCGGTTGGAGCCTTGCAACGGTCAAGACACTGCTCTCGCGCCTCGTCCAGAAGGGCGCCATCGCAGCCGAGCCGGACGGGCGCCGCTTTCTTTACACGCCGCTGGTGGCGCGCGAGGCCTATGTCGGGGGTGAGAGCCGCCGTCTGGTCGACCGTCTGTTCGGCGGCAACGCAGCCTCGCTGGTGGCGCATCTGGCCGAAACCGAGGCGCTGAGCGCCGATGATCTCGACGAGATTGAGGCGCTTCTGAAGGAATTGCGCGCATGAGCGCGGTGCTGCTGGAAACGCTGGCATGGACCGGCGTGCTGATCGTTGCGGTGCTGCTGCTGCGACGGCCTGTGACCCGTCATTTCGGCGCGCAGGCTGCCTATGCCCTGTGGGCGCTGCCCGCCGCAAGGCTGGTGACCCCGCCGGTGGTGCTGCCCGCGTGGATGGCCCCGAGGCTGGCTTCGCCGCCCGAGTCTGCCACCTTCAGCCCCGCGCCGCCCACCCCGGATGCGGCGCTGTGGCAGGCTGCTGCTCAAGCCCCGGCGACGGGCGGCGTTCCCGCGCCGCTGACGGTGCCTGTGGACGCCGCGCCGCAGGATGCCGCTGTCGGTCTTCTGGCGATGCTTGCCGGTTTGCCGCTGGCCGAAATTGCGCTGGCCATCTGGCTCGGCGGGGCGGCGGTGTTCCTTGCCTTGCGCTTTGCTGCCTACTTCTCCCTGCGCGATCAGTTGCTGGCCGAGGGGCGCGAGGTGGGGCGCGTCGCGGGGCTGCTGCGGTCCAGCGTGCGCCTGATCGAAACCCCTGCGACCGATGCCCCGCTGGCAATGGGCGTGCTCGATCCGGTGATCGCGCTGCCGCCGGCCTTCCTTGCACTCCACGACCGCACGGGCCGCGATCTCGCGCTGGCGCATGAACTGGCGCACCACCGCGGCGGGGATCTGCTGGTCAATATCCTCGTCCAGCCGCTGTTCGCGCTGCACTGGTTCAATCCGCTCAGCCGCTATGGCTGGCTGGCGCTGCGCCGCGATCAGGAGGCGGCCTGCGATGCCCGCGTCATGGCGCGGCGCGGGGCGCAGGAGAAGGCCGCCTATGCCGCGCTCATCGCCCGCTTCGCCGCTGCGCCGGGCACCGCCCACAATGCCGCACTCACCGCGCCGATGGCCTGTCCGGTGCTCGGCGAAAAATCGATCATCCACCGTTTAAGGAGCCTTGCCATGTCCGATCCCACCCCCCGCCGCCGCATGGCCGGCCGCGCGCTGCTTGGCGCAGGGCTGCTCGCTCTGCCGCTGACCGCCAGCATCACCTATGCCGCGAGCGATAACATCCTCGCCGCGCCCGAGGCGCCGGAGCCTCCGGCACCCCCTGCGCCGCCCGCCCCGCCTCAAGCCCCGGACGCGCCCGAAGCGCCCGATGCGCCGACCCCGCCGGAACCGCCGCGTGTCATGATCATCGAGACCCGCACCGGCAGCCCGGATGGCTATCAGGCGGGCGAGGGCGGGAGCCATGTGACCGAGCGCGTGTGGCGCGATGCCGATGGCAAGGAACGCCGCGTCAAGATCGTCGCACGCCAGATGATCGACGGGGAGGCGCTCGCCCGAGAGCTGGAAGCCATCGAGGGCCTCGATAAGGCTGACCGGGGGGCGATGCTCGCCGATCTGCGCGCCGGCCTTGCCGAGGCTGACCGCGCGCTCGCCGATCTGCCGCGCATTGTCGCCGAGGCGCAGGCCGATGCTGCCCGCGCGCAGGCCAGCGCGCCGCGCGTGATGATGCTCAAGTCCTGCACTGCAAGCTTCAAGGGCGAGACCGAAGTGGTCAATGGCAAGGACGGCAAGCAGACGATCATGATCTGCCAGCCCCGCATTACGGCTTCGGCCCGCGCCGGGCTTGAGGAAGCCCGCGCCGAGATCGCACGCGACAAGGATATTCCGGAAGATCAGCGCAAACAGATCCTGCGCACGCTCGATAGTCAGATCGCGCGCTGGAAGGACAAGGAGGGCTGATTGGCAGCCCGTTCGGCGTGGCGGGGAAGGGCTAGTTCTTTCCCGCCGCTGCCGCCTTCGGGCGCGCCGGATAGGCGCAGCCCCGGCCGAGGCCCCAGCCTTTCAGAAACGCGCGCCGCACCATCCCCGCCGTATAGGCGCTGCGCAGCTTGCGATCCGCCTCGGCAGCGCCCGTGACTTCGCGCACGATCCCGCGGAACGGCAGGATTGATCCCACCACGCTCTGCCCGATCCGGCCTTCGCTGATGCGGTCGCCCTTGCTCTCCTCGGCAATGTCGTAATCCGCGCCCAGAATGGCATCGAGCGCGGCAATCTCGGCCACGACCGCGTTGCACCTGCCAAGCCCTGCGGTGGCATAGGGCGCGCGCTCTGCTGCCACCAGCACCTCGGGGATATCGCGCGCGTCGATGTTGAGATCGCGCAACGGGGTCTTGGCGACCTCGGCGGCGTCAGGCTCGGGCATGACCTGTGCGGCAAGCGGCACAGGCAGGCCGCATCCCAGCATTAGTGTGGCGGCGCAGATGGAAAGGCGCATAAGTTCAGCCTCCTTCGAAGAAGATGTCGCACGCGGCATCATCGGTGCTTTCAAGCCCCCGCTGCAACGCGGCCATGCGCTGGCGGCTGGAGCCGTGGGTGAAGCTTTCGGGATTCACGCCCTGACCGGAATTGCGCTGGAGGGTGTCGTCGCCAATGGCGCTGGCGGCCTTCAGACCTTCTTCCATGTCGCCCGCTTCGATAAGCTGGCGGTTCTTGCCTGCCCACATCCCGGCATAGCAATCTGCTTGAAGTTCCATGGCCACTTGCAAGCGGTTGGCGGCTCCGGGATTTTGCTGCTGTGCCTGCCGCACCTGACGCGCAAGGCCGGTGATGTTCTGGATGTGGTGGCCATATTCATGCGCGATCACGTAAAGCCGCGCAAAGTCCCCGCCGGTGCCGCTCATCTGGGCGAGCTGGTCGTAGAAGCTGGTGTCGATATAGATGCCCTTGTCGGCCGGGCAGTAGAACGGCCCCACTGCCGACGTTGCGCTGCCGCAGCCATCGGTGTTGACCCGGCCGCCCTGATACAGATCGAGCACCGGCTGTTCGAAGGGCCGCCCGGTGCGCTGGAAGGTCGCGGCCCAGGTGGAATCGAGGCTGGTGAGCGCGTTGCAGGCTTCGGTGGCATATTCGCTGCTGGTGCAGACCTCCTGCTCGCTCTGCCCGCCTCTGTTGCCGCCCCTGCTTTGTGCGGGCGCGCCTTGCTGCTGCACCTGCTGGACGACGCCGATGGTCTGCATCGGATCGATCCCGAACACCACCGCGCCGATCAGCGCGATCACCAGCGTCCCGCAGCCGACGCCGCCTGCACCAATGCCGCCACCGCCACCGCCGCCACCGTCGCTTGAGCGGACATTGATTCGTGACGTGTCGAAGGGCCCCAAACGCATCCTTGCAATCCTCCTCTTGGTCCTTGCCCGTGTAACAATTCTGTTGGACAGCCACGTGCCACACGGCAAAAGCGAATGTGATTAGCCGATGCGTGCAGGAGATGCGGCCAATGCTCAAGGACAAGCGTGCTCTGGTGACCGGCTCGACCTCGGGGATCGGCCTTGCCATTGCCTGCGCGCTGGCGGCCGAGGGCGCGGATGTGATTCTCAACGGGCTGGGCGAGGCTGAGGCGATCGCGGCTTTGTGCGAGGAACTTGGCGCGACCTATAATGGTGCCAACCTGATGGACCCTGCCGCCATCACCGCGATGATGGATGCGGTTGGCCCCATCGATATCCTCGTCAACAATGCCGGGATGCAGCACGTTTCCGCGGTAGAGGCTTTTCCGCCGGAAAAGTGGGATGCGATCATCGCCCTGAATCTCACCGCTGCCTTTCACACCACGCGCCTTGCGGTGCCGGGGATGAAGGCCAAGGGCTGGGGGCGGATCATCAACACCGCCAGCGCCCATTCAGCCGTCGCCTCGCCGTTCAAGAGCGCCTATGTCGCGGCCAAGCACGGGCTGGACGGCTTCACCAAGACCATCGCGCTGGAACTGGCGACGCATGGCATCACCGCCAACTGCATCTCGCCCGGCTATGTCTGGACGCCCTTGGTGGAGAACCAGATCCCCGACACCATGGCCGCGCGCGGGATGACGCGCGATCAGGTGATGAACGACATCCTGCTCGCCAAGCAGCCGACCAAACAGTTCATCCAGCCCGATGATGTCGCCGCGCTCGCGCTGTTCCTGTGCGGCGATGCGGCGCGCGGCATTACGGGCGCGAATTACGCCATTGACGGGGGGTGGACCGCCGAATGATGGCCATGCGCGGATCGTGGCTGGGGCTGTTGCTCGCAAGCCTGCTGCTTGCCGCCTGCGCCCGTGCGCCGGTGGAGAGCGTGTCGGTTGTCGACCGCAGCGACATTGCCGCAAGGCTCAAGGCCGATATCGTTGACCTCTCCAGCGATACGCGCGGCGGCCGCCGCCCCGGCACGGCCGGCGCGCGCGGGACCTACCTGTGGATCGAGAAACGGATGGGTGAGGCTGGGCTGGTTTCGGGCACCAATGACCCCGGCTCCTATTGGCGGCTGTCGGTCGATCTGCTCGCGACCGAGGCGGAAGGCGGGCAGTTGATCCTCGGGCAGGGGCGCCGCCGGGTGGTGGTGAGCGAGGATGATGCCGCCGTCTACACGCCGCGCCGCCGCGCGCTGGCGATTGGCGGGCCGGGCACTGGCGTTCCGGTGGTGTTCGTCGGCTATGGGGATGGCTCGGTGCTGGGCGATGCACTGGCCGGGGCCGTGGTGGTGATGCTGGCCGATCCCGGCAAGGATGCCTCCCGCCGTGATGCCCTGTTCCGCCAGCGCGCGACTGCGGTGGTGACCGTGCTTCCCGACCGCGAGGCGCTCGCCGCCGTACGCGCCAGGGAGATGCTCCCCCGCGTCCGGCTTGCCAGCGAGGAGCAGGATAACCTTGCCGCGTGGATCACGGATGCCGCCTTTGCCGACCTGATCGGCCTGCGCCGGTGGCAATCGCTCAAGACCGAAGCCGAGGGCGGCAGCCTGATGCCGCTGGAGCTCAACCTGTCGGTCAGCCTCGAAGCGACGACTGACAGGCGCGAATTTCCCAGCCAGAACATCATCGGGATGATTCCCGGCAGTGCGCCGGGATCGGGCGCGGTGCTGGTGCTGGCGCATTGGGACCACCTTGGCGAATGCGGCCCGCCTCATGCAGTGGACCGGATCTGCAATGGCGCGGCCGATAATGCCAGCGGCGTGGCGCTGATGCTGGAACTGGCAAAGCGGCTGAAGGCGGGCCCGCCTCTGGGGCGGGATATCTACTTCCTTGCCACCACCGCCGAGGAGCCGGGGCTGCTCGGCATCCGCTCCTTCGTCAAGAACCCGCCCATGCCGCTTTCCAGCATTGTTGCGGCCTTCAATCTCGACATGATGGCGGTTGCGCCTGCGGGCAGCCCGGTGGGGTTCATCGGGCGCGGGATCAATGCGGAGCTTGATACGGCGGTGCTTGCCGCAGTAACCGCGAGCGGACGGCAGATCGGCGATCAGGGGCTGGCGGACAGCTTTCTCCAGCGGCAGGATGGCTGGGCGCTGGTGCAAGCCGGTGTGCCCGCGGTGCTGCTGTCGGCCACCTATGGCAGCCGCGCCGTGCTCGATCCCTTCATCGCTGCCCGATACCATCAGGCGAGCGACGAAGCCGACGTGATCGAGCTTGGCGGGGCGGTCGAGGACCTGCTGCTCCACGAGGCGCTGATCCGCCAGATTGCCGATCCTGCGCGCTATCCGGCAAAGGACCCCGCACGCCCCTAGCGCAACCGCCCCGCTGTCGTTACATGGGCCGCCACGAATCTCCCGCCAGAGGAGATACCCCTCCCGTTTCTTTGCGAAAGTGGCGCTCCATGGATATCCCGCTCGGTCTGACCTTCGATGACGTGCTGCTCCGCCCGGCGGAAAGCGATGTCCTGCCGAGCATGGCCGATACCTCGACGCGGCTGACGCGCGACATCAGCCTCAGCATTCCCGTGCTGTCCTCGGCGATGGACACCGTGACCGAGGCGGATATGGCGATCGCCATGGCGCAATTGGGCGGGATTGGCGTTCTGCACCGCAATCTCGACATTGCCGAGCAATGCGCCGCCGTGCGCGCGGTCAAGCGTTACGAAAGCGGCATGGTGGTCAACCCGATCACCATCCACCCCGATGCGACGCTGGGTGAGGCGCAGACCTTGATGCAGTTGCACCGCATCAGCGGCATCCCCGTGGTCGACACCGCCGGACGGCTGTGCGGCATCCTCACCAACCGCGACGTGCGCTTTGCCGAGAACCCGGCGCAGCCGGTGCGCGAGTTGATGACCACCGAGAATCTCGCCACCGTGCCGCTCGGCACCGGTCAGGAAGAGGCGCGGCGGCTGCTGCACCAGCGCCGGATCGAAAAGCTGCTGGTAGTGGACGATGCCTTCCACTGCATCGGCCTGATCACGGTCAAGGATATCGAGAAGGCGGTCAATTACCCTCACGCCACCAAGGACGGCACCGGCCGCCTGCGGGTTGCCGCGGCAACCACGGTGGGCGATGCAGGCTTTGCCCGGACCGAGGCGCTGGTCGATGCCGAGGTTGACGTGATCGTGATCGACACCGCCCACGGCCACAATATCGAAGTCGCCCGCGCGGTTGAACGGGTAAAGAAGCTGTCGAACGCGGTGCAGGTGGTAGCCGGCAACGTCGCCACCGCCGAGGCGACCCGCGCGCTGGTTGATGCAGGCGCGGACGCGGTCAAGGTTGGCATCGGCCCGGGCTCGATCTGCACCACCCGCGTGGTCGCAGGCGTCGGCGTGCCGCAGCTGACCGCGATCATGGAAAGCGCCGCCGAAGCGGCCAAGTCTGGCGTGCCGGTGATTGCCGATGGCGGCCTGCGCACTTCGGGCGATGCGGCCAAGGCGCTCGCCGCCGGTGCTTCCTCGGTGATGATTGGATCGATGCTGGCGGGCACCACCGAAAGCCCGGGCGAAGTGTTCCTGTATCAGGGCCGATCCTACAAGGCTTATCGCGGCATGGGCTCTGTCGGCGCGATGGCGCGCGGCTCGGCCGACCGCTATTTCCAGCAGGACGTTTCCGCGATGAAGCTTGTCCCTGAAGGGATCGAAGGCCAGGTGCCGTTCAAGGGCCCTGCCGCCAACGTCGTCCACCAGCTGGTGGGCGGGATCAAGGCCGCGATGGGCTATACCGGCTCGCGCACGATCACCGATTTGCAGGAACGCGCGCAGTTCGTGCGGATCACCAATGCGGGGCTTTCCGAAAGCCACGTCCACGATGTCGCCATCACCCGAGAGGCACCCAATTATCCCACACGTTGAGATTCTACTCGTTGGTGAAGGCGCATGACGCCTGCCGCACGCGTCGAGGCGGCGATCGAGCTGCTTGACAGCATCATTCCCGCCGCGCGCACCAAGGGTGCCCCGGCTGACCGGATCATTGCCGATTATTTCCGCGCGCGCCGCTATGCCGGCTCGAAGGACCGGCGCGCGGTGCGCGATCTGGTCTATCAGGCAATCCGCCTGTGCGGGCCAGTGCCCGCCAGCGGCCGCGCCGCGATGCTGGCTGTGGCCGGCATGGACCCGAATATTGCCGCGCTGTTCGATGGTTCGCCCCACGGCCCCGCGCCGCGCGGGGAGGGCGAGGAGGCCGCCAACACTGGCCTTGCGCCCAAGTGGCTCGCCTCGGCCTTGCGCAACTCGGGCCTTGGCGGGCGTCAGATTGCCGCTTTGTTGGCGCGCGCGCCGCTCGATGTGCGAGTCAATGCGCTGAAGGCTGACCGTGAGGGGCTTGAACTGCCCGAAGCGGGCGAACCCCTGCCTTGCGCGCAGGGCCTGCGTTTCGAATCCGGCACGCAGGTTGAACAGTGGGACGCCCACGAACAGGGCCTGATCGAAGTGCAGGACCTTGGCAGCCAGTTGATCGTCGAGGCACTGCCGGTTGCCGCCGGCGACACGATCATCGATCTGTGCGCAGGCGGAGGCGGCAAGACGCTGGCGCTCGCCGCAAGGCTGGGCAATGCGGCGAGCATCATCGCGGCGGACACTGACAAGCGCCGCCTCGGCAACCTTGCACCGCGTGCCGCGCGTGCGGGCGCTGCGGTCGATCACACCGTGCTGCTCGATCCGGGCCGGGAAATGCGCACACTGCACCCCTGGGTGGTCAAGGCCGATCACGTGCTGGTCGATGCGCCCTGTTCGGGCAGCGGCACTTGGCGCAGAAGCCCGGAAGGGCGCTGGCGGCTCGATCCGGCGGAACTGGCGCGGCTGAATGCGCTTCAGGACCACGTGCTCGATATTGCCGTGCATCTGGTTCGGCCAGGCGGCTCGATTGCGTTTGTCACCTGCTCGGTGCTCGATGCCGAGGGGCCGGACCGCGTTTCCGCCTTCCTCGGGCGTCATCCGGGCTGGACCACCGAAGCGCTGCCGCTTGCCCGAGGCACGCCGCGCGGGGCAGGAATCCGCCTTGATCCGCTCCATGACGGCACGGATGGTTTTTTCGTCGCCTGCCTTCGTTCACCATGATAGTCTCCGGTGCTATGACCCAGCCGTCCGGTTCCCGGTCCCAAGCACTCAAGGAGCTTCTGATGCGTTTTGCAGCCCCTGCCGCGGCTTTATCGCTGTGTCTGGCCATCACGGCGAGCATCTCGGTTGCCGGCGATCAGGCCGCTGCCGATCCGCGTGCGGCGGCGTTGATTGCGCAGGGTCAGACTCTGCTGGCAGGCGGAGAGACGCAAGGCGCGATTGACGCGTTCGAGGCCGCACTGGCGGTTGATCCGGCCTATACGCCGATCTTCATCGACCTTGCCGAAGCGGCGCGCCAGCAAGGCCTGCAAGGCAAGGCAATCCGCTACTACCGCGATGCGTTGGAGCGTGATCCGGGCAACTTCGCCGCAATTTCGGGCGAAGGCGCGGCGCTGGTGGAAAAGGGCGCGCTGGAAAAGGCCAAGAAGAACCTCGCCAAGCTGCAATCGCTGTGCGGCGATCAGTGCCCCGAAACCGTGGCGCTGCAATCCTCCATCGCGCGCGGCGTGCCGGCAAGGCTGGCGGTGGAAAGCAAGGCCGACAGCGCAGCCTCGAACTGAGCCGTCAGATCAGGTCGCGAAACTCGGCCAGCACCTCTTCATAGACCGCCCGTTTGAACGGGATGATCAATTCGGGCAGCAGAGCCGGCTCGATCCAGCGCCATTCGTTGAATTCGGCCGGATCGTGGGCCTCAAGGTCGATGTCGGCATCCTCGCCCAGAAACCGGCCGAGGAACCAGTGCTGTTCCTGCCCGCGATATTTGCCCTTCCACACCTTGCCGACCAGTTCCGGCGGTAGATCGTAGCAGATCGGGCGCGAGGCCTGTGCGATCACCTCGACCATATGCGCCGCCACCCCGATTTCCTCGGCCAGTTCGCGCAAAGCGGCCTCGCGCACATCCTCGCCCTTGTCGATCCCGCCTTGGGGCATCTGCCAATAGCCATGCGCGGTCGGATCAATCCGCTGGCCGACGAAAACGTGGCCCGCCGCGTTCACCAGCATGAAGCCGGCGCAGGGGCGATAGGGAAGGTGGTCGAAGCTCACGCGGGGTTCTCCAGCATGAAGCGCATGGCGGCGATCACGCGTTCAAGGTCGCGTTGCGTGCTCGGCACCATCTGGCGCAGGTTGGTGAAGGAGTGGGTGACGCCGCGCATCTCCAGAAACACGCAGTCGCGGCCCGCACCCGCCAGCGCCTTGGCATAGGCGCGGCCCGAATCGCGGATCGGATCGAGGCTGGCGGTGACGACGATGGTGGGCGGCGCGGCGGAGTGGTCACCAAGGATCGGGAAGCCGCGCGGATCGCTGCGATCGGCGCCGTAAGCCGCATCGAAGAAGCCCATGGTGTCGGCGGTCAGCAGGAAGCCTTCACTGAATGCCGCCATGCTGGCCGAGCCGTTGGCATCTTCCACGAGCGGGAAGAGCGGCACTTGCAGCACCACGGGGACGGCGGCGGGGTTGGCGGCGAGCAATTGCCCGACGACCACGGTCGCATTGCCGCCCGCGCTGTCACCGATGGTGATGATCCCGCTGGCGGTACGGCCGAGTGCGGCAGGGCTGCCCGCCACCCACCGCGTCGCCGCCTCGCAATCGAGGATCGCGGCGGGGAAGGGCGCTTCGGGCGCGAGGGCATAGTGGACCGCGACCAGCGGCAGATCGATCAGCGCCGCGATTTCGCTGCACAGCGCGTGGTGCGTGTCGAGGTCCCCGATCACAAAGCCGCCGCCGTGGTAAAACACCACCACCGGCGTCGGCTCAGGGCGGGTCTCGCGCGCGTCGTAGAGGCGCAGGGCGATGTCGCAAGCAGGGCCGGGGCAGGCAAGATCGCGGATCACCGGCAGCGCGCGGGCCGGGCGGTCGGCGATGCCGTGCATCTTGATGTAGGAATCGCGCGCCTCTTCGAGGGTCATGTCGGCCATCTTCGGCCCGTTCACCTGCGCCATCATGTCGAGGAAGGCCTTCATGTCGGGGCGGATATAGGGCGCGTCGGTCATTGTGGTTCTCTCCCGTGTCTTGGCGCCAAGCGATAGGCGAGGGCTGCGCGCTTTTCCACTCGCTTGATGGGGAGCGCCGCGCTAGCCAGCGAAGATATGGACAATCTGACGCATAGCCTTGTCGGCGCAGGTCTGGGGCAGGCGGGGCTGAAGCGCACCACCGGGCTTGCGATGCCGGCGCTGATCATCGGCGCGAACCTGCCGGATGTGGACGCGGCGTGCTTCTTCTGGCTGGAGGGCACCGAGCACCTCGCCTTCCGCCGCGGCATCACCCACGGCCCGCCCGCGCTGGTGCTGCTGCCCTTGGTGCTGGCAGGGATTTTGTGGGCGTTCGACCGGTGGCAGACGAAACGCGGCACCCGGCCCGAGGCGCGGCTGCCGGTGCGGTTCGGCTGGCTCTATGCGATGGCCTTCATCGGCTGCCTCAGCCACCCCTTCTTCGACTGGCTCAACGTCTACGGCATCCGCCTGCTGGAGCCGTTTTCCTCGCAGTGGTTCTATGGCGACACGCTGTTCATCATCGACCCGTGGCTGTGGGCGATGCTGATTGCGAGCGTGTGGGTGTCGCGGCGGCGGGAGAAGGCGGGGGCGCTCGCCTGGGCGAGGCCGGCGCAGGTGGGTTTGGCGGCAATACTGGCCTATATCGGGGTGAATGGCTTCATATCGGCCAGCGCCGTGGTGGCCGCCTCGCTCGAGGGCAAATCGGTTGGCAGGGCCCCGTCGCCTTATGCCCGGATCATCGCCTCGCCGGTTCCACTCGCACCCTGGCGGCGCGAGATCGTTGCGGGCGGAAAGGGCAGGTGGTTCCTTGGCGCGTCTGATAGCTTCTCGGGATACGAGCGCCCGCACCCGATCACGGTCGAGCCGTGCCGCTGGGTCGACTTCACCGAAGCCCGCCGCACCAACTCCCAGCTCGATGCCTTCCTGTTCTGGTCGCGCGCGCCCTTCCTCACCCGCGCGCCCGATGGCTCGGTGGTGCTGCGCGACGCACGCTTCACCGATCCGCGCGTGGGGGACAGGTTCGCGCTCGCGCTGCCGGATGCGGTGTGCGAGGAACTTACCCCACGCTAGCCGCGTTGCGCCCTCATCTCCCCTCCCCTTGGGGAGGGGTTGGGGGTGGGCGCCCGGCAGTTCGGACACGCACCGCCGAAGTGCCCCTCTCCTAGCTGCGCGAGCCCGCAAGCGGGCAAGCTTCGCTATCCTCTCCCCGCACGGGGAGAGGGCCATGAAGGAACCCTTGTGCCCAACACCCAAATCGTATGGCTCCGCCGCGATCTGCGCCTTGCCGACAATCCCGCGCTCTACCACGCCGCCAAAGCTGGCCCCCTTGTGGCGATCTATGTCCTCGACGACGAAAGCCCGAAGCACCACGCCTATGGCGGGGCCTCGCGCTGGTGGCTGCATCATTCGCTTGAGAGCCTTGCGCGCAGCCTCGAAGCCAAGGGCAACCGGCTGATCCTGCGGTGCGGCGATGCGGTGGCGGAACTGACCAAGCTGGCGGCGGAGGTCGGCGCGACAACCATTCACGCCAACCATCACTACGAACCCTGGTGGCTCAATGCCGAGCGAAAGCTGGCAAAGACGCTCGACCTGCACCTGCACCACGGCAATTACCTGATGCCGCCGGGCAGCATCACCACCGGCACCGGCGGGCAGTACAAGATCTACACCCCGTTCAGCCGCGCCGTGCGGGCCGCATATCCGCCGCGCAGCGAACTTCCTGCGCCCGAACGCCTCGAAGCGCCTGCCGACTGGCCCGCCTCGGACGATCTTGCCGCGTGGAACCTTCTCCCCACCACGCCCGACTGGGCAGGCGGCATGCGCGATTTCTGGCAAGTGGGCGAGGACGCCGCCCACGCGCGCCTCGAAGCATGGGAAGCCGATGTCGACGGTTACGACGACAAGCGCAATCTGCCGAGCGTGGACAAGGTTTCGCGCCTTTCGCCGCATCTGCACTTTGGCGAAATCTCGCCGATCCAGATCTGGCACCGCTTCAAGGGCCGCTCCTCGGTCGGCTGGCAAACCTACGAGGGCGAGCTGATCTGGCGCGACTATTCGCAGAACGCGATCCTGCAATTCCCCGCCTATGCCACCCAGAATTACCGCGAGGATTTCGACCGCTTCCCCTGGCGCGATCCGGCGACGGACGAGGCCGCCGCGCGTGACCTGAAGGCATGGCAAGAGGGCCGCACCGGCTACCCCATCGTCGATGCCGGGATGCGCCAGCTGTGGCAGACCGGGTGGATGCACAACCGCGTCCGCATGATCACCGCAAGCTTCCTCATCAAGCATCTGCTGATCGATTGGCGCGAGGGCGAAAAGTGGTTCTGGGACACTTTGTGCGATGCCGATTATGCCTCCAACGCCACCAACTGGCAGTGGACGGCAGGGACGGGGGTGGACTCCAACATGTTCAGCCGGATCATGGCCCCGCTCTCGCAGTCCGAAAAGTTCGATGCCGCACGCTATATCCGCACCTACGTGCCGGAGCTGAAGGGGATCGACGAACCCTATGTCCACGACCCTGAAGAGTTCGGGCGCAGGCCTGCTGGCTATCCGCGCAAGATCGTGCCGCACCGGCAAGCGCGCGAGCGGGCGCTGGCGGCGCTGAAGGTGATGAAGGACGGCTGACGCCAAGCACCCGACAGGACTTGCCCGGGCGGCCTGCGCGGGCCTATGCACCTCTCGATAACAGACGAGAGGGTGACATCATGGGCTTGAAGAACGGCATGTTTGCGGGCGCGGCACTGGCGCTGGTGCTGGGCGGATTGACGCCGCTCCATGCGCAGACCGCGAAAGATGCTCCCGCGCTGGCGGTGCCGCCGCAATATCCCGAAACGCCTGCCGCCCGGCTCACCCAGCCGCCGGCGCGCGACCAGTCCGAGCTTCAGGTATTGTTCTGGTCCGATGCCGAGCGCGCCGAGCGTTTCCGTGCGATGGAGCAGTGGTTTGCCGGCCATGAAGTCCCCGCCGCCGCCAATCCGCGCGCGCTGCCCAAGGGCACGCCGCTGAGCGCCGAATTGCAGGCAGAGATCACCGCAGTGATGAAATCCACCAACACCGCAGGGGTCATGGTGCTGGCGCGTGGCAAGGTGGTGCACGAGGAATATGGCTTGGGGCTGGGGCCAAAGGACCGCTGGACCAGCTTCTCGGTCGCCAAGAGCTTCACCTCCACGCTGCTGGGTGCGGCGGTCAAGGACGGGCTGATCAACCTCGATGATCCGGTGACGAAGCATATCCCGGGCCTTGCAGGTTCTGCCTATGAGGGCGTGACCGTGCGCCAGCTCGCCACCATGACCAGCGGGGTCAAGTGGGACGAAAACTACAGCGATCCCAATTCCGACGTGGCGCAGATGAACCGCTTCGTGATGCAATATGGCGCCGATGCGATCGTCGCCCAGATGAAGCAGTTGCCCCGTGAAGCCGCGCCGGGGGAGAAGTGGGTGTACAAGACGGGCGAGACCAACCTGATCGGCGTGCTGGTCGAGAACGCGGTGGGGATGCCGTTGGCTGAATATGCCAAGGCCAAGATCATCGATCCGGCAGGCTTCGCGGGCGATCTGTTCTGGATGGTCGATCCGCGCGGCGGCAATATCGGTGGCTGCTGCCTGTCGATCACGCTCGGCGATTATGCGCGGATGGGCCAGTTCGCGCTGGAAGGCGGCACGGGCGTGGTCAACCCGGGCTGGTTTGCCGAGGCAACCGATAGCGCGGTGGACTTCGGCAATAGCGGCTTTGGCTATGGCTACCAGTGGTGGACCTATCCGCAAGGCACCTTTGGCGCGCAGGGGATCTTCGGGCAGGGCATCACTCTGTTCCCTGACAAGGGTGTGGTGGTCGCCTTTATCGGCAACTGGGCGCAGGCGAGCGGCGGGCCGGCGCGCGGGGAAGTTCTCGATCTGAGCCGCAAGATCGCAGCCGCTGCCGAATAGCGGCCGTGCCTGGGGAGGCCTTGCGGCGGCTTTGCCGGGGGCTTGACCCCCTCTAGCCGCCGCCAGACCCCTGCCAGACCCCGCTCCCAGGTGTGTTTCGCGTGAAACACTGCCGGGCGGCGGGCGCGGCTCAGATCACCTGCCGGTAAGCGCCGATGTTGCTATAGCGTTGCAGGATGTTGTCATGGACGATCGGGCTGAGCAATTCGTTGAAGGCACAGCCGACGATGCAATTGTCCCACCACACCACCTCGGCCTGAAGCGATTCGAGGCCGGGCAGGGTGAGCCAGCACATCTGGCCTTCATGCATCCGGTTGATCGATGCGGCCGAAAAGCCGGAGATCGACAGATCGTGCACAACGCTCTGGAAGGCGCGGCCACCAGAGGCGCGCAAGGTGGCCGGGATCGTCAGCCGCGTGCGCGGGCTGCAACGATCTTCCTGCGAGGCGGTATGATAGGGATCGGAACTGGGCGGCATCGCTGTTGACCTTGTTTCGAAGCCTGCGGTCTCTCTGGGCGGGGTTGGTCCGCGCAAAGGTTTGCACCCGCGATCCTTAAACAAGCTCTGCCAGCAATGGTAAACGACGCTTTTGCCACGGTCTCCGCGCGCCGCCCCCCGTCCGGGCGCGGCGATCCGCCATCAGCCGATGCGTTCGCGGTGGAGCCCTTCGAAACCCTCGACCAGCAAGGCGGTCAGACGCTCGGCCACCACTTCGGGGCCCTTGAGCGTGGAGGCATCCTCGCCCGGATAGGCGCGGGCGCGCATTTCGGTGCGGGTTGCACCGGGATCGATGATCGCGACGCGCAAGGGCGAAAGCCGCTCGACTTCGGCGGCATAGGTTTCGAGCAGGTTCTCAAACGCCGCCTTGGTGGCGCTGTAAGCCCCCCAATAGGGGCGCGGACTGGTCGCCACCGAGCTGGTGAGGCCGATGATCTTGCCCGCCTTCGCACGGCGGAGCAGCGGATCGAACCCGGCGATCAGCGCCTGGTTGGCGACGAGGTTGGTCAGCAGCGCCTGATTGAACTGCTTGGGCTCCATTTGCGAGGCCGGGGTCAGTTCGGGAAGGTAACCGGCGGCGAGCACCATGATGTCGAGCGTCTGCCAGCGCCCGGAAATCGCGCCGGAGAGGCGGGTGACGGTATCAGGCTCGGTCAGGTCGAGCGGGGCGATGGTCGAGGTGCCGCCCAGCGCATGGATCGCGTCTTCCACTTCCTCCAGCGCCTTGACCTTGCGCGCCACCAGAATGACATGCGCCCCCGCAGCGGCGAGCGCCTTGGCGGTGGCAGCGCCGATGCCGCGGCTGGCCCCGGTGACAAGCGCGGTCTGGCCGGCGAGCGGCTTTTCAATGGTGGTGTCGGTCATGGGGTTCAGGCAGCCTTGGGATCAGCAAAGGGAAGCTCGGCGCTCTTGGCTTCGGCCAGCGCGAGGTCGGTGAGCGAGGTGGGGTATTCGCCCGTGAAGCAGGCGTCGCAGAACTGCGGACAAGCCTTGTCCCGGCCCTGCTTGCCGACCGCGCGGTAAAGGCCGTCAATCGAGATGAAGGCAAGGCTGTCGGCCTTGATGAACTCGCGCATCGGTTCCAGTTCCATGCGCGCGGCGAGCAGCTTGGAGCGTTCGGGTGTGTCGACGCCGTAGAAGCACGAATGGGCGGTTGGCGGGCTGGCGACGCGGAAATGCACTTCCTTGGCGCCTGCCTCGCGCATCATCTCGACGATCTTGAGGCTGGTGGTCCCGCGCACGATTGAATCGTCGATCAGCACGATGCGCTTGCCTTCCACCAGAGCGCGGTTGGCGTTGTGCTTGCGCTTGACGCTGGAATGGCGTGCGCCGTCACCCGGCTGGATGAAGGTGCGCCCGACATAGTGCGAGCGGATGATGCCAAGCTCGAACGGAACGCCAGAGCTTTGCGCAAACCCGATCGCCGCCGGCACGCCGCTGTCGGGCACGGGCACGACGAGATCGGCATCGCACGGGGCTTCGATGGCCAGCTCCATGCCGATCGCCTTGCGCGCCTCATAGACGCTGCGGCCGGCAAAGACGGAATCGGGGCGGCTGAAATAGACGTGTTCGAAGATGCAGGGCCGCGCGGGCGGGCTGCCGAACGGGCGCACAGAGCGAATCTCGCCCGCGAAATCGACCAGCACCAGCTCGCCCGGCTCCACTTCGCGGATCACTTCGGCGCCGACCACATCGAAGGCGACTGTTTCGGAGGCAAACAGGATCGCATCACCCATCCGGCCCATCACCAGCGGACGGATGCCGAGCGGGTCGCGGCAAGCGATCATGCCTTCAGGCGTCATGACGATCAGCGCGTAAGCACCCTCGACCAACCGCAGCGCGTCCACCAGCCGGTCAGCGATGGTGGGATAGCGGCTGGTAGCAACGAGGTGGATGATCACCTCGGTGTCGGAGGTCGACTGGAAGATTGATCCCTTGTTCACCAGATCGGTGCGCAAGGTCATGGCGTTGGAGATATTGCCGTTGTGCGCCACGGCGAAGCCGCCGCTGGCAAGATCGGCATAGAGCGGCTGGACGTTGCGCAGGCCCGATCCGCCGGTGGTGGAATAGCGCACATGGCCTGCCGCCATATGGCCAGGCAGAGCGGCGATCGCTTCGGAAGAGGAGAAATTCTCCGCCACATGCCCAAGCCCGCGGCGGGCGTAGAATTCGGTGCCGTCAAAGCTGACGATTCCGGCCGCCTCCTGCCCGCGGTGCTGAAGCGCGTGGAGTCCCAAGGCGGTCGTTGCCGTCGCCTCGCTGGCGCGGATCACGCCGAAAATTCCGCATTCCTCGCGCAGCTTGTCGCCATCTGCGTCGAGGAAGGGGTGGGTCACATTGAGGGGGCTCATCGGCATCACCTGACGTGGTTGTGCGCGCACCCGCGCTGACGCACCGTCCCAATGGCGATGTGACGGATCAATTACAAGGGAAACGAGGCCTCCCGTGCCCGACTTTTTGCCAACGGGCGTGTGACAGCCAGCATCGGGGGAAAGGGCACCGCGCAGGGATTGCGACTGCCGCGCCCGCGCACTACAGGCAGCGTTCAGCAAGCAACGGGCAACCCACACCTCCATGCTCTCCCCCTTCGAATGGATGATCGCCAAGCGCTACCTCTGGCCCGGTAAGGGGGAGGCTTTCATTGCCCTTGTCGCCGCCATTTCGGTGGGCGTGGTGATGCTCTCTGTCGCCCTGCTTGTTGTGGTGATGAGCGTCATGAACGGGTTTCGCGGCGAATTGCTCGACAAGATCACCGGCCTCAATGGTCATGCGGTCGTGCAGGCCTTTGGCGGCCGGATCGACAATTGGCAAAGCGTGGTCGCCAATCTCGAACGCACGCCCGGGGTGACGTCGGCCACACCGATGATCGAAAAGCCGCTGCTGGTGAACTTCAACGGCAATTCCGAAGGTATCCTGCTGCGCGGCCAGACCGACAAGGATCTCGCCGGATTGCGCGACAAGGTGCTGCTGGGCGACATCCGCAGCCTTTCCGCGCCTGTTTCGCCTGAAGGTTTCGCCAAGGTCGCTGTCGGCAGCCGGCTGGCACAGAACCTCGGTATCCGCGTGGGTGATGTGATCAGCATCGTCAATTTTGCCGGCCGCGCGACCCCCTTCGGCACCACCCCGCGGCAGGTTCCCTATGAAGTCGGCGCGATCTTCGAGGTGGGGATTTCCACCTTCGATGAAAAGTTCATCATCCTGCCGCTGGCCGAAGCGCAAAGCCTGTTGCTGATGGGGGACGCTGTTGCCCAGATCGAAGTGACGGTCGATGATCCCGACCGCGTGGGCGAAATCCTCGCGCCGGTCGCAGAGCGCCTTTCGGGCCGGGCAGTTATTTCCGACTGGAAGACGATGAACTCCGCACTGTTCGAGGCGTTGCAGGTTGAACGGGTGGCGATGTTCTTTGCGCTGTCCTTCATGGTGCTGGTTGCGTCCTTCAATATCCTGTCGAGCCTCGTCATGCTGGTGCGCGCCAAGACCCGCGATATCGCGATCATGCGCACCATGGGCGCAACGCGGCGCAGTTTGCTCAAGATATTCGTCACCACCGGCACGACCATCGGCACCATCGGCACCTTGTCGGGGCTGTTGCTGGGCGCGGTGATCCTGTTCTTCCGCGAACCGATCGTCGATGGGATTGCCTTCCTGACGGGCCAGCAGATCTGGGACCCGGAGGTGCGGTTCCTTTCCACCTTGCCGTCCCGCACCGATCCGTGGGAGGTGGCAGGCATCGTCGGCCTTGCGCTGGGGATGAGCTTCCTTGCGACGCTTTATCCTGCGCTGAAGGCGGCGAACACCGATCCGGTGCAGGTGCTGCGCTATGAATAGCATCCAGCCGATCGTATCGCTCAAGGACCTGCGGCGCTCCTTCGAGCAGGGCGGCCAGCGCATTGATGTGCTGCGCGGCGTCAACCTCGATATCATGCCGGGCGAAATCGTCGCCTTGCTGGGGCCTTCGGGCTCGGGCAAGTCGACGCTGCTGCAAGCTGTCGGCCTGCTGGAGGGCGGGTTTGAGGGTTCGATCAGCATTGCCGGCAGCCAGGCCGAGGCGCTTGCGGGCGATGCGCGCACGGCGCTGCGCCGCGATCATCTGGGCTTTGTCTACCAGTTCCACCACCTGCTGCCCGATTTCGACGCGCGCGAGAACGTGGTGATGCCGCAGATGATCCGCGGCGCCCCGCGCGCCGAAGCGCAGGCCCGGGCAGACAGTCTCCTGACAAGCCTCGGCCTTGGTGAACGGCTCACCCACCGGCCGAGCCAGCTTTCGGGCGGGGAACAGCAACGCGTCGCCGTCGCCCGCGCGCTCGCCAACCGGCCCACGCTGGTGCTGGCCGATGAGCCGACCGGCAATCTCGATGAACACACCGCCGATGCGGTGCTCGCCCAGTTCCTCGCGCTAGTCCGCGGCGAAGGCAGTGCGGCGCTGGTGGCAACCCATAATGAACGCCTCGCCGCGAAGATGGATCGTGTTGTCCGGCTGAAGGAAGGCGTGCTGATCTAGGTTGGTCGCGCCGCGCCGGTCGCTCGTCAAACGGCGGGCCATGGAGGACGCAGCATGACCGACCACCCCGGCACCTACAAAGGCAATAGCGAAGCTTCAGGCGAAGAAGCGTGGGATGACCGCGCCGCCATTTTGCCCGCGACGCAGGATGCGCAGCTTTCAGGCGGCGGCGTTCCGCTGCTGAGTGGCACCTTTGCCGAAATGATCCGCCACATCGGCCAGCTTCCCGAAACAGACCAGCACGGATATGTAATCGCCAAAGCCGGAGACCGGACTTACAGCGCCGATGAAGCAATCGCGCTTGCCAGTCGCCCCGATTTTCCCGCACAAGGCCCGGATTGATCCAACCGATCAGGGGGCTGCATGACGACTATTGCCGATTTCACCGTGACCACCAACCGCGGGGCTGAGCTTGCGCTCAAGGACAAGCTCGGCACGGTGCTGCTGGTGGTCAACACCGCCAGCAAGTGCGGGTTTACGCCGCAGTATGACGGGCTGGAGAAGCTGTTCCAGCAATACAAGGACCGCGGGTTCGAGGTGCTGGGCTTCCCCTGCAACCAGTTCGGCGGGCAGGAACCGGGCGATGCTGACGAGATCGCGGAGTTCTGCAAGATCAATTTCGGCGTCAGCTTCCCGCTGATGGCGAAGGTCGACGTCAACGGGGCGGACGCCTCGCCATTGTTCGACTGGATGAAGGCCGAGAAGAAAGGGTTGATGGGCACCAGTGCGATCAAGTGGAACTTCACCAAGTTCCTGATCGACCGGCAGGGCAATGTCGTGAAGCGCTATGCGCCCACCGACAAGCCCGAAGCCATTGCGAGGGACATCGAAAAGCTGCTGTGATCTTATAAGCTGCCCTGTGCACAACATAAGCGTTGGGCATGCTTTGAGAATCAGCGCGACTTCCTAGATTGGCAGCCATGCCTTTTGCCCCCTTCGTCCCTTTGCGCGTCCTGTCGTCCTATTCGATGCTCGAAGGGGCGATCGATCCCAAGGACATTGCCAAGCTGGCAAAGGAGCGCGGTTTTCCGGCGATCGCCATTTGCGACCGCAACGGGCTCTACGGCATCATGGCCTTCGCGGCCGCGTGCAAGGGCGAGGGCGTGCAGCCGATCATCGGCGCGTTGCTGGGGCTGGCGCGCGACGATGATCGCGGCACGGTCGATTACCTCGCGCTCTATGCGCAGGACGATGCCGGTTATGACAACCTGTGCCACCTAGTCTCGGCCGCGCACCTTGATCGCCCGCTGGAGCGCGATCCGCACGTCACGCTTGGCGATCTGGAAGGGCGCACCGCAGGCCTGATCGCGCTGACCGGCGCGGGCGAGGGCGGGCTAACCCGGCTGCTGGCAGAAGGTCAGCAGGACGCTGCCGAGCGGCTGGCCGACAGGCTGGAGGCGCTGTTCCCCGGGCACCTCTACATCGAGCTTGCCCGCAACGGCGATCCCGTGTGCGAGCGGGCCGAGGATGCCCTGGTTGATCTGGCTTATGCACGCGATCTGCCGCTGGTGGCCACCAACCCTGCCAACTTTGCCGAACCGCATATGCACAAGGCGCATGACGCCATGCTGTGCATCGCGGCCTCGACCCAGATCGATGCGGAGGACCGCCCGCGTTCCAACCCGCAGGCCTTCGTCAAGCAGGCGAGCATGATGGATGAGGCCTTTGCCGACCTCCCTGAAGCCACCGCCAACACGCTGGTGATTGCCCAGCGCTGCGCCTTTGCGCCGCCCTATCGCAAGCCGATCCTCCCCAGTCTTGCGGGCGACCTGTCAGGCGAGGCGCGGATGCTGGCGGAAGATTCGCGCGCCGGGCTGGAAGCGCGGCTGGCGGCCTATCCCGATCTCACCGAGGAGGAGCGCAAGGTCTATTTCGACCGCCTCGAATTCGAGATCAACGTCATCGTCAACATGGGTTTCCCCGGCTACTTCCTGATCGTTGCCGACTTCATCAAGTGGGCCAAGGATAACGGCATTCCGGTGGGGCCGGGGCGCGGTTCGGGAGCGGGTTCCGCAGTGGCATGGGCGCTGACCATCACCGATCTCGATCCGATCAAGCTGGGCCTGCTGTTCGAACGCTTCCTCAACCCCGAACGCGTGTCGATGCCCGACTTCGATATCGACTTCTGCGAAACGCGGCGCGGCGAGGTGATCCGCTATGTGCAGCAGAAATACGGCGGCGATCACGTCGCGCAGATCATCACCTTCGGCAAACTGAAGGCGCGCGCGGTGCTGCGCGATTGCGGGCGCATCTTGCAGATGAGCTATGGGCAGGTCGACCGGTTGTGCAAGATGGTGCCCAACCATCCGACCGACCCTTGGACCCTGCCGCGCTCCTTGAACGGCGTGTCCGAATTCAAGCGCGAGTATGACACGCAGCCCGAGGTCAAGCGCCTCGTCGACCTGGCGATGCAGCTGGAGGGCCTCCCGCGCAATTCCTCCACCCACGCGGCGGGCGTGGTGATCGGCGATAGGCCGCTGGCGCAGCTTGTGCCACTGTATCGCGATCCGCGCTCGGATATGCCGGTGACGCAGTTCGACATGAAATATGTTGAATCCAGCGGGCTGGTAAAGTTCGACTTTCTGGGGCTCAAGACCCTGTCGGTGCTGCGAAAGGCGGTCGATCTGCTGGAGGTGCGCGGTATCGCGATTGACCTAGGCGCGCTCGCCTTGGACGACGCGCAGGTTTACCACCTCATGCAGACGGGCAACACGGTCGGCGTGTTCCAGCTGGAATCCGAAGGGATGCGCCGGACGCTGAAGGCGGTGAAGCCCACCAATTTCGGCGACATTATCGCGCTCGTCTCGCTCTATCGTCCTGGCCCGATGGACAACATCCCGCTGTTCGGCCAGCGCAAGGCGGGGCAGGTGCCGATCGAATATCCGCACGAGAAGCTGGAAGGCATCCTCTCGGAAACCTACGGCATCTTCGTCTATCAGGAGCAGGTGATGCAGGCCGCCCAGGTGCTGGCGGGTTATTCGCTGGGGGACGCAGACTTGCTGCGCCGCGCGATGGGCAAGAAGGTGCAGGCAGAGATGGACGCCCAGCGCGGGCGCTTTGTCGAAGGCTGCAAGGCCGTATCGGACATTGACGCCAAGCGCGCCAATGAACTGTTCGACTTGATCGACAAGTTCGCAGGCTACGGCTTCAACAAGTCGCACGCTGCCGCTTACGCGCTGCTCGCCTATCAGACCGCGTGGATGAAGGCGCACTACCCGGAGGAATTCTACGCCGCCTCGATGTGCTTCGATATGCACCAGTCGGAAAAGCTGAACGTCTTCGTCGATGATGCGCGCCGCTATCCGGGCGGTCAGGGCGGGGTGGAGGTGCTGGCACCTGATATCAACGCCAGCATTGGCGAATTCACGGTGGAGCAGACCGATAGCGGCTATGCGGTGCGCTATGCGCTGGCCGGGATTCGCAATGTCGGCGAAAAGGCAATGGATGCGATCGTCGCCGAGCGCGAGGCGAACGGGGCTTTCACCAGTCTCAAGGACCTGTTCGAGCGGTTGCCGCAAGGCACGATGAACCGCCGCCAGCTTGAAGGTCTGATTTGCGCCGGTGCCCTTGACGCGCTGGAGCCTGACCGCGCGCTGTTATTCGCCAATGCCGATATGCTGATGGCGGTCGCGGATGCCGCTATCCGCGAACGCAGCAGCGGGCAGGTGGGTCTTTTCGGGGGCGATGCGGGGCCAGCCGAGGACCTGCGCCTGCAACCCTGCGCGCCTTGGAGCCGCCCGGAAAAGATGGCGAAGGAGCGCGAGAATTTCGGCTTCTACTTTTCCGCCCACCCGGTGCAGCAATTCCGCGAGGCGGCATCAGCCAATGGCGCGCGGACCTATCAGAGCCTGATGGAAGCGGGTGCGCCTCCGGGCGGGCGCGGCACGGCGGTGATGGCGGCGCTGGTCGAAGGCATCACCAAGGCGCGCACGCGCAAGGGCGGCACGTTTGTGCGGGCGGATTTCTCGGATTCCTCAGGCCAGTTTTCCGCCGCCTGCTTTGAAGAATCGCTGGTGCCCGATTTCGAACGCTGGGCCGCGGCGGGAGAATGCTTGCTGCTGACGGTGGAACTCGATTCCCCCAACCCCGACGAACCGCCGCGTCTGACAGTGCGCGGCGCGAGGCCTTTGGCTGCGGTGAGCGGGACAACGGCGATGGAGCTGACCGCCGAAATCGCCACCATCGAAGCCTTGCGCGAACTGCGGATCGAACTCGAAGCCGCGCGCGGCGAACGACCGGTGGGTGCGGGCGAGGTGGTGGTGCGGCTTGCCCTTGCCCAAGGCGGGGAGGCGCAGATGCGGCTCGGGCGCAATTTCGTGCTGAGCGGCGAACTGGCCGAACGCCTTGCCGCAATCGAAGGGATCGCCAAGGTTGCGCTGGTGCCCTTGAAGAAGCGCGGCAATCTGAGGCTGGTGGCCTGAGATACAGGGGCCGGAACGCATCCGGCCCCTGCGCCCTCGTTACATTCCCGAACCCGGCCCGTAGGTCACTTCAACCCGGCGGTTCTGTGGTTCGCGCACGCCGTCAGCCGTGGGCACGCGTGGCTGGCTCTCGCCGAAGGCCTGCGTCATGATCTGGCCCGCAGAGACGCCGCGCCCGCCGAGGTAGCTTTGCACTGAGGCATTACGACGCTCGGCCAGCCCTTGGTTGTATTGCGCGCTGCCCGAGGTGTCGGTGTGCCCTGCCAGCATCACCCGCGCCGTTCCGCAATTGGCATAGGCGGTGGCTGCGTTGTTGAGGATATTGGCTGCTTCGGGGCTGACGTCGGACCGGTCGAAGTCGAAGAACACGATGAACGGCCCTGTGTTGCACGCTGGACGCGGCGGGGGCGGCGGAGCGGCGGCAACTGGCGGCGGAGGCGGGGGTGCAGTGACCGGCGGGGGCGGCGGAGGTGCCGCAATCGGGGCAGGCACAGGCTGCGAGCGGCCGCCGAAGTTAACGATCAGGCTCGCCAGCACCGAGTGTGCCGAATAGTCCGCGCTCAGGTCGTTGCCATTGGCGCCCCTGAGCCTGAAATCGTTGACGTTGAAGTAGCGATACTTCACCCCGAGATCGATGTTCTGGGTAACCGGGAAGCGCACGCCGCCGATCAGCTGCCAGGCAAAATCGGTCTGCTTGTCATCGATCAGCGTGCCGACACCGCCAACCACCACCGGAAGTTCAAGCCGCGCCACACCCGCGCCGCCGCCGCCATAGATCCGCAGACCGTCATCGGGGCCGAATTCGAACAGGGCGTTGACCATCCCGCTCCAGATTTCGAGATCGCGCTCGTTATCGACCACGGTGCCAACCGGCACGGTGGAGCCGGCGGGCAGGATCCCGGCGTTCTGGACTGTCAGGCTGCGATACTTGTTGTTCTTGTATCCGCCCTCCGCCTCAAGCCGGATGGCACCGAAATCATAGCCAAGGATCACATCGCCATCGATGCCCATCTTGGTGCGGGCGGTGGCGGCGCGGGTGAAGTCATTGCTTGCCCCTTCGCCTGCGGGGCGAACATCGACCGTCACCTTGTCCTTGAGGCTGACGCCGCCCTCGATGCCGATATAGGGGCCGTCGGCCTGGGCCGGGGCCGCGATGAGAATGGCGGCGGTGCCTGCCATCAGAAGACCTGCTTTATTCATAGTCATTGTCCCTTGAAATTGGGTGGTCCGCCGGTTCCGTTAAGGGAGCGCCCCCACGCGCTTTCGCGCGCGGCATCTCCGGCTGGTGAGGGGAAAGGTGCGCGCAGGCCGGAATGTTCATTCCCCCGCGCCAGAGCGTGCCCGCGATTGGCCGAAGCGATTGCCAAGCCGCCGACACGCGGGCATGAATGGAATGATACACCATGCCGCATCAAGCGGCGGGGCCACACCATCAGGAGAGGGACAGGACATGGCGACGACGCGCCTCGGGGCAATGCAGGACTGGACGATGCGGGTGACCGCGGTGATCGATCACGCCGCGCGCGAGGCGGGCGGCCGCGAGATCGTCAGCCGCTGGGCTGATGGCAGCGAGACCCGCACCAATTGGGCAGGTATCCGTTCCGATGCGCTGAAAATGGCGCAGGCGCTCCAGCGATTGGGCCTCAAGCCGGGTGACAAGGTGGCGAGCCTCGCGATGAACCATGCGCGCCATCTGGTCAGCTGGTACGGCGTGGCTGGCATGGGCGGGGTGCTCCACACCGTGAACCCGCGCCTGTTTGACGACCAGCTCGAATATATCGTCAACCACGCCGAAGACCGCGTGCTGGTCTATGATGCGGCGTTCCAGCCGATCGTCGACCGGATGAAGAGCCGCTGGACCACGGTCGAGCATTACATCTGCTACGATTCCGGCGCGCATTCTCCCGCCTTCGAGGACTGGATCGGCGCTGAAGACGGCAATTTCGAGTGGGTCACCGGCTCGGAAACCGATCCTTGCATGATCTGCTACACCAGCGGGACCACCGGTAATCCCAAGGGCGTGCAATACGAACACCGCTCGACTGTGATGCACGCCATGGCCGGGCTGCAATCGGCGGCGTTCAACTTCTCCAGCGCCTCGGTGATGCTCCCGGTGGTGCCAATGTTCCATGCGGCAAGCTGGGGCCTGCCCTATGCGGGCGCGATGGCGGGGATCAAGTTCGTGTTCTCGGCCGTGAACGATCCGGCGGTGCTGCACGATCTGATGATCCGCGAAGGCGTTACGGATTCCGCGGGCGTTCCGACGGTGTGGCTCGCCCACTTCCAGTATTGCGACCGCGAAGGCCTCGACCTTCCGCCGCTGAAAGCTGCCACCATCGGCGGTTCTGCCGCGCCCAAGTTCATGATTGAGCGGCTGTTGAAGAACGGCACCCGCGTGCAGCACGCCTGGGGGATGACCGAGACCTCGCCCATTGGCACCGTTGGCGGGCCGACCTGGGATTGGGACAGCCTCACTCTGGAGCAAAAGGTCGAAAAGACCGCGATGCAGGGCCGTCCGATCTTCGGCGTGCAGCTGCGCACGGTCGACCTCGACGACATGGCCACCGAGCTGCCGCGAGACGGCAAGACCAGCGGCGCGCTCCAGATCCGCGGGCCGTGGATCATCAAGCGGTACTTCAAGGCGGAAGCTGACGCGGTCGGCAATGACGGCTGGTTCGACACCGGCGATGTCGGCATCATCCACCCCGATGGCACGCTGCAACTCACCGACCGCACCAAGGACGTGATCAAGTCGGGCGGCGAGTGGATCAGCTCGGTCGAGCTGGAGAATGCTGCCTGCGGTCATCCTGCTGTGGCCGAGGCCGCCTGCATCGGCATCTTCCATCCCAAGTGGGACGAGCGTCCGGTGCTGTTCGTTGTCAGGAAGGCCGGCGCCGAGGTGAGCGCGGATGATGTCCTCGAACACCTCAAGCCCCAGATCGCCAAGTGGTGGATGCCCGACGCTGTCGAATTCGTCGACGATATCCCGCACACCGCCACCGGCAAGATCAGCAAGAAGGACCTGCGGGACCGCTTTGCGGATTACACGCTTGGCTGACCTTGCGATCCGGCCTGCGCGTGAAAATGACGCGCAGGCCATCGCCGCGATCTATGCCTGGCACGTGGCGAACGGCACGGCGACCTTCGACACTTCATCTCCTGATGCGGGCGCATGGGCGGCGAAGATCACGGACTTTGCCGCGCGCGGATTTCCCTTCCTCGTCGCCGAGCGGGGCGGTGTTCTTGCCTATGCCTACGCCGCGCGCTTCCGCGACCGCGCGGCCTATGCCCATACCTGCGAGGACAGCATCTACGTATCGCACGATGCACGCGGCGGCGGGATCGGCTCGGCCTTGCTGTCTGCCCTGATCGCCGCAGCTCGCGCGAGCGGGTTCGAACAGATGATCGCGGTGGTCGGCGGGGGCGAGCCTGCCTCGGTCGCCCTCCATGCCAAGTGCGGCTTTGCCCACGCCGGACGGATGCGCAATGTCGGGCGCAAGTTCGGCCGGCTGCTCGACACCGTCTATATGCAACGCGACTTACGCGAGGAGCGCACCCCATGACCTGCGAGACCTATATCGATCCTTCCGCGGCGAACTTTCAGGCCTTCAAGGACCTGCCCCGCGACCAGCCCATCAATATGCTCAACCTGCTGCTTTATCGCGACTTCGCGGCGTATCCCGAGGGCCATGAACACGCCGGCAAGGGCTGGAGCGGGCGGCGCGCCTATGATGAATATGGCGTCACCAGCGGACCCATCTTCCGCAAGCTGGGCGGCCAGATCCTGTGGCGCGGGCGGTTCGAGACCATGGTCACCGGCCCTGAGGGCGAGCGCTGGCACGATGGCTTCATCGCGCAATATCCCAACGCGGGTGCGTTCTTCGCGATGATCAAGGATCCGGAGTACCAGAAGGCCGTCGTAAACCGGACGGCGGCGCTGGTGGATAGTCGCCTGGTGCGCTTTGCGCCGGGCGATGCGGGAGAGGGCTTCGGCTAGGCTATATCAGCCGCAACTGCCCATCCACCTCCGGCGCCCTGAAGCGCGAGCAATCGAGTTCGAACCGGCCTTTGCCGATACCCGCCTTTCGGCAGGCCACTTTGAACCGCGCCCTGATCAAATCCGCCCACACGCCTTGCGGGTTGAAGCGGCTGTGGAAGTTGGGATCATTATCACGGCCACCTCGCATCTCGCGGACGATCCCCATCACCTTGGCCGCGCGTTCGGGGTAGTGGACGGCGAGCCATTCGCGGAACAGGGGCGCGACTTCGTGAGGGAGGCGCAGGGGGATCCAGTTCGCGCTTTGCACCCCCAAATCCCCCAGCTGCCCGATGATACCTTCGATGAATTCATCGGTGATCGCGGGGATGATCGGCGAGATCGAACAATGCACCGGCACGCCCAGTTCTACCAGTTTCCCTAGCGCCGCCAAACGCTTGGAAGGCGCGGCGCAGCGTGGTTCGAGCTTGGCGGACAGCGCCCGATCAAGGCTCGTCACCGAGACCGACACCGCCACCAGCTTCTCACGCGCCAGCGCGTCCAGCAGGTCGGCATCGTCCAGCACCCGGTCGGACTTGGTAGTGATGGTGACGGGGTGGCGGGCTTCGAGGCACAATTCGAGGATCGCCCGCGTGATCCGGTAATCGCGCTCGATCGGTTGATAGGGATCGGTGTTGGTGCCCATCGCAATCGGCTTCGGCTGATACCCGCGTTTCGCCAGAGTCTTGCGCAGCAGCGCGGCCGCATCGGGCTTGGCGAAAAGCTTTGTCTCGAAGTCCAGCCCCGGGGAGAGGTCGTGATAGGCGTGGGTGGGGCGCGCAAAGCAATAGACGCAGCCATGCTCGCACCCGCGATAGGCGTTGACCGAGCGATCGAAGGGCACATCGGGCGATTGGTTGAAGGTGAGGATCGACTTGGGGTGTTCCTCGATCACCGTGGTGCGCAGCTTGACCGGCGGGCCATCCAGGGTCTCGACATAATCGCGCCAGTCGCCATCAACCTCTCGCTCCGCCAGCCCGAAGCGGGTGGGGACCTGCGCCGATTGCGCTCCGCGTCCTTTGATGGCCAAATGTTTCACGTGGAACATTTACGGAACATCGGCGCCCTTGCCAAGCCCTTTCGGCCCCGATCAAGCGGGGGTCTGGAGGGGGGCTAGGCGGGGGGTAACCGGGGTCTGACCGGGGTCTGAAGGAGGGCAAGCACGCGGTGAGGGACGCCCGCAAGCGCCCGCCGCATCACACCTCTTTCAGGCGCGGCATCAGTTCGACGAAATTGCAGGGGCGGTTGCGGCTGTCCAATTGCTCGGCGAGGATACCGTCCCAGCCGTCTTTCACAGCCCCGTTCGAGCCGGGGAGGCAGAAGATATAGGTCCCCCGCGCCACCACGGCGCTGGCGCGCGATTGCACGGTGCTGGTGCCGATGGTCTGGAAACTGAGCCAGCGGAACAGCTCGCCAAAGCCGGGGATCTCGCGTGCGCCGGCGATCATCGCCAAAGCCTCAGGCGTCACATCGCGGCCCGTCAGGCCCGTGCCGCCGGTGCTGACCACCGCATCGATGGCAGGATCATCGATCCACGCCTCGAATTGCGCGGCCAGAAGCGCGGCATCGTCCCGCACAATCAGCCGGGCGGCGAGGTTGTGCCCTGCCGCTGTGACCCGGCCCGCCAGAATATCGCCCGAGGTGTCGGTCTCGGGCGTGCGGGTATCGGAAACAGTCAGGACGGCGATGTTGATCGGCTTGAAGGTTCGGCTTTCGTCTATCGCCACTGGGCGTTTCTCCCGTCACGGCTCCAATCGGGCCGAGCGGATCGTAGCAGCCTGCGGAAACTCAGGCCAGCGCCCTTGCGCCAGCGCCCGGCGGCTGGGCGATTGGACGCCCGCGGCACGCTCATACATCCAGTAATTGCGCATCACGATCGCCACGTAACCGCGGGTTTCCCAATAGGGGATCGATTCCATCCACAAAAGCGGATCGTTCTGATCGTTGATCTCGGAATTCCAGCGCCCGATGGGGGTCAGGCCCGCGTTGTAGGCGGCCATGATCTTGGGCAGCACGCCGCCGGTGGCGGGATGATCGCGCAGCATTGCCAGATGGCGCTGGCCATAGGCGAGGTTTACCTGCGGATCGTTGAGATCCTCGTAGGACGCGCCGAGGCTCAAGCGGCCCGAATGATCGCGCGCGGTGCCGGGCATGATCTGCATCAGCCCGCGCGCATTGGCGGGGCTCACAGCGGCGGCGCGGAAGTTCGATTCTTGCAGCGCATGGGCAAAGGCCAGCGCCGGATCGACCTGCCATCCGCCCACCGGCTGCCAATAGGCGACGGGGAAGCGCAGGGAAGGATCGCTGCTGGTGCCATAAGGCGCGTTGTGCGCCATGAACAGCTGGGTCGAGGGCAGGCCAAGCTCGCGTGCCAGCCGTGCCAGCGCGGCATATTGATGGGACGGGCCGATCTTCGCTTCATGGCGCAGCACTTCATCGGCCAGAGCAGGCCGGCCGATCTCGATCAGCGCGGCGGCAACGCGCACGTTGGGGCGCTGCTGAAGCTGGCTCCAGTCTGCGCGGCTGAGGCCTGCGGGCGGCGCGTGCTGGGGCAATTCGATGCCGAGCTGGTCGGCGGCGAGCATCCCGTAAAGCGTCTCGTCCATCTGCGCGGCGGCGGACAGATGCTGCTGCGCCTGACCGGGCTCGCGGCAGCGCACAGCGGCGCGGCTGGCCCAGTAATGTCCGGCAGCAGCCAGTTCGACATTCGAGGCGCGCCCGGCAACCCGCGAAAAAGCCTCTCCCGCCAACGAGCAGTGGCCCAGCCGCCAGGCCGAAAGCCCTTCGACCCATGCCGCTTCGCTCACCCATTCGCCGCTGCCTTCGGCGGCGGTGCGCGCCAGTTCCAGCGCGGCGTTATCATTATTCTCGATATAATTGCTCCACGCCACGCGCTGGCGCCATTCGGCACGCGCATCGCTGGAGAGCACCGGATCGATCTCGGCCAGCAGGCGGTGGGCCTCGGCGGGATTATCGGCCTTGATCGCGGCGAGGATCAGATCGGCGTTGGCGGCGGGCATGGTGCCGTCATTCACCGGGCGCGGCAGGATGCGCTTGGAGGCATAGGGCTGGCGTTGGAAGCCTTGCCCGCTCGGCAGCACCGGCAGCGCGGTCAACCCGCGCTTGGCACCCATCTTGGCGAGTTGTTCGGCCTGCGGCAGATCGGTGCCTGCGGCAAACCATGCGGCGATCTGTTCGGGCGCAACCTTGGGGCTGTTTGCGTGGGTGTAATATTCGGCGCGCGCGGCCTGGGTCAGCACGCCATCGGGGCGCTGGGCGAGCAGGCTTTCGACTTGCGGCCATTGCCCGGAGTCGATGGCAGCAAAGAGTTGGCGATAGACAGCGCGATCTTCGGCCGAGAGCACGGGCGTGAGCGCCTGATCGGCGGGCGTGGCGCCGTTCCAGCGCGCGACAAGGTCGCCCGCTTGCGCGCTGGCCGGTGCATGGACGCCTGCCGCCGCAAGCACCATCGCTGCCATTGCAGCACTGGTGCGCCTCAATTTGTGGACCATTCCATCCATCTCCGCCAGAACCGGGCTTTGAGCCGGGGCATTTCCATCAGCGCATCGAGCGTTTCGCTCATGCTTGCAGGGACCTTACGCAGGCCATGGTTGATTTCCCGTAAAGGATGTTCCGGCGATGCGCCGAGCATCGGGGCAAGGCCGGTGCCGAAGGCAATCAGCCGCTCGGGCGCGGCAAGGGCGATGTGGTGTGCGGTTACCGCGTCCATGCCGTGGGCTGCCAGCATCGCCAGATCGGCCATGGGCGTGTGCGAGGGGAGCGCCGCCGCGATATAGACCCCGCTTTCGTCCAACCCCATCGCGGCAAGTATTGCCGTGAGGAGGCGGCCTTGCGGGCCTGAGAGCAACCCGGTGCTGTCTCCCGCTTCGGGCTGGGGCACCAGCACCATCAGCGCCGCACCTTGGGGGCCGCGCGGGGGAACCCGGGGAAAACCGGTCGCAGGGGCAATACCGGGCGCTTCCATCCACCATTGCTGGAACGCGGCCAGATCGGCCGGGGGCGATTCGCCCAGAAGATCGGGCCGAGGCGGGGCGATATCGGCAGGAGCCGGGGCCAGCACGGGCCCGCGTGTTTGGGAAGCGGCGGCGGCGGGCGAGAGCGCTTGGCCACGCTCGCGGGCACCGCCGCTGGCAGCGGGGGCTGTGCCGGACGCTGGCCGGTCGGCCAACCACGCCGTAGCGTCATCGCTGTAATCGTGATCGACCCCGGCCATCTGCCACCAGGCCAGCGCGCTCACAAATTCTTGCGCAAGGGAAGGGGTGAGCAGGGTCATCAGGGGGTCATACTATCCATCGCGGGTCTTGACTGTCCCTCGCCCCGTTAGCAAGTGGAAGACCAAGGCATATCGCCAGACTGTGCGGCCAGCGCGGCAGAAACCAACAAGGATCAGGAAAGCTTCGATGAGCGAACGTGAATCAATGCCATGCGATGTCGTGATCGTGGGCGGCGGCCCGGCAGGTCTCTCCGCAGCGATCCGCCTGAAGCAGATCAACGCCGAGCTTGAAGTGATCGTGCTGGAAAAGGGCTCCGAGATCGGCGCGCACATTCTGTCAGGCGCGGTGGTCGATCCCAAGGCGCTGGACGAACTGCTCCCCGAATGGCGCGAGCAGGGCTGCCCGATGGCGCAGACCCCGGTGACCGATAACTGGCACTGGGTGCTGTCGAAGGGTGGCAAGACCTCGATCCCCCATGCGATCATGCCCCCCCTCATGAGCAATGACGGCTGCTACACCGGCAGCCTCGGCAACATGACCCGCTGGCTGGCCGAACAGGCCGAGGCGCTGGGCGTGATGGTGTTCCCCGGCTTCCCCGCCGCTGACGTGATGATCGACGATGATGGCCGCGTCGCCGGTGTCATCACGCAGGACATGGGCATTGCCGCCGATGGCAGCCACAAGGGCGATTACACGCCGGGCATGGAGATCCACGCCAAGTATACCCTGTTCGCCGAGGGCGCGCGCGGCAACCTGACCAAGCGCATGAAGGCGATGTTCGATCTTGAAGCGAACTGCCAGCCGCAGGTCTATGGCCTCGGCATCAAGGAATTGTGGGACATCGATCCCAAGAAGCACAAGCCGGGCCGCGTGATCCACACGCAGGGCTGGCCGCTGACCGAAAGCGACAGCTGGGGCGGGGGCTTCCTCTACCATCAGGCGAACGGTCAGGTGGCCTTGGGCTTCGTCACTGCGCTCGATTACAAGAACCCCTGGGTCTCGCCCTATCAGGAATTCCAGCGCTGGAAGAACCACCCGGCGATCCGCGAATATCTCGAAGGCGGCAAGCGCGTCAGCTACGGCGCGCGTGCGATCAATGAAGGCGGCTGGCAGTCCGTGCCCAAGCTTGCCTTCCCCGGCGGCGCGCTGATCGGCTGCGCGGCTGGCTTCGTCAATGTGCCCCGCATCAAGGGGAGCCACACCGCGATGAAGAGCGGGATGCTGGCGGCTGAAAGCATCGCTGCGGCGATTGCGGCGGGTAATGAGAAGACCGAGTTGATGGATTACGACGCAGCCGTGCGCTCCAGCTGGATCGCAACCGAGCTGAAGGTCGTCCAGAACGCGGAGCCTGCGGTCGCCAAGTTCGGCGGCGATATCGGCACGGTGCTCGCTGGGATCGACATGTGGATGCGCACGCTCAAGATCGGCCTGCCGATTTCGATGAAGCACCACGCCGATTACACCAACACCGGTCGCGCTGACCTGTATCCGAAAATCGACTACCCCAAGCCCGATGGCGTGATCACCTTCGACCGCCTGACCAACGTCGCCTACAGCTACACCAACCACGCCGAGGACCAGCCCTGCCACCTGCAGGTGAAAGACCTCGAGCTGCAGAAGGCGAGCGAGCTAGCGGTGTTCGGCGGCCCCTCGGCAAGGTACTGCCCGGCGGGGGTCTATGAATGGCTTCAGGAGGCCGATGGCAGCCCCAAGTTCCAGATCAACTCGCAGAACTGCGTCCACTGCAAGACCTGTGACATCAAGGACCCCAACCAGAACATCAACTGGGTGACGCCGGAAGGCGGCGGCGGGCCCAACTATCCGAATATGTGAGGCGCACCGGTGAGCGCCGTGCCCGAACTGGTTTTGGACGGCAATCGCATTTGGTCGCTTGAGTCGTTCTGGGATGAGGTCAGCCGCAGCCTCATCCCCGGCGTCTGGTGGGGCCGGAATCTGGACGCATTCAACGACATCCTGCGCGGGGGCTTCGGGACCCCGTCCGGCGGCTTCGTTCTGCGCTGGAGCGAGTCCGAGACTTCGCGAGCATTTCTCGGATATCAGGAGACCACACGCCAGCTTGAGAAGCGTTTGGACGAATGCCATCCCCAGAACATCTTCCACGTGAATGCCATGCTTGAGAAAGCGAGAGACGGCGAAGGTCAGACCGTTTTCGATTGGCTCGTAGAAATTATTAAAGAGCACGGTGAAGGTGGCAAAGAAGCTGATAGCAAAGTGCGACTTGTGCTCGAGTGAGATGACGAAGCCAGATGCGCGAAACCGCCTACGCCAAGATCAACCTCGCGCTGCATGTCCGCAGGCGGCGGGAGGATGGGTATCACGAGCTTGAGACCCTGTTCGCCTTCGTGGATGCGGGCGATGTGCTGAACGCGGCGCCGGCCACGCAGGATAGCGTCACCACGCTCGGCGAGTTTGCGGGCGGGCTGGACAATCCTTTCGATAACCTCGTGGCCAAGGCGCTGAACGCCCTCCCGCGCCAGCAGGGCCTCGCGGTGACGCTGGAGAAGAACCTGCCCGTTGCGGCTGGCCTTGGCGGCGGGTCGGCGGATGCGGGGGCGGTTTTTCGCATGGTCGAGGCGCTCCACGGCTTGCCGGATGACTGGCAGGCGCGTGCCGCCAAGCTTGGCGCGGATGTGCCCGCTTGCGTCCTCAGCCGCACCCATATTGGCCTTGGCACCGGTACTGAACAGGTCGCGGTCGAGGACGACCTCGCCGGAACCCCTGTGCTACTGGTCAATCCGCGCGTGCCGCTTTCGACCGGGCCGGTCTTCAAGGCGTGGGCCAGTGTGGGGGACGGCGCGGATCGCGGCGCGCTCCCCGAAGGCCCTGCGAGCCGAATTGCGAGGGAAGGGCGCAACGACCTCGAAGCGCCCGCTATTTCCCTGTGCCCGGTAATCGCCGAGGTGCTGGCGGCGTTGCAGCCCACCAAGCCGTGGCTCGCGCGCATGTCCGGCTCGGGCGCGACGTGCTTTGCGCTCTATGAAACGCCCGAGGCCCGCGATGCGGCGGCAGCGGCCATGTCGCAGCAGTGGTGGACGATGGCAGGGCGGCTGCGGTGAACGAAGTCTTCCGCCAGATCGGCACGCCTACGCGCGGCGGTATTGTCTGCACCGCCGACCACGCCAGCAACCGCGTGCCGCACGACATCACTCTCGGCATCCCCGAGAACCTGCTGGGCGAACACATTGCGATCGATATCGGCACCGAGGCGATTGCCGAGATCCTCAGCCGCGACCACGCCATCCCCGCCCACATCGCCGCAGTCAGCCGCCTCGTCTGCGACCTTAACCGCGAAGAAAACGCACCCGGCCTTGTCCCCGAAGCCAGTGACGGCCACCCGATCCCTGGCAATGTCGGCGCGGACAGGGAAGCGCGGCTGGGCCGCTTCCACCGGCCTTACCACACTGCACTGGCCGAGTGGTTGGCATCGGCCGAGCCTGCGCTGATCCTCTCGCTCCATTCCTTCACCCCGCAGCTCGCCAGCCGTGACGAACCGCGTCCTTGGGAGGTGGGGGTGCTCTACAACACGGACGACCGCGCCGCCAGCATCGCCATCCCGATGCTGCAGGCCGAGGGGCTGAACGTGGGCGACAACCTCCCCTATTCAGGGCGCGACCTCAATTACACCATGAACCGCCATGCCGAAGGCAAGGGCCGCGCCTATCTCGGAATCGAACTGAGGCAGGACCTCGTGGCGAGCCATGAGAGCCATGCTCGCTGGGCCGCGATATTGGCAGATATTGCGCAAAGGGTTGCGTCGGCGCTCGCCTGAAGGCAGGGGACGTTTCACAAATCGGCACCTTCAGGAAATCTTATGTCGCACAAGTTTGACAAGTCGAAGCTCCCCAGCCGCCATGTCTCGGTCGGTCCGGAGCGTGCGCCCCACCGCTCCTACTACTATGCCATGGGCATGACCGAGGAAGAAATTGCCGCGCCTTTCGTCGGGGTGGTCAGCGCCGGGAACGACTCCGCGCCCTGCAACACCACCCTCAACGCGCAGGCGGATATCTGCCGCGAGGGCGTGATCGCTGGCGGCGGCACCCCGCGCCGGTTCAACACAATCACCGTGACCGATGGCATCGCCATGGGCCATCAGGGCATGAAGTCCTCGCTCATCAGCCGCGAAATTATTGCGGATTCGATTGAAGTGTCGGTCCGAGGGCATTGTTATGACGCGCTTGTCGGCTTTGCGGGCTGCGACAAGAGCCTGCCCGGCATGATGATGGCGATGCTGCGGCTGAACGTGCCGAGCATCTTCGTGTACGGCGGCTCGATCCTCCCCGGCACGCATCGCGGCGCGGATGTGACCGTGGTGGATGTGTTCGAAGCAGTGGGGCAATATGCGGCCGGCAACTGCCCGCTGACCGAACTCATCGCGCTCGAAAAGGTCGCCTGCCCGGGCCACGGCGCCTGCGGCGGCCAGTTCACCGCCAACACCATGGCCTGCGTTGGTGAGGCAATTGGTTTATCCTTGCCGAATAGCAACATGGCACCCGCTCCTTACAGATCGCGCGATGATATTGCGGTCGCGGCGGGCAAGCAGGTGATGGAACTGATCGCGCTGAACCTGCGCCCGCGCGACATTTGCACCCGCGAGGCCTTCATGAACGCTGCCCGCATCGTGGCGGCAACCGGCGGTTCCACCAACGCCGCGCTGCACTTGCCTGCCATGGCCAGCGAAGCAGGCATCGACTTCGATCTGTTCGACGTTGCCGAAGCATTCAAATCAACGCCTTATATTGCAGACCTGAAGCCGGGCGGTAAGTATGTCGCCAAGGACATGCATGAGGCGGGCGGCGTCTACATGGCGCTGAAGACCTTGCTTGACGGCGGGTTCATCGATCCCAATCCGATGACTGTCACCGGCAAGACGTTGGGCGAGAACATTGAACAGATCACCTGGAACCCCGACCAGAAGGTGTTTTACGATGTGAAGACCCCGATCACGCCCACTGGCGGTGTCGTGGGCCTCCAGGGCAGCCTTGCCCCCGATGGCGCGATCGTGAAGGTTGCGGGCATGGCGCGGCTGCAATTTTCCGGCCCGGCGCGGGTGTTCGATTGCGAGGAAGATGCCTTCGCTGCGGTGGAACAGCGCGACATTGCCGAAGGATGCGTGATCGTGATCCGCTACGAAGGGCCCCGCGGCGGCCCCGGCATGCGCGAGATGCTTTCCACCACCGCCGCGCTTTACGGGCAGGGCATGGGCGAGAAGGTCGCGCTGATTACCGACGGGCGTTTCTCGGGCGCAACGCGCGGCTTCTGCATCGGCCATGTCGGCCCCGAGGCCGCCGATTGCGGCCCGATCGCGCTGGTCGAGAATGGCGACATCATCACCATTGACGCAGAGGCTGGCACCATCGACCTCGAAGTTGCCGAAGACGTGCTCGCCCAGCGCCGGGCCGCGTGGCAACCGCGCACAAACGATTATCAGTCGGGCGCGCTGTGGCGCTACAGCCAGATCGTCGGCAAGGCGCGCGATGGCGCGATCACCCATCCCGGAGCCAAGGCGGAGACCCATGTCTTTGCGGACATCTAGCGCGCTCGCCGCTATGGCCGTGCTTGCGGCGTGCGGAGCGGAAAGCCCCGAGCCGGGCGGCATTTCGATGGACTGTGCCATTGAAGGTGCCGCCGAGCTCAAGCCGGTCTGCACGGTTACCGAAGTCAAGGCCATGGACGAGGATGCCTATCTCGTCCTGTGGCATCCCGATGGCGGCTTTCGCCGTGTCCGGTACCGCGATGCCGACGCGTCGGTAGAGGTGCTGGACGGCGCCGAACTTGCCACGGGCGTCGTGCGCGGCGAGGATGGCAGCGTGGAATTCGCGATCGACAGGGACCGCTACCGCCTGCCTGCGCGCATGACGAAGCGTAACCTGGACCCGCAGCCGGCACCGTCGTGACACAGGCGCAGGTCCTCACCGCCGAACAGATGCGCGCCGCAGAACAGGCGCTCTTTGACGCGGGGACCACGGTTTCGGAATTGATGGAGGTGGCCGCCGGCGGCGCGGCGGAGTGGGTCCGGCGTGTGGCGGCGGGTCGTCCGGTTACCATCCTGTGCGGCCCTGGCAACAATGGCGGAGATGGCTATGTTATCGCACGCCTTTTGTGGGAGGCCGGGAATGCGCTCACCGTCATCGCTCCGCTCCCGCCCCGGACCGAAGCCGCGCAGCAAGCCCGCGCGCGCTGGGATGGCCCCGTCTGCACAGGCACCGGCAGCGCGGGCGGGGAGGGAGGCGAGGTCTTCGTCGATTGCCTGTTCGGCTCTGGCCTCGGCCGCCCGCTGGTGGCGGAACACGCGCTGCTGCTGCGCGATCTGGCAGCGCGGCATCGCTATCGGATTGCGATCGACCTGCCCTCCGGGGTGGCGACTGATACCGGCGCGGTGCTTGGCGAGCGACTGCCCGCCTATGACCTCACCCTCGCGCTGGGCGCATGGAAGTTTGCCCATTGGAGCCTGCCGGGCCGCGCGCTGATGGGCCAGCTTCGGCTCGTCCCCATCGGCATCGGCGCGGTGGAGGGGGCCGCGCAATTGATCACCCGCCCGCGCATCGCCTCACCTGCCGCTGACAGCCACAAGTATCGCCGCGGTCTGCTCGGCATCGTCAGCGGCGCCATGCCGGGGGCGAGCCTGCTTGCAGCGGCGGCGGCCCAGCGCGCGGGCGCGGGCTATGTGAAGCTGCTCGCCCCCGCCGCCGATCCGCGCACGCCGCCCGATGTGGTGACCGATACTGCGCCGCTGGCCGAGGCCTTGGGCGATCCCCGCATGGCGGCGGTGCTGGTTGGGCCGGGGCTTGGGCGCAGCGATGCCGCCCGCACGGCGCTCGTGGCTGCATTGAACCATGCGCGCGCCTTGGTGGTGGATGCCGACGCGTTGATGCTGCTGACCCCTGCGATGCTGCCGCAGGGCAAGCCGATCCTTGCCACGCCCCATGATGGCGAACTGGAGAGCCTTTGCCGCAGTTTCGGCATCATCGCCGAAGGCCGCCGCGCCCGCGCTCTCGCGCTTGCGCGGGTCAGTGGCATGGTGGTGCTGGCCAAGGGACCGGACACCTGCATTGCCGCGCCGGACGGGAGGCTCGCGCTGGCACCGCCCGCGCCAAGCTGGCTTTCGGTGGCGGGGACGGGCGACGTGCTCGCCGGGATCGCCGCGAGCCGCATGGCTGCGGGCAGCGATCCTGTTACCGCCGCCAGCGAGGCAGTGTGGCTCCATGGAGAGGCGGCGCGGTTGGCCGGACCCGCCTTTACGCCATCAGCCCTTGCACAGCAGGTGACCCAGGCGCTAGCGGCGTTGGTGTGACCCTTACCAAACAAATTATCCGCATCGCCGCCAAGGGCGACGGCGTAACCGCCTCCGGCCGCCATGTTGCCGGCACAGCGCCGGGCGATATGGTGGACGAGACCGGCGCGATCACCCCCGGGCCGCATCATCAGACCCCGCCCTGTCGCCATTTTACGACCTGCGGCGGGTGCCAGTTGCAGCACGCAGACGATGCGGCACTCGCCGATTTCGTGACCGAGCGCGTGATCAACGCCGCGCGCGGGCAGGGCTTGGAGCCAGGGGAACTGCTGCCCGTCCACCTCTCCCCGCCCCGCACCCGCCGCCGCGCGGGGCTGCACGGGCTGCGAACAGCAGGCGGTGCGGTGGTGGGCTACCGGGAGGGCGGCAGCAGCCGTATCGTCAATCTGGCCGAATGTCCGGTGCTCCATCCCGCTCTTGCCGCGCTGATCGCCCCCTTGCGGGCCTTTGTCGCGGCGCATGGCCCCAAGGCGATGGTGGGCATTGATCTGACGCTGGCCGATCAGGGCGTGGAGGCGAGCCTTTCGCACTTCCCGCTGGAAGGCTTGGGACCGACCGAGGCGGCGCTTGATTTCGCCCGTGATCAAGGGCTTGCGCGGCTTTCTTTTGATCAGGGCTATGGTCCCGAGACAGTCTGGGAGCCGGTCCCGGTAACCGTGACGCTGGCGGGCGTGCCGGTTGGTTTGCCGCCGGGCGCTTTCCTTCAAGCGACTGGTGATGCCGAGGCCCGCATGGTCGAAGATGCGGCTGCATGGCTCGAAGGCTCACGCATGGTAGCCGATCTGTTCGCAGGGCTGGGCACCTTTGCCTTCGGCCTGCGCGCCAAGGACGGAAGCGCCCGCAAGGTGCTCGCTGTCGAGGCTGAACAAGCGTCGCACCTTGCCTGCAAGAGTGCAGGCGCGCGCACCGGCGGGTCGGTGCTGGCGCTGCACCGCGATCTGTTCCGCGCGCCCTTGCAGCCGGCGGAGCTTAACCGTTTCGATGCGGTGCTGCTCGATCCGCCGCGTGCAGGCGCAAGGGCGCAGGTGGCGGAAATCGCGGCGAGCACGCTGGGCCGCGTCGTCTATGTCAGTTGCAACCCGTCAAGCTGGGCGCGCGATGCGGCGGTGTTGGCCGAGGCGGGGTTCCGGCTTGTTAAGCTGCGCCCCGTCGGTCAGTTCCGCTGGTCGACCCATGTCGAACTGGTCAGCCTGTTCGAGCGTTAAGCCCGCAGCATTTCAAGCAGTTGGCTCTCTAGCCAAGCGCGGTGTTCAGGCTCGACATAGGCATGGCCTGCGCCTTCGCAGCGGCGGATGCGGGGATCGCTGCGGTCCCATGCGGCTTCGAAGACCTGCGCCGTGCGATCGGCGGTGGCGAGGAGGATGGTGACCGGGCCGGTGAAGCCGGCGATCCCGGCGGCCATGTCCTGCGCAAGGTTTGATGGCGGCGGCGGCGGCCTGAGGGCGCGGATTACCCCGCGTGCGAGTTTGTGCAAATCTACACCTCCGCCAAGCAATCGCATGATTTCGCGCGGGTTCTTCAGCTTATCGATATAGCGCGCGCGCAATGCAGCGGGGGGCGGGGTGCTGTTAACGCCGCTTTCGTCCTGCTCGATCGTCCACGGGTTGGACAGCACCAGCCCATCCACGCCCGCGCCGCCGGCCAACATCAGCGCCGAGGCTGCATCGCAATTGCCGAAAGCGACCACCCGCGTAACCTGCGGGGCCATCGCCCGGAAAGCGTCAAGTGCGGCGCTCAAGTCCTTGGCACAATGCCGAAAGCCGCGATTCTCGCCTTCGCTGTCACCCACTCCGCGGCGGTCGAAGCGGAACACCGGGAAGCCTGCCGCAGCAATCCGGGCCGCCATATCGGCTTGCCCGCCAAAGGCGCCCGCGCGGATCTCGTTGCCGCCGCTGACGATCAGCAGACCGGTGCTTCCGGGTGCCGTGTCGAGCGTGCCGGCAAGCGTCAGGCTGCCGCAGCCGAAGGTGTGCGAAAGGCGGGTCATGCCGCTGTTTCCGCGAGGGTTTCAGCGATCAGCGCAGCCAACCGGTCAGCCTGACCAGCATCCTCGCCCGGCTCGGCGCGGAGCCACAATCCGGGGCCGCCGACCATGCTTTGCGCGATGTCGGATTGGCGATGGGCCAGGGCGGGCTCGGCGCTTTCCAGTTCGGTGAAGAGTTCCGGCCCGATGCCCCAGCCGCCCAGCACCAGACCGCGGCTTCGGCCTTGCGCAATAAGTTCTTCGGAAGTCTCGGCAATTCCCGCCTCGCGTGCAGAAATCGTGCGGGCGCGGATCATGCCGCGTAGCAGCTTTGGCCCGCTTTGAGCAGCATAATGCCAGCCCGGAAGGCCTTCCGGCGCCACCAGCGCTCCGGCGCGGATCGCCAGCACGTGGGTTGCGCGCAAGCTTTCGCTAGCTGCGATCATGGCCGAACGCCAGCGCCCAAGTGTCTGTTCTTGCAAGGGCACAAGGCTCTCGTTGCAGCCGGGTAGATCAGGCAGCAGGCTATCGATCCCGGCTGCATCCAGCCGCCGCATCACTTCGAGCGTAAAGCGCCGCAGCTTGTTGGCTTCATCGAACCAGGTCGGGCAAACCAGCACCCGAACCTTGCGGCCGCGATCAAAGCTGACGAGCAGTTCCTCAGCCACTGAGCCCGGAATGTTCCACGTGGAAATCACCGCAAGGGCCGTCTGGAGCGGGTCTGCAGGGGGTCTAGCGGGGGTCTAGCTTGGCTTTGGCGAAGGCTAGCAGCCCGCCATAGGTCTCAAGCATTTCGCCATCCACATCGTCATCCTCGATAACGATGCCGAGCCGGTCTTCCATTTCGGTAAGCAGCCCTGCGACCGCCATCGAATCCAGTTCCGGCAAGTGGCCGAACAGACCCGATTCCGGCCCGAAAGCCTCGGCCTGCTCAGGCGCCAGGCCCAGCACGTCGGCGATCAAGCTCTTGAGTTCGCGATCAAGGGCGGCGCCGTCCAGATTGTGCGAAATGGTCATCGGCTTTGCAAAAGTCCCTGTTCAGCCCTGTACTCGGGCCGTGGCGGCGGGGCTTAGCCATGCGCGGGCGCGGGTGCAAGCATTGCAAGTCAGCCGCACGGCTTCGCGCCTAGCCGCCGGAGCGTCGCAGCAGCCGCTTGGCGAGCGGGGGCCAGGCCCGCATCTGCGCCGGATCAAGGCAATCGATCCGCAGGCGCTGGCGCACATCGTCCATCCAGTCGGCTTTGTAGCTCTGGTCCCCGGTGCCGAAATCGACGAGGCCCACGCGGTCAACATCGATCACATGGGCAAACAGCGCGGCGCTCAGGGTGGTGCCTGCCGACAGGGCCTTGTGGCTTTCGAGATAGGCGAGCTTGTGGATATAGGCGGCGCCGCTTTCGACCGTCCAGGCCTGCGCGGCGACGGCCACCCCTTCGGCCCGCGCAATGCCGAGCCGCAGCCGTCCCGCCCCGCCCTCGGCTTCGGCAAAAGCGCGCAGCATGGCGGGCTGATCTTCGGCCGGTTTCCAGCTGGCGGCATAAATCGCTTCGTAATCGGCCCAGACTTGCGGATCGAAACGGGTCAGCACCGCAACCTCGACCTTCTTCGCCTTGCGCTTCAACGTGGTACGCAAGGGGCCGGGGCGAGTCTCCCAATATTCGGCAAAGCTGCGTCCGTTCACCCGCAGCACGTGATTGATGTCGCAGGGCTCCATCAAAACCTGCCACCCGGCGGCGCGGAAGGCGCGGGCAAGGCGGGCGGCCGAGCCGTCTTCCTCGGGCACGGGTTCGAGCGTGACCCGGTAGCCGCGCGATTTTAGCTGGCGCGCGATGGCCTCCAGCAAGCGGTCGCCCGCTTCGCCCGGCGGCGCAAGTTCGCGCCAGGTGAAGCTGTACCAGTTGCGCAAAGGGGTGATCCGCCCGGCAGTTTCCGTGAGGGCAAGCGCGGCGGTTTCCCCCGCAGCATCGCTCGCCAGCGCGATCAGCGGGACCAGACCCGTTTCGGCCAGCAGGGCATACCATTCGGCCCGGTCGAAGGGCGCCGGGCCTCGCGCGCCAGACAGCGCTTGCAAGACGTTAACGCTATCGTGATACCGCGCTTCGATCACAGGAAAGAATGCTCCTTGCCATGCCGCACCGTCCCGATCCTCTCGTCTGTCCGCTGGACCACATCGCCGAACGGGCGGTGGCGGGCGGCGGCGGGGAGAGCCCGGCGCTGGTGCTTCGGACGGGCACGCTTAACCACAATGAGTTAAGACAGCGTGTCGCGGCCCTCGCCGGATGGCTGGCGGCGCGGGTGCCCGAGCAAGGCGCGCGGGTGGCAAGCTGGGCGGCGAAGGGGGAACTCACCTGCCTGATGCCGCTGGCTGCGGCGCGGGCCGGGTTGGTGCATGTGCCGGTCAATCCGCTGCTCAAGCGCGCACAGGTGGCGCATATTCTGGCCGATAGCGGCGCGCGGCTGCTGATTGCCACAGGCTCGCGGCTTGCTGCGTTGGAGGAAGGCGATCTGCCCCCCGGCTGCGCGGCGATGGAAGAAGGCGAGGCTGTCGCAGAGGCGCAGGCGGCGGGTCTGTCCCTGCCACCCTCGCAGGCCAATCCCGATGATCTGGCCGCGATCCTCTACACCTCCGGCTCTACCGGGCGGCCCAAGGGGGTGATGCTCAGCCATGCCAATATGTGGCTGGGCGCGGTGAGTGTGGCTGATTATCTCGGGCTGGCGGCGGATGACGTGACGCTGGCGGTGCTGCCGCTCAGCTTCGATTACGGGCAGAACCAGCTGCTTTCGACATGGTATGCAGGCGGGGCTGTGGTGCCGCTCGATTTCCTGTTTCCCAAGGATGTCGCCAAGGCCTGTGCCCGGCACGGCGTGACGACACTGGCTGCGGTGCCGCCCTTATGGGTGCAGCTGACCGAGGCCGAGTGGCCCGAAGAAGCGCGTAGCGGCTTGCGGCGGCTCACCAATAGCGGCGGGGCGCTGACGGTGGATCTGGTGCGCAGTCTTCGCAACCTGTTCCCGCAGGCGCGGCTCTTCCCGATGTATGGCCTGACCGAGGCGTTCCGTTCGACCTTTCTTGATCCCGCGCTGGTCGATACCCATCCCACCTCGATGGGCAAGGCGATCCCCTTTGCCGAGATCCTGGTGGTCAATGACGCAGGCGCAATCGCGTCCGATGGCGAGGAGGGCGAGCTGGTCCATTGCGGCCCGCTGGTGGCGCAGGGCTATTGGCAGGACCCTGAGCGCACGGCGGAACGCTTCAAGCCCGCGCCGGATGCGTCGGAATATGGCGGGATGGCGGTGTGGTCCGGCGACCGGGTGCGGCGCGCGGCGGACGGGTTGCTCTATTTCGCCGGGCGGCGCGACGCGATGATCAAGAGCGCGGGCAACCGCATCAGCCCGCAGGAAATCGAGGAGACGGCCCTGGCGAGCGGATTGGTGGCCGAGGCGGTGGCGCTTGGCGTGCCCCATGCGCGGCTCGGGCAAGCGGTGCATCTGGTGGTGCGCGGCGAAGAAAACCACGCCGATGAGCTGGTGAAGCGGCTCCAGCGGGACTTGCCCAATTTCATGCAGCCGCAGATGATCCATTGGCGCGCGGCGATGCCATTGAACCCCAATGGCAAGATCGACCGCACGGCCTTGCAGGCAGAACTCAACGCTCAATTGAACAGGGAACATGGCGCATGAAGCCTGTCGGTCCGATCCCCCCCGGCTTCGAGACGCTGGATGGCGAACTTGCCATTGCCGGGCGGCGCGCGAGCGAATTGGTCGCCGAGGCGGGGCGCACGCCGGTGTTCGTCTATTCGCGCGCCTTGCTCGATGCCCGCATGGCCGAGCTGCGCGCGGTGCTGCCTGCGCGGGTGGGGCTGAATTACGCGGTGAAGGCCAATCCTCACCCCCAAGTGATCGCCCATATGGCGCCGCTGGTGGATGGCTTCGACATCGCCTCGGCAGGCGAATTGGCGCTGTGCGAGGCTGCCGGGATCGATCCGCGCCGCATCAGCTTTGCCGGGCCCGGCAAGCGCGATGACGAGCTGGAGGCGGCGATTGCCGCCGGCGTCACCCTGAATTGCGAGAGCGAGGGGGAGGGCGCCCGCGCGCTGGCGATCGGGCAGCGGCTCAGGGTGCGCCCGCGCATGGCCGTGCGGGTGAACCCGTCATTCGTGATGACCGGATCGGGCATGAAGATGGGCGGCGGAGCCAAGCAGTTCGGGGTGGATGCCGAACGCGTTCCCGCGCTGGCCCGCCATCTGATCGCCGAAGGGGCCGAGTGGCGCGGCTTGCACATCTTCACCGGCAGCCAGACCCTCAGCGCCGATGCGATCATCGAGGCGCAGGCCAATGTGCTCGGCCTCGCCGCTGAACTGGCCGAAGCGATCGGGCAGCCCTTGCCCAAGCTCAACATGGGCGGAGGGCTTGGCATTCCCTATTTCCCGGGCGATGTGGCGGTTGATCTGCTCAAGGTTGGCGCGGCGGCGGCCGATCAGGTGGCACGCCTGCCGGCGGTGCTGGCCGGGACCGAATTGTGCATGGAACTGGGGCGTTATCTGGTGGGCGAGGCGGGGGTCTATCTCACCCGCGTGATCGATCGCAAGGAAAGCCACGGGGTGACCTTCCTCGTCACCGATGGCGGCTTGCATCACCAGCTGGCGGCCTCGGGCAATTTCGGCACTGTGGTGCGCCGCAACTATCCTTCTGCGATTGCAACGCGTTACGGCGCGGAGGCGACAGAGGAAGTCAACATCGTCGGCTGCCTGTGCACCCCACTCGATCGCTTGGCCGACAACGCCATGATGCCGCGCGCGGATGTGGGCGATCTGGTCGCGGTGTTCTGCGCCGGGGCTTACGGCGCGAGTGCCAGCCCCAGCGCCTTTCTCGGCCATGGCCCGGCGGCAGAATTGATCGTCTGATACGGCGCCGCGACGGGGTCAGAGGCCCGCCGTTAATCCCCGCCGGGGCGCTGTCCCGATCCGGGATAGGGCCGCATTCGGCGCTGTATAACTAACAATATGTTCACCATTTCCCGCCACAAGAACCCCTGATCCGGGCGTTTTGCGTGGTGCAGGTCGGTCCTGCGCGGCAGCGGGATGCCCACCAGACATTGGCCGAGGACCGAAGCAACGATGTTCAACCCCCTGCACCAGCCGCGTTCCACGCTGCGCCTTGCGGCAATTGGCGTGCTTGCGGCCTTGCTGGCGGCCTGCGCGAGCGGCGGCAAGCAGCTCCCGCCCGCCAGCTACGGCAACGGCAGCCTTGCCCCGTCCGAGGAATACACCATCGGCCCGCTCGACGAGATCACCATCCACGTCTGGCGCAATCCCGAACTCAGCGCCGACAAGGTGCGCGTGCGTCCCGATGGCCGCCTGACGATCCCGCTGGTGCAGGACATTCCGGCGGTCGGCAAGACCTCCACCGAGCTCCAGACCTACATCGCTGGCGAGCTGTCGAAATACATCGAACAGCCGATCGTTTCGGTGATCGTCAACACGCCCGAAGGCAACTTCACCCAGCAGGTGCGCATCATCGGCGCGACCCCGCAGCCGGCCTCGCTGCCTTACCGCGCCAATATGACCGCGCTCGATGCGATGATCGCGGTCGGCGGGCTGAACGAGTTTGCCGCGGGCAACCGCGCGAAGCTGATCCGTCTCAACCGCGAAACCAGCACCCAGGTGGAATACCGCCTGCGTCTGTCGGACCTGATCCGCAAGGGCGATGCCTCGGCCAACGTGATGCTCAAGCCGGGCGACACGATCATCATCCCCGAGAGCCGGTTCTAAGGGAGCGCGCGGGGCATGAGCGAAATCTTCGACGAACTGCGCGCGGCGCTGTGGTCCGTGTGGCACCGGCGCTGGATCGCGCTCGGGGTTGCCTGGGCCGTGTGCCTGGCCGGGTGGCTGGTGGTCAGCATGATCCCCAACTCCTACGAATCCAAAGCGCGCGTCTATGTCGATGTCGAGGATTACCTTTCCAAGCAGCTCGGCATTGCCGGGGACAGCAAGGAACAGATCGCCGAGGTGCGCCAGACGCTTTCCAGCGCCAAGAACCTTGAAAAGGTGGTCATGGGCACGCGCCTTGGCCAGGGGCTGACCGAGCGCGGCGCAATCGATGCCGCAGTCGCCGAGCTGGAAAAGAACGTCAAGGTGACCAGCGAGCAGGAAACCCTGTTCGAAATCACCGCGTCGGTCGGCCGAAGCGATCTCAGCGATTCCGACAATGCCGTGCTTGCGCGCGATGTGGTGCAGAAGTTGCTCGACATCATGCGCGAGGAATATGTGATCGGCAACCGCGTGGGCATCAGCACCGCGATTGACGATCTCGACCGCCAGCTCAATGAACGCAAGGCCGAGCTTGAACAGGCCGAACAGCGCCGGCTCACCTTCGAAGGGCAGTATCCTGACCTCGTCGGCGGGTCTGACAGCCTGTCGAAGAAGGTGCAGGACGCGCGCGCCGAACTGCGCAATGTCGATGCCGATCTGGCCGCTGCCGATAGCGGGCTGGCAGCGATTTCGGGCCAGATTGCGAGCACGCCGCGCACCGTGAGCGGCGGGCGCGATGCCACCGGGCCGCGCGCCGCGCTGCAACAGGCGCAGAACCAGCTTGCCGAACTGCGCGCACGCGGGCTGACCGACAGCCACCCCGATGTCGTCTCCACCACCAAGCAGGTCGCGATCCTCGCCCGGCAGGCAGCTGCGGCGGGCGATGATGCCGGCGGCACCCCCAATCCTGCCTATGCCTCGCTGGTGGCGATCAAAAGCGAGCGGCAAGCCAGCGTCGAAGCCCTGCAGGCCCGCCGCGCCGCGCTGCAAAGCAATTTTGCCGCCCTCATGGCGAGCCAGGCAAGCGAGCCGGCGGTGGCCGCCGAAGCCAACCGCATCAGCCGCGATTACGACGTGCTGCGCAAGAATTACGAAAAGCTGCTCGAAGACCGCGAAGCCCTGAAGACCCGCGGCAAGGTTGAAGACAAGGCGGGGCAGTTCCGCTTCGACGTGATCCAGCAGCCCGGCGTGCCGCGCAAGCCTGCTGCACCCAACCGGCCGCTGCTGTTGCTGGGCGTGCTGATCGTCGGGATCGGCGCCGGGGTGGCGGGCGCCTATGCGCTGAGCCAGCTCAAATCGAGCTTTGCCACGCCGCAGAAGCTGGAGCGCACCTTCGATCTGCCGGTGATCGGCGCGATCTCGCTGACGATGTCGGATGCTGTGCGAGCGACGGAAGCGCGGCGGTTGAAGCAATTTGCCGGGGCCTGCGGCGGCCTTGGCGCAATTCTGGTGATCCTGCTTGCGATCGAGTTCGTCTCGGTCGGGGCAATGGCCTGAGGACGGGGCGCACAACATGACCGATCAGGGCAAGATCAACCGCGAAGGCGCAAAGCCGGTATCGCTGTTCGAGCGTGCGGACGCCGCCTTCGGGCTGGACCCGCGCCATGAAGGGCTGAAGGTGCCGCCTGTCGCGCCGATCCCTGCGGCGCTGCGCCGCCCCGCGCCGCAACAACCCGCTGCCCGGCCTGCGATGCAGGCTTCTACTCTGGATGCTGCTGCCGACACCCGCCGGCCTGCGCCCCGGCCCGAACCCGAAGCCCCGCGCGCGGTGGCCTTTGGCGGGCCGCGCGTGCAGATTGATCGCGAGCATCTGCGCGATGAAGGCCTGATCGTGCCGGAAGACCCGGTGACCGGCCTTCTGGAAGAGTTCCGGATCGTCAAGCGCGAGCTGCTCGCCGATGCCCGCACCGGCGGATCGGCGCGGGCGCGGCGGATCCTTGTGTGTTCGCCCCATTCGGGCGAGGGCAAGACCTATTGCGCCACCAACCTTGCGATTGCGCTGGCGGCCGAGCGCGGGCTGGAGGTGTTGCTGGTCGATGCCGATGTGGTGAAACCCAGCGTGACCGAACGCCTTGGCATCGAGGTGGAGGCCGGGCTGATGGACGCCCTGTCCGATCCGCGCGTGCTGCCTGAAAGCCTGGTGCTGCGCACCGATATCGAAGGCCTGTTCGTGCTGCCCGCTGGCACCGCCACCGCGAGCGATGCCGAATATCTCGCCAGCACCCGCACTGCCGAGGTGCTTGACCGTCTGACTGAAGGCGCGCCTGACCGGATCGTGATCTTTGACACGCCGCCCGCACTCGCCGCTTCGGCGGCGGCGGAGCTGGCCAAGCATGTCGGGCAGGCGCTGCTGGTGGTGCGCGCCGACGAGACCAGCCGCGCCGCTCTGGAAGATGCGCAACAGCTGCTTTCGGCCTGCGCGGACATCAAACTGCTTCTCAACGCCGCGCGCTACAGCCCATCGGGCCGGCGCTTTGGTTCCTATGGCGCGAAGGGGAAATGACCATGCGTGCCCGCATAATTTCATCAATGCTGCTGACCGCCGGGCTTGCTGCTGCTGCGGCCGGGCCGGCCTTTGCCCAGGCTCAGGATTTCGGTCAGGGCCAAGAACAGGGACAGGGGCAGGGCCAGGGCCAGGGACAGGGCCAACGCACCCAGCGCGTCGTGCAGCCCTATATCGAAGTCGCCCAGATCGTTTCGGCCGAGCTGAGCCCGGGCGATGATGTGCTAACCTTCACCCAGATTGCCGCAGGCGTCGATATCAACGTGCAGGGGCGCAACAGCGGGGCAGCGGTCTCGCTGCGCTATGAACGCAATATCGCCTATGGCGATGATGCGGTTGACACCAACACCATCAGCGGGATCGCGCGCGGGACGCTTGGCGTCATTCCGGGCGCGCTCAGCCTTGAGGCGGGGGCGCTGGCCCTGCGCACCCGCGCCGATGGCGGCGGGGCGGCGACGTCCAATCCGCTGGTGCGCGAGGATGCCGAGGCGCGCATCTACAGCGCCTATGCAGGGCCAAGCCTCAACACCCGCGTCGGCGATGTCGGCGTGCAGGGCGTGGCGCGGGTCGGATATAACCGGTTCGAGACCGACAATGCCTTCACCACGCAGGCGGGAAACACGGTTGACGCCTTCGATGACAGCGTGACCTATATGGGCCAGCTGCGCGCAGGCACGCGTCCGGGCGAGCCGCTGCCGGTGGGCCTTGCGGTGACCGCGGGCGGTTTTCAGGAAGATATCAGCAATCTCGATCAGCGCGTGCGCGATCTTTACGTGCGCGGCGATGTGACCGTGCCGATCTCGCGCACGCTCGCGCTGGTGGGGGGCGCAGGCTACGAGAATGTCGAGATTTCCAGCCGCGATGCGCTGCGCGATGCCAATGGCGTGCCGGTGGTCGGGGCTGACGGACGGCTTGTGACCGATAGCAGCGCGCCGCGCCGGATCGCCTTTGCGGTCGACGGCCTGTTGTGGGATGTCGGCGTGCTGTGGCGCCCGTCGTCGCGCACCAGCCTTCAGGCAGCGGTCGGGCGGCGATACGATTCGACCACCTATTACGGCACCTTCACCTATGCCCCGAGCGAGCGCAGCGCCTTTGCGCTGGCGGCCTATGACGGGGTGAGCGGGTTTGGCGGAGTCCTCAACAACGGTCTTGCGCGGCTCGACAGCGATTTCGAGGCGATCCGCAATCCGGTGACCGGCGATTTCGGCGGGCTGGTGAGCGGCGCGCAAGGTCAGGCGCTGGTCGGCGCGCTGGGTCCGGTGCGTTCGGCGGCGTTCCGCGGGCGCGGGGTGCAGGCATCCTACCAGCGGCAGATGGGCCGCACCACTGCAGCGTTTGGCGCGGGCTATGACCGGCGCACCTTCATCGCGGCGGCGGGCACCGTGCTCGCGTCTCTCAATGGCCTGACCGAGGAAAGCTACTTCATCACCGGCGGCCTCACCCATGACATCGGGCCGAATGCCAACATCGCCACCAACGCCTATGTCAACTGGTTCGACGGGGCGGGGGCCAACGACGCCACTGCCGCTGGGGTTTCAGCCGCTTACAACCATGCCATCACGCAGCGCCTGACGGGCCGCGCGGCGATCTCGGTCGATTATGTCGACAGCGAGTTTACCGCGCAGGACTTCGCCTTCGCCACTGCGCTGGTCGGCCTGCGCTACGATTTCTGAGGGGAGTGCAACAGCTCATGTACGAGACATTCTACGGCTTCAGCGCACGCCCTTTTCAGCTGACCCCCGATCCGCAGTTCTATTTCGAAAGCGTCAGCCACAAGAAGGCGATGAGCTATCTGGGCTATGGCCTTTCACAGGGTGAGGGCTTCATTGTCATCACCGGCGAGGTCGGCGCGGGCAAATCGACGCTGGTGGCGCACCTGATGGAGCGGATCGATCCGGCCGCGCTGACCGTGGCGCAGGTGGTGACCTCGGCGCTTGACGGGGCAGAGATCGTCCATGTCATCGCGCAGGCGTTCGGCCTCGCGGTGGAAGGCCATGACAAGGCGACCGCGCTCGGCCTGATCGAACGCTTCCTGCAGGACGAGGCCCGAGCCGGGCGGCGCTGCCTGCTGGTGGTCGATGAATGCCAGAACCTTGAACTGACCGCGCTGGAAGAGCTGCGGATGTTGTCCAACTTCCAGCTCGGCTCGCACCCCTTGTTGCAGAGCCTGCTGCTCGGCCAGCCCGAATTTCGCACCACGCTGGCCCAGCATCCGGGCCTTGAACAGCTGCGCCAGCGGATCATCGCCTCGCATCATCTCGAAGCGCTGGATGCAGGCGAGGTCGAACATTACGTGCGCCACCGCCTTGCCCATGTCGGGTGGGACGGGCGTCCGGGGTTCGAGGAAGGCCTGCTCGATGCGCTCTTCCGCCACACTGGCGGCATCCCGCGCCGGGTCAACCAGGTGATGAACCGCCTGCTGCTGCTCGGCGCGATCGAGGAGCGCGATATGCTCGGGCTGAGGATGCTGGGCGATGTGGTCGCCGAGATGACCGCCGACCAGTCCCGCGGCGCACGTGCTGGCAGCGATCTGCGCAGCGCGCCGGTTGCCGCGCCGAACACGCCCTCCGCGCCCGAAGCGGCCTCTGCGCCGGCAGTTCAGGGCAGCCTGCCCGCCACCGAAGTCGCCGCCTTGCTTGCGACGCGTGATGCGCGCACCGCCGAACTCGAAGCTGCGCTCAGTGAATTGCAGGCCGCCGGCACGCGCCAGCGCGCTGCGGCCGCCGCCGACGACAGCCCGCTTTCGCCCGAGGACACGCGCCTTGCCGAAGCACGGCTCGCCGCCGCGCTTGAACGCATCGAGGCGCGGCTTGAGGAGCAGGAGCAATCCTTCCGCCACGTGCTCACCATGCTGATCGAGTGGCTTGAGGAAGACCCGTCGCGCAGGGCTGCGTAACGATGAACGCTCCTTTTCATGGTCCTACCGCCGGAGGCATCGTCAACGGCCTGTCGGTCGATGTCGAAGACTGGTTCCAGGTCGGCGCTTTCGAAAACGTGATCGCGCGCGGCGAGTGGGACAGCATCAAGACCCGCGTGGAAGACAATGTTGACCGCGTCATCGATCTGTTCGCCGAAGCCGATGTCAAGGCCACCTTCTTCACGCTGGGCTGGGTAGCCAAGCGCCATCCCGCAATGATCCGCCGCATCGTTGATGCCGGGCACGAAATCGCCAGCCACGGCTATGACCACGCGCGGGTATTCACCTTCTCGCGCCGCGAATTTGCCGACGACATCCGCAAGGCGCGCGAAATCCTTGAGGATAGCGGCGGCGTGCGGGTTACCGGCTATCGTGCACCAAGCTTCTCGATCGATCACCGCACGCCGTGGGCTTTTGCCGAACTGGCGGAACAAGGCTATGCCTATTCCAGCAGCGTCGCCCCGGTGGTGCATGATCACTATGGCTGGCCCGAAGCGCCGCGTTTTGCCTTCCGTCCGTTGCCGTGGTCTTCGATGATCGAGATCCCGGTGACCACCGCGATCCTTGGCGGGCGGCGCGTGGCGGCGGGCGGGGGCGGGTTCTTCCGGGTGCTGCCCTATGGCTTTTCGCGCTGGGCGATCCGGCAGGTGAACCGCCGCGAAGAGCGTCCGGCGGTGTTCTATTTCCACCCCTGGGAGGTCGATCCCGGCCAGCCGCGGGTGGACCATGCCCCGCTGCGCTCGCGCTTTCGGCATTATACCGGCCTGTCGAAGATGGCGGGCAAGCTGCGCGCGTTGGTGCATGACTTCCGCTGGGGCCGGATGGATCTGGTCGCCCACCGCGAGGCGGCGCGGGCGCAGGAGCTTGCCTTGGCTGCACCCGAACTGATGGGAGCGGCCGAATGAATGCCCCTGTCAATGCCGCGATCACCGTGCGCGCGCTGGACTGGCGCGACGACGCCGAGGTGCGCCGGATCGAAGGCTTTGTGGCCTCTAGCGGCGGTTCTCTGTTCCACCGCCCCGCATGGCTGCGCGCGGTGGAGGCCGGGACCGGCCAGCGCGCGGCCGGGCTGGTTGCAGAGCAGCTCGGCACGGTCACGGGCTGGCTGCCGCTCACCGAGGTGCGCTCGCCCCTGTTCGGCAAGGCGCTGGTATCGAGCGGTTTCGGGGTTGGCGGCGGCATTCTGGCCTGCGGCGATGCGCCCGCAAAGGCGCTGGCCGAGCGCGCGCAGGACCACGCCCTTGGCGGCGGGTTTGCAGGCATCGAATTGCGCGGCGGGGCGGTGCCTGCCGGTTGGGACAGCTGGTCGGACAAGCATTGCGGCTTCGAGCGCGCGCTTGCGGCGGATGACGAAGCGGAACTGCTCGCCATCCCGCGCAAGGCCCGGGCCGAGGTGCGCAAGGGGCTCAGCTTCGGCCACCGGGTAACCGTGGGGCGGGGGCCGGGCGATCTGACCGCGCACTACGCCTGCTACAGCGCCAGCGTGCGCAATCTGGGCACGCCGGTGTTTCCCAAGGCGCTGTTCCGGGCGATGCTGGATGCGTTTCCTGACAAGAGCGATATCCTCACCGTGTGGCAGGGCGATAAGCCGCTGGCGAGCGTGCTGAGCTTCTACCACGATGGCGCGGTGCTGCCCTTCTGGGGCGGCGGCGTGCACGCGGCGCGCGCGGCGCGGGCGAACGAGGTGATGTATTACGAATTGATGCGCCATGCCCGCCGGGCCGGGATGCAGCGGTTCGATTTCGGGCGCTCCAAAACCGGCAGCGGCCCCTTTGCCTTCAAGAAGAACTGGGGCTTCGATCCGCAGCCGCTGACCTATGCCGGATGGACTGCGCCCGGCGCTCCGCCGCGCAATATCGATCCGACTGACGCCAGCTACAGCAGCAAGATCGAGCTGTGGAAGAAGCTGCCTTTACCGCTCGCCAATATTCTGGGGCCGTGGATCGCGCGCGGGCTGGCCTGATGCCCGGCATCCTGTTTCTTTCCCACCGCGTGCCGTTTCCGCCTGATCGCGGTGACCGCATCCGCTCGCACCATCTGTTGCAGGCGCTGGCGCGATTGGGGCCGGTTCATGTGGGCTGCTTTGCCAACGAGGATGGCGGGGGTGAGGGGGCGCTGGCTGCTCTTGCGGCATCGCGCTGTATCGTGCCTCGCGCCAAGCCCCTGATGCTGGCCGGGGTGGAAGCGGTGCTGGCGGGAAAGCCTGTCAGCCTCACCGCATTCCACAGCCGTACATTGGCCGCATGGGTGCGTCAGACCATCGCGCGCGAAGGGATCGAGGCGATCGTCGTCTTCTCGGGGCAGATGGGGCAATATGTCCCCGATGACTTTGCCGGGCCGGTGGTGATCGACCTGTGCGATGTCGATAGCGCGAAGTTCCAATCCTATGCCGCTGCCGGCGAGCGCGTGTGGCTCAACGCCCGCGAGGCGCGGCTGCTAGCGGCCGAGGAGGAGCGGCTCGGTCGCCGTGCCGATGCAACGATCCTGATCTCCGAGGCCGAGGCGGCACTTTATCGCAGCCGCCTTGCCGCGCCGGACAAGGTCGATGTGCGGGTGATCGGCAATGGCATTGATGCGGCCTTTTTCGATCCGGCTGCCAGCACGCCTCATCAGGCCATGGCGGAGCAGGCCGGCCCGCATTTCGTCTTCACCGGACAGATGGATTATCGCCCCAACGAACAGGCGGCGCTGTGGGTGATCGAGGCGCTGCTGCCGCACCTGCGCGCGCGGCTGCCCGGGGCGACGTTCCATGTTGTCGGGCGCAGCCCCACGCGGGCGCTGATGGCGCATCACGATATGCCGGGCGTCAAGGTGTGGGGCGCTGTGCCTGACGTGCGCCCCTTCATCGTCGCGGCCGACGCCGTACTCGCCCCGCTGCTGATCGCGCGCGGGGTGCAGAACAAGGTGCTCGAGGCGATGGCCATGGCCAAGCCCGTGGTGCTTACGCCCGAGGCTGCCACCGGCATCGCCGCCGAGGACGGCACACATTGGCTGGTATGCCCGCCCGATCCCGAGCAGATGGCGGGCCGCATTGCAGACCTGCTTGCCGATCGCCAGGCGCCAGAGCGCATCGGCAGCGCGGCGCGGCGATTTGTGCTCGCCCGGCACGGGTGGGAGGCCATGATGGCGCCGCTTGACGGGCTGATCGGTAAGCGCCCGCAGGACCATCGGCGCGATGCCGCCTAACGGAGCCATTCGTCCGCACCCGCGTGAGGGCCTGCGCCTGCCCGCGGCATGGCGCGCGCCGCTCGCGGGGCTGGGGGTGGTGGCGCTGGCTCTCATCCTCGTTACCCGCGGGGCATGGGGCGCAATGGCGCAGCAGTGGTGGAACATCGACACTTACAACCACCTTTTGCTGGTGCCCCTGATCATCGCGTGGCTGGTGGCGCTGAAGGAGGAGGAGTTGGCCTGCATGACCCCGCGCCCCTTCCTTCCCGCGCTTGCAGGCGTTGCGGTGGCACTTGGCCTGTGGTTTGCAGGTGAGAGGCTGGGCATCAACCTCGTCTCTCAGGCTGGCGCGGTCGCGGGTTTGCAGGCGGCGGTTGTGACCATACTCGGAGTGCGCGTGAGCCTTGTGCTGGCCTTGCCGATCACCTTTGCCGCCTTCCTTGTCCCCTTCGGCGACGAGATTATCCCGCCGCTGCAAGCCGTCACCGCCGAAATCGCCATCGCGCTTACCCATGCCAGCGGCGTGGCAGCCACGATCGAAGGCATTCATATCCACACGCCCGCCGGGCTGTTTATCGTTGCCGAGGCCTGTTCGGGCGTAAAGTTCCTCGTAGCGATGGTGGCGCTTGGCGTGCTGGTCTGTTTCACCGGTTTCACCCGGTGGAGCCACCGCGCGGCCTTCATGGCGGCCTGCGTGATTGTGCCGGTGCTGGCCAACGGAGTGCGCGCGTGGGCAACGATCTATGTCGCGCAATATGTCGGCGCTGAGCGCGCGACCGGATTTGATCACATAGTTTATGGTTGGCTATTCTTTGCCGTCATTCTTGCCTTGCTGTTGGGGGGGGCATGGCGATTCGTGGACCGCGCGGCGCACGATTATGGGTGGCGAGGAGCTTCCATTGCGCGGTGGCATTGGGTTTCCCTTACGGAATCCGGTGCTGCGACGCACAAAACTGCTGCGTTAGCGAACATTATTCTTGCAACGATTGCTACGTTAGCCGCGTTGTTATAGGCGCAACCTATGTGCGGGATTGCGGGGATAATTTACGCTGAAGCGCCCAAGCCGGTCGATCCGGCTCAGGTTGTGCGGATGTGCGATGTACTGGCCCACCGCGGGCCGGACGGTTCAGGCGTTTGGGCCGAAGATGGCGTGGGTCTTGGCCACCGCCGCTTGTCGATCATCGACCTTGCCGGTTCCCCGCAGCCGATGCACACAGCCGATGGCCGCGCCGTCATCGTCTTCAATGGCGAAATCTACAATTTCCGTGAGTTGCGCCGCGAATTGGAGCAGGAGGGTTTCACCTTCCGCACCAATGGCGATACTGAGGTGATCCTTGCCGCATACCGCCGTTGGGGCGTGGATTGCCTCAAGCGGCTCGACGGGATGTTTGCCTTCGCCTTGTTTGACCGGGACAAGCGCGAGCTGTTCCTCGCGCGTGACCGTTTCGGGGTGAAACCGCTGTTCACCGCAGCGCTATCGGACGGCAGCATCGCCTTCGCCTCGGAACTTAAAGGTTTGCTAACAAACCCGCTGCTGCGCCGCCAGGTCAATCCGCAGGCGATTGAGGCTTACATGACCTGGGGCTACGTGCCCGATACGCATTCGATCCTTGCAGGGGTCGAGAAGCTGCCCGCAGGCCATTTCTGGCTGATCAAACAAGGTCAAGCGCCGGGGCGTCCGCAGCGATGGTGGGATATTGACTTCACTCAGCGCGTGAGCGGAAGTGAAAAGGACCTTTCGGCGGAACTGCTCGAATTGCTGCGGGCAGGCGTGCAGTCGCGGATGGTTTCGGATGTGCCCCTTGGCGCGTTTCTTTCGGGCGGGGTGGACAGCTCAGGCGTGGTTGCGCTGATGAGCGAGGCGAGCGGAAAGCCGGTGCAGACCTGCTCCATCGGCTTCGATGTCGCCGCCTATGACGAAACGAATTACGCCCGGCGGGTTGCCGCCAAGTTCGGCGCGGATCATTCCGAACGGATCGTCGGGCACGATGATTTCTCCGCGGTCGACACACTGGCAGCGATGTTCGACGAGCCCTTCGCGGATTCCTCGGCTTTGCCAACGTGGCGGGTGTGCCAACTCGCGCGTGAACGAGTGACAGTGGCGCTTTCGGGTGACGGTTCTGACGAGGCTTTTGCGGGATACCGGCGTCAGGTGTTCTTCCATCAGGAGCAACGCGTGCGCGCGCTGCTCCCGGAAAGGCTGCGCAGTTCGGTGGTCGGCGGATTGGGGAAAATCTATCCCAAGCTTGATTGGGCCCCGCGCCTATTCCGCGCCAAGACAACGCTGCTGGCGCTGGGTGTAAGCAGCGAGGAGGGCTATGCCTCCGGTCTTTCGTTTACCCCGCCTGCTGTGCGCCAATCGCTCTATTCCAACAGCTTTGCCGCCAGTCTTGACGGTTTTCGCGGTGAGGATGAGTTGATTGCCCTGATGCGCAGCGCTCCCGGACGCTCGGGGCTCGACCGTGCGCAATATGCCGAACTGACATTCTGGTTGCCGGGCGACATTCTTACCAAGGTCGATCGCACCAGCATGGCCGTCAGCCTCGAAGCGCGCGAACCGCTGCTCGATCACCGCTTGATCGAATTCGCCGCGCGTCTGCCCGAAAATATGCGGGTTCAAGGGAGCACGGGCAAGTACCTGCTCAAGAAGACGCTCGAACCCTATTTGCCGCACGATATTCTCTACCGTCCCAAACAGGGCTTTGTGACACCGATTTCCGAGTGGCTGCGCGGGCCGCTGGCGGATGCAGCGCGCGCGATTGGCGCAAGTGGCGTGCTGGCGCAGACCGGATTTTTCGATCCGCAGGCGATCAGGGCCATGGCCGAAACGCATATTGCAGGCCGCACGGATCATTCGCGCAGCCTATGGCAATTGCTGATGCTGGAGAAGTCGCTGACGCACCTGGGGGTCAGCAGCTAGTCTTCTGTGCCGTGTCCCAGCGCCATGTATTCGGCGCTCTGCATCTCGTTCAACCGGCTCACGGTTCGCTCGAATTCGAACGCCCCGTCCCCCGCCTGATAGAGGTCTTCGGGCGCAGCGGCGGCGGCGACGAACAGCTTCACGCGGTGTTCGTAAAGCGCATCGATCAGCTTGGTGAAGCGGATCGCCTCGTTGCGGTTTTCCGGGCCCATGCGGGGGATGCCGACGAGGATCACCGTGTGGAAGGCCTGCGCAATGGCAAGGTAATCGGCCGCGCCGCGGTTTTCGGCGCAGAGCTTCCTGAAGCTGAACACGCCCACGCCCTTGAGGCTTTTGGGAACGTGGAGCGTGCGCCCGCCGCCCAGATCCAGTTCGCCGCTCGGCACATTGGCGGCATCCTCGGGCGCGAAGTCGGTGAGGCGGAAGAAGGCCTCGCGCACTTGCGCCGTCGCCTCGTCCCCCAGCGGCGCGTGCCACATAGCGAGGCCCCCGATGCGGTCGAGGCGGTAATCGACCAGGCCGTTGAGGCTCAGCACATCCAAGCGCGCTTCGACCAGATCGATGAAGGGCAGGAACAGCGAGCGGTTGAGCCCGTCCTTGTAGAGATCGCGCGGGGGACGGTTGGATGTTGTGACGATCACAGTTCCCGCTTCCATCAGCGCGGTAAAGAACCGGCCCATAATCGCCGCGTCGGCGGTGTTGGTCACCACCATCTCGTCAAAGGCGAGGCATTTAAGGCCCGCCGCCATGTCCTGCGCCACTGCCACCAGCGGATCGCGGCGCTCGGCCTTGCGCGCTTCGGCGATGCGGCGGTCGACTTCGAGCATGAAGGCGTGGAAATGCACGCGGCGCTTGGCGGTCAGACCGAGTGTGTCGTGGAACAGGTCCATCAGCATAGACTTGCCGCGCCCGACGCCGCCCCAGAGATACAGGCCGCGCGGAGGCGGGGCGGGCTTGCTGCCGAACAGCTTTCCCAGAAAGCCTGCAGTGTCGGGCGTGGCTTCCAGTGCATCCTGAAGCGCCGCCAGCTTTTGCGCCGCCGCGCGCTGGTCAGGGTCGGAGCGCAACTGACCGCTGGCAATCAGCGCGTCATAGCGGGCGATCAGACCGGGCACTCGCGCCTCAGCCGCGCGAGCGCATCTTGCGCACGATGCCGGAATAGCTGGCGATAATGTCCTCGCCCCCGTCCTCGCGGGGCTGGGTGGCAAAGCCGCGCAGGAACAACATCCGCCCGGTCTCGCGCACGATCTCGCTGACTGCGTCGAGGGGCCGCGTCGGATCGCCGCCGCCTACGAACTGCGTCGAAAGCTCAACCGTGACCGATGGCCCCGCCTCGCCGCTGCCATTGATGTGCATGGCGGCGAACAGCGCAATGTCGATCAGGCCGAGCGTGACCGCGCCGTGGATATTGTCGACAAGATTGGTGTGGCGCCGCTCGGGGAACATCCGCAGGCGGCAGTGCTGACCTTCCTTGCGCACCCGCATCTCGCCCAGAACCGAGGTGTTGAACCGCGTGCGGTCAACCATGTTCCAGGTGTACCAGCCATCCTCCCCGCCGCATTCCTCTGGCGGGAGGGCGCGATGTTCGAACGGCGCGTTCACCGCGTGATGGTCAGCCATGGAATGCGCGCCTGTCTTGCCGTGCCGGACGCGATCAGATCGCGCGCTCGGCCATCATTTTCTTGGTTTCGGCAATCGCCTTGGCGGGGCTGAGGCCCTTGGGGCACACGTTCGCGCAGTTCATGATGGTGTGGCAGCGATACAGGCGGAACGGGTCTTCCAGATCGTCCAGACGCTCACCGGTCATTTCATCACGGCTGTCGGCGAGCCAGCGATAGGCCTGAAGCAGGATAGCCGGACCGAGGAACTTGTCCGAGTTCCACCAGTAAGACGGGCACGAGGTCGAGCAGCAGGCGCACAGGATGCACTCGTAGAGGCCATCAAGCTTCTCGCGCTGTTCGGGCGATTGCAGCCGTTCCTTACCGCTCGGCGTCGGGCTGACGGTCTGGAGCCACGGACGGATCGAGGCATATTGCGCGTAGAAATGCGTGAAATCGGGCACGAGGTCCTTGATCACGTCCATGTGCGGCAGCGGCGTGATGCGGATTTCGCCCTTCAGATCCTCGATCGCGGTAGTGCAGGCGAGACCGTTCTTGCCGTTCATGTTCATCGAGCATGATCCGCAGATGCCTTCGCGGCACGAGCGGCGGAAAGTCAGGGTCGGGTCGATCTCGTTCTTGATCTTGAACAGCGCGTCCAGAACCATCGGGCCGCACTCGTCCAGATTGATTTCGAACTTGTCGTAACGCGGGTTCTGTCCGCTGTCGGGATCGTAGCGGTAAACCTTGAACGACTTCACACGGCCGCCGGCGGCCTTGTGCGTCTGCCCGTTGTTGCTGATCTTGGAATTCTTGGGGAGAGTGAAGGTCGCCATGAACTGATCCCGGTTTTAATTTGGACCCTATCTAGCGGCATCGCCGCACGGTGCAAGCGCGGGGAGTTGCAGCCTTTTGCACAGGGGTTGAGCCTGCCACACCGGTCGGAACAAGCGTGGGCCTCGTGCGCTTTGAAGAGCAATGGAACAGACGGGACAAGTATCGGAAATGCCAGCGCGCCGGCCGCGCGTGGCGGCGGTGTTCGGGGCGAGTGGCGGGATCGGGCGGGCGCTATGCGCGGCCCTATCTGCGGGCGGCACGCAGGTGATTTATGCAGGTTCGCGCCAAGGGGCGGGGCCTGATGTCGCAGGCGTGCGGCCCTTTGCCTTCGACTTGGCTGATGAAGCCAGCATCGCTGCGGCTGCCGCCACGATGCGCGCCGAGCCTCCCGAATGGGTTATCATTGCTACGGGCGTTCTGACACTTGCGGGCGGCACCGGGCCTGAGCGGACCTACAAGCGGCTTGATCCGGCAGCCATGGCCGAGGTCTTCGCGCTCAACACCATCGGCCCGGCGCTGATCGCCAAGCACATCTTGCCCCTGATGCCGCGCGGGGCGCCGTTCACCCTCGCTGCGCTTTCGGCGCGGGTCGGCTCGATCGGGGACAACCGGCTCGGCGGGTGGCATTCCTACCGGGCGAGCAAGGCGGCGCTTAACATGCTGATCAGGAACTTCGCCCTGGAGATGACGCGCACCCACCCGGACAGCGTGATCGTGGGGCTGCATCCGGGCACGGTTGACAGCGGGCTATCGGCCCCGTTCCAGTCGGGACTGGCAGAGGGGCAGCTGACCGACCCCGATGATGCGGCGGCGAACCTGCTTGGCGTGATAGCGCGTTTGACCCCGGCGCAATCGGGACGCGTGTTCGATTTTCGCGGGCAGGAAGTTCCGGCCTAGAAAATCCCCACGGCCAGATGGGCCCAGATGGTCAGGAACAACAGCACCGCCACCATGACCCCGGCGATCCGCCAGCGCGGCGTATCCAGGAAGTGCAGCCCCGCCTCGATCGCCATGCAAAGGGCGGCGAGCAGCAGGGCCATGGCGGCGAAATCCTCTGCCCCCCACTTGACCTCGGCGCTCATGACCTCGCCAAGCGCCGGAAAGGCGAACAGCATGGCGGCGCCGATCCACAGCTTGGGGTGAAAGCGGAACGGGGATTTCGACCCGGCGGTGCCTGCGCTGTTCGTGGTCATGACTGGCATCCCTCCCATTAAGCCTGTTTGGCAATTGGCGCATATCGTGCCACGCATTGCGCTGTCAGGAAAGTGGGCTTCAGGGAAGGGCCGGGGATGGGCATTGCAAGCTGGTACGAAGCCAAGGTCATGCCGCGCCTAATCACTTGCGCCTGTTCGCAAGGCCAAGTGATGAAACGCCGCGCTGTGGTGGTGCCGCGCGCGCGGGGCGATGTGTTCGAACTGGGCTGCGGGGGCGGGATCAATCACCAGTTCTACAACCCGGCAGCGATCACCTCCTATGCCGGGATTGACCCGCATGAAGGCATGCTCGAAAGCGCGCGGGCGGCGGCGCGGGAAAAGGGCTGGGCGGCCGATCTGCGGCAGGGGCGGGGAGAGGCAATCCCCTTCGATGACGCCAGTTTCGATTGCGTGGTGTGCACCTTCACGCTGTGCTCTGTCGAGGATCCTGCGCAGGTCATGCGTGAGCTGCGCCGCATCTTGCGGCCCGGCGGCGAGGCGCTGTTTCTCGAACACGGTCTTGCCCCCGATCCGCAGGTGCGCGGGTGGCAGGGGCGGATCGAGCCTGTGTGGAAGCGCCTTGCGGGCGGCTGCCACCTGACGCGGCCGATCGCCAGCGCGCTCGGGCATGCGGGCTTCGCGGTGGAGACTCTCGGGCAGGGCTATACCCCCAAGGCTCCGCGATTTGCCGGGTGGATGGAGTGGGGCATCGCCCATAAGTCTGCCCCTTAAGCCCGCATAGCGAAAGGGCGGAAGCAGTCTCCTGCTCCCGCCCTTCGATAGGTCAGACCTGACGGCGAGGCTTACTCGCCGAAGGTGCGCTGCCACCAGCCGCGGCGCGGCTTGGCATCGGCCTCGGGTTCAGCTTCCTCTGCGGCCGGGGCTTCCGGTGCAGCCTGTTCGGCGGCAGGTGCCGGTTCGCTGACTTCGGCGGTTTCAGAAGGTTCTGCCTCGGCGACCTTGGCCTTGCGCGGAGCGCGCTTGCGCTTGGGCTTTTCGGCGGGAGCCTCCTCGGTAACCTCGGCCGGTGCCTCGGCTTCCGGCTCCGGTGCGGCTTCGGCCTCTGCCGCAGCGGCGGCTTCAGCTTCAGCGGCGAGCATCGCCTTGGTCTTGCGCGGAGCACGCTTGCGCTTGGGCTTCTCGGCCGGAGCATCCTCAGTCGGAGCTTCGGCTTCTTGCTCGGTGGCCGGAGCCGGGGTCGGCGCTGGTGCTTCTGCTTCGGTTTCAGCGTCGCCGCCGGTCACCGTGTCGCTGTCATCGCCCTGCGCTTCGCCATCGCTGCCGGCGTCGCCTTCATAGGTGCCGTCACGACGCTTGCGACCGCGCCCGCCGCGCCGACGGCGCTTCTTGGGGCGCGCCTCGCCATCGTCACTGACTTCCGAAGCGGCATTTTCGCCCCGATCGTCACCGGCATCATCGCTATCGCTTGCCGCGTCACCTTCGGCGCTTTCGTCACCGGTTTCGCCTTCGCCTTCGCCGTCCTCGCGTTCGCGGCCACGATTGCGACCACCGCGACGACGGCGGCGCTTCTTCTTGCGGCCGCCTTCATCGTCATTGTCGGCCCGCTCGCGGCGGGGCTGACGCGGTTCGCGCTGTTCTTCTTCGGCCTCGGCCTCGTCCTCGGCGAAATCGTCCTCTTCTTCGGGCAGATCGTCGTCATCATCGTCGATGATCGGCTCGAACTTGGGCGCGGTGAGCGGGCGCGGTCCGGCGCTGGAGACGCTCATCTTTGCGCCTTCCTGTTCGCCTTCCGGCACCACTTCGACGCTGACGCCGTAGCGATGCTCGATTTCCACGAGATCGGCGCGCTTTTCGTTGAGGAGGTAGATCGCCGCTTCGGTGCTTGCTGCCAGACGGATCAGCGTGCCCTTGCCGCGCGCCGCTTCGTCTTCGATGAGGCGCAGCGCTGACAGGCCAGCCGAGGATGCGGTGCGGACAAGTCCGGTGCCGTCGCAATGCGGACAGGCGCGGGTGGTGGCTTCAAGCACACCGGTGCGCAGGCGCTGGCGGCTCATTTCCATCAGGCCGAACGAACTGATCCGGCCAACCTGAATGCGGGCGCGGTCATTCTTCAGCGCGTCCTTCATGGCCTTTTCGACCTTACGGACGTTGTTCGAATACTCCATGTCGATGAAGTCGATCACCACCAGACCGGCCATGTCACGCAGGCGCAGCTGGCGGGCAATTTCCTTGGCCGCTTCTAGGTTGGTGTGAAGCGCGGTCGCCTCGATCCCGTGCTCCTTGGTGGAGCGGCCGGAGTTGATGTCGATCGACACCAGCGCTTCTGTCGGGTTGATGATCAGATAGCCGCCGGATTTCAGCTGCACCATCGGATCATACATCGCGCGCAGTTGGTCTTCCGCGCCATAACGCTGGAACAGCGGCACCGGATCGGAATAGGCCTTCACCCGCCGCGCATGGCTGGGCATCAGCAGCTTCATGAAGGCCTTGGCCGACTTGTAGCCTTCCTCGCCCTCGACGACGACTTCCTCGATTTCCTTGTTGTAGATGTCGCGGATCGCACGCTTGATGAGGTCGCTGTCCGAATGGATCAGCGCAGGCGCGACCGAGGCGAGGGTGTTCTCGCGGATCTCGTCCCATACGCGGGCGAGGTAATCAAAGTCGCGCTTGATCTCGGGCTTGGTGCGGCTCATGCCCGCAGTGCGGACGATCAGGCCCATGCTCTTGGGCAGCTTGAGATCGGAGACCATGTCCTTCAACCGCTTGCGATCGCTGGTCGAGCTGATCTTGCGGCTGATCCCGCCGCCATGCGACGAGTTGGGCATCAGCACGGTGTAACGGCCCGCGAGGCTGAGATAGGTAGTCAGGGCAGCGCCCTTGTTCCCGCGCTCTTCCTTGACAACCTGGACGAGCAGCACCTGACGGCGCTGGATAACGTCCTGGATCTTGTAACGGCGACGCAGCGCCATGCGCTTGGCGCGCACTTCGTCGACCTGCTTGGCGCGGCTACGGCCCTTGCCCTCGGCGCCCTTGCCGTCGCCCCGGTCACCCTTGGAGCCCTGACGGCGGCGCCCACGGCCGCGGCGGCCGCGGTCCTCGCCGGCTTCGTCAGCGGTTTCCTCGGAATTTTCGTCGTCGCTGCCGTCTTCGTCCGACGCGCCGCCTTCGATGGTGGCGACATCATCTTTGTCGGAGGTGTCGACTTCCTCGACACCGTTTTCGGCAAGATCTTCCGCCAGCGCGCCGCCGCTTTCGTCCTCGGCGTCATATTCGTCGCCCGGAGAGATGCCATCGGCCTCTTCCTCGGCGCGCAGACGTTCTTCTTCCTCTGCAGCCTCCGCATCTTCGGCGATCAGCGCGTCGCGGTCGGCCTTGGGGATCTGGTAGTAATCGGGATGGATTTCGCTGAAGGCGAGGAAGCCGTGGCGATTTCCGCCGAAGTCGACAAATGCCGCCTGCAGCGAAGGTTCGACCCGGGTTACCTTGGCGAGATAGATGTTGCCCTTGATCTGCTTGTGTTCGGCAGATTCGAAATCGAATTCCTCAATCCGGTTGCCTTGAAGAACCGCCACCCGTGTTTCTTCCGGGTGGCGCGCATCGATAAGCATGCGCGTTGCCATTGAATAATCTCCATGCACCCGGCCTTCCCCGCAAGCGGGAACGAAGGGGGCGCGTATATTGTGGTGAACCGGCCAGCCCGAGGGTAGTGCCGGAAGGGGAAATCGCGCTGTGAGGGACGGCGGCGTTGAGGCCGGCGGCGCCAGGCGCGAAGCTCGTGTCTGCAATGGCGCACGTGCGGCAGCCGGGTGAACCCTGGGCCGCGTCTTGTCCGGCGACAAAGAGCACGCGCTGACTGCGCATTGTGCTCGTTTGTCGGGAAAAACGTATCGTCACTGCATCAACCTGTACTGGACCGGGTCGCGAAAAAAGGATGCCCCGGTGCAAGAGGCTAAGGGCGAAGCTGCACTTGGGCAACTTCATCCGGCCTCCATTTAAGCATCGCTAGCACTGTGGGGCAAACCCCGCAACTCTATTGCGTTTCGAGTCCGCAAGAACGTAAGCCTCAAGCGGCAATGAGTTACCGCACCCTCCTGCTGATCGTTTTGCTTCTGCCCGCAGCGCTGCTGGGCGGGGCAAAGGCGTTCGGGTTGGCGATCCCGGTGCCGGTGTGGGGGCGCGAGTACGTGCTCCGTTTCCCGTTTGTTGCTGCTCAGGATGCCACGCAGATTGAACTGCCGCGCATCGAAGGCCCTAATGATCCTTCGCGCCCGCTTGTGGTGATCGATGCGGGGCACGGCGGACGCGATCCGGGCGCGATCGGGGTTGACCCTGATGGCAAGCGCTTCGAGGAAAAGGCCATCACCCTCGCGCTGGCCAAGGCGCTGCGCGATGAATTGCTGCGCCAGGGCGGCATTCGCGTTGCACTGACCCGCTCCGACGACCGCATCCTGCCGCTGCCGCATCGTCCGGAAATTGCGCGGGCTTTGGGGGCAAGCCTGTTCATCTCGATCCACGCGGATTCCGCCGGTGAGCAGAATGACGAGATCAGCGGGGCGAGCATCTATACCCTGTCCGACGAAGCTTCCAGCGAGGCGGCAGCGCGATTTGCCGCGCGCGAAAACGATGCCGACCGGCTCAACGGCATCACCATCAAGGGCGCGAGCGCCAATGTCAGCGCGATCCTTGTCGAATTGTCGCAGCAGCGCACGCAGGAAGACGCGCTTGCCTTTGCCGGCCTGGTGCTGCGCGAGGGCGAGGAGACACTCGCCTTCGTCCCGCAGCCCAAACGCGCCGCCGGGCTTGCCGTGCTGCGCGCGCCGGATGTGCCATCGGTCTTGTTCGAGAGCGGCTTTGTCACCAATCGCAAGGATCGTGCGCGCCTCACCACACCCGATGGCCGTGCCAGATATGCGGACGTTCTTGCCAACGCGATCAAGGTCTTCCTCGCGCGCCGCAGCGAAGCGGCCGCAGGCGGGGAATAGGCGCGCAAAGCAGCTAGCTTTGGCGCGCCCCTGCGTGCTAACCGCGATAGGCCAATGACCGAGCCTGCCCCCGCCCCCGACCAGATTTCGACCTGGGCCTATCTGCGCTACCGCCTGAACCGCGATGTCGGCGGCGCGCTGGCCTGGTTCACCGCGCGCTGGCGATCGAGCCGGCTGTTCAAGTTGGTGGCGATCGCGTTCGGCCTGTTTCTCGCCTTGTGGATCGCGCTGTTTGTGTGGCTGGCGAGCGACTTGCCCGAGGCGGAGGCGCTGCTGACTTATGAGACGCCGCTGCCCACCGTGGTGCGCGGGGTGGATGGCGAGATTGTCCATTCCTACGCCCGCGAACGCCGGGTGCAGCTGCAATATGCCGATTTCCCGCAGAAGCTGATCGAATCCTATCTCGCCGCCGAGGACAAGACGTTCTTCAGCCACGGCGGCGTCGATTTGCTCGGCACGGCCAATGCCGTGTTCGATTATGCCACCAAGTTCGGATCGGGCGAGCGGGCGGTGGGGGGATCGACCATCACCCAGCAGGTCGCCAAGAACCTGCTGCTGGGTGACGAATATTCGGTCACCCGCAAGCTGAAAGAAATGATCCTCGCCGGGCGCATCGAACAGGTGCTGACCAAGCAGGAAATCCTTGAGCTTTATCTCAATGAAATTCCGCTCGGGCGCCGCTCTTTCGGGGTGCAGGCGGCATCGCGCGCCTATTTCGACAAGGACGTTGACCAGCTTCAGCTGCACGAGATGGCCTTCCTCGCAATCCTGCCCAAGGCGCCCGAACGTTACGGGCGCAAAGGTCAGGAGCAGGCGGCGCTCGAACGGCGCAATTTCGTGCTCGACCAGATGGAGAAGAACGGCTTCATCACCGGCTCGCAGCGGCGCGCAGCGGCGGCGCAGCCTTTGGGCCTTGTCACCCAGCGGCGCGAGCGTTCGGTGGATGCGGGCTACTTCCTCGAAGAAGTGCGCCGCGAATTGATCGAGCGGTTCGGCGAAACGGCCGAGAAGGGGCCGAATTCGGTCTATGCTGGCGGCTTGTGGGTGCGCACCAGCCTCGATCCGCAGGTGCAACTTGCCGCGCGCGATGCCTTGCGTGAAGGCTTGCTGCGCTATCACGGTGGGCGCGCCTGGGCCGGGCCGATCGCGACGCTTGATGTGTCTGAGGGCAATTGGGCCAGCCAGTTGCAATCTTCCCCGCTCGGGATCAGCTACAAGGACTGGCGCATCGGCGTGGTCACGCAGCGCAGCGGGCCATCGGCGCGGATCGGCTTCGCTGACGGGACCGAGGCGCCGCTGATCGGCCTGCCCAATGCGTTGAAGGCGGGCGATGTGATTGCCGCCAACCCCTCGGGCAATGGCTATGCGGTCCGCACCATTCCTGAAGCACAGGGCGCGCTGGTGGTGGAACAGGCGCAGACCGGACGCGTAACGGCGATGCAAGGCGGGTTCGACAACCGTCTGTCCGATTTCAACCGCGCGACGCAGGCGATGCGCCAGCCCGGATCGACCATCAAGCCCTTCGTCTATGCGGCGGGCCTCGATAGCGGCATGACCCCATCGACCCAGGTCGATAACAATCGCTTCTGCTATTATCAGGGCGCAGGGCTGGGCGAGAAGTGCATTCGCGGCACCGGCAGCGGCGGGCAGCATCCGATGCGCTACGGCCTCGAGCAATCGCAGAACATCATGACCGTCCAGATCGGCATGACGGCCGGCATGAGCAATGTCGTGCGCGGGATCGAGAAGCTCGGGATCGGCAAGTTCCCGGCCTATCCCTCCACTGCGCTCGGCGCCGGAGAGACGACGCTGGTGAAGATGGTCGCGGCCTACAGCGCGCTGGCCAACCACGGGCGTCTGAACCCTCCCACGGTGATCGACTATGTGCAGGACCGCAATGGCAAGGTGCTGTGGCGCGCCGATAATCGCGATTGCCGCGGCTGCAACAGCCCCAAGTGGGACGGCAAGCCGATGCCGCGCTTTGGCGTGATGGGCGCACAGGCGATGGACGCGCGCACGGCCTTTCAGGTGATGCATATGCTGCGCGGCGCGGTCAGCCGCGGCACGGCAACCGTGCTCAACCCGCTGGGCCTGCCGTTGTTCGGCAAGACCGGAACCACCACCGGACCCAAGGACGTGTGGTTCATCGGCGGCACGCAGCAAATGGTGGCTGGCGCCTATGTCGGCTTTGATCAGCCGCGCAATATGGGCGGCTATGCCTATGGCGGCACCATTGCTGCACCGATCATCAAGAGCCTGATCGAAAAGACGAAGGCCAAATGGTCCGATCTTCCCGCAGTTGCGCCCGCAGGCGTGATGATGGTGCGGATCGACCGTCGCTCCGGCAAGCGGGTGTTCGATGGCTGGCCGACCGACGATCCCAAGTCGGCGATCATCTGGGAAGCCTTCAAGCCCGACACCGAGCCAGAGCGTTACACCCGGCAGGATGCGATCGCGGCCAAGCGGAACGAGATCCTCGCGTTGATCCGCGCCGGGCGGCAGAATCTCGAAAGCGCGGTGGTTGACGCGCCGCGGGACGAGGGTGGTTATGTGGAGGAAGGCGGCATTGACTGATGCGGGCTGGAACCGGTCGCGGGGCTGGAGGGTTTGGAGGTGATGACCCGCAAGCTTTTCACCCCCTTCGCCGCGGCCGCCTCGCTCGGTCTTGCCGTAATCTTCACCCCGAGCGCGTCAGCCGAGCTGGAGCGGGGCGCCACGGCCCCGGCCTTCACCACCCGCGCCGCGCTTGCCGGCAAGGAATTCGGCTTCACGCTGAAGGCCGCGCTCGCCAAGGGGCCGGTTGTGCTGTACTTTTATCCGAAGGCCTTCACCTCGGGCTGCACGCTTGAGGCCAATGCCTTTGCCGATGCCATGCCCAAGTTCAAGGCAGCCGGCGCCAGCGTTGTCGGGATGTCGGCCGACGATATCGCGACGCTCAAGGATTTCAGCCGCAAGGAATGCCGCGATGCCTTCCCGGTCGGGGTTGCCTCGCCGAAGATCAGCGCCGCCTATGACGTGGCCATGGCTTCGGGCATGACCAGGCGCACGTCCTATGTGATCGCGCAGGACGGCCGGATCGTGGCGGTTCATTCGGACGCCGATTATCGCGGCCATGTCGACAAGACGCTGGCGGCGGTGCGGGCGCTCAAGAAGTAGCGCGCGCGGCTGTGCCCCGCGTTGCATGCCCCGCTTTACAATCGCGCCGCCGACGCTAAGCGCATCGCCCTCATAACGCTTTTCGACGCGAAGGATTACCCATGCGGGCCGAGGGCCAGGCTTACATCAACCGGATCGAGGCGGCGCTGGCGCTGGTGCGGCTGTCGCTTGACTGGGAACGCGCGCTGCGCCGGCTCGACGAGTTGAACGCGCGGGTGCAGGACCCGAAGCTGTGGGATAACCCCAAGCAGGCGCAGACCATCAGCCGCGAGCAGAAGACGCTCGAGACGGCGGTGAATACCGTCAATGAAATCGCTGCTGAAATGGCCGATGCCGTCGAGTTCATCGAAATGGGCGAGGCCGAGGGCGAGGACAGCATTGTAGACGACGGGCTGGCAACGCTTTCGCGCCTTGCCGACCGTGCCGATGCCGACAAGGTCCAGGCCCTGCTATCGGGCGAGGCAGACGGCAACGACACCTATCTTGAAATCCACGCCGGTGCAGGCGGGACGGAGAGCCAGGACTGGGCCGAAATGCTGTTTCGCATGTATGGCCGCTGGGCCGAACGCCGCGGCTTCAAGGTCGAGACGGTCGAATATCAGGCGGGCGAACAGGCCGGGATCAAGTCGGCAACCCTGCTCATCAAGGGCGACGGGGCCTATGGCTATGCCAAGACCGAAAGCGGTGTCCACCGCCTGGTCCGTATCAGCCCTTATGATTCGTCGGCACGCCGCCACACCAGCTTTTCGAGCGTGTGGGTGTTCCCGGTGATCGACGATTCCTTTGAAATCGAAATCAACCCGGCCGACCTCAAGATCGACACCTACCGGGCATCGGGTGCAGGCGGGCAGCACGTCAACACCACCGATTCTGCGGTGCGCATCACCCACCAGCCCAGCGGTATCGTGGTGGCGAGCCAGCAGGACCGCAGCCAGCACAAGAACCGCGAGATCGCGATGAACATGCTGAAGGCGCGGCTCTATGAAGCCGAGATGCGCGCCCGCGAGGAAGCAGCCAGCGCCGAACATTCCGCCAAGAGCGATATCGGTTGGGGCCACCAGATCCGTTCCTACGTCTTGCAGCCATACCAGATGGTCAAGGACCTGCGCACCGGGGTGGTCTCGACATCGCCCGATGCCGTGCTTGACGGCGCGATCGATCCCTTCATCTCGGCCGCGCTCGCCCAGCGGGTGACGGGCGAGAAGGTCGAGATCGAGGACGTGGAGTAAGGCCGGTGCGGCTGTCGCACGTCATTCTGCTCGCCAGCGCGGCGCTGCTCGCCGGCTGCGACGGGCTGGCCACATCGGGCTCCGATCGCCCTGAAAGCGCGCAGAATTTCCCGGTGCCCGACCGTCCGGTGGTCGCGGTCGTCTCCAACGAGTTCTCGACCGAGGACGACCGTGACGAACGCGGCGAGGCCCAGGTGGTGATGGACCTTGCCGATATCCGCCCCGGCATGACGGTTGCCGATATCGGCGCGGGCGAGGGCTATTACACGGTGCGTCTGGCCGAGCGTGTGGGCGAAGATGGTCGGGTGCTGGCGCAGGACATCAGCCGCGAGGCCCTGGACCGGCTCGGCCGCCGTGTCGAAAAGGAGCGGCTCGAGAATATCTCGATCAAGTTCGGCGATGCCGACAATCCGCAGCTTCCGCCTGACAGTTTCGACCGGATCTTCATGGTGCACATGTATCACGAAGTGACCGAGCCCTATGCTTTCCTGTGGCATATGTGGCCTGCGCTGGGCGCCGGGGGGCAGATCGTGGTGGTGGAAAGCGATAGCCCCGTGGGCCGCCACGGCCTGCCGCACACAGTGCTGTTCTGTGAGTTCGAGGCGGTCGGCTATGTGCTCGTCGAATACATCGAGCGCCCTGACATCAAGGGTTATTTCGCGCGCTTCGAGCGCGGGGCCAAGCGCACCGATCCGCAGGCGATCAAGGTGTGTGACGCAGGATGATTGCCCGATCGCCGTGAGGTTGCGGCGCAAGGCCTGCGCGACTATGGCAGCACTTCGCAAATCAGGCGCGGGCCGATCTCGCGCATAAGGGGATTTTCATTGTTCAAGGGATTGAGCCCGATCATCTATGGCGGGCGTGAAGTTTGGCCGCTAGTTGAAGGCGGCAAAGGCGTTTCGGCAACCAACCACGCCAGTTCGGGTGCATGGGCGGCAGCGGGCGGGATCGGCACGGTCAGCGCGGTCAACGCCGACAGCTATGACGAAAACGGCAATCCCATCCCCCAAGTCTATCATGGCCGCACCCGCGAGGAGCGCCACCAGGAACTGATCCGCTACGCTATCGACGGCGCGACGACGCAGGTGAAAAAGGCCTACGAGATCGCCAATGGCAAGGGCGCGATCAACATCAACGTCTTGTGGGAAATGGGCGGGGCGCAGGCCGTGCTGGAAGGCGTGCTCGAAAACACCCGCGGGATGGTGACGGGCGTGACCTGCGGCGCCGGGATGCCCTATAAGCTCGCCGAAATCGCGGCGCGTTTCAATGTGTGCTATCTCCCCATCGTCAGTTCCGGCCGCGCCTTCCGCGCGCTGTGGAAGCGCAGCTACCACAAGGTGCCCGATCTGATGGCGGCGGTGGTCTATGAAGACCCGTGGCTGGCAGGTGGTCACAATGGCCTCTCGAACGCCGAAGACCCGACCAAACCCGAAGATCCCTATCCCCGCGTCAAGGTGCTGCGCGATACGATGCGCGCCGAGGGCGTGCCGGATTCCGTCCCGATCGTCATGGCGGGCGGGGTGTGGGCCTTGCGCGAATGGAATGACTGGATCGACAATCCCGAGCTTGGCACAATCGCCTTCCAGTTCGGCACGCGGCCGCTGCTGACGCAGGAAAGCCCGATCCCGCAGATATGGAAGGACATGCTGCGCACCGTCGAACCGGGTGATGTGCTGCTCCACAAGTTCTCCCCCACCGGTTTTTATTCCAGCGCGGTCAAGACGCCGTTCCTCTACGATCTGATGCATCGGTCCGAGCGCCAGATCCCGTTCTTCAAGAGGGGCGAGGAAGAAGGCACCGTGCAGCTGGGCGAGGATGGCAAGGCGCGCAGTTTCTGGGTCAGGCCCGAGGACAAGGCGCGCGCCGACATGTGGATGCGCGCCGGTCATAGCGAGCCCTTGAAGACGCCGGACAACACCATTGTCTTTGTTACCCCGGTAGCGCGTGAAGTGATCCGCAAGGATCAGCAGGACTGCATGGGCTGCCTGTCGCATTGCGGCTTTTCCAGCTGGAAAGACCATGACGACTTCACCACCGGACGTCTGGCCGATCCGCGCAGCTTCTGCATCCAGAAGACGCTCCAGGACATCGCCCATGATGGCGATCCGGACCGCAATCTCGCCTTTGCCGGCCATGCTGCTTACCGCTTCAAGCAGGACCCGTTCTATTCGAACGGTTACACGCCAAGCGTCGGCGAGCTGGTCGAACGGATCCTGACGGGCGACTGACAAGGTGAGGGCTGCGGCGATGGACGATACGGCCCCGCCGCCGCTCTCGCTGTTGCTGCGAGAATTGCCGACCGCTCTGCCAGTGGTACTCAGTCCATTGCGGCGCGCGCAGGCAGTGGCCGGTGCGCCCGCGGGCCAGAGCCAGCCGGTACTGATCATCCCCGGACTTCTCTCCACCGATGGCGCCACCGCGCTGCTGCGCCGGACGCTGAGGGAGGCCGGATACCGGACGTATGGTGCCAAACTCGGCTTTCTCACCGGGGTCAGGAGCGAAACTTTTGCGCGTGCCTTCGACCGGCTCGCACAGGTGGCTCACGCTGAACAGCGCAAGGTCGCTCTGGTGGGCTGGAGCCTTGGCGGACTTTATGCGCGCGTCCTGGCCCAGCGCCATCCCGAGCTGGTCGAACTGGTGATGACCTTGGGAACGCCTTTTTCGGGTGACCGGCGCAACAACAACGCATGGCGGCTCTACGAAGCTATCAATGATCACACGGTCGATAGCCCGCCCGTGCCCGACGACCCGGCGGTCAAGCCCCCGGTCCCGACCATCGCGGTATGGTCGAGGCGGGACGGGGTGATCGCGCCTGCCGCAGCGCGCGGCCTTCCGCATGAACGCGATGCCGAAATCGAAGTGCCCTTCAACCACCTTGCACTGGCGACGACCCGTCCGGCCATCGCGCGCGTGGTGAACGAATTGGGCCGCGCGCTGGCACGCTGACGCCTCAGCCGCGCGGCATGACCTGGCGTTCGGATGTCTTGCGGAAGTGCTGGTCGAGCACGAGGTCAAGCAGGCCCAGTGCGATCATCAGGCCGGGCGGGGCAATCATTATCGCCGCGCCCTCGGATGCCGCCGCCTCGCGGCGCAGGCGGCGGGCGTCGGCCAAAGTGGCGCCGGGGGGGAGTTGAGCGATCGCTTCCGCTGCCGCCTCGCGTGCACGGCCGACATGGGCGAGCGCGTCGTTCATGCTGACAGTTCCGGCCTCTAGCCCGCGCAGCAACTCGCAGGCATAGGCGCGGCAAGTTCCGGGACGGGTGGCGTAGACGGTGCAGGCCGCACCTTCGAGTGCCGGGCAAGGTTGGGTAAAGGCGAACTCGCCTTCCGCTTCAAGCACCGCCAGCCCGTCACGCCGCGCCTGCTGCGCTTCCTCCGGCAAAAGCGGGCCGAAATCGAACAGCGCGCCGTTGCAGCACAGACCGCAAGCCGTGCACAGATTGGTCGGATCGGGTGCCGCAGTCATGGGTGTTGTCCCGCGCCCGGTCAGATCAGCGCGGTCAGCACCTGATCGGGCGGGCGGTGCCCGTCAGCCCACATCCGGATGTTGGCGATCACCTTGTGGCCCGAATCCTCGCGGCCCTCGGCGGTGGCGCTGCCGATGTGGGGGAGGGTCATGACGTTGGGGTGGGCAATCAGGCGCGGATCGACATGGGGCTCGTCGGGATAGACGTCGAGCCCGGCACCTGCGAGGTGGCCGGATTGCAGCGCGGCTATCAGCGCCTCCTGATCGATCAGTTCTCCGCGAGCGGTGTTCACGATGCTGCTGCCCGGCTTCATCAGGGCAATGCGGCGCGCGTCCACAAGGTGGCGGGTTTCCTCGGTGAGCGGGCAATGCAGGGTGAGAATGTCGGCCTCTGCCATCAGCGTCTCGACATCAGGGACGTAGCGCGCTGCCAGCATCCGCTCGAGCGCCTCAGGCAGGCGCTTGCGGTTGGTGTAGACGATCTCCAGCCCGAAAGCGCGGGCGCGGTGCGCGACCGCCTGACCGATGCGGCCCATGCCCACGATCCCGAGCACCTTGCCAGCGAGCTTGCGGCCAAGCAGACCCGAAGGCGCCCAGCCGGTCCATTCGCCCCGGCGAATGAGCGCGGTGCCTTCGCGGATGCGGCGCGGCACGCCGATGATCCCGGCCATGGTCAGATCGGCGGTGTCATCGGTAAAGACCCCCGGCGTGTTGGTGACGATGATCTTGCGGCTTGCCGCGGCGGCAAGATCAATATGCTCGGTCCCCGCACCGAAATTGGCAATCAGGCCAAGGCGCTCGCCCGCGCCGGCAATCAGTTCGGCATCCACCCGGTCCGTGACCGTCGGCACCAGCACGTCGCAGTCCTGCATCGCTGCAGCCAATTGGTCTCGGGTGAGGGGAACGTCGGCTTCGTTGAGGACCACATCAAACAATTCGCGCATCCGTGCTTCCACCCCTGGCATCAGGTGGCGGGTGACGAAGACGCGCGCGGGGGCGGCAAGCGGGCGGGGTGGGCGCTGGGTCATGGGTGAGGGCTAATCCGTGAGAGGCTGGGCGGTCAAGGCGCGGATGCGAAAGCTTGGCTTGAATCCGCAAGGACTAAGCGGCTATCCCCGTGTCCATGCAGGGATTCCGCTTCTTCATCGCTTTCGGCCTTGCCTTGATGCTGGCCGCAGGCGCTTGGCTTGCTCCGCTGAGCGCGCAGGACCGTGCGCTGCCCTACTGGGCGGCGCTGCGTTACGAGAAGGTCAATATGCGCGCCGGCCCTAGCCAGGAATATCCGGTGTCGTGGATCTATTTGCGCAAGGGAATGCCGGTAAAGGTCGTCCGCATCCGCGAAGGCTGGCGTCTGGTCGAGGACCACGAGGGCACGCAGGGGTGGATTTCGGCGAGCCAGCTCGATCTGGCGCGAGCGGGCCTGGTGATCGGTAAGGGCCTTGCCGAAGTCCGCGCGAGCCCCGACGGTGCAGCCGCGATCAAGTGGCGTGCCGAACCGGGAGTGGTCGCGTCAATCAAGCCGTGTAAGCAAGGCTGGTGCGAAGTCGACATCGCCGGCCGCAAGGGCTGGATTAGCGCCGAGCGCTTGTGGGGCTCCCAGCAGCTTGCAGGCGACAAATAGCGAACCGAGGCGAGGGCGAGGGGGCGCGAAGGCGCTTTGTTGCGCGGGCTTCACCGCCCCCCGGCTCCGATTGACCGTCAGACCAGTTCGATGGCGACCGCGGTCGCTTCTCCGCCGCCGATGCACAGCGAGGCCACGCCGCGCTTCAGCCCTTGCGCCTTGAGCGCCGCGATCAGCGTGACGATAATCCGTGCGCCGCTCGCCCCGATCGGGTGACCCAGCGCTGTGCCGCCGCCGTTGACGTTGATCTTTTCGTGGGCGATCCCAAGATCGCGCATCGCAAACATTGCCACGCAGGCGAAGGCCTCGTTGACTTCGAACAGGTCAACATCGTCCACGCCCCAGCCTGCGCGGGCGAGAACCTTCTGGATCGCCGGAATTGGAGCGGTGGTGAACTGCGCAGGGGCCTGTGCATGGGCAGCGGTCGCAATAATGCGGGCGACGGGCGCAAGACCCTTGGCCTCGGCAACGCTTGCGCGGGTCAGCACCAGTGCGGCCGCTCCGTCCGAGATCGAGGATGAGGTCGCTGCGGTGATCGTCCCGTCCTTGGCAAAAGCGGGCTTCAGCTGCGGGATTTTGTCCGGGCGGCCTTTCCCGGGCGCTTCGTCATGCTCGACCACCACATCACCCGCACGGGTCGAGACCGTTACCGGCACGACTTCATCGGCAAAGGCACCGCTGGCGATCGCGCGGTTCGCACGGGCGAGGGATTCGATGGTGTAGGCATCCATCTCCTCGCGGGTCATCTGGTAGGCGTTGGCGGTATCCTGCGCGAAAGTGCCCATCGCGCGGCCCGGCTCGTAGGCATCTTCCAGCCCATCGAGGAACATGTGGTCGTAGGCCGTGTCGTGGCCCAGACGCGCGCCCGAGCGATGCTTCTTGAGGAGGTAGGGCGCATTGGTCATGCTTTCCATGCCGCCTGCGACCACCACGTCGATGGTGCCCGCTGCCAGCGCTTCGGCTCCCATGATCACGGTCTGCATGCCGCTGCCGCAGACCTTGTTGACAGTGGTCGCCTCGACCGAAAGCGGCAGACCTGCCTTGATCGCGGCCTGACGCGCAGGCGCCTGGCCGAGGCCTGCAGGGAGCACGCACCCGATATAGGCGCGGTCAATGTCTGCGGCTGCAACGCCCGCCCGTTCGACCGCCGCCTTCACTGCGATCGCGCCCAATTCGGTCGCAGGCACATCGGCCAGCGCGCCCTGCATCGCGCCCATCGGGGTGCGGGCGTAGGAGAGGATCACAACCGGATCGGAAGGCGAAAGCTGGGTCATGGCAAAGTCCTTGCGTGACGGAGAATATGCGGGGCGATGTAATGCTGCATTGCGTCAATGGCAATTGGCGGTTGGTCTGCGGGGCGATGCGACTTGCGCCGAGGCGGCGATTGGGCAAGAACACGTCGCAAATAAAAACGCATATGTCCGAACGGGAGAACGACATGGCTGACGACCGCCGCGAAGAACTTGAAGCCCTGCTTGCGCGTCAGCGCGCTGCCTTCACCGCCTCGCGGCCCGAGCCGCTGTCACAAAGGAAAGACCGCATCAAGCGCGCCATTGCGCTGGTCAAGGACCATGGCGAGGAGTTCGCCAAGGCGATGAGCGCGGATTTCGGCAGCCGTTCGATGCACCAGTCGATGCTGACCGACATCGCGGCGACTGTTGGCGCAGGCAATCATGCACTCAAGCATATCGACCAGTGGTCGAAGCCCGAAAAGCGCAAGGTACAGTTTCCGCTCGGCCTGCTGGGGGCGAAGGCCGAAGTGCGCTATGAGCCGAAGGGCGTGATCGGTATCCTCAGCCCGTGGAATTTCCCCGTGCAGCTTGCCTTCGGGCCGCTGATGCAGGTGCTGGCTGCGGGCAATCGGGCGATGATCAAGCCGTCCGAATTCACGGAGCGCACCAGCGAGCTGATGGCGCAGCTGACGGCGGAATATTTCGCACCCGAGGAAGTCACGGTGGTCACCGGCAGCCCCGAAGTGGCCGCTGCATTCTCATCGCTTCCCTTCGATCACCTCGTCTTCACCGGATCGACCGCGACGGGCCGCCGCGTGATGCAGGCGGCCGCCGCGAACCTCGTGCCGGTCACGCTGGAGTTGGGCGGCAAATCCCCGGTCATCATGGGCCGCAGCGCCGATTTCGCCAAAGCGGGTGAGCGCATCGCCATCGGCAAGATGATGAACGCAGGGCAGATCTGCCTTGCCCCCGATTACCTGATGGTGCCCGAGGACAAGGCCGACGAAGCAGTGGCCGGCGTCACGGGCGCGGCCGCGGCAATGTATCCGCGCGTGCTCGACAATGATGATTACGCCTCGATTGTCTCGGACCGCCATTTCGAGCGGCTGCAAAGCCTCGTCGAAGATGCCCGCGGCAAGGGCGCCGAGGTGATCGAGGTCAATCCGGCAGGCGAGGACTTCGCCAACGCCAATCAGCGCAAGATGCCGCTGACGGTGCTGCGCGGGGTCAATGACAGCATGACCGTGATGCAGGAGGAAATCTTCGGCCCGGTGTTGCCGGTGATGACCTACAAGTCGGTCGATCAGGCGGTCGATTACATCAATGAACATGATCGCCCGCTCGGCCTCTATTATTTCGGCGAAGACAGGGCCGAGCAGGAGCGCGTGCTCACCCGCACCATCTCGGGCGGGGTGACCACCAATGACGTGGTGTTCCATGTCTCGATGGAAGAACTGCCGTTCGGCGGGATCGGGCCTTCGGGGATGGGGTCCTATCACGCGATCGAGGGCTTCCGCGAGTTCAGCCATGCGCGCGCCGTCTATCATCAGCCGAAGATCGACATTGCCAAGCTCGGCGGGTTAAAGCCGCCCTATGGCAAGGCGACCGAAACGGCTACCGCGCGGATGATGAAGTAAGGCGGGGCCGGCAGGCGCCGACCTCAACTCGCCGCAACTTCTGTTCGATTTCCTGCAACACCCTTAGGGGGTTTTCCCCGAGTCGCAGGCTTGCGCGCCGCGACTGACAGGCTTAGGGCGCTGCTCGGGATTAATAGCTTGGACATCGCTGTGATCGACCTCAGCCAGTATCTGCCGATACTGTTATTCGTGCTGGTTGCCTTGGGGCTATCAGTGCTTTTCGTCGTGGCGCCGATGGCGGTGTCGCGCCTCACGGGCGTGCACAATCCGGATGCGGAAAAACTGTCCGAGTATGAATGCGGTTTTCCCGCGTTCGAGGATGCGCGCAGCCAGTTCGATGTGCGCTTCTACCTCGTGGCGATCAGCTTCATCGTGTTCGATCTTGAAGCGGCCTTCCTGTTCCCGTGGGCGGTGAGCCTTGATGTCACAGGTTGGACCGGGTGGGGCGGAATGATGGTATTCCTGTTCATCCTCGCGGTTGGCCTGGCCTATGAATGGAAGAAAGGGGCGTTGGACTGGGAATGACCAATATCGTTTCTCCTCCCCAAGGGTTGCCCGACATTTCCGCGCTTACCAACGCCGCTGGCGGCGCGGTGCGTGCGCCTGATGCGAGCTATTTCAACGAACTTCAGACCGAGGTTGGTGAAAAGGGTTTCCTCGTCACCTCGACGGAAGACCTGTTCCAATGGGCGCGCACCGGCTCGCTGTGGTGGATGACCTTTGGCCTCGCCTGCTGCGCGGTCGAGATGATCCATGCCAATATGCCGCGCTTCGACATGGAGCGTTTCGGCGCTGCGCCGCGCGCGTCTCCGCGCCAGTCGGACGTGATGATCGTGGCGGGCACGCTGTGCAACAAGATGGCCCCGGCGCTGCGCAAGGTCTACGACCAGATGTCGGATCCGAAGTATGTGATCAGCATGGGCAGCTGCGCCAACGGCGGCGGCTATTACCACTATTCCTATTCGGTGGTGCGCGGATGTGACCGGATCGTGCCGGTCGACATCTATGTCCCCGGCTGCCCGCCGACCGCCGAGGCGTTGCTCTATGGCGTCATGCAATTGCAGCGCAAGATTCGCCGCGTCGGCACGATCGAGAGGTAAGGGCGCATGGCCGTGCTGCATTCCGCTCCGAAGTTCGCCTCCAGTGAAGGTGTGATCGACGCAGTTAGCGAGACGATTTCGGTCTGGCTGATCGAAGCTGTCGAAGCTCATGGCGAAGTCATCTTCCGCGTCCAGCGCGATGCCCTCGCAATGGTGCTCCAGATCCTGCGTGACGATCACCAGTACCAGCAATTGATGGAGATCGCGGGGGCAGATTATCCCAGCCGCCCCGAGCGGTTCGAAGTCGTCTACATGCTCCAGAGCCTGACGAAGAACCACCGCGTGATGGTGAAGTGCTCGGCCTCGGAAGATACGCCCGTGCCAACCGTCACCACCCTGTGGCCCAACGCCGGTTGGCTTGAGCGCGAGGTGTTCGACATGTTCGGCGTGACCTTTGCGGGCAACCCGGACCTGCGCCGAATCCTCACCGATTACGGCTTCGAGGGGCACCCGTTCCGCAAGGACTTCCCGATGACGGGCTACACCGAACTGCGCTATTCCGAGGATGAAAAGCGCGTGGTGTATGAACCCGTCGTCCTGCCGCAGGAAATGCGGACGTTCGACTTCCTCTCGCCATGGGAGGGCGCGGATTATGTGTTGCCGGGTGACGAAAAGTCACGCGGTGCGCCGACGGTTGCCGAGCCCAAGACGACCGAAAAGCCCGCCGATACCGGCGCGGGCAAGAAGGCGGATGAAGCGGCGGCCAAGCCAGTCGCGCCCGAGCAGAAAGACCCCAGCAAGCCCGCGCCCGGCGCGCCCGATCCCACCTCGAAGGAGGGTGGCCGATGAGCATGCAACGTGAAGACTCGCTCACCACCACCGGTGAGGTGATCTCCAACTACACGATCAACTTCGGCCCGCAGCACCCGGCGGCGCACGGCGTGCTGCGGATGGTGATGGAGCTGGACGGCGAGGTGATCGAGCGGATCGATCCGCATGTCGGCCTGCTCCACCGCGGCACCGAAAAGCTGATCGAGCAGAAGACCTATCTTCAGGCGCTGCCCTATTTCGACCGGCTCGATTACTGCTCGCCTCTGGCGATGGAGCACACCTATGTGCTCGCCATCGAGAAGCTTCTCAACCTCGAGGTGCCGCTCCGCGCGCAGTATCTGCGCGTGCTTTTCGCCGAGCTGACTCGCATCTGCAACCACCTGCTCAACATGGGCGCGCACATCCTCGATGTCGGCGCGTTCACGCCGAACTTGTGGATCATGGACCTGCGCGAGGATTGCCTGAACTTTTTCGAACGGGCGTCGGGCGCGCGCATGCACTCGGCATGGTTCCGCCCCGGCGGCGTCCATCAGGACGTGCCGGAAAAGCTGCTCGTCGACATTGGCGACTGGCTCGACAACCGCTTCTTCCAGCTGTTTGACGACGCAATGAGTCTTGTCATGGACAACCGCATCTTCAAGCAGCGCAATGTCGATATCGCCGTGGTCAGCCGCGAGGACGCGATTGCCTGGGGCTTTAGCGGCCCGATGATCCGTGCCGCCGGGATCCCTTGGGACTTGCGCAAGAGCCAGCCCTACGATGTCTATGACCGCATGGAGTTCGACATCCCCGTCGGCACCAATTCGGACTGCTACGACCGCTTCATGGTGCGCGTGAAGGAGGTCTCCGAAAGCGCCAAGATCATCCGCCAGTGTCTGCGCGATATGCCGGGTGGGCCGATTGCCAGCAGCGACAGCAAGGTTGTGCCCCCTAAGCGCGGCGAGATGAAGCAGTCGATGGAAGCGCTGATCCACCACTTCAAGCTCTACACCGAAGGCTTCCACGTGCCTGCGGGCGAGGTTTACGTGGCGACCGAAAGCCCCAAGGGCGAATTCGGCGTCTACCTCGTCAGCGACGGCACCAACAAACCCTACCGCTGCAAAATCCGCCCCACGGCCTTTTCGCACCTCCAGGCGATGGACTTCATGTCCAAGGGCCACATGCTGCCGGACGCGACCGCCATTCTCGGCGCGATCGACGTGGTGTTCGGGGAGTGCGACCGGTGAGCAGACTGGCCATCGCCGAGCAGATGATCGCGCATTACAACGCGCAGGATGCCGATGCCTATGTCGCGCTGATGACCGAGGGCGCATGCGAGGCCGGTTACCGCGGCGCTGTCATCCGTGAGGGCAGGGAAGGGACACGCGCTGGCCTCAAGGCCATGTTCGCGGAGTTCCCTGAGAACCGCGCCGAGATCATCACAGGCTACGAATTGGGCGAATTTGCCGTGCTGCATGAACGGGTCTTCCGTTCGTCCACCGGCGAGCCTTTCGAAGTCATGTCCGTCTATTCCTTCGAGGGCGACAAGTGCTCTCGCGTGGAGTTCATCCGCTAATGGCTGACCGCACCCCCGCACCTGACACTCCCGAACTGCGCGCCCGTTGGAGCGCGTTCGAATGGACGTCGGAGAACAAGAAAACCGCCGATTGGCACATCGCCAAATATCCTGAAGGGCGCCAGCGCTCGGCGGTGATGCCGCTGCTCGATCTTGCCCAGCGGCAGGTCGGCGCGGAGACCGATACGCAGGGTTGGCTTCCGCTGCCGGTGGTCGAGTATGTCGCGAAGTATCTCGACATGCCGGTGATCCGGGTGCTCGAGGTCGCGAGCTTCTATTTCATGTATAACCTCAAGCCCGTCGGCAAATTCCACGTGCAGGTGTGCGGCACCACGCCCTGCATGTTGCGCGGTTCGGACGACATCATGAGCGCGTGCAAGAAGCGCGGGATGGTGAAGGGCGGGATCTCCGCCGATGGCCTCTGGACCCTCACCGAAGTCGAATGCATGGGCAATTGCGCCACCGCGCCGATGGTCCAGATCAACGACGACAATTACGAGGATCTGACCCCCGAACGCCTCGATGCGGTGCTCGATGCGCTCGCTGCGGGCCAGCACCCGAAGGCCGGTACGCAGGAACCGGGGCGTCACACCTCGGAGCCTGCGGGCGGGCCGACCACGCTGACAGCGATGGTCGAAGCCAACCACGACTATCGGGGCGAGTGGTAGGTTGACCGCCGTCGCCTCCATCCTCGGCGCGCTGCTTTTGGCCTTCATCGCCTACAAGGTGCTGATGGGCCTCGTGCGCGTTGGCGTTATTCTGCTCATCCTCGCGGTGCTGGCCGGGCTGTGGCAGCAAGGAGCGATCGGATGAACCCGCTGACACTTCTTTTCGCGCTGCTCGGCCTGACCGGCTTTGCGCTCGGTGCGGTCCTGACCGCGACCGGGCCGTTCGAGATGGGCGTGATCATCATGGGCCTCGGGCTCGTGTTTCAGGTTATTTCGCTGGTGCGCATCAAGCGGGCCAAAGCAAAGGGACTGCAGTGATGCTTGGCGATAAGGATCGCATCTTCACGAACCTCTACGGCTTTCAGGACTGGGGCCTGAAGGCAGCGCAGGCGCGCGGCGACTGGGATGGCACCAAGGCGCTGCTGGCGCGCGGGCAAGACGCGATCATCGAGGAAATCAAGGCTTCGGGCCTGCGCGGACGCGGCGGTGCGGGCTTTCCGACCGGGCTGAAGTGGTCCTTCATGCCGAAGGAATCGCGCGATGGCCGCCCAAGCTTCCTCGTCATCAACGCCGACGAATCCGAGCCCGGCTCGTGCAAGGACCGCGAGATCCTGCGCCATGATCCGCACAAGCTGATCGAAGGCGCGCTGGTTGCCGGCTTCGCGATGCGCGCGCGGGCGGCCTATATCTACGTGCGCGGCGAATATATCCGCGAAGCCGAAACGCTCCAGAAGGCGATCCATGAGGCCTATGACGCAGGCTTCCTCGGCAAGAACGCCTGCGGTTCGGGCTATGACTTCGACGTCTTCATGCACCGCGGCGCGGGCGCCTACATCTGCGGCGAAGAGACCGCGATGATCGAGAGCCTCGAAGGCAAGAAGGGCCAGCCGCGCCTCAAGCCCCCCTTCCCGGCGGGCGCGGGGCTCTATGGCTGCCCGACGACGGTCAACAATGTCGAAAGCATCGCGGTCGCGCCGACGATCCTGCGGCGCGGAGCCTCGTGGTTCTCGAGCTTCGGGCGCGAGAACAACAAGGGCACCAAGCTGTTCCAGATCAGCGGCCATGTGAACAAGCCCTGCGTCGTCGAGGAATCGATGAGCATCAGCTTTGAAGAGCTGATCGAGAGGCACTGCGGAGGCATTCGCGGCGGGTGGGACAATCTGCTGGCAGTGATCCCCGGCGGTTCGTCCGTGCCGCTGGTTCCGGCTGCGCAGATCCGCAACGCGCCGATGGATTTCGACGGGCTGAAGGAACTGGGCTCTGGCCTAGGCACGGCGGCGGTTATCGTCATGGACAAGTCCACCGACATCGTCCGCGCGATCAGCCGTCTCTCCTACTTCTACAAGCACGAAAGCTGCGGCCAGTGCACCCCTTGCCGCGAAGGCACGGGCTGGATGTGGCGCATGATGGAGCGCCTGCGCACCGGTGACGCCGCGATCGAGGAAATCGACATGCTGCAGGAAGTCACCAAGCAGGTCGAAGGCCACACCATCTGCGCGCTGGGCGATGCCGCCGCATGGCCGATCCAGGGTCTCATCCGCCATTTCCGCCCCGAGCTTGAGCGGCGCATCAACGAGCATAACGCGCAGTTTGCGGAGGCGGCGGAGTGATGCCGTTAGTCCGCCATCTTCTGGCGTCGTTTGTCGGCGCGGGACTGCTCGTCAGCGCCCCGGCTCTTGCCGAGGATGCGGATGAAGTGACTACGGCGGTGGTGTTCTGGGACTACGCCAATTGCGCGCTGGACCGGGACAAGTGGCGCGTGGAGCAAATGCTCTCGGCCCCCAAGAATTCCGATGCGCGCAAGGAACTGACACGCGATCTGATGTTCAAGAACGCCGATTGCCTTAAGGGCGGCAAGCTCAAGATGACATCCGGCATCATGCGCGACACTGTCGCAGGCGCATATGTGGCTCGTTACTTCAAGCAGGCCGAAGCCGCTGATTTTGTGGCTGTTCCTGAACTTTATCCGGAAGAGCGGATGACCAGCGCGACCGAGCCCAAAGCGCGGCTCGCCATCGGGTTGCGCCGATTTTCGGAATGCGTTGCCCGCAAGGATTATCCGCGCGTCGCTGCTTTGCTGGCCACCAAGCCTTTTTCCGAAGACGAAACCGCTCTGTTCGGTCAGCTCGGAGACATAATGAATAGCTGCATCCCTGTGGAACAGGGGACGAAGCTCGGCTTTGGCCGCCTCGATCTGCGCGCACGGCTCGGATCGGTGGCCTACGAGCTGGCTGCGGCTGCGAAACTGGAGCCTTCCAATGCCTAAGGTCACCGTAGACGGTCAGGAAATCGAGGTCCCGGCGGGCGCGACTGTGCTGCAGGCGTGCGAGCTGGCGGGCAAGGAAATCCCGCGCTTCTGCTATCACGAACGGCTCAGCATCGCGGGCAATTGCCGCATGTGCCTTGTCGAGGTGAAGCCCGGGCCGCCCAAGCCGCAGGCCTCCTGCGCGCTGCCAGCTGCCGAGGGTCAGGAAATCCGCACCGACAGCCCGATGGTCAAAAAGGCCCGTGAAGGGGTGATGGAGTTCCTGCTCATCAACCATCCGCTCGATTGCCCGATCTGCGATCAGGGCGGCGAGTGCGACCTGCAGGATCAGGCGGTCGCCTATGGCCGCGGCGGTTCGCGCTATCACGAGAACAAGCGCGCGGTGACCGAAAAGTACATGGGCCCGCTGATCAAGACGATCATGACCCGCTGCATCCACTGCACCCGCTGCGTGCGCTTCTCTGAAGAGATCGCTGGCGTGGACGAAATCGGCGCGCTCTATCGCGGCGAAGACATGCAGATCACCACCTATCTCGAACAGGCGGCGGCGCATGAACTCAGCGCCAATGTCATCGATCTCTGCCCGGTCGGCGCGCTGACTTCGCGGCCTTACGCTTTTGAAGCGCGGCCTTGGGAATTGAAGAAGACGCACTCGATCGACGTGTCGGACGCGGTGGGGGCGAACATCACGCTCCAGTCGCGCGGCCGCGAAGTCATGCGTGCGCTGCCGCGCATCAATGATGACGTCAACGAGGAGTGGCTGTCGGACAAGGGCCGCTATCAGGTCGATGGCCTCGGCAAGCGGCGCTTGGACCGCGTATGGGTGCGGCGCGACGGCAAGCTTCACCCCGCCGATTGGGCGCAAGCTTTCGGCATGATCGCGGGCGCGCTTGAGGGCGACAAGGCCAGCATCGCGGCAGTCGCGGGCGATCTGCTCGACGCCGAGACAATGTTCGCTGCCAAGGCGTTGGTGAACGCCTGCGGTTCGCAGCTCACCGAAGCGCGCCAGACCGGCATGACCTATGACGTGTCGAACCTCGCGGCGGTGAACTTCAACAGCACCTTCGCCGGAATCGAGACCGCCGACGCGATCCTGATTATTGGCAGCAATGTCCGCTGGGAAGCAGCGCTGCTCAACGTTCGCCTGCGCAAGGCAGTGAAGGCGGGGGCGAAGGTCTATATTATCGGCCCCGATTGGGAGCCGACTTACCCCGCGACCTTCCTCGGCAGCGACCTCAAGATCCTGAATCGCATCCCCAAGGAATTGGGTGACGTCATGAAGTCGGCAAAGCGTCCGGCGGTGATCCTTGGCGCGGCAGGCCTCGCCAAGGGCGCGCTTCCGGCGGCGCTCAAGCTGGTCGACAAGTTCGGCCTCGTTGGGGACGATTGGAACGGCTTCAACGTCCTGCACATCTCGGCGGCGCGCATGGCCTCGCTGATGCTCGGCTTCACGCTTCCAGGCGGGACGGGCGACATCGCGAAGGTTGCGCCCAAGGTGCTCCTGAGCCTCGGCGCTGACGAGATGGATTACGCGCCCTACGCTGGCTCGCTGAAGGTCTATATCGGCCACCACGGCGACAAGGGCGCGCATCACGCCGATATCATTCTGCCCGGTGCGTCCTATGCCGAGAAGGACGGGACCTACGTTAACACCGAGGGCCGCGTGCAGTTTGCCGAGAAGGCCGTGTTCGCTCCCGGCGACGCGCGCGAAGATTGGACAATCCTGCGCGCGCTCGCCGATGCGCTGGGTGTGACGGTTGGCTTCGACAGCTTCTCGGAGCTTCAGGCCAAGATGATTGCCGCCGTGCCAGCACTGGGCGAAGAAGGTCTTGCCGATTACGGCGCGCTCCGCAAGGCAGATGCCAGCGCCAAGGTCGAAGGCGAGATCGCGGGCTACCCGGTCAAGGACTTCTATCTCACCAACGCAATCGCCCGCGCCAGCGAGGTGATGCAGCGTTGTTCTGACGAGTTGCTCCACGGGGCTGACATCAAGGAGGCCGCAGAATGACCGCCTTCTTCCAATCTCTCGGCCTTAGCTACGAATGGGCCTGGACCATCGCGACCTTCGCGGGGATTCTGATCATCTCGCTGCTCGTCATGTTCAGCGTCGCCATGGTGATTTACGTCGACCGCAAGGTTCTGGGCGCGATCATGATGCGGCGCGGGCCGAACGTGGTCGGGCCGTTTGGCTTGCTCCAATCCTTCGCGGATGGCCTGAAGGTGTTCTTGCAAGAGACCATCATCCCGAGCGCCGCGAACAAGGGCATTTTCCTGATTGCGCCGATCATCACCTTCACGGTTGCGTTGGCGGCGTGGGCGGTGATCCCGTTCGATGAAGGCGTGCTGGTTTCGGACATCAATGTCGGCCTGCTCTATATCCTCGCGATCTCATCGATGGGGGTTTACGGCGTGGTGATGAGCGGGTGGGCGTCAAACTCCAAATACCCGTTCTTCTCGGCGATGCGCGCTTCGGCGCAGATGATTTCCTATGAAGTCTCGATCGGCTTCGTGCTGGTGTGCGTGGTGCTGTTTGCGGGCACCTTCAACCTGTCGGGCATCGTGCGCGCGCAGCAGGGCTTCGGCCTCGGCTTCATCAATGCCTATGTGGTCCACCCGCTGCTGTTCCCGATGTGGGTGGTGTTCTTCATCTCCTCGCTGGCTGAAACCGCCCGCGCGCCGTTCGACCTCACCGAGGCGGAGAGCGAGCTGGTTGCGGGCTACCAGACCGAATATTCCTCGATGAGCTTCGCGCTGTTCTGGCTCGGCGAGTACGCCAACATCCTGCTGATGTGCTCGCTCAACACGCTGCTGTTCTGGGGCGGGTGGCTGCCGCCGGTCGACTGGGCACCGCTCTACATGGTGCCGGGGATCATCTGGTTCCTGCTGAAGACCTTCATGTTCTTCTTCATGTTCAGCTGGATCTGGGCGACCGTGCCGCGGTATCGATATGACCAGCTGATGCGTCTGGGCTGGAAGGTGTTCCTGCCAATGAGCCTGCTGTTTGTGGCCGCAACCAGCGGCTACCTGATGGCGACGGGGCATTTTGACCGCCCCGTGGTGCCGAGCGCGCCTGCCACCTCCAGTGAAATCGTTCAAACCACCCCTGCGCAGCCCGTCGCTGTGAGAGGCCAGTCATGACCACCGTCTCCCACCTCATCAAGAGCTTCACCCTCTGGGAATTCCTCAAGGCACACGCCTTGACGCTGAAGTATTTCTTCAAGCCCAAGGTGACGATCAACTACCCCTTCGAGAAGGCTCCGCTCAGCCCCCGCTTCCGCGGCGAGCACGCTTTGCGGCGCTATCCGAATGGCGAGGAACGCTGCATCGCGTGCAAGCTGTGCGAGGCCGTGTGCCCCGCGCAGGCGATCACGATCGAGAGCGAACCGCGCGAGGACGGCAGCCGTCGCACCACCCGTTACGATCTCGATATGACCAAGTGCATCTTCTGCGGCTTCTGCCAGGAAGCCTGCCCGGTTGATGCGATCGTGGAAGGGCCGAACTTCGAATACTCCACCGAAACGCGTGAGGAGCTGCTTTACGACAAGGCCAAGCTGCTCAGCAATGGTGACAAGTGGGAACGGGCCATCGCGGCCAACCTTGAAGCTGACGCGCCCTACCGCTAGGGCGCGCGGCGACGAGGGACACGGGGTCAATTGAATTCTTGGTTGCGGCGCTCTGCCGGGGCCAATCTTGGACTAAGGGATCAAATGCCGCTTTCTGGGCTCCGGTGTGTTGCCGGGGTTACGGATCGGCGGAGACACATCATGATACAGGCCATCGCCTTCTATTTTTTCGCGACAATTGTCGTCGCCAGCGCCGTCATGGTCGTCATGGCGCGCAACCCCGTGCACTCGGTGCTGTGGCTGATCCTCGCGTTCTTCAACGCGGCCGGCCTGATGGTGCTGCTGGGCGCAGAGTTCATCGCGATGCTGCTGGTGATCGTTTACGTCGGTGCGGTTGCAGTGCTGTTCCTGTTCGTTGTCATGATGCTCGACATCGATTTTGCCGCGATGCGCGCCGGTTTCAGTCGCAATGCGCCGCTGGGGCTGCTGATTGCAGCAGTGCTGCTGGCCGAGTTGCTGCTGGCGGTGGGCGCTTACAACGCAGGCGGGCTGAACCTTGGCAAGGCCGCGGGTGATGCCGTGCAGGCGGCGGACACATCGAACATCGAGGCGCTCGGGGCGCTTCTCTATGGCCGGTACATCGTGCTGTTCGAGATCGCCGGGATCATCCTGCTGGTCGCGATGATCGGGGCTATCGTGTTGACCTTCCAGCCGCCCAAGGCTGGGGCCCGCGCGCGGCAGGATGTCGGCAAGCAGATCCGCCGCCGTCCGGAAGATGCAACCGTTATGAAGAGCCCCGAAGTGGGCCAAGGGGTCGAGCTGTGATCGGCATCGAACATTATCTCACCGTCGGCGCGATCCTGTTCGTGCTGGGCGTGCTGGGCATCTTCCTCAACCGCAAGAACGTGATCGTTATCCTGATGGCGGTCGAACTGATCCTGCTGGCAGTGAACCTCAACCTTGTCGCCTTCAGCGCGTTTCTGAACGACCTCACCGGTCAGGTCTTCGCCATGCTGGTGCTGACGGTCGCCGCCGCCGAGGCTGCCATTGGCCTCGCCATTCTGGTGATCTACTTCCGCACCCGCGGCTCGATCGCGGTTGACGATATCAACCGGATGAAGGGGTAAGCCTCGATGCATCCGATCCTCATCATCGTCTTTGCACCGCTGGTGGCTGCCCTCGTGGCGGGCCTCGGCAACCGCTTCATCGGCAATGTCGCCGCCAAGAGCGTCACGACCGCTGGGCTGTTCCTTGCCGCTGGCCTGAGCTGGCCGATCTTCTTGGGCTTCCTCGGCGGCACAGCCACGGCGGAAGTCGTGCCGGTTCTGAAGTGGGTGCAGAGCGGCTCGCTGACCTTCGATTGGGCGCTCCGCGTCGACACCATGACCGCGATCATGCTGGTCGTGATCAATTCCGTCTCGGCGCTCGTGCATCTGTATTCCTGGGGCTACATGGACGAAGATCCGGACCAGCCGCGCTTCTTCGCCTACCTCTCATTGTTCACGTTTGCGATGCTGATGCTGGTGACGGCCGACAACCTCGTCCAGATGTTCTTCGGATGGGAAGGGGTGGGCCTCGCGTCCTACCTGCTGATCGGCTTCTGGTTCCGCAAGCCCAGCGCGGGCGCGGCGGCGATCAAGGCCTTCGTGGTCAACCGCGTCGGTGACCTCGGCTTCATGCTTGGCATCTTCGGCACCTATCTGGTGTTCCAGACGACATCGATCCCCGCGATCCTTGAAGCCGCGCCTTCGATGAGCGGTGCGACGATCACCTTCGTCGGCATGCGCCTCTACACGATGGATATCCTGTGCATCCTCCTGTTCATCGGCGCGATGGGCAAGAGCGCGCAGTTGGGGCTGCACACCTGGCTGCCGGACGCGATGGAGGGGCCGACACCGGTCTCCGCGCTGATCCACGCTGCGACCATGGTGACGGCAGGCGTGTTCATGGTGTGCCGCCTCTCGCCGATGTTCGAAACCGCTCCGACCGCGCTGACAATCGTCACCATCGTCGGTGCTGCAACCTGCTTCTTTGCCGCAACCATCGGCACGACACAGTGGGACATCAAGCGGGTGATCGCCTATTCGACCTGCTCCCAGCTCGGCTACATGTTCTTTGCCGCGGGCGTCGGCGCCTATGGCGCGGCAATGTTCCACCTGTTCACCCACGCCTTCTTCAAGGCTCTGCTGTTCCTTGGCGCAGGCTCGGTGATCCACGCGATGCATCACGAGCAGGACATGCGCTACTATGGCGGCCTGCGTAAGAAGATCCCGCTCACCTTCTGGGCGATGATGGCGGGCACGCTGGCGATCACCGGCGTCGGTATCCTCGGCGTGTTCGGCTTTGCAGGCTTCTATTCGAAGGACGCGATCCTCGAAGCCGCCTATGCGCGCCACAACGGGGCGGGGCAGTTCGCCTTCTGGGCGGGCGCAATCGCTGCGCTGCTGACCAGCTTCTATTCCTGGCGCCTGATGTTCCTGACCTTCTGGGGCAAGCCCCGCTGGGAGCAGTCGGAGCATATCCAGCATGCGGTTCATGACGATCATGGCCACGGCGATCATGCCCACGATGATCACCACGCGCACGCGTCGGAAGACGGCACTGCGGGCTACCATCCGCACGAAAGCCCCGTCTCTATGCTGCTGCCGCTCGGCATTCTCAGCATCGGCGCAGTGCTGGCGGGCTTTGTCTTCCACACCCAGTTCATCGACGGTGCGGCGTTCTGGAACCGGTCAATCTTCTACAACGAGGATCTGATCCACGCGATGCATGGTGTCCCGCTTTGGGTGAAGCTGACCGCGACCGCGGTGATGCTGATTGGTCTTGCGGGCGCCTATGTCGCCTACATCGCCAAGCCCGATATTCCGGCGAGGTTCGTCAGCACCTTCTCAGCCTTGCACAACTTCGTCTACCGCAAGTGGTACTTCGACGAGCTCTATGACGCGATCTTCGTGAAGCCCGCCTTCGCACTGGGCCGTGCGTTCTGGAAGCTCGGCGATGTCGGTACCATCGACCGCTTCGGCCCCAACGGCATCGCCTGGGTGGTCGAGCGCAGTTCGGTCGCCGCCAAGTCGATCCAGTCGGGCTACGTTTACACCTATGCGTTGATCATGCTGCTCGGGCTGGTCGCCGCTGTCACCTTCGTTCTGCTTTAGGAGCGCGCTTCGTAATGGAAGGCCTTCCCATCCTGTCGCTGATGATGCTCGTGCCGCTGGCCGGCGCGGCGGCATGCCTGTTCTCGGGCGCCAATGCCGCGCGTTGGATCGCGCTCGGGGCGACGCTCGTCACCTTTGTCCTCGGCGTGATCCTGTGGTCGAACTACCAGATCGGCGGGCCGCAGTGGCAATTCACCGAGCGCGCCGAGCTGTTTGCGGGCTTCAGCTACGCGCTGGGGATCGACGGGATTGCACTGATGCTGATCATGCTCAGCGTCTTCCTGATGCCGGTCTGCATCCTCGCCAGCTGGGACTCCGTCACCAAGCGCGTCGGCGAGTACATGGCCGCCTTCCTGTTCATGGAAGTGCTGATGATCGGCACCTTCGCGGCGCAGGATCTGTTCCTGTTCTACGTCTTCTTCGAGGCAGGCCTGATCCCGATGTATCTGATCATCGGCGTGTGGGGCGGGGACAACCGCATTTACGCGAGCTACAAGTTCTTCCTGTACACGCTGTTCGGATCGGTGCTGATGCTGATCGCGATGTTCTGGATGGTCGCCGAGGCAGGCACCTCCGACATCCCGACGCTGATGGAGTATTCCTTCCCGCCTGAGGCGCAGACCTGGCTTTGGCTCGCCTTCTTCGCCAGCTTTGCCGTGAAGGTGCCGATGTGGCCGCTCCACACCTGGCTGCCCGACGCGCACGTGCAGGCGCCGACCGCAGGGTCCGTGATCCTTGCGGGCGTGCTGCTGAAGCTGGGCGGATACGGCTTCATCCGCTTCAGCCTGCCGATGTTCCCTGAAGCCTCCGCACAGTTCGCGTGGCTGGTGTTCGCACTGTCGATGATTGCAGTGGTCTACACCTCGCTGGTCGCGCTGGTGCAGGCAGACATGAAGAAGCTGATCGCCTATTCGTCCGTAGCGCACATGGCGATCGTCACCGTCGGCCTGTTCGCCTTCAACGTGCAGGGGCTTGAAGGCGCGATGATTGTCATGCTCAGCCACGGCCTCGTTTCGGGCGCGCTGTTCCTGTGCGTGGGCGTGATTTATGACCGTCTCCACACCCGCGAGATCGCGCGTTATGGCGGTTTGGCGATCAACATGCCCTATTATGCGCTGTTCTTCCTGCTGTTCACCATGGCGAGCATCGGCCTGCCGGGCACCAGCGGCTTTGTCGGCGAGTTCTTGGCGTTGGCGGGTATTTACCAGACGTCGAGCCTTGTCGCTCTGGTCTCGACCACCGGCATCATCCTCGGCGCTGCCTACATGCTCTATCTCTATCGCCGCGTGGCGTTCGGCGGGCAGGCCAATGAGGACGCTGCCGCGATGCGCGACATCAGCGCGCGCGAGTGGATCATGATGGCCCCCATCGCTGCCGCCGTACTGTGGATGGGCGTTTACCCTGAAAGCTTCCTCGCCCCGATGCGCAAGGACATTGCTACGCTGGACGCGCGGCTTGCCGCTGCTGCACCTGCTGGCGATGCGCGTCCGGTGACCGGCACCCCGCGTGCCGAAGCAGCGAACGCGCTCCACCATTCCGAACCTGAACATTCTGCCGCCGGGGAGGGCGCGCACTGATGGACTTCGCTCCTTCCTTTGCTCTCGTCCTGCCCGAACTGGTGTTGACTGCCACGGGGCTTGTGCTGTTGCTGGTAGCCGCCTGGGGCGGGGACAAGGCTGCGCGCCTGATTGCCATCATCGCGGCCGCCGCGCTGTTTGCCGCAGGTTTCCTGCTCGTTCCCGGCCTCCACACCGGCAGCGATGGCCCGGCGACGCTTGCTTTCGGCGGTCTGCTCAAGGTCGACAGCTACGCCCTGTTCGCCAAGGCGCTGATTTACCTCGCCGCAATCGGTGCGTTGATGATCGCCCCTGCCTTTTTCGCTGGCCCCGCCGCCGGGACCGAGCGCGGGATGCGGGCCGAATATCCGGTGCTTGTGCTGTTCGCTTGCCTCGGCATGAGCATCATGGTTTCGGCCAATGATTTCATGAGCCTTTACCTCGGGCTCGAACTGAACAGCCTGTCGGCCTATGTCCTCGCCGCGATTTTGCGCCGCGACACGCGTTCGGGCGAGGCGGGGTTGAAGTATTTCGTGCTTGGCGCGCTCGCCTCGGGCATTCTGCTCTATGGCATAAGCCTGCTCTACGGTTTTACCGGCGGCACCAGCTTTGGCGCCGTGCGCGCTGGCCTGACCGGGGAAATGGGCACCGGGGCGCTGTTCGGGGTGATTTTCGTGCTCTCCGGCCTCGCCTTCAAGATCAGCGCCGTGCCGTTCCATATGTGGACGCCGGACGTCTATGAAGGCGCGCCGACCCCGGTGACCGCCTTTTTCGCCACCGCGCCCAAAGTCGCCGCCGTGGGTCTCACCGCCCGCGTCGTGTTCGAGGTGTTCGGCGGACAGGTCGCCGCATGGCAGCAAATTGTCATGTTCATGGCGCTCGCCTCGATCATCTTCGGCGCGCTGGGAGCCATCGGGCAGGAAAACCTGAAGCGCCTGCTTGCCTATTCCTCGATCAACAACATCGGCTTCATCCTGCTCGGCCTTGCCGTCGCCAACGCGGACGGCGCGTCGGCGATGCTGGTCTACCTGTTCATCTACGTGGCCATGAGCCTTGGCTGCTTTGTCGCGCTGCTGATGCTGCGGGGCGAGGACGGCGCGCTTTACGAGACTTTCGCCGATATTCGCGGGCTTTCGGTGACGCGTCCGGCGATTGCTTGGGCGCTGCTTTTGTTCATGTTCAGCCTTGCTGGCATCCCGCCGCTGCTCGGCTTCTATGCCAAATTCGTGATCTTCCAGGCGACCATCGAAGCGGGCCTTGTGGCCTTCGGTGCCATCGCCATCGCAGCGAGCGTGATCGGGGCGTTTTATTACATCAAGTTCGTCAAGGTGATGTTCTTCGACGAGCCCGCCGGGATCGTAACCGGCAAGAGCGGGACGGCGCATTGGGCGCTGCTGTTCCTCACCGCTGCAATTATCTCCCCGCTTGGCTATCTTCTGACGCCGTCTCTGACCGATCTTGCTGACAAGGCCGCAGCCTCGCTGTTCCTCGCGGTTTGATCGAGATCGTCGAACAAACCGGCTCGACCAACGCCGACCTCGCCGCCGCACTTCGGTCAGGCGAGGGATCGATGGAGGGGCGGTGGCTGGTCGCGCGCCGACAGACCGCGGGGCGCGGGCGGCAGGGGCGCGAGTGGTTTGACGGGGCGGGCAATTTTATGGGCTCGACAGTCGTTCAACTTGCTAAAGTTGGCCCGCCGCCAGCTTCGCTCAGCTTCGTCGCTGCGCTTGCCGTGCGTGATGCTTGCGCCGCTGCCGTAACAGATTCTGCCGTGCTTGGCCTCAAATGGCCGAATGATGTGCTGCTGGAGGGCGGCAAGCTTTCGGGCATCCTGCTGGAGATGGTGGGCGGGCAGATCGTCATAGGGATCGGCGTCAACCTGTCCCGCGCGCCCCAGATCGAAGGTCGCAAGACTGCCGCGCTTGCCGATATCGTGCTGCCACCCGCGCTCGAGGATTTTGCCGTCAGTCTGGCCGCTGCCTTTGATCGCCGCCTTGCCGCATGGCGTACTTACGGCCTTGCCGCGACGCTCCATGCCTTCCTCGCGCACACGATCCACGCGCAGGGCGCACCGCTCACCGTCCACGATACCGACGGGTCGGTGCTGTCCGGCACCTTCGCAGGGCTGGAGGAAACCGACGGCGCCTTGCGGCTGCGCTTGGCGGATGGCTGCGAACGTGTCATTCGCGCAGGCGACATTTCCTAACCCGAGGATACACCACCCATGCTGCTCGTTGCCGATGTCGGGAACACCAATGTCGTCTTTGCGCTGTTCACCTACGGCGAGGACGGGACGCACCATATTCGCGCCCGTTGGCGCATCGCCACCGATCCGCGCCGGACGGGTGACGAATATGCGGTGTGGCTGCTGCAACTCCTCAAGATCGAGGGCGTCGAGCGGGAGGAGGTCACGCAGATCATCATCGCCTCGGTGGTGCCGCGCGCGGACCATAATCTCACCGTCTTGTGCGAGAAATATTTCGGCATCACTCCGCTGTTCGCAGGGCAAGGAACGGCGCGCTGGCGGTTCGAGATTGATGTCGATCAGCCGTCCTCGCTGGGGGCCGACCGTGCGCTCAACATCCTTGCGGCCCATCACAAGTATGGCGGCGACCTGATCATCGTCGATTTCGGCACGGCGACCAAGTTCGAAGCGGTCGACTTCACCGGCGCCTACAAGGGCGGGTCGATCGCGCCGGGTATCAACCTTTCGCTCGATGCGCTGGTGGGCAAGACCGCGAAGCTGCCGCGCATCGCCATCAAAGCACCCGCCAGCCGCAGCGTGATCGGCCGGAATACCGAAGACCAGATGCTGATCGGCGTATTCTGGGGCTATGTCGCGATGATGGAAGGCATGGTCGCCAAGATGAAATCCGAAATCGGCCGGCCTGCAAAGGTTGTCGCCACCGGCGGGCTCGCCATATTGTTCGATGACGCCACCGATATCTTCGACCACGTCGATGCCGACCTCACCCTTGATGGCCTCGCCATCCTTGCCCGCCAGGCTGAAACCGCCGACGCGCGCACAACGTAAGAGACATTGTGAAGAACGATTACACCCCCGAAGACGAGTTGCTGTTTCTTGCCCTTGGCGGATCGGGGGAGATTGGCATGAACGTCAATCTCTACGGCTGCCAAGGCAAATGGATCATGGTCGATCTCGGCATGACCTTCTCGGGGAATGAATATCCCGGGGTCGAACTTGTCTTTGCCGATCTCGATTTCATCGAAGAGCGCCGCAAGGACCTGCTCGCCATCGTGCTGACCCATGCGCACGAGGACCATATCGGCGCGGTGCCCTATTTCGCGGGCGATCTTGGCGTGCCGCTCTATGCGACCCCTTTCACCGCTGATCTGGTGGCGCGCAAGCTGGAAGAGGCCGGGCTGCTGGGCAAGGTCGAGATCAACATCATCGAGGAAGACCACGGCCAGATCGATATCGGCCCCTTCTCGATCACCTACCTGCCGCTCGCCCACTCGATTGCCGAAGGCAACGCGCTGCTGATCGACACACCGCACGGGCGGATCTTCCACACGGGTGACTGGAAGCTCGATGATGAACCGATCATCGGCGAGCCGACCACCGAGGAAGAACTGCGCGAAATCGGCGATGAGGGCGTGCTGGCGCTGGTGTGCGATTCCACCAATGTCTTCAACCCCAACGCCTCGGGCAGCGAAGGCGCGGTGCACCGTGCGCTGATGGAAGAAGTCGCGCGCCACGAGGGCAAGCGCGTCGTCGTCACCACCTTCGCCAGCAACGTCGCGCGTCTGCAGACGCTGGGCGAGGTCGCGCGTGAGACCGGGCGGCAGATTTGTGTTGCGGGCCGCTCGCTCGACCGGATCATCGAGGTGGCGCAGGACAATGGCTACCTTGATGATTTCCCGACGCCTGTCAGCTTTGACACGGCCATGGGTCTGCCGCGCGGCGAGGTTTTGATCATCGCTACCGGTGGGCAGGGTGAACCCCGCGCGGCGCTGGGGCGCATGGCGGATATGAACCACCCGATCGAACTGGTTGCAGGCGACGTGGTGTTGTTCTCCTCGCGCCAGATCCCGGGCAATGAAATTCCGATCGGCAAGATCCAGAACCAGCTCGCCGCGCGCGGCATCCAGATGGTGACCGACCGGCAAGCCCTGATCCACGTCTCGGGCCATCCGGGGCGGCCGGAGCTTGAGGCACTGTATAGCTGGCTGAAGCCCGAAATCCTCGTCCCGGTCCACGGAGAGATCCGCCACATGGCCGAGCAGGCGCGGGTCGGCAAAGCCAGCGGCATCCCTTCGCAGGTGGTGCAGAAGAACGGCGATCTGGTGCGCCTCGCGCCAGGCAAGCCGGGCAAGATTGCCGAGGTGCGCGCGGGCCGTCTGGTGCTGGACGGCGACATCATCTCGCCCGCCGATGGCGATGCCATCACCATGCGCCGCCGGATTGCGGGCGAGGGCGTGCTGGTTGTGGTGCTGGCACGCGGCAGCCGGCCCGTGATCGAAGCAGTGGGGTTGCCGCTTGACGAAGATCTGCCCGATTTCCTTGAAGAAGCGGCCGAGGATGTGCTCAAGGCCATCGGCCGCCTCAAGGGGCGTGACGCCAAGGATCAAACGGTAATCCGTGAGGCTGCACGCCTTGCTGCCCGCCGTGCGGCACAACGCTGGTCGGGCAAGAAGCCGCAGGTGCGGGTGGTGATGCCGGGAGCCGCGGCCTGATGGCGATCACCTCGATTGCGGCGATCTACTTCCTGTTCTTCGTGATGAGCGGCTTTCTCATGCTCCCCTTCGGCGTGCGGACAGCCGAGGAAGCGGGGGTCGAGAAAGTGCCTGGACAGGCGGATAGCGCCCCTGTCGATTTTCAGCCGGGCAAGGTCGCCGCGCGGGCGTCAGTCGTGGCCGCTCTGGCGACTGCACTGTTTCTCGCCAATTACCACTACGGGTGGATTACTGCGGCTGATATCGACTTTCTGCCCAAGCCCCCTGCCGCAAGCGAGGCAGCCGGTTAGGTCCGGAACCGCTGGATCGCCTGGGCGAGCGCGACATAGAGCTTGCCCATGTCGGACCCGAGCATGGTCACGCTCAACACGTGGCCATCACGGGTCGAGAGCGTCTGGCGCAGCAGTGCTTCGAAATCGTGGATGTAACGCCCGACATTGGCCTTGAAGTCAGCATCCGAGGTGTAGAGCGCGGCGATGTCCTTGGCCGCGCCATTGTCCAGCAAGCGGACCGCGCGGCGGGTGAAGATCCCGCGATCACCCTTGAGATAGGCGTCCCACGCCGTGTCGGACACCTCGCCAGACAGCGCACCGCTGATATCGATGGCGGCCGAGTTGAGACTGTCCGTGATCAGCGCCATGCGCCGGGCGAAGTCATTATTCACCTGCTCCTCGGCCAATTCGCGGGCGCGGGTGACGCGCTGTTCGAGATTGCCGGTGAGTTCGTTGACCTTGACCAGCTGGTCGCGAAGCTGGATCGCGGCCTCGCGCCCCACGCCCGAGGCATGGGCTGCTGTCTGTTCAAGCTTCCCGAGGGTCGCTGCGGTCTCGTTGCGCAAGGACCGTTCCAACGCTTCCACAGCCTCAGTTCCGAGGTTTCCGGCCAGCGCCAGCATTCGCTCGCGCGCGCCTTCATCAAGCGTGGCAAAGGCGCTGCCGATGGCTGTTTCCAAGCTGCCTAGCGCATCGCGCAGGCCTTCCTGTGCCTCGCTGGCGAGCGTGCCGCTTTCTTCTGCAAGACGTGCAAATCCGCCGCGCAGGCCCTGAAGGCGGGCAAGGGCGTCTTCTGTGTCTGCGGCAAGGCGTGCCTTGAAGTCGGCAATGGCGCTATCAGCCGCGTCGATATCCTCGCGGGTGCGCAGCAGGTAATCTGACAGGTCGCTGCCGGCCTTTGTGCTGTCCAGCATCAGGCTCGCGACATTGCCCGCCCGCGCTTCGACACCTTCGATTGCAGCGTTGGCACCGCCGATTGCGCCGACCAGATCGTCACGGCAAGTGCGGGCGCCCGATTGCAGTATTTCGAGAAGTCGCACGCCGCTCTCGGTAAGCTGCGCCATGTGGGCCTCGGTCGCGGCGAGCGCGGCGCGCTTGTCGGCGAGCTGGTGCGTGATGGCCTCAAGCGCGGTGCCGAGGTTGCTGCGCACGGCATCGCTCGCAGTGCCGGCCTCACCAACTGCCTTGGTGAGATCGGCCACCCGCGCTGTCATCGCTTCGCCCTGCGCAACCAGACGGTCGATATCCGCCAACTGGGCATCGCGCCGCTGGGCAAGTGCATCGTCGAGCGAGGCGAGCCGCTGGGCGAGCACTTCGCTGGCCTGTGCCTCGCGGGTTTCGAATGCCGCCTGCCGCTGCTCGATCAGTTCATCGAAGCTGCGATTACGGGCTTCGAGATGTTCGTCAAAGTTAAGTGCTTCATCGCGCAGCTGGGTGATGCGCTGGCTGGCCGCGGCACTTGTGCTGCGGTCGAGTTCATCGACCAGTCGGAGCTTCTCGACCATCGCGTCATGCAGGCCCTGAACCGTCTCGGCAAAACGCGCCTTTGCCGTCTCGCCCGCTTCCCGCAGCCGGGCGGCAATGCCATCGGCTTCATTCGTGGCAGCGCCCGCGCGTTCCCGCAGCGCCCCAAGCGCTTCTTCCTCGAGCGCGCCGACCGACGTGCGATAGGCCTCCGCCTCACGCGTTAGGGCGGTAAATCGTTCACTGACGATGGCTTCGATCCGGGTGAGCTGGCCTTCGAACCCGGCCAGCGCGGCTCCGACATTCTCGCCAAGCCGCGCCACCTGACTTTCGCTCTCAGCCCCGACAATACCGATCTTCTCAAGTCCGCCCGACATTCGCGCGAGCTGATCTTCGGCAACTCGTCCCGCACTGCCGATCTGGTTGGCCACATCGCGCGCGGCGTTAGCGATCACCGGAAGATCATCGCGCAGCCGGTTCATGTTGCCGAGCGCCGTTTCGCTGGTGCTGGAAATGGCTTCGACCTGCGCGCCGTTGCTGCTGATCAGGCCCTGCAATTCGGCAGCATTGGCGGAAAGACGCTCGGCAGCGATGCGCCCCAGCGCCTCAAGATCGCGCGATTGTGCGGCGAGGAACTCGCGCGCGAGGCTGAGTTCGCGGTTGACCACCTTCAGGCGCGTTTCGAGGACTGCGCTCTCGCGGGTCATCAGCGCAGCTGTGGCGGCAAAACGGTGCGCCTCGGCGCGCGAGGAGCGCATTACCAGCAGCCACACAATCCCCACCAGCGCCACCGGCACAGTCCAGGCAACGATCCACCCGGCCCACTGTGCGGGCCCAGCGCCAGCCGCAATAGCGGCAAGATTCGCCCAACCGTAGAATGCAGTCCACCCCGCCACAGTCAGCACGGCAAGCGATGGTGCAATCCAGCCGAAGCGGGTGGGCGAGGGGCTTTCCAACGCTTCTGCGCCTTCTTCGGCAAGCCAGCCTTCCGCCAGATCGAGCGTGTCGGCAGCCGCCTCCACTCCGGTTTCCGCCGTGGTGCCAGCGTCATCGCCGCCGTTCTTGCGCCCCAAGGCGCGCATTTGGTGCCGTCCCGTCATGCCTGCACCATAACACAGCCCGACTCGGGATAAACCCCGCTTTAACCAATCCATGCTATCCCGATGAAATGGCGTTCAATCACGGTGCTCTCGATGCGACACTTGCGGCGGCTGCCGGCGAAGATGCCGCGCTCCTGCGGGAGTTGCGCGCCGCTTTCCTGGAAAGCGCCGCACGCCAGCTTGATCTGCTCAAGCGGGCACGCTGCGACGGCAACTGGCACGTGGCTGCGATGCGGTTGAAAGGCCTGGCTGCCAGCTTCAACGCCGACGACCTGCTTCAAGCGGCCGAAATCGCGCTCCACGCCGCGCCGGGCGAACCCATGGCGATCCGCGAGGTCGAGGCGGTCCTGAACCGCTTCAGCCGCGCCCAGACCCCCAACCCCAACCGCATCTGACCGGCGCATTGTAACCGGGGTAAACCGCAAGGCGCGGCTTGAACCTGTGCGCGCAAACCCGCAAGCCTTCTCCGATCGCCGCACCGCGAGGAGGGAGAGAGCCTATGCGCATCGGTCTGCTTTCCGCGCTGCGCCGCGCCGATGACGGATCCCTGCGCGCCGCAATGCCGCTTGCTGGGCGCAGCGTGATCGCTTGGCAGATTGCCTTGTTGCAGTCGCTGGGAGTGGAGCGCGTGCTCTGCCTAACCGAGACGGTGGGGGCAGATATTGTCGCATTGCAGCACGCCCTCGAAGCGCGGAAGATGCAGATCGAAACGCTCCAGGGCTTTGCCGCCCTTCCGGCATTGGTTCGGGCGGAGGACGATCTGGTGATCATCACCGACGGTCTGGTGCCCGAGCCTGCAGTGGTGCACGCCCTGCTGGGCGGCGGTGAGGGGGGCGTGCAGCGCGCGGTCGCTTCGATCCCCCGGGATCACCCGCTCTCGGTCGCCCATCCCGAAGATTTCGAGCGCATCGATGCCTTGCACCATTGGGCGGGCGTGCTGGCGATGCGCGGCGCGCCGGTGCAGCAGCTTGCCGACTTTCCTGCCGATGCTGACGCCATTTCGGTGTTGCTTCGCCTTGCCTTGCAGGCAGGAACCCCGGTCCGCGCGCTCGCCTTGGGCGAGGTGGTGCCAGAAAACTGGCTACTGGCGCAGGGCGCCGAGGCACTTGCGGTCCACCAGAACGCACTGATTGCCGCCGCTGCCCCTCTGGCCGACTGGCGCGCGCCGGGGAAGGCGGCCGCTGCCGCGCTGGTGCGGGTGCTGGCGATGCGGAGCCTTGCGCAAGGGCCACTGATCGCTGGCAGCGCAGCGCTGGTGCTGCTGCTGACCGGCGTGATGGCGGCGGCCTTCGGCTTTGTCGCGACAGGCCTTTCGCTGGCCGGACTGGGGGCTTTTTGCGCGCAGGTTTCGGGAGGGCTTGCATCGCTTGCCGCGCGATTGCGCCGTGAGAGGACGGGCAGGGGTGCGGTGTTGGCGGCATTGCGCGATGGGCTGGCGGCTTTCACCTTGTGGTTCGCGCTTGCCCCGTTTCCGGACTGGCAGCCGCTTGCTGTGCTTGGTCCGGTGGTGATCGCGCTGGCCACCTTGGTGTCCCGGAGCGGTGACAACGCACTGGCTGTCGCAGCGGCCGATCGCACGGTCTTGCTCATCATCCTCGCCGTTGCGGCCAGCTTTGGCTTTTTACCCGAGGCACTGGCCTGTCTCGCCTTGGGGCTATGTGCAGCTTTGCTGCTGCGCCGTGACAAGGAATGATCTAACCCGTCCTTAACTATGCGGGCCTATGCCCGGAAGGACGATGGGTGAAGTGACGATGGACCTTGCCGCCGATGATACGGTCGAGGCAATCCTGCGCGGCGGGCTCGCGCGGGAGGGTCGCGCGTTGGCTTCGGTCGTCCCGGTCCTGCGTCATCTGCTTGGCTCGGAAACACAAGGGCTGGTGAGCGAGGCGATCCTGGCGCGGGTGCGCGGCATGATCCTTGATTGCACGGCGCAGTTGGTGGCCGCCGCCGAGGGGCGCGATCCGGCCACCCGTGTCCATGGTGGCGATACCACGGCGCTTGATGCTCTTGCCGAAAGCCTGATGGCCGATGAGCCCCTGCTGGCCCATTGCCATGCCCTTGCGGCCGAAGGCCTGATCGCCGAGCGGCTGATGCAGCGCCATGGCATCGATCCGGTGCTCAGCCCGTTGCTTCAGGAATTGATCGCCGCAGAGGACGCCGGCGTGGCCTCGATCGCGATGGCCACGCTCGCGGCGCAATCGCGCTTCGTACAGGGCCAGCGGCGGATGGAGCTGCCACTTGGCGAATTGCCCGCCGAACTGTTTCACGGCCTGTTGGCGCGGATGAAGCCGGACGTTGCCCCTGCGCTGATCACCATGCAGGCGGGGTATGACGAGGGGGCTTCGCGGCTCGGCCTGCTCGCGCGGCTTGTTACCGCCATGCGGCGCGGGGCGCTGGCGGCGCTCGGGTTGGAACACGCAGGGGTTGCGCTGTTCGCGACAACGCTGGCGAATGAGACCCGGACCCCGCGCGCCGAGGCTGTGCTGGCCTGTCACGAGGGGCAATCCTATCGCCTCGCCGTGCTGCTGCGCGCTGCCGGCCTTGCTGTTTCGGTTGCCGAGCGTCAGCTTCAGGTCGCAGACCCGGCCGCGCGCATTCCCCCGTCGCTGGGCGCGCTTGCTCCGGAGCGGATTGCCGCGCTGTTGGCCGCAGGGCGATGAACGCGATGGAGCAGACCGACACCCTGCTCGGCGCCTATGGTTTGACGGACGCGCGCGACTGCCTGCTGAGCGCCGATGCGCCGCTTGCCGAATTGCACGAGCGTTGTGGCGGCGATCTGCCGGGGACGCTGGCGATCCCCGAACTGCTCGCGCTTGTGCAGCAGGCACGACGCATGGGACTTAAAATCGCGCGGAGCTTTTCCGCCTTTGATGGCGATGCGGAAGTCTCCGGCTTTGCGCGTATTCATCCCCGCGGAGCCGATGAAGGTGGCGGTTGCGAGGTGATGGTTGAAAACTGGCAGCGCAGCCTGCTCAGTCCACCTTCGGCCCGCGAATTCGCCGAGCGTCTCGATGCCATTGACCGCGCGACGGCCGAAGTGAGCGGACGGCTTGATGCCCGCCAGCGCCTTCAGGTGCTCAGCGCCCGCGCGCATGATGCAAGCCAGCTCGAAGCCGCGGTATTGGCGGGGCCGGGGACTTTGTGGAGCGATCTGGTCGAACTTACCGGCATCACCCACCAGCAACCGCTCCACTGGCGGCTGCTCGATGGGGCGTCATGCCGCTTTGCAGGCTCAGACAGGGACTGGCGGGCGCGGTTGATCCCGCTCGGCCCCGATGTGCTGAACCCTGCCGGTTTCGAATTGTTGCTGATCGCCGAGGAGCCACTCGCCGATCTCCCGCCCGAAGGTGACGCGGAGGGCTTGCCCGACACGTCCCCTGTGCGGCTCGTCGGCACCGCGCTCACCCCGGTGCTGCGCCAGCCGGTCGCGCGGATCATCGCCAATGCCGAGACGATGCGGGCACGTCTCGCAGGACCGCTGCGCGAGGAATACAGCGAGTATGCCGGCACCATCGCCAGCGCCGGGCAGCATCTTGCCGCGATGCTTGATGACCTTTCTGATCTCGAGGTCGTCGAGACACCGGGCTTCAGCACCGCAAAAGAGCCGGTTGATCTCGTCGATGCCGCCAGCCGTGCAGCGGGTATACTCGGCGTGCGCGCGCAGAACCGCGAGACCGTGCTGGTGGTCGATGGTGTGCGTGCCGAAGCGGTCGCCAGTGCCGAGTTCCGGCGGGTGCTCCAGATCCTCATCAACCTTGTGGGCAATGCGATCGCCTATGCGCCTGCCGCGAGCACGGTGACCATCACCGCCATGCCAGCGGGCGAGGGGCGGGTTGCGGTCACGGTTGCCGATGAAGGCCCCGGCGTCTCGCCTGAACAGGCGGAGCGCATTTTCGACAAATTCGAACGCCTCGGGCGCGATAGCGGAGGTGGCAAGGGCGCAAGCAAGGACGGGGGATCGGGCCTCGGCCTCTACATTTCGCGCCGTCTGGCCGAAGCGATGGAGGGCACGCTGACAGTGGAAAGCGCACCGGGCGGCGGTGCGCTGTTCATGCTGGAACTACCCGCGGCTCGATAAGCCAAAAGGGAAGGCCGCCGGTTCCTGATAGGGAACCGGCGGCCTGCCTTCGTCCGATGCGTTGTCTCAGCGGTTATCGAGCGGCACGTAATCGCGCTGCGTCGGTCCGGTGTAGAGCTGGCGCGGACGCCCGATCTTCTGGCCGGGATCGCTGATCATCTCGTTCCACTGTGCCACCCAGCCCACGGTGCGAGCCAGCGCAAACAGCGCGGTGAACATCGTGGTAGGGAAGCCGATCGCCGAGAGAATGATGCCCGAGTAGAAGTCAACGTTGGGGAACAGCTTCTTCTCGATGAAGTAGGGATCGTTCAACGCGATCTCTTCAAGCTGCAACGCAGTTTCGAACAGCGGATCGGTGACCTTGAGCGCATCGAACACCTCGCGCACGGTCTTCTGCATCACCGTGGCGCGCGGGTCGTAGTTCTTGTAGACGCGGTGACCGAAGCCCATCAGGCGGAACGGATCGTTCTTGTCCTTGGCGCGCTCGATATAGTGCGGGATGCGATCGGGCGTGCCGATTTCCTTGAGCATATTGAGCGCTGCTTCGTTCGCGCCGCCATGCGCCGGGCCCCACAGGCAGGCAATGCCGGCCGCGATGCAGGCAAACGGGTTCGCGCCCGACGAACCGGCAAGCCGGACGGTCGAGGTCGAGGCGTTCTGCTCGTGATCGGCGTGAAGGATGAAGATGCGGTCCAGCGCGCGCTCGACCACCGGGTTCACCACATAGGGCTCGGCCGGCACGCCGAAGGTCATGCGCAGGAAGTTGCCGGTGTAGCTCAGCGAGTTGTCCGGATAGACGAAGGGCTGGCCGACCGAATACTTGTACGCCATCGCCGCAATCGTCGGCATCTTGGCGATCAACCGGTGCGAACTGATCGTGCGGTGCGTGGGATCGGAGATGTCGGTGCTGTCGTGATAGAACGCCGACAGCGCGCCGACCACGCCGCACATGATCGCCATCGGGTGCGCATCGCGGCGGAAACCGCGGTAGAAGGTCATCAGCTGCTCGTGCAGCATCGTGTGGCGGGTAATGGTGTAGCTGAAATCTTCCAGCTCGTCCTTGCTCGGCAATTCGCCATTGAGCAGCAGGTAGCTGACTTCCATGAAGCTGGAATCTTCGGCCAGCTGACCGATCGGATAACCGCGGTGCAGCAACACGCCCTCGTCACCGTCGATATAGGTGAGCGCGCTTTCGCAAGCGGCGGTCGATGTAAACCCGGGGTCGAAAGTGAAGGCACCCGTCTGCGCATAAAGCTTGCGGATGTCGATGACGTCGGGGCCGGTGCTGCCTTCGAGCACCGGATAATCGAACGTCTTGCCCCCGATTTCGAGTTTCGCCGTCTTGTCTGCCAAGATCTGTCTCCTGTCCAAAAACCCTGTCTGTCCTGCGCCCCCGCGCAGCCTGCTTTAGGCAGCCTGCGCGCCGAGCCGGGCGAGTGCCTCGTCTCGTCCGAGCAGGACCAGAACATCGAAAATACCGGGTGATGTTGTCGTCCCGGTCAGCGCCGCGCGCATTGGCTGCGCCAGCTTGCCAAGACCCAATCCCTGCGCCTCGGCGAGCGTCTTCGTAGTGGCTTCGAGCGCCTCGCTTGTCCAGTCGTTTTCGGCACGGAGTGCCTCGTAAAGCTTGCGTAAAATCGAACGTGCATCGCCTTCCAGCAAAGCGGCCGCCTTTTCGGTCATTTCGAGGGGGCGCTTGGCGAACAGAAACGCTGCGCCTTCAGCCAGTTCAATGAGGTTCTTGGCTCGCACCTTGAGCACCGGCATCGCGCGCTCCAGCAACGCCTCGTCCGCGTGCTCGCCGATCCGTGCGGCGACCAGAGCGGCAAGGCGCGCATCATCGGCCTCGCGCAGATAGTGGCCGTTGAGGTGTTCGAGTTTCTTCATGTCGAAGCGCGAGGGGCTTTTGCCGACGCCATCGAGATCGAACAGCTGCGTCGCTTCCTCGCGGGTGATCTCCTCGCGGTCGCCGTGGCCCCAGCCCAGACGCAAAAGGTAATTGAACAGCGCCTCGGGCAGGATGCCGAATTCGTCGCGATAGGCTTCGACGCCCAGGGCCCCATGGCGCTTGGACAGCTTCGCCCCGTCAGCCCCATGGATCAGCGGGATATGGGCATAGACCGGATCGGGCCAGTTGCCCTCGATTGTGTTCATCGCGCGGATGATCGGGAGCTGGCGGAAGGCGTTGTTGAGGTGATCGTCGCCGCGGATCACATGGGTGACGCCCATGTCGTGATCGTCCACCACCACCGCGAGCATATAGGTCGGCGTGCCGTCCGCGCGCAGGATGATGTAATCGTCCAGCTCCTCGTTACGCACAGTCACTGCGCCCTGCACGCGGTCTGGAATCGTGACTTCGCCCTCGGTGGGTGTCTTGAGGCGGATGGTGAAGGCTGCGCCTTCCGGGGCTTCGGCCGGATCGCGGTCGCGCCAGCGCCCGTCATAGCGTAGCGGCTTTTTCTGGGCGCGCTGCTCTTCGCGCATCGCTTCCAGTTCTTCGGGCGTGGCGAAGCATTTGTAGGCGTGTCCGGCATTCAGCAATTGCCAGGCCACCTCGGCATGACGCTCGGCACGGTCGGACTGGAACAGCGGCGGCGCGTCATAATCGAGGCCCATCCAGTCAAGGCCCTCGATGATCGCATCAATCGCTGCCTGCGTGGAGCGCTTGGCATCGGTGTCCTCGATCCGCAGCAAGGTGCGCCCCCCGTGGTGGCGCGCATAGAGCCAGTTGAACAGCGCGGTGCGGGCGCCGCCGATATGCAGAAAGCCGGTGGGCGAGGGCGCGAAGCGGGTGACGACCTCGCTGTTGGGGGTGCTGCTTTCGCTTGCCATGGGCTCTGAATTCCTGTTCACTTCGAACGGCTTGGGCGGGGGCAGGCCGGTCGGGGGGACAAGCCGATACGCGATGTGCCGATCATTCCGATGGGGGAGGAGCCGGGCGGTGATAACGCCGCCGGGACACCGCGTCTGCGCCCTTGGCAAAGTGCGCGAGGCTTGTCCAGCACCGGCGGCGGACTGGCACGGCTTGGAGATGCGACGGAAGGCTTTCTTGCGGGGGCCGGGTTCGAGCGTGCGCCTTGGCTGGCGGTGGTGTTTGCGCTGGCGATCATCACTTGGTTCGTGCTGCCGCAGCCGTGGCAATGGGTGCTGGCGATGACCGGTGGCGCCGGGCTGGCGCTGAGCGCAAGGCTGCTTTGGCCGCCGGGCAGCACGGCTGACGAGACGCGGGCGAACCTGCGGCTTGCGGTCACGATTTGCGGGCTAGTCTTTGCATTCGGCGTGGGAGCCGTGTGGGCGCGCTCTGCCATTGTCGGCGCAGAGCCGATTGATCGGCCCGCTGTTGTGCTGATCGAGGGCCGGGTGCTGGAGCGGGAGGATCAGCCGGCCGAGGGCCGTCTGCGTCTGACCCTTGCGATGCGCGATGCGGCAAGCGGCACAGCGCGCAAGGTGAGGGTTAATGTGCCGCTGGAGGCGCTGGGCGGCGGAAGGGACGAGGGCAGCGTGCCACCGGGCCTTGCTGAGGGCGCCGTCGTCCGCCTGCGCGCCCGCCTGATGCCGCCTGCGCATCCGATGTTGCCGGGCGCTTACGACTTCGCCCGCGCGGCATGGTTTCAGGGCTTGGCGGCGACGGGGACGATGGTCGGCCGCCTCACGGTGATCACCCCTGCGCCCGAAGGTAGTGGCCTTGCCGGCGTTCAACGCGCGCTTGCGGAACACGTCAAGGGGCGGGTGCCCGGATCGCCCGGCGCCATCGCGGCGGCCTTTGCCAGCGGCGATCGCGGCGGGATTGCCGAGACTGACGAGAAAGCGATGCGGGATTCGGGTCTGACCCACCTTCTCTCGATCAGCGGCCTGCATGTGAGCGCGGTGATCGCTGCAGCCTATTTTGCCACAATGCGCCTGTTGGCGCTGTGGTTGGCGCTTGCTTTGCGGGTGCGCCTCCCGCTGGTGGCTGCGGGGACAGGGGCGCTGGTCGGGATCGGCTACACCTTGCTGACCGGCGCCGAGGTGCCGACGGTGCGCAGCTGCGTTGCGGCCTTGCTGGTGCTGGGCGCCTTGATGCTGGGACGCGAGGCGCTGTCGCTGCGGATGGTGGCGATCGCGGCCGGCTTTGTGCTGCTGCTGTGGCCGGAAAGCGCGATTGGCCCCAGCTTCCAGATGAGTTTTACCGCCGTGCTGGCGATCATCGCGCTGGCCAACAGCGCGCCGGTGCAGGCCTTCCTTGCCCCGCGCGACGAGCTCTGGTGGATGCACACCGGCCGGCGCACGGTGATGCTGTTCGTCAGCGGCGTGGTGATCGAACTGGCGCTGATGCCGATCGTGCTGTTCCACTTCCACCGGGCAGGAATGTACGGCGCTCTGGCCAATGTGGTGGCGATTCCCCTCGTCACCTTTGTTGCCATGCCGTTCATTGCGCTTGGCCTGGTGGCCGATCTGGTGGGAGCCGGCGCGCCGTTCTGGTGGCTGGTCGAGCGCGCTCTGGCGCTGCTCTTGGGGATCGCGCATGTTACCGCCGGGCAGGCAGGGGCTGTGCGGTTGATGCCGCAGATCAGCGGGCTTGCGGTCGCTCTGTTTGCAGGCGGCGGCCTGTGGCTCGGGCTGTGGCGCGGGCGGGTGCGGCTTGCCGGGCTGGTCCCGGTGGCTGTGGCGAGCGTGCTGGTGGCGCTGACCCCGGTTCCCGATCTGCTGGTGGCCGGTGACGGACAGCAGGTGGGGATCACCATGACCGGCCTTGATGGGGAGCCCCGGCTGCTCTCCCTGCGAGATAGTCGTTCATCCTACACGCGCGATAATCTGATGCAGCTTGCAGGGGTCGCGGCTGAGCCTGTGCCGCTGGACCAATGGCCCGGTGCGCGCTGTTCACCCTCGTTTTGCACCATCACCCTTCAGCGCGGCGGGCGCGAATGGCACCTGCTCCTCGGGCGCAACCGGGACCGGGTGGAGGAGCGGGGGCTGGCCTCGGCCTGCGGACAGGCGGACATAGTCGTGGCGGACCGCTTTCTGCCGCGTTCGTGCCGCCCGCGCTGGCTCAAGGCTGACCGGCGATTCCTCGAACGTTCGGGCGGGCTTTCCATCGACCTGTCGAAGGAGAGAGTGACCAAGGTGGCCGATAGCCAAGGGCGGCATGGCTGGTGGAAAGAGCCGGCCCCTTATGTTGGGAAAACCGCCCCGGTTTCCCAAAGCCCGGCTAAAGGGGGGCTGGCCGGGGTCTGGAGGGCGGCTAGGTGGGGGCAAAGTCGACCCGAGCAGGGGGCTGAAAACTGCCTCCGAAATCTCCAACGCCCTCAAATACAATGACAATCGGGCCGGAAAAGAGCCGTAAGCCGCGCAAATCCCGGCAACCCGGCTAGCGCACCCGCCCTTTTCCGGCCCGCCTTGCCTCAATGATAGCGGCGCAAAAGCCCGGCTAGCTTGCCCTGAACCTCGACTTCGTCGGGGCGGTAGAACTGCGGATCATAGGCGGCATTGGCCGGATCGAGCCGCACCTGCGCGCCTTCGCGCCGCAGATATTTCAGCGTCGCTTCCTCGCCGCGCACCAGCGCCACCACGATTTCGCCATCGCGCGCAGTGTTCGTGCGCCGCACCAGCGCGAAATCGCCATCGAAGATCCCGGCTTCGACCATCGAATCGCCGGAAACCTCAAGCGCGTAATGTTCACCCGGGCCGAGCAGCGCGGCGGGCACCGGCAGCGTCGACTGGCCTTCCAGCGCCTCGATCGGGGCGCCTGCCGCAATCCGCCCGTGCAAGGGCAGCTCGATCACGTCATTGGCCGCATTGGCCACGCGCGCAGCGGGCGTGGGCATTGCCACCACATTGCCGCCCGTCGCCGCAGCCGTAGGAGCCGTACCGCGCGCGGGCGTGGTGTCGCCCGGTTCACGGATCACTTCGAGCGCGCGCGCCCGGTTGGGCAGGCGGCGCAGGAACCCGCGTTCTTCCAGCGCGGAAATCAGCCGGTGCACGCCCGATTTGCTCTTCAGATCGAGCGCTTCCTTCATTTCCTCGAAACTCGGCGAGATCCCGGTCTCTTCCAGACGTTGCTGGATGAAGACGATCAGCTCGCGCTGTTTTGCGGTCAGCATTGGTCAAAACTCCTGTGGTCGCACCCACGGCGCACCCGGACGGGTCCGCCATGCCAATCCCTTGCGTGCGCCAAGAGGCACCTGCCCCACCGATCAGAGGCCAAGGTGCATTGATTGCACTCGCCGCCCGCCATTAAGGTGAACGAACAAGGAACAATTAGGCAACTGTCAAAGGGGTGTCAAGCATTGCTCACGGCAAACCCGCGCAATTCAGCCATTCTGGAGGCGGAACACCCGCAGGGCATCGCCGGCCCGCGCTGCGGGAGAGCGGGCCGGACGGTCGATCAGGCAGTCGGCGGCCGCCAGCGCGGAAAGGGCCGAGGAATCCTGCGAGCCTGCCAGCCGCACCACATCGCCCTCCACACGCGCGCGCAGGAATTCGCGGCGCGGGCCGACGGGTGGGAGATCCTCGCCCGCGATCATTGGCACAGCGCGGGGCAGGGGATCGGGATCGCCCATGCTCGCGCGCACCAGCGGCAGGGCAAACAGGAAGGCGGTAACGAAGCTTGAAACGGGATTGCCCGGCAGGCCGAGGATCACCATGTCGCCGCGGGTCGCCACCATCAGCGGCTTGCCGGGCTTGATCGCGACCTTCCAGAAATCGATGGTCGCGCCCCAGTCCTTCAAGGCCTGCTGGATCAGGTCATGATCGCCCACCGAAGCCCCGCCGCTGGTGATGAGGATGTGGCTGCTTTCGGCCCGCTTCAGCGCGGCGGCCAGCGCGGCGCGCTCATCGGCCACGGGGCCGAGGCTGTCGACCAATCCGACATAAGGATACAGCATCGCGGCCAGCATCACCCCGTTGCTCGCCGGGATTTGGTGCGGGCCGCAAGGCTTGCCGGGTGCAACCAGTTCATCGCCGCTGTCGAGCACGGCGACCGCGGGCGGTTCGGTCCAGGGGAGCACCCCGTGCCCGGCCGACGCCGCCAGCGCGAGGACGGCGGGGGAGTATTCTGTCCCCTTAGCCAGCACCGTGTCACCCTCGCGGAAATCGAATCCGGCCTTGCGGATATGCCTGCCGGGCAAGGCGGGTTCGGTGGCGGTGACTTTGTGGCCATCCACAACCGCGTCTTCCTGCAGCAGCACGCTCGCCGCGCCTTCAGGCACGACCGCGCCGGTCGAGATGCGGACGCATTGGCCGGGGGTGAGCATCGCAGGGAAGGGCGCGCCCGCGCGGCTTTCGCCCACGCGCTGCCACGGGCCGGGGCCGGGGGACACTGCATAGCCGTCCATAGCCGAAAGATCGGCGGCAGGCTGGGTGCGCTGGGCGGTGATGCTCTCCGCAAGAAAACGCCGCTGGGCAAAACTCGAGAGCGCAAGCGGACTGGCAGGGCGTTGCGGGGCGAGGGCGAGCAGGCGGGCCTGCGCTTCCTCCAGACCCAGCAGCGCGCTCAAAGCGCCGCGTTCCAGTCGCCGGACTTGCCGCCGGTCTTGGCGATCAGGCGGACGCTTTCGATCACCATGCCCTTGTCGATGGCCTTGGCCATGTCATAGATTGTGAGGAGCGCGATGGAAGCTGCTGTCATCGCTTCCATTTCGACCCCGGTCTTGCCGGTGAGCGAGGCAGTCGCGGTGGCGCGGATCGCGTCTGCTTCATAGGCGAATTCGATATTCACCGCTTCCAGCCCGAGCGGGTGGCACAGCGGGATCAGCTCGCCCGTGCGCTTGGCGGCCATGATCCCGGCAATGCGCGCGGTGCCCAGCACATCGCCCTTGGGCGCGTTGCCCTCACGGATCGCGGCAAGCGCCTCTGGCGACATGGTGATCCGCCCCGATGCGACCGCACGGCGGGCGGTGGCAGGCTTGCCGCCGACATCGACCATATGCGCCGCGCCGTCGCTATCGAGGTGGGTGAGTTTGGTCATGCCGCCGCTTGTGGCCCGAGCAGGGCGCGGGTGGCACTCGCAATATCGTCAGCCCGCATCAGGCTTTCGCCCACGAGGAAGGTGCGCACGCCGGCGGCTTCGAGGCGCTGGCAATCTGCATGGCTGTTGATCCCGCTTTCGCCCACCAGCAGCGTGCCTGCAGGCGCAAGGGGGGCGAGCCGTTCGGTCGTCGCGAGCGAGGTGGTGAAGGTTTTGAGATCGCGGTTATTGACCCCGATCAGGCGTGAATTGAGGTGCGCGGCGGCGCGGGCCATTTCGGCCTCGTCATGGACTTCGACCAGCACATCCATGCCGTATTGGCGCGCTGCCGCTTCGATCTCGGCCATTTGCGCGTTTTCCAGCGCAGCGACAATGATCAGGATCGCGTCAGCGCCGATGGCCCGGGCTTCCAGGCATTGCCAGGGATCGACCATGAAATCCTTGCGCAGCACCGGCAGTTCGCAGGCGGCGCGCGCCTCGACGAGGTAATCCTCGTGGCCCTGAAAATAGGGCGCGTCGGTCAGGACGGACAGGCAGGCCGCGCCGCCATTCTGGTAGGCGGCGGCGTGCTGGGCGGGGTGGAAATCGGCGCGGATCAGCCCTTTGGAGGGGCTGGCCTTCTTGATCTCGGCGATCAGGGCATATCCATCGGCGGCGCGGGCGCGCAGGGCGGCCTCGAACCCGCGCGGAGCCGTTTGCGCGGCGGCCGCGGCTTCGAGCGCGGCGAGGGTGGTCGCAGCCTTGCGGGCGGCGACTTCCTGATACTTGGTGGCGCAGATTTCTTCGAGCTTGTTCATCGGTTCACTTCGTTGGAGAATTATCGGGCCAGTTCGATCCATTGTTGGAGCAGCGCCAGCGCCGCGCCCGAATCCAGTGCCTCTGCCGCCATGGCCGCGCGCTCGGGCCAGCTTTCCCCGCGTCCCGCCACGCTCAGCGCGCCGGCCGCATTGAACAGCACCGCGTCGCGATAGGGGCCGGGAGTGCCCATCAGCAGCGCCTTCAAGGCTGCGGCATTGTGCCGCGCATCATCGCCGCGGATCGCCTCGATGGGGGCATGGGGAAGGCCCGCGGCGTTCGCATCGATGCGCTCCATGGTGAAGGCGTGGCCAGTCACCACCGCGACTTCGTTTCCGCCCGCAAGGCTGAGTTCGTCGAGCCCCTCGTCGCCCGAAACGATCAGCGATTTTCCCGTGCCGAGCCGCGCCAGCGCGCCGGCATAGATCGGCACATAGGCAGGGCGCGCGATGCCGATCAGCTGGCTCGTGACGCCTGCCGGGTTCGAAAGCGGCCCCATCAGGTTGAAGATCGTGCGCTGGCCGATTGCCACCCGGATGGGCTGGATCCGCGCCATTGCCGGGTGGTGGTTCTTGGCAAACAGAAAGCAGATGCCGATTTCGGCGAGGGTCTTTTCCGCCGTGCGCCCGGCGGCGTCCATGTCGAGGCCGAGGGCCTCCAGCGTATCCGCCGCGCCCGCCTTGGAACTCGCCGCACGGTTGCCGTGCTTGGCGACCGGCACCCCGCAGGCCGCGACCACAAGGCTGACGGCGGTCGAAACGTTGAGGGTGTGGTGCCCGTCACCGCCGGTGCCGCAGACGTCGATTGCGCCTTCGGGGGCGTTGATGGGGATCAGCCGCGCCCGCAGCGCCCGCGCCGCGCCCGCGATTTCGTCGGCCGTTTCCCCCCGAGCAGACAGGGCGATGAGGAAGTCCGCGATCTCGCTTTTCGAAGGCACGCCGTCAAGCAGCACGCCAAAGGCGGCCTCGGCTTGCGATTCGGAAAGCGGGGCGGCGATGTCGGGGAGGGTGGTCATGCCGTCAGCCGCGCCGGCAGCACCGGCTCCAGCCCGCACAGGCGCACGAAATTCGCCAGCAGCGCGTGGCCGTGCTCGGTGGCGATGCTTTCGGGGTGGAACTGCACCGAATGGATCGGGAGGCTGGCATGGCGGAAGCCCATAACGCTCAGGTGATCGGCGCCCGGCGTTTCGGCATGGGCATTGGCGACCAGCTCGGCCGGCACATCTACCACCTCAAGGCTGTGATAGCGCGTGGCGATAAAGGGGCTGGGCAGGCCGGCAAACACGCCGCTGCCGTCATGCGTGACGGGCGAGGTCTTGCCATGCATCAGCCCGCCGCGCTGCACCGTGCCGCCGAAATGCTGGCCGATCGCTTGATGCCCCAGACATACGCCCATCAAGGGCTTGCCCGCATCGGCACAGGCCGCGACGAGATCGAGGCTGATGCCAGCTTCGTTCGGCGTGCAGGGACCGGGCGAGATCAGGAACCCCGCCGCATTTGTCCGCAACGCCTCGGCAGCGGTCAGCGCATCATTGCGCTCCACGCGCACCTCGGCCCCCAGCTCCATCAGGTAATGGACGAGGTTGAAGGTGAAGCTGTCGTAATTGTCGATGACGAGTATCTGCGAGGAGGGGATCATTGCGCCTCTGCCTTTTCCTCTGCCACTGGCTGTGCCGCCGCTTCGCGCTTCGTCACCACGATGATCGGGCCAACGCGCCCCTTGTCCATGCGGCTCCTGGCCGGGTCCCACAGGCTCGAGACCTGCCCGTCCAGGTAGAGCGCATTGCTCACCTTGAGCTCATCACGGAAATAGCGTGCCAGCTGCCCAAAGCTCACCGGCGCATCGGAAATGACGAAATGCGCCCGGCCCTTGCCATCGACGCCCACGGCGTTGCGGATCGCCTTGGAGGGGCCGTCGTCCTGGATTTCCGGGTGAAGCTTGCCCTCGATCAGCAGCAGCGGGCCGGACTGGGTGCCGAACTGCGGGCGATCACCCACGGTATTGAAGAAGGTGTTGCTGCCCATCACCCGCCAGCCCGCGCTGCTGCCGAAGAACAGGCCGTTGGGCTTCATGTAGAAATTGCCGTCCCCGTCCCCCCGGTCCAGCTCCTTCAGCCGCTCGCCCTTCTGGACAAAGTAGCCGAGCGGCTTGAGATCATCGCCATACATCCCGCCGTTCATGACAAAGGCGATGTCGGCAGGTTCGACCGTGGCGGCAAAGGCGGCAAGGCTGCCGAAGGGCTGCTTGTCCGCGCCAATATTCGCCATTTCGATGCGGTGCAGCGCGGGATCGGCGATGCAATGGGTAAGGGCAACGCCTTCGAACACCGCCGCCTCGCACGCAGTGGGGCCGGTTTCCTCTGGGGTTTCAGCGGGGCCGGGGACGGGTTCCTCGGCCTGCGATCCATCAAACCTGATCTTGGTCACCGCTTCGCCCGCAGGCGGCTCGGAACAGGCGGCCAGCATCAGGGCAAGGCTGGTGGCGAGGAACAGTGCGGTTTTCATTGTCCATACCCCGGTTCGCCTGCCACCCGCACTGCTTCGCGCGCGGCGGCAATCAGCGCGCCCGATTTGGCGCGGCACTCGGCCAATTCGTAATCAGGATCGCTGTCGGCAACGATGCCTGCGCCTGCCTGCACGTGCATCACCCCGTCCTTCACTACCGCGGTGCGCAGCACGATGCAGCTATCAAGGCTGCCATCAGGCGCGAAATAGCCGACGCCGCCGGCATAGGCTCCACGCGTTTCCGGCTCGATTTCCGCGATGATCTGGCAGGCGCGGATCTTGGGCGCGCCCGACACGGTGCCCGCCGGAAAGCCTGCAAACATCGCGTCCAAAGCGTCCTTCGAAGGATCCAGCCGGCCCACCACATTGCTGACAATGTGCATCACATGGCTGTAGCGTTCGATGGTGAAGCTGTCGGTCACCTCGACCGTGCCCGCCGCCGCCACCCGGCCCACATCATTGCGTCCCAGATCGAGCAGCATCAGATGCTCGGCCCGCTCCTTGGGATCGGCCAGCAGGCTGGCTTCGTTGGCAAGATCGTCCTCACGCGTGGCCCCGCGCGGACGCGTGCCTGCGATCGGGCGAATGGTCACCTCCCCCTCACGCACCCGAACGAGAATTTCGGGCGAGGAGCCGACCAGCGCAAAGCCGGGCAGGTCGAGGAAATAGAGGAAGGGCGAAGGGTTCACCCGCCGCAATGCGCGATACAGCGCCAGCGGGGGCAGGGTGAAGGGACAGGTGAAACGCTGGGCCAGCACCACCTGGAAGATATCGCCGGCAAGGATGTAGTCCTTGGCCTTGAGCGCCATGGCCTTGTAATCATCGGCCGCAATCACGGGCGCAAGATCGGGCAGGGTGTCCGGCACGTCTTGCGCAAGGGCGGCGGGCATCGGCTCACCAAGCTGGCTCAGCGTCGCATCGATCCGCTCGCCCGCGCGCTCGACTGCGGCCTCAGGATCAGCGGCCTCCCAGATCGGGGCGACGGCGTAGAGCGCATTGGTCAGCCCGTCGAACACCAGAATGACCGTGGGCCGCACGAACAGCATATCGGGCAGTTCCAGCGCGCTTTGCGGGGCGCGCGGCAGGGTTTCGACCAGACCGATGGTCTCGTAACCGAAATAGCCGACCAGACAGGCGAGGGCAGGCGGCAGGCCTTCGGGCATCGGGTCGATGCGGCAGGCATCAGCCAGCGCCCGCAGTTCGGCCAGCGCGCCGCCTGCCAGCGGGACGAAGGCTTCCGGGTCGAGCTTCCAGTTGCGGTTGACCTCGGCCGCCGCGCCCTTGGCCCGGAACACCAGATCAGGATCGAGGCCGAGCAGGCTGTAACGCCCGCGCACCTCGCCGCCTTCTACGCTTTCGAGCAGGAAGTCGCCCCTGCCGGGCACGATCAGCCGCCGGCCTGCGCCCACTGGCGTGTCGCTGTCGGCGATGATCCGCCGCCACACCAGCGCCGGGCTGCCCTTGGCGAGCATGGCGGCAGCGGCAGCGGCGTTTTCGGGCAGGCCGCCGTTGGCGCTGGCTATGGAGCTGGTCACTTCGGCCTCACGCGCAGCTTATTGCTCGCCGGCGAGTTGCTTACGCATCGCGGCGATCCCGGCGTCATTGCGGGTCACGCCCACTTCCTTGGCCATGGCTGCGGCAGCCTGTTCGCGATATTCGCCCGCCAGAGCGCCGGCCAATTGCTGGCGGGTCTGCGCCACCAGCTGCGGCTCCTTATCAAGCGGCAGGGTGCTGATGTCGTCGAGGTCGACGATATACCAGCCCAGATTGCGCGGCCCTTCGAGCGATTTGGTGGTGCCTTCGGCCATGCTGAACAACAGCACCAGCGGCGGGGCGATGCGGCCCTGCTGGCGGGCGAGCAGATCGCGGCGCGAAAGATCGATCGCCTGACGCTCGAAACCGGGCTTGTTTTCCGCGGCGAGGGCATCGCTCAGCGACATCCCGGCGCGGACCTTGGCGAGGATGCGGTCAGTCGCCTGCTTGGCGAGGATCGCGCCTTGCGCGCGCTTCCACCCGGCAATCGCGCCGTCCTTGACCGCGGCGAGCGGCGGGGCCGAGGCTTCCTCGATCCGCGCAACTTCAAACACCACGAACTGGTCGCCCGCGACAGGGGCAAGCTGGGGCGCGCTCTCTTCCATCTGGAACGCGGTCTGGAGCACCTGCGCCAGTTCCGGGACGATCTGCATCTGGGGCTGGCCGAAAGCCTGCCCGTTAGCGAGCAGCGGCGGGGTGGTTTCAACCTTGAGGCCATAGGCCTTGGCGACTTCAGCGAGCGCGGTGCCGCTGTCGATCTCGGCTTCAAGCTCGGCCACGCGGTCCGCGATGGCAGCGGCGCGTTTTTCGCCGGTGAGCGCCTGCGTGATTTCGGGGGTGGCTGCGGCAAGATCGCGCCCGGCGGAGCGTTCGATCTTGTCGATGCGCGCGACATACCAGCCAAGCGTGCCCTGCGCCGGATCGACCACGCCGCCTTGTGCGGCCTTGAAGGCGTTCTGGGCAAAGGCGAAGCTGATGGCGCCTGCCATCGCCTCGCGGTCACGTGCTTCAGCGCTTGATGCGGTAAAGCCCGCCTCACGCGCTGCGCTTTCGAGCGAGACGCCGCCGCGAATGCGTGCGGCAAGCGCCTTGGCGGCATCTTCGGTGGGCACGACAAAGCTGGTGACAACCCGCTTCTCGCTTGCCGCATACTTGGCTGCGTCACGCTTGTAACGCGCCGCGATTTCGGCGGCGGTTGGCACGGCGTTGACCTTGAGCGTATCGGTGCCGATTACCGCAAAGCGCAGGCTGCGACGCTCGGGGCGGATGAACTGGGTGCGGTTGTCCTGATACCATGCCGCAAGCTGGCTGTCGGACGGGTTGCCTGTGGGCGCATAGGCCGCACTCGGGATCAGCGCGATCTCGCCCTTGCGCTTTTCCAGCACCAGCGCGGCATATTGGCGCGCAATCTTTTCAGGAAGCTGGGGCGAGGCGATGGCGGGCTCGACCAGCTGCTGCGCCAACAGATCGGCCGCAAGGCCGCGGCGGAAGCTTTGATCGGTCAGTCCGCGCTGGGCGAGGGCGGCCAGATAGGTCTTTTCGTCAAAGGCCCCGGTCAGGCCCTGGAATGCGGAAATCTTGAGGATTTCGCTGTTCACCAGATTATCGCCGGCACGCAGACCATATTTGCGTGCATATTCGGCCACAGCCGCGCGGTCGATGATCTGGCGCACCACTTCGTCAAAGCCGCCGCCTGCAATGAATTCGGGCATGGTCAGGGTGGGGTTCTGCTGGCGCATCTGGTCAAGCGCGCTGCCGGCGGTTGCCTGAAGTTCGGTCATCGGGATCTTGTCGCTGCCGACCACTGCCATGCGGTCCCCGCCCGACACGCCGCCGAAATTGGCATTGGTGAGGTCGGATGCCGCAAAGGCCAGCCCCAACAGCGCCAGAAAGGCAAGGGCAATCGGCAGGCCGATCTTCGAGGCGAAAAAGCGGCGGAAGAACGAAATCATATGCGTTACGGATCCCATCCGGGGCTGGCCACAAGGCGCCAGCGTATGTCGGGCACACGCCGCAGGCACGCGACGCGGCCAGCGCTTTATAGGCCCTGCGACCGCGCGGCAACAGGTTCGGACGCGTTTTGACTAGCGCAGCTTCCTCGGCTAGCGGTCACAGGCCCGGAGCACTACAGCAAAACCAGAATCAAGCCCCAGGCAGCTTGGGCCCGGGCCCAACCCTCTCAATTCGCAGGAAGTGCAAGAACTCGTCATGACCCGCCGACCCTATATCGTCGGAAACTGGAAGATGCACGGCACCCGCGCGATGCTTTCCGAAGCACGCGCGATCGACCGTGCAGCCCAGCGCCACATGAAGGTTGAGGTGGCAATCGCGCCGCCTTACACCCTTATCCACCCCATTCACCGCGAGGCCGAACAGATCGCTGTCGGTGCGCAGGACTGCCACCATGTCGATGGCGGCGCGCACACCGGGGACATTTCGGCCACCATGGTGGCCGATGCCGGCGCGACTTTCGTGATTCTCGGCCATTCCGAACGCCGTCAGGACCACGGCGAGACCGATGCCCTGGTGCGTGCCAAGGCCGAGGCTGCCTTTGCTGCGGGCCTCAAGGTCATCATGTGCTGCGGCGAAAGCGCTGCGACACGCGAATCGGGCCAGGCGGTTGCCTTTGTGGCCGGGCAGCTCAAGGCCTCGCTGCCGTCTGCCGAGGCTTTGCCTGCCGACATCGCCGACCGGCTGACGATTGCCTATGAACCGATCTGGGCGATCGGCACCGGCAATGCCGCCACCATCGACGACATCGCCGAAATGCACGGCGCGATCCGCGCGCTGCTGGTCGAACTGCTGGGCGAGGATCATGGCCGCGAGGTGCGCATCCTGTATGGCGGCTCGGTCAAGCCAGACAATGCGCCCGCAATTTTCGCCGTTCCCGAAGTGGGCGGGGCACTGGTGGGCGGGGCGAGCCTGACGGCCGACAGCTTCATGGGGATCGCGCTGGCCGCCAGCGAGCCGCTGGGCAACTGAGGCGCTGGCCAAGGCTGGGGCAGGGGCTCAAGGGGCACGTCCGGGCGCGGGCTTGCCGCAAGCGGGCTTGCCGACTGCCGGGCGCGCGCCTACATGGCGGCGATATATTCATCCGGGCGAGGTGATCGCCCCCGGTCACGAGAATTCTTCATGTCCCTGTTTATCTTCCTCACCGTGATTCAGGCCCTGGTGGCCGCCGCGCTGGTTGGCGTGGTGCTGATGCAGCGCTCCGAAGGGGGCGGGCTCGGCATCGGCTCCAGCCCGGGCGGCGCTTTCGGCGCGCGCGGGGCGGCGGATTTCCTGACCCGGACGACCAAGTGGCTGGCAGTGGCCTTCGTCACGCTATCGATCGTGCTCGCCGCGCTGGCCGCGCGCGAAGGCTCGGTCGGCAATGTCACCACCACGCTTGAACGCGGCGCGCCGGCACCGGCCAAGCCTGATCTGCTGGCTGATCCTGTCCCTGCACCGGCCCCCGCTCCGGCTCAGCCTGCTCCGGCGGCACCCGCGCAGTAAAATACAGCGGGCCGTGCGGAAGCTGCCTTGGGGCAATTCCGCACGCGTCCTGCACTCCCGCACAACGGCACTGTGGATGGCGGCCCTTGCGAGGCCGCAATTCGCTTGCCCCGAATCCCTCCTGTTGCTTAAGGCCCGAATCCCATGGCGCGGTTCATTTTCATCACCGGCGGCGTGGTCTCCTCGCTCGGCAAAGGTCTCATGGCTGCCTCCTTGGCGGCTCTCCTTCAGGCGCGCGGCTACAAGGTCCGCATCCGCAAGTTCGATCCCTATCTGAACGTCGATCCGGGCACGATGAGCCCGTATCAGCACGGCGAGGTCTATGTGACCGATGATGGGGCCGAAACCGATCTCGATCTTGGCCACTACGAACGCTTCACCGGCGTTTCCGCGCGCCAGAGCGACAACATCACCTCGGGCCGCGTCTATCGCGATATCATCACCAAGGAACGCCGCGGCGACTATCTCGGCGCGACCGTGCAGGTGATCCCGCACGTGACCGACGCGATCAAGGCCTTCGCGCTCGCCGATCAGGGCGATCATGATTTCATCCTGTGCGAAATCGGCGGCACGGTGGGCGACATCGAATCGCTGCCCTTCATGGAAGCGATCCGCCAGCTCCGTAACGAGCTGGAACCGCTCCAGACCGTCAGCGTCCATGTCACGCTGGTGCCTTACATCAAGGCGGCGGGCGAGCTGAAGACCAAGCCGACCCAGCACTCGGTGCGCGAACTGGCGGCTTTGGGCATCAAGCCCGACATCCTGCTGTGCCGCGCCGAACACCCCATCCCCGAAAGCGACCGCCGCAAGATCGCGCAATTCTGCAACGTGCGGTCCGAAGCGGTGATCCAGGCGCTGGACGCGCCCTCGATCTATTCGGTGCCCCAGCAATATCACGCCGAAGGGCTGGACCGCGAAGTGCTGCGCGCTTTTGGCATCACCGACGCGCGCGAGCCTGATCTTGCGGCGTGGAATGATGTGACCGACCGCCACTTCAACCCTGAAGGCGAAGTCACCATCGCGGTGGTGGGCAAATATGTCGGGCTGCCGGACGCCTATAAGAGCCTCAATGAGGCGCTGGTCCATGGCGGCCTGGCCAACCGGGTCAAGGTCAATATCCGCTGGATCGACGCCGAGATTTTCGAAGGCGATGATGACAGCGAGATCATCGCCGCGCTTGAACCGATGCACGGCATCCTCGTGCCCGGCGGCTTCGGTGAGCGCGGTAGCGAAGGCAAGATCGCATCCGTGCGGTTTGCCCGCACCCGCAATGTGCCCTTCTTCGGCATCTGCCTTGGGATGCAGATGGCCTGCATCGAAGGCGCGCGCGCGGCAGGGTTCGACAATGCGTCATCGACCGAATTCGGGCCGACCGATACGCCGGTGGTTGGCATCATCACTGAATGGATGACCAAGGAAGGCCTCCAGCAGCGCGAAGAGGGCGGGGATCTGGGCGGCACGATGCGGCTTGGCGCCTATCCGGCCAAGCTAAGCCCCAACAGCCACACCTCCCGGATTTATGGCGGTGCAGAGACGATCTCCGAACGCCACCGCCACCGCTACGAAGTCAACAGCGCCTTTATCGAACCGCTGGAAAAGCAGGGCCTGATTTTTGCCGGCATGAGCCCGGATGGGCTGCTGCCCGAAATCGTCGAGCGGCCTGACCATCCGTGGTTTGTCGGTGTGCAGTTCCATCCGGAACTGAAATCCCGGCCCTTCGATCCGCACCCGCTGTTTGCCGGTTTCATCGCAGCGGCGCTGGAACAATCGCGTCTCGTCTGATCGCTGACCGATTCGCCCGCGGTTGCGGGCGTGTGAGCATTGGGCCTGCGCGTCAGGACCGTTCCGGCAAAGGCATTTTCCATCACTGATGTGCCGTGGACAAAGCCTGACGGTGTTTTCGGCAGTGGCTAGAGGCGCATTGCAATCCTTTGTTTCTCAAGCTGGAACACATCCTGTCGCATCTTTACAACATTTGCAGAATGGCCTTGCGTATTGTTGCCATTCGGCTTTAGACGCTGAGACCCATTCAAAGGTTGTCAAGGAAGCTTGGCGATACTCCCTTCCCGGCCGCGAAATGCGGCAAAAGGCTAGGGGTGAGCTTCGCGGTTTCCAGCGATAGAGAGCTTGTCTGGTTTTGTCCGTCTTCTGCGACCCGGACGGATAGTACCAGATAGGGCGACGCAAGTCGCGGGGGCGGGCCGCAAGGTCCGCCCCCTTTGATTCACGCCGGTGATTCAGGCCGCACTGGCGGTATCGTCGCTTGACCCGGTCGGGACGGCGGTCAGCGTTGCAGTGCCGCCGATTGCGATCTTGCGCGGCTTCATGGCATCGGGAACCTCGCGCACGAGATCGATGATCAGCAGGCCATCGGCAAGGTCGGCGCGTTCGACCCGCACGAAATCGGCAAGCTCAAAGCGGCGCTCGAAGCCGCGGTTGGCGATCCCGACGTGGATCAGCTCGGATCCGTCCTCGTCCTCTTCGCGCTTGCGGCCCTGCACGACCAGCAGGTTCTGCTGGGCCGTGATTTCGATATCGCCCGGACGGAAGCCCGCCACCGCAAGGGTGATGCGGTAATTGTCCTCGCCCCGGCGCGAGATGTTGAAGGGGGGGTAATTGTCGCCCGCATTGAGCCGCGCCTGATTTTCGAGCAGGTCGAACAGGCGGTCAAAGCCAACGGTGGAGCGGCGATAGGGGGTGAAATCGAAACGTGACATGGCAAATCCTCAAGCTTGAGCGATCTGGTTGTGACGCGGGCCTGCCGGATGCAGCACCCGCCGTGCCGCTATGCGTTTCCCGGCACTGGCGAAACGCGGCGACTGTGCTTATCTGGTTGTCACACTCAGGCTTTCAAGAGCTTTGGCAAGAGGGACACCATGGTCACCCCCCGGATCGACATTTACACCAAATTCGCCTGCCCCTTTTGCGTGCGCGCCAAGCGTCTGCTGACCGAGAAGGGCGCGGCGTTCACCGAGCATGACATTACCATGGGCGGGCCGGGGCGCGACGAAATGCTCGCCCGCGCGCCCCATGCGATGACCGTGCCGCAGATATTCATCGGCGAGGTCCACGTGGGCGGCTCGGATGATCTTGCCGCGCTGGAGGCAGCGGGCAAGCTTGACGCGCTTCTGGCAGGCTGATGCCGAAAATCGCGGTCTTGCAGATGACTTCGGGTGTGGATCCCGAGGCGAATTATGCTGCCATAGCCGATGCCGCGGGTGCGGCGGCGGGGCAGGGGGCGGCGATGCTGTTCACTCCGGAAATGTCGCTGCTGCTCGATCGCGACCGCGCGCGCGGCGCAGCGCATATCTTGCCGCAGGACCAATCCCCCTTCGTCCCCCGGCTTGCCGATCTCGCGCGCGCGACGGACGTGACAATCGCGCTGGGTTCGATGGCGGTTGCGGTGCCAGGCGGCAAGAATGCCAATCGCTCGATGCTCTTCGCCCCCGGCGCGCCGGCCCCTGTGACCTATGACAAGATCCACATGTTCGACGTCGACCTCGCCAGCGGCGAAAGCTGGCGGGAAAGCAACGCCTATGAAGCCGGGCGCGCGGTGGTGACGGTGGAGGATACGCCGGTCGGGCGGCTCGGGCTGGCCGTTTGCTATGACCTGCGCTTCCCCGCGCTGTTCGGTGCGCTGGGTGACCGCGCCTGCGATGCCATCGCCGTGCCCGCCGCTTTCACCAAGCCGACCGGCGCGGCGCATTGGCATGTGATGCTTCGCGCCCGGGCAATCGAGGCCAGCGCCTTCGTTATCGCTGCAGCCCAGGTCGGCCACCACGCAGACGGGCGCGAGACCTATGGCCACAGCCTCGTCGTCGATCCGTGGGGCGAGGTGCTGCTCGACATGGGGGGCGAGGCAGCTGGTCTCGCTTTCTGCGACATCGATCTTGCCCGCGTGGCCGAGGTGCGCGCGCAGGTTCCCGCTCTTGCCAACCGCCGCGAAATCGCCAGGTCCTGAAGCCCATGATCGTCTTTGACCTTGCATGCCGCGAAGGCCACCGTTTCGAAGGCTGGTTCGGCTCATCTGCCGATTACGAGGACCAGCGGGCGCGGGGCCTGATCGCCTGCCCGACCTGCGGCGATGCGCAAGTGGCCAAGGCGCCGATGGCCCCGGCCGTGCCCGCCAAGGGCAACAGCCGCCAGGAAGTGCTCCCGCCCGAAACGCGGCCCATGGCCAATACCCCGATCCCGCCCGAAATGCGCAAGGCGCTGGCCGCGCTGGCCAAGGCGCAGGGCGAGGCGCTCAAAAACTCGACATGGGTGGGCGACAAGTTCGCCGAGGAAACCCGCAAGATGCATTATGGCGAGCGCGACGAGGCACCGATCTACGGTCAGGCCAGCCTCGCGGAGGCCAAGGCCCTGATCGAGGAAGGCGTGCCGGTCGCACCGCTGCCGTTCCCGGTCGCGCCGCCGGACAAACTCAATTGAGTTGTCGGCCGGCGCTGCTATTGCAGGCGCGGGACCCCGTAGCTCAGCCGGATAGAGCATCAGATTCCTAATCTGGGGGCCGCGCGTTCGAATCGCGCCGGGGTCACCATTTCCTGCCATGCGGGCACCGGAAATGGATGAAGGGCGCTCGGCCCAACCGGAGTGACGCGTTTCAAAACCCGTCATTCGGTATCTGGCCGTAACGCCCTTCGGTAATTTGTTTACCTTGATCAGGGTTACGAAACCATTAACCCGTGGCTGCCTGCTCCGCACGCCAGCGTCGCTCGGCATGCACCGACAGCGCCACCACTGTGCAGGACATCGCCAGCAGCAGGGTGCAAGTCGCACCCCAGCCACCAAGGTCGAACACTGCTGTGCCCGCCGCACTTCCGATTGCGCCGCCCACGAACATCGTCACGATATAGCTGGTGGTCAGCCGCGTGCGGATTTCCGGGGCTAGCGTGAACAGCGTCATCCGCCCCGTCACGTCCACCGTCGGGCCGACGAGGTTGACGATGAACAGCGGCACCAGCAAGGCCCAGATGCTGAACCCCAGCGGATAGAACAGCGCGATCCCCGCCAATTGCACCAGCGCGGCGGCAATCCGGGCGCGGCGCGGGCCGACCCGGTCGGCCCAGCGCCCAAGGCGTGGCGTGGTGAAGACGCTGACCGCCGCAATCCCCGCAAGATAGCCGACATCGTCAGTGCCATATCCCATCGCAGGCCCGGTGAGATGCAGCGCCAGCGCCAGCCAGCTTGCGGTGAATATGCCGAAGTTCAGCCCCTGCATCGCCGCCGACAGGCGCATATCGGGGTGCCGCGCGGCAAGTGTGAAGACCGATGCAATCAGCGCGACGTAACCGGTCGTTGGCTGCTTGGGGCTGGTCCCCTCGCTTCTCATCGCAATCGGCAAAAGGGCCGTCACCCCCATCATCAGTGCCAGCGCGCCGACATAGACCCGGTGCCAATCCGCATGGGCAGCGATGATCCCTGCGCCCATGCGTGCGACCAGAATCCCGAAGATAACAGCCGCCGTCAGCTGTGCGGTCACCTGCCCCAGCCGCTCGGGCGCGACGCGTTTGGAGGCAAAGGCAGGGATCAGATAAGGCGCGATGGTGAAAAAGCCGAGCAAGGTCGAGGCGGCGGTGAAGCTCGCAAAGCCGGGTGCCAATACCATGCCGCCAAGGCACAGCGTCTGTCCCGCCACGAAGATCAGGCAAAGCCGCGCGTTCGAGGTGAAGTCTCCCAGCGGCAGCAGCAGCAAGATGCCCAGCGCCAGCGCCAGTTGGTTGAGTGCCGGCACCAGTCCGATCTCGGCCTCGCCCACACCGAAGGCGCGGGCCACATCGCCGATCATCGGGTGGATGTAATAGGCATTGGCCGTCACCACCGCGATGGTCAGCGCCAGCGCCCGTTCCTGCGTGCGGCTCAGGTGAGCCAGTGCAGGGGGCGAGCCAAGGTTTGATGCGGTCGTGGTCATCGGATCTGCCCATGGTCGGTAGCAGAACGAAACGGGATTGCCAGACCCTGCGTTGTGATCGAAAGCACGCAAATTGGTGAGGTGGACTTGCGCCGCCCAAGCGTTCAAGTCCGCGGCCTGCCGTCAATCTTGCCGCCAACAGGAGACAATCCGTGCCCACGTCTGCCCACGAGCCCGAGGAACTCGCTGAAATCCGCCGTGCGGTGCGGTCCCTGTGCGATGGCTTTCGCGGCGATTACTGGCGGGCCAAGGACGCGGTGCGTGAATATCCCGCCGAATTCGTCGACGCGCTGACCAAGGCGGGGTTCCTCGCCGCGCTGATCCCGACCGAGCACGGCGGCAGCGGATTGAGCCTTGAGGCGGCCTGCGTGATCATGGAGGAAATTCAGGCAAGCGGCTGCAATGGCTCCAGCGCCCATGCGCAAATGTACATCATGAACACGCTGCTGCGTTATGGCTCGGAGGAACAGAAGGCGGCCTATCTGCCGCGCATCGCCAGCGGGGAATTGCGCTTGCAGGCCTTCGGCGTGTCCGAGCCGACCAGCGGGACCGACACGCTCAGCCTCAAGACGAGGGCCGTGCGTGACGGGGATCATTACATCATCAACGGCCAGAAGATCTGGACCAGCCGCGCTGAATATTCCGATCTGATGCTGCTGCTCGCCCGCACTACCCCGCGCGAGGAAGCGGCGAGCAAGACCGAGGGGCTTTCGATCTTCCTCGTCGATATGCAGGCGGCGCTTTCAAACGGCATGACGGTAAAGCCGATCCGCACGATGATGAATCATTCCTCCTGCGAGGTGTTTTTCGATGATCTGCGCATCCCCGCCAGCGCGCTGGTGGGCGAGGAGGGGAAGGGTTTCCGCTACATCCTGTCCGGCATGAATGCCGAACGCATCCTGATCGCGGCGGAATGCATCGGGGATGCCAAGTGGTTTATCGAAAAGGCGACCGGCTACGCCAAGGATCGCAGCGTTTTCGCGCGCCCCATCGGCCAGAACCAGGGCGTGCAGTTCCCGATCGCGCGCAGCTATGCCCAGATGCGCGCCGCCGAGCTGATGGTGCACCATGCCGCGCGGGTCTATGACGAGGGCGGCAATCCCGGCGAGGAGGCCAATATGGCCAAGCTGCTTGCCTCGGAAGCCAGTTGGGCGGCGGCGGACATGTGCGTGCAGACCTTCGGCGGCTTCGGCTTTGCCGAAGAATATGATGTCGAGCGCAAGTTCCGCGAGGCGCGGCTTTACACCGTGGCGCCGATCTCGACCAACCTGATCCTGTCCTACCTTGCCGAACACGTGCTGGGCCTGCCGCGCTCCTATTAGTTACAGCGCTCTCCTGCCTGCCAAAATCCTGCGCGCCGCACCGGATTTTTCCTCATTGTGTCGCATCGCACTTGCAGCGAAGCGCCAAGTGTGATTCTGTAATGCAGGCAGCTCCCGTGGGATTGGAGTTGAGGGGACGAGCAGCGCCATGCGCAAACCAGCCACTGAAAGCAGATTGAAGCGGATTGTTTCGCTGTGCGCCCTGCTGTTGCTGGCGGGTTTTGCTGTGGCTGGCCCCACCGGCCTGCTGGCCTGGAGCGAGAACGCCTCGGCGCTCGAAGCGCGCAAGGCGGAAATTGCCGAGCTTACTGCCAAGCGCGATGGCCTGCGCAACCGCGTTGCCCTGCTCGATCCCGAAGCGGCTGACCCCGATCTCGCCAGCGAGCTGGTGCGCGATCAACTTGGGGTGATGCGCGAGGATGAAGTTGTCATAACACTCGAAGACGAGTGACCTGACCGGCGTCCCAATCGCCCTGATTTCGTATGCGAGTTCGGTTTTCTGCAACGCCTTGCCGTTGCGTCAACCCCCTTTGCCTGCCTATAGGACGTAGGCATTGGACGGCGTTTCTCCTCCCCATGAGCGCGCCAGAGAGAGGGATACTTATCTTGGCCAAAAAGCCTGCAAAAGCCGCGGCAGCGGACGACAGCGATTTCCTGCTTCACTCGCTTCAGGACGCCTTCGAAGCGAAAAAGCGTTACGCAGCGTCTGATGCGGAGATGCTCGAATTCTACCGCCAGATGCTGCTGATCCGGCGGTTCGAGGAGAAGGCGGGCCAGCTTTACGGCCTCGGCCTGATCGGCGGCTTCTGCCACCTTTATATCGGGCAGGAAGCGGTCGCCATCGGGCTGCAATCGGCGCTCGATAATGATCGCGACTCCGTCATCACCGGCTACCGCGATCATGGCCATATGCTCGCCTACGGGATCGATCCCAAGGTGATCATGGCCGAGCTGACGGGCCGCGAATCCGGCATCTCGCGCGGCAAGGGCGGGTCGATGCACATGTTCTCGACCGAGCATAAATTTTACGGCGGCCACGGCATCGTCGGCGCGCAGGTGGCGCTGGGTGGGGGCCTCGCGCTTGCGCACCAGTACAACAACGACGGCGGCTTGTGCCTGGCCTATTTCGGCGACGGTGCGGCCAACCAGGGCCAGGTCTACGAAACCTTCAACATGGCCGCCTTGTGGAACCTGCCGATCGTCTTTGTGGTCGAGGACAACCAATACGCAATGGGCACCGCCAGCAAGCGTTCCTCGGCTGAAACCCGCTTCTATCGCCGCGGCACGGCTTTCCGCATTCCGGGGATGGAGGTGAACGGCATGGACGTGCTCGAAGTGCGCGCCGCGGCCGAAGTCGCCTTTGCCCATGTGCGCGCCGGCAACGGGCCGGTGCTGATGGAGTGCAACACCTATCGCTATCGCGGGCATTCGATGTCTGACCCCGCCAAATACCGCACCCGCGAGGAAGTGCAGGAACAGCGCGATCATCACGACCCGATCGAAGGGCTGAAGAAGACCCTGATCGAAGCCGGCAAGACCGAAGACGAACTGAAGGCGATCGACAAGGCGATCCGCGCCGATGTGGCCGCGGCTGCCGATTTCGCCGAAGCCTCGCCCGAGCCGGGCGCGGGTGAACTCTACACCGATGTTCTCGTGGAGGAGTATTGAGCCATGGGGATCGAACTGAAAATGCCGGCGCTGTCGCCGACGATGGAACAGGGCACGCTCGCCAAGTGGCTTAAAGCAGAAGGCGACCGGATCGAACCGGGCGACATCATCGCCGAGATCGAGACCGATAAGGCGACGATGGAATTCGAAGCCATCGATGAAGGCATTCTGGAAAAGATCCTCGTGCCCGCCGGGACCGAGGATGTGGCCGTTGGCGCGGTGATCGCGCTGATCGCGGGGGAAGGGGAGGCATCCTTGCCTGCGCCTGCGCCTACGCCGGTTGCTGCACCTGCTCCGGCTCCCAAGGCGGAAAAGCCCGCTCCGGCTGTGGCCCCCGCTGCCGATCCCGCCATTCCCGCCGGCACCAATCTCGTCAGCACCACAGTGCGCGAGGCGCTGCGCGATGCCATGGCTGAAGAGATGCGCGCGGACCCGAGGGTGTTCGTGATGGGCGAGGAAGTCGCCGAGTATCAGGGTGCCTACAAGGTCACGCAGGGCCTGCTCGCCGAATTCGGTCCCAAGCGCGTGATCGACACGCCCATTACCGAATATGGCTTTGCCGGCATCGGCACGGGCGCGGCGATGGGCGGCCTTCGTCCGATCGTCGAGTTCATGACCTTCAACTTCGCGATGCAGGCGATCGATCACATTATCAATTCGGCCGCCAAAACCAACTATATGTCGGGCGGGCAGATGCGCTGCCCGATCGTGTTCCGCGGCCCCAATGGCGCAGCCAGCCGCGTCGGCGCGCAGCACTCGCAGAACTATGGGCCGTGGTATGCGAGCGTCCCCGGTCTGATTGTGATCGCGCCCTATGACGCGGCCGATGCCAAGGGGCTGATGAAGGCCGCGATCCGAAGCGAGGACCCGGTGGTCTTCCTCGAAAACGAGCTGGTCTATGGCCGCAGCTTCGATGTCCCGCAGGTCGATGATTACGTCCTGCCCATCGGCAAAGCGCGGATCGTGCGCGAGGGTAAGGATGTCACCATCGTCAGCTATTCGATCGGTGTCGGCCTTGCTCTGGAAGCGGCGAACACGCTGGCGGGCGAGGGCATCGATGCCGAAGTGATCGATCTTCGCACCTTGCGCCCGCTCGACAAGCAGACGGTGCTGAAGAGCCTGGCCAAGACCAACCGGCTGATCGTGGCCGAAGAAGGCTGGCCGACCTGCTCGATCGCCTCGGAAATCATCAGCATTTGCATGGAGGAGGGCTTCGACCACCTTGATGCACCGGTGCTCCGGGTGTGCAACGAAGACGTGCCGCTGCCTTATGCCGCAAACCTCGAAAAGCTCGCGCTGATCGATGCCGCGCGCATCGCCGAGGCAGCGCGCAAGGTGTGCTACAAGTAAGGGGCCACTGCTCGGCGCGCGACCTGCGGGTGATTACCGCGGGCGCGCTGCCGAGTAGGTTGCGCAGCTTGCCACCGGTCCGCCGGGGTAAAGCTGAGTCAGATCGCGGTTGTCACGCACATTGTAAGCGGCGGTGTAAACGATCTGCTTGTTGTTGAAGATGTTCATCGGCGTCACCGAGCGAAAATCGTAGGCGACTTCAACGAACATCACTGCCGTTCCCGCCGAAGCAGTGATCAGGCGCCCGGATACGCCCATGCCCGGGAAGCTGGTCCCCGTCGCGCCGACGCCTTGCAGGCCGAAGGACGAATTGTAGTTCTTCGCGCCCCGGCACCGTTGCCACGCGATCCACTGTCCGCCCTGCGCATTGCGCTGGAGGCTGGAAACGATGACGCGGCCCTGGTTGAAGATGCCGATGTTCTCGCCCAGCTTTTCGGCGCCCACGAAGGTTTCGTTGACGTCGAATTCGAACACCTTGCGCGCGGTCAGAACGTCCTGTTCGCCGATGCGTGACGAGTTGTCGGCCACCTGCATCGCAATCTGGCTGACTTGCAGGTGGGTAATGACAAGGTAGGCGGTGTCGGTGCCGAGCATACCCATGCCCAGCACCAGCGGGGCGGCAAAGGCAAATTCCACCATCGCAAGGCCTGACCCGTCGCGCGCAAGGCAGCGGGCGAGGCGGCGCGTGCGCAGCCGCAGCTTTTCGCTCATCGTCCGGGTCATGGGCAATTCCTCACAGTGGTGACGCGGTCATTCTGTTCGTCGAAGGGCTGGTTGCGCAGGATCGTGGACGCCTTGATGTTGACGTTGGTCGGCAGCCCGGCGAGCCCGAACATCGGGAACATCCGCGGATAGGTCACGGTCGCCTCGTAAACGACCACGTCGCGCGCGCCGCCGATCCCGTCGCGGCCACGATCGGCATCCCAGCTGCCATTGTCGTTGTTATCGACATAGGGCTCGTTGTTGTTGCAGCGACTGTCGTTGTTCTGATCGGTGAATTCCTCTGGCAGATCGACATCGGAAAAGTCGAAATGCGAGAACTTCCTGAGCGTGATATTGGCGCCACTGGGCATGACCGAACGGACCTGTTCGGTCACGTTGGTATCAATGCTGCCCTGCCGACTTTGCGCACTTTCCAGCGTCAGATCGCGCCCGGCTTTCTGCATCGCGCCATGCAGCACCGAACTGGTGTATTGCGTGTGCGCAATATCGAACAGGCCCATGATCATCAGGATCAGCACCGGCCCGACAAAGGCGAATTCGACCAGTGTCGCGCCGCAGCTGTCACCGGCAATGCGGCGCAACAGGCGGGGGAGGGGGACAAGCCAAGCCATCACGAGGTCAACCTCAGCGCGGCGATCTTTTGCGCGATTTCCTGGAAGCGCGCGTTGAGGGTCGCGTTGTCGTTGGCCTGGAAGGCGCGGCCGGGGGAGGCACAGGTCTGGAGGTTGCTGGTCAGCGTCGTGCCGAAAGCGACCACCCAGACCGTGATGTTCTCCTGCTGCGCGGCGCGGCAGATCGCCTGGAGACGCGCAGCGCGGCGGTTGAATTCACGCGTGCTGTCGGCATTGCCTGTGATGCGGCGGTCCCACCATTCGATGCCATGGGTCGAATAGTTCTCGATGCCGTTGACCTGTTCACCATCGGTCATGAACACGATGTGGCGCGCGATCGGATCGCCATTGGGTGCAGAGGCATTGTCACCTGCGAACATACCGCGCGGGCTGATGAACCGTGCGCCCCACACCATCCCGATGTCGTGATAGGTCTGCCCGGTGGCGATAAGCGAATCGACATAGGTTTGCAGATCGCTGCGGGTGAACGGCTTGCCCGTGCCGATTTCACGCAGACGGAAGGCTGCGCGCGGGCAGGCCCAGGCAGGCCGGTCCTGCGTCGTCGATCTGCCTGCAGCAATGCGGTCGGCGTCGGTGACCACGTTAGTGGTTCTGTTGCCGGTGCCATCGCGGCGTTCCCACACAGCCCCGTTGAGCGCAGGACGGAAACGCTGTTGTTCTGTGGTCGGAACCAGATTGATGTTGATGTCATGCGCGGCGAGCGGGATCGGGCTGTAGGTATCGGTCAGCACGGTATCCGGCTCTTCGATGCACCCAGCCCATGTCACCGGCGTCATCGCCCCGTTGGTGCCGATCGGCATATTGATCGTGTTGCCGGTGTTGTAGACCGTCGAGAGGTTGACGGATTCCCATCCGGCCGGTGCGCGCACGGGCCTGGTGACGCCGCAGGGGTTGGTGGCGCCGATCGCGATCTGGCAATAGGCCCAGTCACGGAACTGCGGGTTCACGTGCGTGGCCGTGAGCGTGCGGGTTTTGCGCACGCGGGCACGGCATCCGGCACGGTTCCACGAATCGCCACCAGACCACTGATTGGTCATGAATTGGGGCGTCGCAAAAACCTGCCATGATTGGGTCACGCCGCTCACATTGACGGTGTAGGTGCCCGCATAGTTGGCGCAGACGCTCTGCGCTGTCGTTCCAGCCGAACCATCGGTGCGGAAGCGATAATTGTCCGTGGGCGTGGTGTTGAAGTTCGACGTCTGTCGCGGCAGCCACTCCGTGGTGTCGGACAGCACGATCACGTCGCCAGCGTTATTGGTGGGGAATTCGGCCGGATTGTACCGCGCCACGCGCGACTGGTAGCTGTGGGTGCTGGCCATGTGCACGCGCGGGATCGAAAAGCCGACATTGGCCTGCTGCGAATAGGGCACAATCCCGTAACGCACCTGCGCGGCCGGCGAGGTTGCGCTCTGCACCGTGTCATAGAAGTTCATCACCGCCGAACGCAGCGCCACAATCTTCGAACCGGGGCCCGAGTTGCAGCCGCTGGTGGAGGGGCAATCGGCCATCGAGCCGGTGACGTCGAGCACGAACATGATGTCGGTGTTCGAGATGTTCACTTCGGCGCTGCAGGTGACCGAAAGGGGGAACGAGGTGTAGCCGAAAGCGCCCATGATGGTCGAAGGCAGCGTGGCGGACGCTGTGCCATTCACCACGCCATTGCCGTTCGAGGTGAAACTGCGCGTCCGGTTGGTGACGCCAAAGATGCCGTCGTTGAAGTTCTGGTCGAAGAAATTCAGCCCGATTGTCTGATGTTCGGCGGTGAATGTGCTGGTCGTCATGGCGCGGCGGGCGGCAAGCGAGCCGGCGTCACAGGCAGCCTGCATACGGGCCGAGGCCATGTAATAGCGGCTCGCGTCGATCCCGCCGCCAACCATCGCCATCAGCGGCAGCAAAGCCGCCGCTGCAATCGCGAGGGTGTTTGCGGTTTTGTCGTGCAGCAGCCTGTGCAAAAACGACATTTTGACCAGCATTTCTCGCCCCATCGGATCGGTGCCCTTCCCTGATGCACGCACAAAATCTTGCGGACATTCCAGATGCAGCCTGAGGCCTTAACGCGGTTGGGTAAGCGGATTGCTGAGAACTGTGGTTAACAGGATCCTAAGCGCTGACCGGCGGGGTTTGCGGGAGCTTGCATCCTGCACACGGACAGTCTGCTTGCCAATCACGCCGCTGCCCGGCTAGGCGCTGGACGGTGTCCGCCGAAGCCCAAGACCCTCTTCCGCCCGAAGCCGAACTGGCGCTGGCCTGGAGCGCGCCAAACCTTCGCGGGCCGTTAAGCATAGCTCTTCAGCTTGATCGCAGGCTGGCGCGCATCGTGGGTCGCACGCACGAGCCGATGCTCGGCCAGATGCGGCTCGCCTGGTGGCGCGAGGCGCTCGGCAAGGCGGTGGCTGATCGGCCGCGCGGTGATGCCGTGCTCGATGCCATCGGGCACCACTTGCAGGGCCGCGAGGCGTCGCTGGTGGCCATGGTTGATGCCTGGGAGATCCTGGTTACCGCTGCCAGCATCGGTGCCGAAGAGGCAGAGGCCTTCGGTTCCGGCCGGGGTGCGTTCTTTGCCGCACTGGCTCGCGAAGGGGCTGCGGAGCAGGCACGGCTTGCTGCGGCGGGCGCGCGCTGGGCGCTGGCCGATGCGGCCGCCGGGGTATCCGACCCGGCAGAGCGGGCTGTGCTGACCTCGGCCGGGCTTGGCGTTGGCGGGGCACAAGGCCGGATACCTGGTGATCTGCGCGGGCTTGCCGTGCTGGAGTCGCTCGCGCTGCGCGCCTTGCAGCGTGGCGGGCGTCCGCTGATGGAGGGGCGGGGCGCGCCACTCGCCGCGCTAAGGGGCGCTATCTTTCGCGCCTGATTCCGTGTAGTTACGCCTGCCTGACAAGCAATAGGGGGCAGACCTTTGCGACAAGCCGTGCTGGGAGCGCTCGGGGGACTGGTCCTCGCCGGGATCGGAGTATTCTGGTGGCAGGGCCGCGCCGCCATTGAACAGGGCGCACCGCCGCCGCCGGCACCGCCGGTTGCCGCCGATCCGATGAAACTCCCGCTGGCCGATCCCGGGAGCCAGAAAGGCCCCGCGCCGCCCGAGATGAGCGAACTGGGCAAGGAGGAGCAGCGCTTCTTCCGCTACGACCGCAACCGCGATCGCATGATCACCCGCGACGAGATGCTCTCGACCCGCACTGATGGTTTCCGCGCGCTCGACAAGGACGGCAACAACCTGCTCACCTTCGAGGAATGGGCGGTGACCACGGTTGACCGCTTTGGCGCTGCCGACAAGGACGGCGACGGCAGGCTTTCCCCGCGCGAATTTGCCACCACTGCACCCAAGCCTGCGCCGAAGAAGAAACCGGCCTGCAAGTGCTGAAAGATCAGGCGGGCACAGCCTCGCGCTGGTCTGCGATCCAGCGCGCCAGATCAGCCTTGGCGCGCGAGGTGTAAGCCTCTTTGCGGACCTTCTTGCCGACTTCGTGCAAGGGCGGGAACAGGCCGAAATTGACGTTCATGGGCTGGAAGGTCTCGGCCTCGGCATCGCCGGTGATGTGGCTGAGAAGCGCGCCCAGCGCGGTGGTGGGGGGAAGCCCCTGCCACGTCCGGCCTGCCAGTTCGGACGCTGTCATCAGACCGGCAACAAGCCCGATCGCCGCGCTCTCGACATAACCCTCACAACCGGTGACCTGCCCCGCAAAGCGGATATGCGGCGCCGCCTTCAAGCGCAGTTGCCGGTCCAGAACTTCCGGTGAATTGAGGAAGGTGTTGCGGTGCAAGCCCCCCAGCCGCGCGAATTCGGCGTTCTCCAACCCCGGGATCGTGCGGAACAGTTCAATTTGCGCGGCATATTTGAGCTTGGTCTGAAAGCCGACCATGTTCCACAGCGTGCCCAGCTTGTTGTCCTGCCGCAGCTGCACCACGGCATAGGGCCATCGGCCTTGCGGAAATTCGGGCGTCACATCGAAGGGATTGTCCAGCCCCACGCCCTTCATCGGGCCATAACGCAGCGTCTCGACGCCCCGTTCCGCCATCACCTCGATTGGCATGCAGCCGTCGAAATAGGGGGTGTCCTTTTCCCACTGCTTGAACTCGGTCTTCTCGCCTTCCATCAACCCGCGGTGGAAGGCGAGGTATTGCTCCTTGGTCATCGGGCAATTGATGTAGTCGCCGCCTTCGTTCGAGGCCTCGGTCGCTTTGTTCCAGCGCGACTGGATCCACACCTTGCTCATGTCGATGGAGTCGCGGTGAATGATGGGCGCGATGGCATCGAAAAAGGCGAGCCGTTCCGCGCCGGTCGCGCGCACGATGCTGCCCGCCAGTGCCTCGGCCGTCAGCGGCCCCGTCGAGACGATGGTGAGGCCGGCGTCGGGCAAGGCATCCACCCGCTCGCGCACGATGGTTACATTGGGATGCTCCGAAAGCGCCTTCTCGACCTCGGCCGAGAACACATCGCGGTCAACCGCCATGGCGCTGCCCGCAGGCACCCGCGCGGCGTGCCCGGCACGCATGACAAGGCTGCCGAGTTCGCGCATTTCGTGATGGAGCAGGCCGACCGCGTTCTTGGTGTCATCATCAGAGCGGAATGAGTTCGAGCACACCAGCTCGGCAAGTCCGTCGGTCTGGTGCGCCGGGGTCATCTCTCCCGATCCGCGCATCTCGGACAGGCGTACTTTCACGCCTGCTTGCGCCAGCTGCCATGCCGCCTCGCTCCCGGCGAGGCCGCCGCCGATTATGTGCACATCGTGGGAAGTCGCGTTTCGGGTCATGGCGGGGCAGGTAATTGCGTGTTAGCCCCCCGGCAAGCCCTAAGGGCTTTCAAGCGGGAACGGGACGGGATGGCAAAGCGCGCATTGATCGAACAAAGGCCGTGGCTGCTGGCGAGCATCGCTTCGGCGGTCGCCTATTATTTCTTGCGCGATAACCCGGTGGGGGAGGGCACATGGGGCCTTGCGCTGAAAGGGGCTTCGGTCGGTTTGCTGGCGCTGTATGTGGGTTTGCGCGTGCCGCAGGGCAAGCACCGCGCTGACGGGTTCCTGCTGGTCGGCGCGCTGGCGCTGGCGGCTTGCGGGGATGTGGCGATCGAGCTTGATTTCGTCACCGGGGGAGCCTTTTTCGCAGCGGCCCATGTCGTGGCGCTGGGGCTCTATCTGCGCAATCTCCACCAGCGCCCCTCGCCGGTGCAAAAGCTGATCGGTGCGAGCCTTCTGATTGGCACGCCGCTGGTGAGTTACCTCTTGAGCGGGCAGGGCCAGATTGCCGTCTATGCCGCCTTCCTCGGCGCGATGGCCGCGGCGGCCTGGATGAGCCACTACCCGCGTTACCGGGTCGGCACAGGGGCGGTCTTGTTCGTGCTGAGCGACTGGCTGATCTTCGCAAGGCTGGGTCCGGTCGACCTTGAACCGGTCAACACGATCATGATCTGGCCGTTGTATTATGCAGCGCAGATCATGATCGCGACCGGCATCATCCAATGCATCAGAGGCGAACAGCCCGTCAGGTGAAGTCCGTCAGGTGACCGGCGCTTCACCCTCGTTTTCACCGCTGATTTCGGCAGCGATTGCTTCTTCGGCCGGGTTCTCCGGATCGGTGGTATCGTCGATAAGCGCCGCGCCGACGATGTGTTCGCCCTTGGCGACATCGAAGATGCGGACGCCCGATGATCCGCGCCCGGAGATCGAGAAGCCCTTGAGGTTCTCGAACCCGCCTTCGACAAGGTGGCGAAGATCGATGCCGAGACGGATCAGCTTGGCCTGATCAGTTACCAGCATCAGCTGCGATCCGTGCTTCACGGGGAAGCTGGCCACAACCGGACCGTTGCGCTCGGGATTGCTTTCCGGCGTCCCAATATTGGTGATCCCTTGCCCCCCGCGCGAGGTGGTGCGGTATTCATAGGCCGAAGAGATCTTGCCATAGCCATTGGCGGTGATGGTAAGGATGAACTCCTCGCCCTCTGCCATCGCGGCCACCTGTTCGGCCGGCAGGGCGGGAACGGCGTCATTGTTCTTCCACGTCGCCGCGCGCAAGTAGGCCTCGCGCGTTTCCATGTCGGCAGTGAGCGGATCGAGCACGGCCATGCTGACGACCTTGCCGCCCTTCTTGAGGCTCATGCCGCGCACGCCGATGCCGGTGCGGCTCTTGGTTTCGCGCGCGTCGGTGGCGGCAAAGCGGATCGCCTTGCCCGAATCGCTGGCGAGGAAGATTTCCTGCTCTTCCGTCAGCAATTGGACCCCGATCAGGCGGTCGCCCGAGCCTTCAACGAAGCCCATCGCATATTTGCCCGCCGTCGGGATGTTGGCGAAGGAGTCCATCGAATTGCGGCGGACCATGCCCTGTTCGGTGGCGAAAACGATGTTGAGATTGGCCCAGGTCGCCTCGTCCTCGGGCAGGGGCAGGACATTGGTGACGCGCTCCTCGTCGCCCAGCGGCAAGAGGTTGACCATCGGGCGCCCCTTGGTTTGCGGGCCGCCTTCGGGCAGCTTCCACACCTTCATGCGATAGACGCGGCCGGTGTTGGTGAAGAACAACACGGGGTTGTGGGTGCTGGTGACGAAGAGTTCGACCACCGCATCCTCGTCCTTGGTGGCCATGCCGCTGCGGCCCTTGCCGCCGCGCGCCTGGGCGCGGAAGGCATCGAGCGGGGTGCGCTTGATGTAGCCGCCGTGGGTAACAGTGACGACCATCTCCTCGCGCTCGATCAGGTCTTCGTCTTCCAGACCATCCCAGGCGGGCGCGATTTCGGACAGGCGCGGGGTGGCGTAAGTCGCGCGGATTTCCTCCAGCTCGGCCCGCATGACGCCGTAAAGTTTCACGCGGTCACCAAGGATCGAGAGGTATTCCTCGATCGCGACCGACAGCCCCTTCAACTCTCCGCCGATCTCGTCCCGGCCCAGCGCCGTGAGGCGGTGGAGGCGCAGTTCGAGAATCGCTCTCACCTGCCGTTCTGACAGGCGATAGGTGCCGCCCTCTTGTTCGGCGTCGGGTTCGATGGCTTCGACAAGGCGGATGTATTGCGCGATGTCGCCGATCGGCCATTCCTTGGCCATCAACCGCGCGCGGGCCTCGGCAGGGTTGGGCGCGGTGCGGATCATGGCCACGACTTCGTCAAGGTTCGAGACCGCGACCACGAGGCCGAGCAAGATGTGCGCCCGCTCGCGCGCCTTGGCCAGTTCGAACTTGGTGCGGCGGGTAATCACCTCCTCGCGGAAGGTGATGAAGGCCTGAATGAAATCGCGCAGACGCAGCGTTTCCGGGCGGCCACCGCGGATCGCCAGCATATTGGCCGGGAACGACGATTGGGCCGGCGTATGCCGCCAGATCTGGTTAAGCACCACTTCGGCCGTCGCGTCGCGCTTCAGGTCGATCACGACGCGCACGCCCTCGCGCGAGGATTCGTCGCGGATGTCGGAGATGCCTTCGATCCGCTTTTCCTTGGCGGCCTCGGCGATCTTTTCGACCAGCCCGGACTTGCCGACCTGATAGGGGATCGAGGTGAACACGATGCTTTCGCGCCCCTCGCTCTTGGCGCCGCGGGTGGATTCCACCTCGTGCCGGCAGCGCATCAGGATTGACCCGCGCCCGGTGGTGTAGGCCTGGCGTGCGCCATGGGTGCCGAGGATCAGCGGGGCGGTGGGGAAATCGGGTCCGGGGATGTACTGGATCAATTCCTCGGAGGTGATCGCCGGATTGTCCATATAGGCAAAGCAGGCATCGATCACTTCGCCAAGGTTATGCGGCGGAATGTTGGTCGCCATGCCGACCGCGATCCCGCCCGCGCCGTTGACCAGCAAGTTGGGGAAGCGCGCCGGAAGTACCGTCGGCTCTTTGCGGCTGCCGTCATAGTTGTCGGTGAAATCGACCGTGTCCTTGTCGAGATCGTCCAGCAGGCTGTTGGTGACCCGCGCCAACCGCGCTTCGGTGTATCGCATCGAGGCCGGCGGATCGGGGTCCATCGAGCCGAAGTTGCCCTGACCATCGATCAGCGGCACACGCATGGACCAGGGCTGGGTCATGCGGGCGAGCGCGTCGTAAATCGCGCTGTCGCCGTGCGGGTGGTAGTTACCCATCACGTCGCCGACGATCTTGGCGCTCTTGCGATAGGCCTTGCCTGCTACGAAACCACCTTCCTGGCTGGCGAAGAGAATGCGGCGGTGGACCGGCTTCAACCCGTCGCGCACATCGGGCAGCGCACGGGACACGATCACGCTCATGGCGTAATCGAGGTAACTCGACTTCATCTCGTCGACGATATCGATGCGTTCGAAGCCGCCCATCGGGGCCGGGGGGGAATCGAGAATGTCGGTTTCGTCGCTCAAGGTCGGGGCCGTTTCTGTTTGTGTTTGCGTGCCGGCTTCGGCGGGGCGGCGCTATCAGGGCCGCCGGGTTCTCTCCATTTAGGCACTTACTGGGGGTTTCGCCACTAGCGGCCACGAACACATCAAGAACGCGGTGCTTTTTTCCACACTTGCAGGGCTGGTTTCCTGCACGCAGAGCCTTGCGGGCATTCAAAGCCCGTTCAGCCCGCCTCGCCTAGGAGGAATTGCAAATCCCGTGCGGGCCGTTCAAAGGCGCAAACGGAAGTTCGCCGCAGTCCGGGCCTGAGCAATGGCAGGGCTGCGCTTCTTGTGGAGGATGCAGTGACCAATATGTCTTCGCCCCGTCGTACCAAGACCGCAAACGGACGAATCGCACGCCAGCTTGCGCTTGCAATCGCGCTTGCCAGCGGCACCGCGATGCTGACCGTGCCGGGCTTCACCGATGCGGCATATGCCCAGAAAAAGAAGAAGAAGGGCGAAGAGGCCGAAGCGCCCAAGGCCGCCTACACCGAGGCTTTCGTGAAGGCCTACCAGCCAATCGATGCCGCGATCAGGGCGCCCGGTGCTGATTTCGCCGCGCTCAAGCCGCAGATCGTTGCGCTCTCGGCTCTCGCGCAGACGCCCGACGACAAGCTTGCGCTCGGCGGGATGATGTTCAACGCCGGGATCACCGGCAAGGATTATCCGATGCAGCTGCAGGGCGCAGAATTGATGCTCGGCAGCGGCAAGGTGAAGCCCGAGGAGGAGGGGCGGTTCAACGTTGTCGCCTTCCAGATCGCCAACGAATTGAAGCAGTTTGATAAGGCCCGCGCCTATCTCCAGAAAGCGATCGACCTCAACTATTCTGCCCCCAACGTCTCGACCTCGGACCTGCAGATGAACATGGCCGAGATCTTTTTCTCGGAAGATCGGTTCGACGAGGGCCTCAAGTATCTTGGCGATGCAATCGCCGCGAAGAGGGCCGCAGGACAGCCGGTGGACCAGAAGTGGTACCGCCGCGGGGTCTCGGTCGCCTATACCCGCGAGATCGTGCCGCAGGTCTATGACTTCGTGCAGGGCTGGGTGAGCGATTACCCGACAGCGGATAACTGGCGCGATGCGGTGAACCTGACCCGGAACCTCAACGAGTTTGAAGGCCCGGTGCTGCTCGACCTGCTGCGTCTCGGCAAGAAGGTCGGCACGCTCAAGGAAAAGAACGATTACGTCTTCTATATCGAATCCGCCGATCCGCGCCGCCTGCCGTCTGAAGTGAAGGCGGTGATCGAGGAAGCCAATGCCAAGGGCGTGATTGCCCGCGGCAGCGACAGCTGGGTGGATGAACAGTACAAGACCGTCGGCAGTCTGGTAGCACAGGACAAGGCGGCACTGCCTTCGCTGGAGCGTGATGCGAGCGCGCCAACCGCCAAGCTGCGCACGATCATCGCGGCAGGCGATACCTTCCTGAGCTACGGCGAATACGCCAAGGCTGCGGGCTTCTATGAGCGCAGTCTGGCGCTGCCTGACGTGGACCGCAACCTTTCGCTGACCCGTCTGGGCATTGCCCAGATCGGTTCGGGCAACACGGCTGCGGCGCTGGAAACCTTCGCGAAGGTCGATGGCGTGCGCGCCCCGATCGCCCGGCTGTGGAGCGCCTATGCCCAGCAGCAGGCGAGCGCGGCTCCGGCGGCTGCCACCGGGATGTAATCCGCAGGCCTTTGGGCTGGAACACAAGAGCGCCGGGCGGGAGACCGCACCGGCGCTCTTTTTTGTCAGGGGCCAGTTTTTCTCAGGAGACAGTGCTGCAATTGCAAGCGGCAGCGCGCTTGCGGCAGCGCCTCGTCACGCCTAAATGGCGCTGATGAACGACCTCGCCAGCACGCCGCAGCCCACCCCGTCCGAAGAACGGCCCGCCCGCCAGCGCAAGCCCGACTGGATCCGCGTGCGCGCTCCGGTCAGCGAAGGTTATAATGAAACCCGCAAGCTGATGCGCGAGCTCAACCTCCACACCGTGTGCGAGGAAGCCGCCTGCCCCAACATCGGCGAGTGCTGGACCAAAAAGCACGCCACGGTGATGATCCTTGGCGATGTCTGCACGCGGGCCTGTGCCTTCTGCAACGTCAAGACCGGGATGCCCAAGGCGGTCGATCCCTTCGAGCCCGAAAACACCGCGATTGCCGCGGCCAAGATGGGCCTCGAACACATCGTCATCACCTCGGTTGACCGTGATGATCTGCCCGATGGCGGGGCCAGCCAGTTCGTCAAGGTGATCGAGGCGCTGCGTCGCAATACGCCGAACACCACGATCGAAATCCTCACCCCCGATTTCCGCGGCAAGATGCGCCGCGCGGTGGAGATGATCTGCGAAGCCGGGCCGGACGTTTACAACCACAACCTTGAAACCGTACCGCGGCTTTACCCGACGATCCGTCCCGGCGCGCGCTACTATGCCTCGCTGCGGCTGCTGGAGGAGGTCAAAGCGCATAATCCGCTGATCTTCACCAAGTCGGGCATCATGCTGGGCCTCGGCGAACAGCGGCTCGAAGTGCACCAGGTGATGGACGATATGCGCTCGGCCGAGGTGGATTTCATCACCATGGGGCAATACCTCCAACCCACCCCCAAGCACGCGGCGGTCGAAGAATTCGTCACGCCCAAGGCATTCGCGGCCTATGGCGCCATCGCCCGCGCCAAGGGGTTCCTGCAGGTCGCATCAAGCCCGCTAACCCGGTCCAGCTATCACGCCGGCGATGACTTCGCCAAGATGCGTGCTGCCCGCGAAGAAAAGCTCGCCAGGGAACAGGCGCGCGCCGGAGCCAAAGCGTAAGGCCGATGCCCGGCATCCGTGAAACCCGCCGCCTGCCTTATAGCGCCGAGCAGATGTTCGATCTGGTCGCGGACGTGGGCCGTTATGGCGAGTTCCTGCCCTGGGTCATCGCCACGCGCGTGCGCTCCAATTCCGAGACGGAGATGGTCGCGGATATGGTGGTGGGGTTCAAGGCGATCCGTGAAAGCTTCACCTCGCGGGTGAAGAAGGACCGCCCGCGCGTGATCGACGTCCATTATGTCGATGGCCCGCTGAGCGATCTCGATAACATTTGGACCTTCCGCGCGGTTGACGCGACGACATGTGAAATCGATTTCCTTGTCGAGTTCACCTTCAAGAACCGTCTGTTCGAGAAGATTGCGGGCCAGTATTTCGACAAGGCCTTCCGCAAGATGGTGGAAGCCTTCGAAGCCCGTGCGGCGCAGCTTTACGGCAGCAGCAATTCCAGCGCACACAGCGTCGCCTGACGGCGGATTTCGGCGCGCCCGCCGGGGCCTTCGCCGCCGTCGAAGAACCGCAATTCGCCTTCCGGCTCACCCGCTTCGCCGCGCACCACCCGGGCGAAGACGACCGTGCCGACCGGCTTTTGCGGGCTTCCGCCGCCCGGGCCTGCAACCCCGCTGATCGCCACCGCCACGTCCGCCCTAGACCGGTCAAGCGCGCCCTTTGCCATCGCCCAGGCGCAGGCGATCGAGACTGCGCCAAAGGCCTCGATTATGTCGCGCGAGACGCCGAGCATCTCCATCTTGGCTTCGTTCGAATAGGTCACATAGCCGCGTTCGAGCACGGCGGACGAGCCTGCGATCTCGGTGATCGCACCGGCGACCAGACCGCCGGTGCAGCTTTCGGCGGTGGCGACCTTGCGGCCCAACGCAGCGTTTTCCGCAACCACGCGTGCGGCAAGGGCGGCGATGTCGTCGGGCAGCAGGGAGAAGGTCATGGCAGGCTTACTTTCGCGCCGTCGCAGGGCAGACCGGCGGGTTCTTGACGTCGGTCATCTCGACGATGAAGGCGACAATCCCGCCCATGTTCTCGCGCGGGAGCGGGCTGAGGAGTTCAAGCCCGCGCTCGATCTTGCCGCAGCTGTCAGGCTTGATCTCGCCTGCAATCATCTGGCCGACCAGTGCATCGACGAAGGGCCGCAGCGCGTCGGCCGGCATGGCAGAAAGCATCGCCGCCATGTCCTGACCCTTTGCGCCTTTGCCAGCGCCGCCCCGGTCCATGAAGGTCTTGAGGAAGCGGAAGGCGCCCGGCCATGCCTGTTCCTGACCGGTGCGGAACGGAGCGATATATTGATCACCCTCGCGTGCCATGAAGCCGTTCGCTTCGAGCTTCGGGCCGCAGGCAGTCTTGGCGGCATCGAAGGCGACCGGCATGACATAGACGACCGCATCGGCCAGATCGGCCGGGTTGACGCAGGCCTGCTGCTGCGCCTGCGCGGCGGTTGCCGAGACGAGGGCTGCGGCGGCGAGGGTGGGGGCGATGAAATTGCGGGTCATGGCAGGTCTCCTCAAGCGGTACGGGTGACAAGGACGATGGCTTGTGCAGCGATTCCCTCGCCGCGGCCGGTGAAGCCGAGTTTCTCGGTGGTGGTCGCCTTGATGCTGACGGCGCCCTCGGCCAATCCCATCAGCCGCGCGACTTCGGCGCGCATGGCGGGGCGGTGGGGGCCGATCTTGGGCGCTTCGCAGATCAGGGTGAGATCGACATTGGCAATGGCGTATCCAGCCGAGCGGGCAAGGCCCACGGCGTGTTCCAGAAACTGCCCCGATCGCGCCCCGCGCCATTGCGGGTCACTGGGCGGGAAGTGGGTGCCGATATCCCCTTCGCCGACCGCACCAAGCACCGCGTCGGTGATCGCGTGGAGCGCCACATCGGCATCGGAATGTCCGGCCAGTCCCTTGTCATGCGGGATCAACACCCCACCCAGCCACAGCTCCTCGCCCGCTTCCAACCGGTGGACATCATAGCCCTGACCAATGCGGAAGGCGGGCCCAGAGACGGGAGCGATGGTGTGGTCCATGAAATCCTCGGCAAAGGTGATCTTTTTTAGGCGCTCGTCCCCATCGACCAGCGCGACTGAACCGTTGCTGGCCATCAGCACCTGCGCATCGTCGCCCGCGTCGGTCGCGCCGTCCCACGCGCGGTGGGCGGCGAGGATATCGGCATAGCGAAAGGCCTGCGGAGTCTGGACCCGGCGCAGCGCCTCGCGCTCCGCCTTGCCGGTCATCACGCCGCCGGGACCCGCAACCGCGAGGCTGTCCACCACCGGCAGCGCCGGGATGGCCCCTTGATGCTGGCCCAGCGCGGCGAGCAGCCGGGCGAGGACCTCGGCGGGTACATCGGGACGGGCGGCATCGTGGATCAGCACGGCGGCGGGCGCGTCTGCTGCCAAGGCTTCTAGCCCGGCGCGCACTGAATCCTGCCGGGTCGCCCCGCCAGTCACGAAGCCAAGGCCTGAAATCCCTGTGAGCGCCGCCTCGGCATCGGCCCGCGCATCGCCTGCGATGACCACCAGCAGGGGCGCAGCGCCAGCCGCTTGCATGGCTTCGACTGAGTGCCGGATCAGCGGCTTACCCTGCCATGCGCGAAACTGCTTGGGGGTGTCGCCGCCGACCCGCAGGCCCTTGCCTGCTGCGACCACGATCGCCGCGAAGGCGGGGAGGGGGGAGGGCGCTTCCATCGGGGGGTTCGCTTAGGGTCTGGACGCGCTTTCGGCAATCCACTATGCGCCTGCCCATATTTTAGGCACCGCCCGATCCATGACCACGCTTCCCCCTCCGCCGCCGCTCAAGCCGATTGCCATCGGCCCCGTTGTCGTGGCCGAACCGGTTGTGCTCGCGCCGATGACCGGTGTGACCGATATGCCGTTCCGCACGCTGGTGCGCCGCTATGGGTCGGGCCTCAACGTCACCGAAATGGTGGCGAGCGAGGCTGCGATCCGTGAGACCCGCGTCAGCACGCAGAAGACCGCATGGGACCGGGTCGAGGAGCCGGTCTCGATGCAGCTGGTCGGCTGCGATCCCGCCAGCATGGCCGAAGCGGCGAAGATTCAGGAAGGCAATGGCGCGGCGATTATCGACATCAATTTCGGCTGCCCGGTCAGGAAGGTCGTCGGCCAGCTTGCAGGCTCGGCGCTGATGCGCGAAGTGCCCCTTGCTGTCCGCCTGATGGAGGCGACGGTCAAGGCGGTGAAGGTGCCGGTCACCGTCAAGATGCGCATGGGTTGGTGCCATGACAGCCTTAACGCGCCTGACCTTGCCCGAATGGCTGAAGACATCGGCGTGCAAATGATCACCGTCCACGGTCGCACCCGTAACCAGATGTACAAGGGAAGCGCCGACTGGGCCTTCGTCCGCAAGGTGAAGGACGCGGTGAAGATCCCTGTCATCGTCAATGGCGATATCTGCACGATCGACGATGCGGCCAAGGCAATGGAGCAATCGGGCGCGGACGGGCTGATGATCGGACGCGGCGCCTATGGCAAGCCGTGGCTGCTGGGGCAGGTGATGCACTGGTGGCGCACCGGCGAAGCGCGCGCGGCCCCCGGTATTGACGAACAATATGCGCTGGTGGTGGAGCATTATAACCGGATGCTCGATCACTATGGCCGCGACACCGGTGTGAAGATGGCTCGCAAGCACCTCGGGTGGTATACAAAGGGTCTGCATGGCTCGGCCGAGTTCCGCAATCAGGCCAATTTCATCGACGATGCCGATCAGGTGCTCGGCGAGATCGAGCGGTTCTACACCCCCTTCCTGATGCAGCAGGCCGCCTGAGCGTGGCCTCGAACCCGCTTGAGCCTGCATCCGGCAACCGCCCGGATGCACGCGCGCAGCTTTCCGGTCTGATCTTCGCTGTGGTCCTGATCGATGGCGAGGGCAGGATCGCTGAAGTCAACCACGCCGCCGAGGACTTGCTTGGCACCAGCGCGGTGAGGCTGGTGGGCACGCGCCTCGCCGACCGCATCGGCCCGCTTGATCCCAGGGTCGAGGCCCGCCTGACCGCGAGCGATGAGGCGCTGGTGGCGCGCGATCTGGCGATCAGCGTCGGCCCGCAGGAGATCCGCGTCAACCTCACCGCCTCGCCGTTGGGCGGCTTTCCGGGCTGGCGGGTGGTGACGCTGTCGCAGATCGGGCATGATGATGCCGCCAACCCCGCCAATGGTGAAGCGATGCTCGGCGCCCCGGCTGTGCTGGCGCACGAGATCAAGAACCCGCTCGCCGCGATCCGCGGGGCAGGACAGTTGGCGGCGCGCAAGCTTCCCGCTGCCGACAAAAAGCTCGCGCGGATGATCATCGACGAGGTCGATCGCATCGCCCGCCTGATCGACCGGATGCAGCAATTGGGCAGCACCCGCACGGCCTCGGTCGATCCCTGCAATCCGCATGAGGCAATCCGCGCGGCCGTGGCTACCATGCGTGCGGCCGGCAGCACGCTGGGCGAGGTTGATATCCGCGAGGAGTTCGACCCATCGCTCCCGCCCGTCCTCGCCAATCGTGATGCGCTGGAACAGGTGTTGATCAACCTTGTCTCCAACGCCCGCGATGCGGCACTGGCGGGAGGGGCGAAAGAGGGGCAGATCATCGTCCAGACACGCTTTGTCAGCGGCCTTGCTTTCAGTGCGATCCGCAACGGGCGCGCGGTGCCCCTGCCGATCGAGATCACCATCTCTGACAATGGCCGCGGCATTGATCCGGCCTTGCGCGACCATGTATTCGAACCCTTTGTCTCCTCCAAGCCTTCGGGCCAGGGGCTTGGCCTGTCGCTGGTGCGCAAGCTGGTGCGCGACATGAACGGCAACGTCAGCCATGATCGCGACGCGCGCAGCGGGCTCACACATTTCCGCCTGCATCTGCCGCAGGCTCAGGACGCAGTCTAGAACGATGCCCACAACCCACCCCGTCCTTCTTGTCGAGGACGACATCGCCATCGCCACGGTGATCATCGCCGCGCTGGAGGATGAAGGCTTCACGATCGCCCACTGCACCGGCATTGCCGCGCGCGACAAGCTGCTGGAACAGCGCCGTTTCGGGGTGATGCTGACCGACGTTATCCTTGAGGATGGCGATGGCCTCGCCAGCCTCTCGGCGGTACGAGACCGCGCGCCCGATATGCCGGTGATCGTCTTGTCGGCGCAGAACACCCTCGATACCGCCGTCCGCGCGAGCGAAAGCGAGGCGTTCGAATATTTCCCCAAACCCTTCGACCTTGATGAATTGGTGCACGCCGTGCGCCAGGCCGCCGGCGCACGCAACGGCGCGGGAGAGGACAATGCCGCTGCCACCGCAGGCGAGAGCGAGAAGATGCCTCTGGTCGGGCGCAGTCCGGCAATGCAGGGCGTCTACCGAATGATCACGCGAGTCCTGCGCAATGATCTGACCGTGCTCGTCACCGGCGAAAGCGGCACCGGCAAGGAGCTGGTGGCAGAAGCCATTCACGAACTCGGCAATCGCCGCACCGGGCCGTTTGTCGCCGTCAACACCGCCGCGATCCCCGCCGACCTCGTCGAAAGCGAGCTGTTCGGCCATGAAAAGGGCGCCTTCACCGGCGCAATTGCGCAGGCCATCGGCAAGTTCGAACAGGCCAATGGCGGCACGCTGTTCCTCGACGAGATCGGCGATATGCCAGCCGAGGCCCAGACCCGCCTGCTGCGCGCGCTGCAATCGGGGCGCATCCGGCGCGTGGGCGGGCGGCAGGAGATTGCGGTCAATGTCCGCATCATCGCGGCGACCAACCGGGATCTTACCCCGATGATCGCAGCGGGGACCTTCCGCGAAGACCTGTTCTACCGCCTCAATGTTGTGCCTATCGAGCTTCCGCCTTTGCGCGAACGGCGCGAGGATATTGCCGCGCTGGCGCAACACTTCCTCATGCTGGCGGCCGAAGACGGCTTGCCGCGGCGGGTGCTGACCGGTGATGCGATCGAGCGGCTCGAGGCGCGCACGTGGCGCGGCAATGTGCGTGAGCTGCGCAATGTCGTCTACCGCCTTGCGCTGATGGCGCGCGAGGAACGGATTGACGCCGATACCGTCAATGACATCATCGGCCCCGAAATGAGCCCTGCAAGCGTGCCGAATGATGGCGGGCAAGGCGGTTTCGGCGCGGCGCTTGCGTCATGGCTCACGGCCGAGAGCCCGCCACCGGGAGCGCTCTATCACCGCGCGCTGGCGGCGTTTGAAAAGCCGCTGATCGAATATGCGCTCGGCCGCACCGGCGGCAACCAATTGAGAGCGGCGCAGCTTTTGGGGATCAATCGCAACACCTTGCGCAAGCGCATCGGCGAGCTCGGGCTGGACCCGGACCGCTTCTCGCCGAACTGATCGGCTCATCCAGCGCACGGCGTGGCGCACAAGTTTGGTGGCCCTGAACGTTTGCCCTTGCAATTGTGCCACACCATTGTTGTAAAGTAGCAACGATGGCGGAAACCCCACCCAAAGCTGCTGGCCTCCTTCCGCGCCAGCCTCCGCGCTGGTGGCGGCGGTCCATGCTCGCGGCTCGCCGCGCAAATATCTTCCTGTGGCTTGAAGGAGCAGCCGTGATCGCGCTTGCGGTTGCTGTGGCCGCGACATGGTCTGCCTTCAACCGCAGCGCGGCGCCTGATGATCTTCTGCCCACGATGCAGGTCTCGATTCTGCTGATGGCCACGCTGGTGCCGGCGATGATGTTGCTGGTGCTGATCGGCCGCCGTCTTGCGCTGCGCCGCGCGGCGGGCAGCACCGCGCGGCTGCACGTGCGGCTCGTGTTCTTCTTCTCGATGGTGGCGGCGGTGCCGACCCTGCTGGTGGCAGGGTTTGCTGCTTTCCTTTTCCAGACCGGCGTGGACTTCTGGTTCTCGGACCAGTCGCGCGGGCTGATGGAGAACGCCAACGCGCTGGCGCAGAACTACTACGACGCCAACCAGCGCGACGTCGAACAGAATTCGGTCACCATGGCGACCGATATGCGCGACACATTGGCGCGTGTGCCGATTACCGATCCCGACTTCCCCGATTTCTATGCCTACCAGGCGCAGGGTCGCCGCATATCCGAGAGCGCAATTCTCCAGCGGATGCCCGACGGATCATTCCGCACGGCGGCCGCGCTCAACCTGTCGCAGGACAACAGCCCGCTGGCCTTCAGCCGCGCTGCTCTTCCCAGGCTCGACGGCGGGGAGCTTGCCGTGGTGGTCGGCAGCCCCGAACGGATCGAGGCGCTGGTGCCGATCGATGCGCAATCGGGCGTCTATCTCTACAATGCCCGCACCACCGAAGAGACGATGTTCAACTCGTGGTCGCGCGCGCAATCGATCGTGACCGCCTATGACCGGCTGACGGGCAGCGCCCGCACGCTCCAGCTGCGCTTCAATATCGCGCTGGTGGCGGTGAGCCTGTTTCTCGTGGGGATCGCGATCTGGTTCGCGCTGCGCTTTGCTGACCGGCAGGTGGAGCCGCTGACCAATCTTGTGGGCGCGGCGCGCGAGGTGGGGCAGGGGAACTTCGCGCTCAGGCTTGAAGGACGCACCGGGGCGGACGAGATCGGGCTGCTCAACCGCGCCTTCAACCGCATGACAGCGCAGCTCGAAAAGCAGACCCAAGCGCTGGTCAACGCCAACCGCCAGATCGATGATCGCCGCGCCTTTACCGAAGCCGTGCTCGAATCCGTGACCGCCGGCGTCGTTTCGGTCGATGCCGAAGCCTGCGTGACGCTGATGAACTCTTCGGCACAGTCGCTGCTGGCGCATGAAGGGCTGCCGGAAGATCTTGTCGGCCAATCGCTTGAAACCCTCGCGCCTGAACTTGCCCGTATTCTCGCCGAAGGCAAGGAGCGCGCCATCGTCACCCACGCCAAGGGGACCGAGCTTCTGACTCTCGCGGTGAAAGTGGCTGCGGGCAGCGGGGGCGGGCACGTGATCACCTTTGAAGACATCACCCGCCAACTGCTCGATCAGCGGCAAGCCGCATGGTCGGATGTCGCTCGCCGCATCGCGCACGAGATCAAGAACCCGCTCACTCCGATCCAGCTTGCCACCGAGCGGCTGAAGCGCCGTTACCGCAAGCAGGTGACCGACGAAGATCGGGAGTTGTTCGACGATCTGACCAACACCATTGTCCGTCAGGTCGGGGACCTGCGCACCATGGTCGATGAATTCTCCTCCTTTGCGCGCCTGCCCAAGCCGGTGTTCCGGGATGAGGACGCGCTAGATCTGGTCCGCCAGGCGGTGTTCCTGCAAGAGGTTGCCCATTCCGGCATTGCCTTCAGCGTTGCTTCTTCTGAACTGATCGACCGCGAAGTGCGCTGTGACCGGCACCAGTTCGGCCAGGCCATGACCAATGTGCTCAAGAACGCTATCGAAGCGGTCGAGGCGCGCGCCGCCGAGGCCAAGGGCGCTTATGCCGGCGAGATCGGAGTCACCATGCGCGATGCGGGCGAAGCGATTGTCGTCACCATCGAAGACAACGGCATCGGCCTGCCCGCCAACCCTGAACGCCTGACGCAGCCCTACGTTACCACCCGAGAGAAAGGCACCGGCCTAGGCCTCGCCATCGTCAACAAGATTGTCGACGAACACGGCGGGGACATGAGCTTTGCCAGCACATCCAGTGGCGGCACCCGCGTAACCTTGCGCTTTGCCCGCAATCCCAATCCAATTGAGGGCGGATCAGCATGATCCCGCTTTCGCTCGTTCCCGATTTAACCGCGCAAGGACCTGCCTGATGGCCCTCGAAATCCTGATCGTCGACGATGAACGCGATATCCGCGAGCTGGTGGCCGGTGTGCTCGGCGATGAAGGCTATGCCTGCCGCACCGCCGCCGACAGCACCGAGGCGCTGAACCTGATCGACGAGCGGCGGCCCTCGCTGGTGCTGCTTGATGTGTGGCTCCACGGGAGCCAGATGGACGGGCTTGAATTGCTCGATGCGATCAAGGCGCGCGAGCCGAACCTGCCGGTGATCATCTTCTCGGGCCACGGCAATATCGATACCGCAGTTGCTGCTGTGGGCCGGGGCGCGATGGACTTTATCGAAAAGCCGTTCGAGGCCGAACGCCTGCTGCTGCTGGTCGAACGCGCGACCGAGACCGAGCGTCTGCGCCGAGAAAATTCGCGCTTGCGCGAAGGCAGTTGGGGCAATGCCGAGTTCACCGGCAATTCGCCCGCGATCAACGCCGTGCGCGCGACCTTGAAGCGGGTCGCCAGCACCGGCAGCCGGGTGCTGATTTCCGGACCGGCGGGCGCAGGCAAGGAAGTTGCTGCCCGGCTACTCCACGCCTGGAGCTCGCGTGCGAACGGCGCTTTCGTGCTGGTGAACTCGGCACGCATCACGCCGGAACGCTTCGAACAGGAGTTGTTTGGCGAGGAAGCCAACGGCAAGCAGGTGCGCCCGGGCCTGCTGGAAATGGCCGACGGCGGCACGCTCTATCTCGACGAGATTGCCGATATGCCGCTTTCCACACAGGCGCGCATCCTGCGGGTGCTGACTGATCAGAGTTTCGTGCGCGTCGGCGGCACGCGCCAAATCGGGGTGGATGTGCGCGTCGTTTCCTCCACTACCCGCGATCTGACCGTGGAGATGGCTGAAAAGCGCTTCCGCGAAGACCTGTTCTATCGCCTCAACGTCGTACCCGTGGTGCTGCCCTCGCTGGCGCAGCGGCGTGAGGATATCCCGGCCTTGGCAGAGCATTTCTTCACCCGCTATTCCAACGATCAGGGCCTTGCCCCGCCGGATATCTCATCCGAGGCGATGGCGGCTCTGCAGGCCTATGACTGGCCGGGCAATGTTCGCCAGCTTCGCAACGTCGTTGAGCGCACGATCATCATGACCCCGCGCGAGCGGCTCGGAACGGTCGAGCCTGATATGCTGCCGCCCGAAATCATCGGCGGCCAGATCGGGCTGGCCAGCGACAGCCTGACCGCGATCATGGGCGTGCCGCTGCGCGAGGCGCGGGTCAGTTTTGAACGGGAATATCTCTCGATCCAGATCCGCCGCTTCTCCGGCAATATTTCCAAGACCGCGAGCTTCATCGGGATGGAGCGATCGGCGCTGCACCGCAAGCTCAAGCTGCTCGGCATGGCTGATCGCCGCGACGGGGAGGAATAGGTCAGGCCTGCAAGCTCTCCCGGCGGCGCGCAAAATCAAGCCTTGTCGCGGTGCTGTGCAGTCGCCATTATACAGACCAAGGCTGCCGTCTCAGCTTTTTACGACGGCCTGAACCATGCGGACCGCAACAGCCGGCCGCCAAAAACAGGAGCCACGACCATGTCCAGCGGGCGAACGCTCTCCCCCCGTCCCGTTTCCCGGCCCGCCCCCGGTGAAAACGACAGCAAGTCCAGCGGCGCCCCGGTGCGTCAGGGTGGCAATCTTCAGGACGCCTTCCTCAACCTGCTGCGCAAGAGCAAGATTCCCGTCACCATGTTTCTGGTGAAGGGGGTGAAGCTTCAAGGTATCGTGACCTGGTTCGACAATTTCTCGATCCTGCTGCGGCGCGACGGGCAGTCGCAGCTGGTCTACAAGCACGCGATCAGCACGATCATGCCCGGACAGTCGCTCGATCCAGCGCAGTTCGGCAGTCAGGCCGGCGGCAAGCGTCAGAAATTGCTGCAGGACATTTTCCTGAGCCGCGTTGCAGAGGCAGAGGTGCAGGTCACCATGTTCCTCGTCAACGGCGTGATGCTGCAAGGCCGGATCGCCGCCTATGACCTGTTTTGCATGCTGCTGGAGCGCGATGGCGCGGTGCAGCTGGCCTACAAACACGCCGTCTCTACCATTCAACCCGCTGCGCCTGTCGATCTCAGTGTCGATGACGATGACGATGATGATGACGGGGACGACGACTGAGCTTTGACAGCGAGTTTCAGGACGAGGTGACCCGCGGGGCGCGGGCTGTGGTCCTGTGTCCGGATATCCGGAGGTTGCGTTACGATCTCGACCCGGCTGAACGCCTGGCCGAGGCTGAAGGGCTTGCGCTGGCGATTGGCGTGGTGATTGCCCATTCGGCAGTGCTGCCAGTCCGCCAGATGCAGCCCAACACGCTGTTCGGCTCGGGTCAGGTCGAAAATATCGCCATCTGGTGCGAACAGCACGAGGCCGAGCTGGTGATCGTCGACGGTGCCCTGACTCCGATCCAGCAACGCAACCTTGAAGATCGCCTGAAACGAAAGGTGATTGACCGGACCGGGTTGATCCTCGAAATTTTTGGCGAACGTGCCGCGACAGCGGAAGGCCGATTGCAGGTTGAACTGGCGCATCTCGATTACCAGCAGAGCCGGCTTGTGCGCAGCTGGACCCACCTTGAACGGCAGCGTGGCGGTTTCGGCTTTTTGGGCGGTCCGGGCGAAACGCAGATCGAGGCTGACCGGCGGATGATCCGCCAACGCATGGGCCGCCTGCGCCGCGAGCTGGAGCAGGTCAAGAAAACCCGCGCCTTGCACCGCGATCGGCGGGGTAGGGCGCCGTGGCCTGTGGTGGCCCTTGTGGGCTATACCAATGCCGGAAAATCCACTCTCTTCAATCGCTTGACTGGTGCGGAAGTAATGGCGGAGGATCTCCTTTTCGCCACGCTTGATCCAACCATGCGTGCGATTGGCCTGCCGGGGGTGGAAAAAGCGATCCTGTCGGACACCGTGGGGTTCATCTCCGACCTGCCGACACAGCTTGTCGCCGCCTTCCGCGCGACGCTGGAAGAAGTGACCGCCGCTGACGTGATTTGCCACGTGCGCGATATGGCCAATCCTTCGCACGCAGCGCAAAAAAAGCAGGTGCTGGACATCCTCGCCGATCTCGAAGTCATCGATGCCAAAACCGGCGATAGCGCGATCCCGATCCTCGAAATCTGGAACAAGTGTGACCTTCTGGACGCTGAAAGTCTTGAAGAATTACGCGAGGCTGCCGAAGGGCAGGGGGCCGTCATCCTGTCGGCGGTGACGGGGCAGGGGGTGGATGCGCTTGAAGCCGAACTCGGACGCTTGCTGACGGGCGGCGCGAAGGAAGTGAGCTTCCTTCTGTCGGTGCGCGATGGCAGGCGGATTGCCTGGCTCCACGCGCACGGCGACGTGCTCGCGGAAGATGATGCAGGCGAGGGCGATGACGGTCCGATGCGCCGGTTGACGGTGCGGTTGAACCCCAAGGAACTGGGGCAATTTACCAGCCTAACCTGATGGTTGCGCGGCCATCTTGACCCTTTGCCAAAGCTCTTCCTGCTCCTCGAGCGAGAGCGCGGCGAAGGCCTCCATTCCGGCGAGCGCCTCCATAGCCCGGAAGCGTGTTTCAAACTTGGCGTTGGCGGCACGCAACGCTTCCTCGGCGCTGACGCCATGGGCGCGCACGTAGTTGACTGCCGCAAACAGCAGATCACCAGCTTCCTCGATCCGGTTTGCTTCCGAGGTTGCAGCTTTAAGTTCTTCGATTTCCTCGGCGATTTTGGCTTCTGAGCCTGTCGGATCAGGCCAATCAAACCCGGTGCGTGCGGCGCGCTTCTGGAGTTTCTCCGCGCGCATCAAGGCTGGCAAAGCCAGTGCGACACCGTCTAAGGCGCTGGCGACGCCTTTGCCGCCGCGCTCGCGGGCTTTGATATCCTCCCAGCGTGTCTCGGTCATGGTGCCGCCAGCTTCGCCAAAAATGTGGGGGTGGCGCGCTTCCATTTTGTCGGCGATGGCGGCGGCGACATCGGCAAAGGCGAAGTGGCCAGCTTCTTCGGCCATGCGCGCGTGAAACACGACCTGAAACAGCAGGTCGCCAAGTTCGTCGCGCAACTCTGCGATGTCTTCGCGCGCTATGGCATCGGCGACTTCGTAGGCTTCTTCGATTGTGTAAGGCGCAATGGTTGCGAAGGTCTGCGCGAGATCCCACTCACAGCCCGTCGCAGGATCGCGCAGGCGGGCCATGACCTTAAGCAGGCGATCAAGAGGGGGCATGGTGGGGGTTTCGCTCATCACGATCCTCAGGATGGATAATATATATTATGTAAAATCTAAAGCAGCGACGATGCATTGCCCTGCGCAATCAGGAACCACTCGACCACCACATAGCCAGCCGCAAAAACAGCGATCCAGATCAGCGCCATGATCGCCATTTGCCGCCAGCGGAGCCGATGCGATGCCAATCCCGCGCAAGCGAGGATCAGGCACGCTGCGGCCGCGACAATTGGCAGCGCCACATCGGCATTCACGCGACGACCTCCAACCCGTCATATCCGACGGTCACGAAGTCCGGAACCTCTTCGCACAGCGTCCGGTAATCCATGCTCTTGTCGAGATGGCTCAGCACCACGCGCCCGGCACGCGTTCGTTCGCCAAGATCGATTGCCATTGCGAGGTGCGCGTGCGTCGGATGCGGTTCGCGGCGCAGGCAATCGCTCACCAGAATGTCGACCTTGTAAAACAGGTCGATCATATCATCGGAAATTGCATTGAAATCCGTAGCATAACCGATGGACTTGCCATCCGCTTCGAAGCGATAGGCAGTCGTCTCACCCGGGCCATGCGCCATCTGGCACCAGTCGACGCCAAAGCCCGCAATCATTCGCAGCCGATCGAGCGTGTCGATCGTGCAGATTGTCGGATAGCCCTCCTGTCCGGCAAAAACATAGCCGAAACGTTGGCGCAATCGGCGTACCGTTTCCGTCTCGGCGAAGCCCGGGATTGGGCCGCCGCGGCCGTAGCGCAGCACTCTCAGATCATCGATGCCGTGGCAGTGATCAGCGTGATCATGCGTCCAGAATACCGCGTCGATATGCCCAACGCGGTTGGCCAGCAATTGCGCGCGACAGTCGGAGGACGTGTCGACCAATAGGCGCTTGCCTTCATCGCTTTCGACCATGATCGAAACGCGCGTGCGGCGGTTCCTTGGCTCGGCCGGGTCGCATTCGCCCCAGTCGCCGGTGCCGTCCGGCCCGCCCAGCCGCGGCACCCCGGTCGAGGTGCCAGAGCCGAGCATCACCAGCTTCACAGCACCGCCTTGCTGAAAAGCTTAAAGAAATTGGCAGTGGTTACTGATTTGAGGCGTTCTACATCCGTTCCGCGCAGCCCGGCAACGAAGGTCGCCGTATCGGAGACATAGGCAGGTTCGCACACCCTCCCCCGATGCGGCACCGGGGCGAGGAAGGGGCTATCGGTTTCGACCAGCAGCTTGTCTTCAGGGATCACTTTCGCGACCTCCTGCAAGTCCTTGGCGTTCTTGAACGTCACGATCCCCGACAACGAAATCGTCAGCCCCAGTGCCAGCGCCTTTTCGGCAAAATCGGCCGAGGCAGTGAAGCAATGGATCAGTGCGGGGAAAGCCCCCTTCCCCATTTCTTCTGCAAGTATCCCATGCGTGTCATCTTCCGCATCACGGGTGTGGATGATGAGCGGCAGCTGTGTTTCGCGCGCGACATCGATATGCATCCGAAACAGGGACTTCTGAACGTCTCTGTCGGATTTGTCGTAATAGTAGTCGAGCCCGGTTTCGCCGATGGCCACAACCTTGGGATGGCGGGTTGCCTCCAGCAAGGCCGCGCGGCCGAGATCCTGGTGGGCGTCTGCTTCATGCGGGTGAATGCCGACACTGGCGAACACATCCGGTTCGCGCGCGGCGGTGCCGACGACCTGATCCCACTCGGATTGGCGCGTCGAAATATTGAGGAAAGCACCAACGCCGGCCGCCCGTGCCCGCGCCAGCACGCCTTCGCGGTCTTCGACGAGGCCTTTGTATTCAAGGTGGCAGTGGCTATCGACCAGCATCACGCTTCCTCTGAAGGCAATTCCAGCCGCGGGAACAGCGGGGTCGGCAGGGCCAGCTTGTAATCGCTTCCGGCGAGCGGCGAATACCAGTGGCTGCGGATCCCTTCGAGATTGCGCAGATGATCGGGAATGCCCAGCATATCCAAAAGCTTGGCACTGCTTGCGGGGATCACCGGGCTGATCGCGACCGCTAGCTGCGCGATGCAGATGTAAAGCGTGGCAAGCACCGTCTCCATCCGTTCGGGATCGGTCTTGCGCAGCGTCCAGGGGGCCTGAGCGTCGATATAGGCGTTGCAGGCGAACACCGCCTGAAGCCATGCCTCGACCGCCTGTTGCAACGCTAAGCTTTCAAAGGCTTGAGGAATTTCGGTCGTAATGGCGCGGTCAACCGCGCCTAACAGGGCGGTGTCTGCCTCGGTATGGCCCTTGATTGCGGGGAGATAGCCTTCGAGGTTCTTGGCAATGAAGCCAAGCGTACGCTGCGCGAGGTTTCCAAAGGCGTTGCCCAGCTCGCCATTGGCCCTTTGAACAATGGCTTCCGGTGAATAGCTGCCATCCTGTCCGAAGGCTACCTCGCGCATCAGGAAGTAACGCAAGGCATCGACCCCGAACCGACCGGCTAGTTCGACCGGATCGGTGACATTGCCGAGCGACTTCGATTCCTTCTGCCCCCGGTTCAACAGGAACCCATGACCGAAAACCTTCTTGGGCACCGGCAGATTGGCGCTCAGCAGGAAGGCCGGCCAATAGATCGTGTGGAAGCGCACGATGTCCTTGCCGATCAGGTGCAGGCTGGCGGGCCAGAAGTCGCCCATGTCGTCAGGATAACCGAGGCCGGTCAGATAATTGGTGAGCGCATCGACCCACACATACATGACGTGCCCGTCGGAACCTGGCACCTTCACCCCCCAGTCGAACGAGGTGCGGCTGACCGAAAGATCGCGCAGGCCTTGCTCGACAAATGCGATCATTTCATTGCGGCGGCTCGCGGGCTCAAGGAAGCCCGGTGTTTTCAACAATTCAACAAGTTGATCCTGATACTTAGAAAGCCGGAAGAACCAGCTTTCCTCAACCGTCCATTCGACGGGCGTGCCTTGCGGTGAGAGCTTTGCGCCCCCTTCCCCTTCAACCAGCTCGCTCTCGTCGTAATAGGCCTCGTCGCGTACCGAGTACCAGCCTTCGTACCGATCGAGGTAGAGATCGCCGGCTGCCTCCATCGCTTCCCAGATCGCCTGGCTGGCACGGTGGTGATCGGGTTCAGAGGTGCGGATGAAGCGATCATAGGAGACATCAAGCGTGTCACACATCTCGCGGAAATAGCCGGACATTTCATCCGCAAGATCGGAGGGCGTGCGGCCCTGCTCCTCCGCTTTGCGGGCCATCTTCAGGCCGTGTTCGTCGGTGCCGGTCTGGAAGCGGACGCGGCGGCCTTGCAGCCGCTGGAAGCGCGCGATCACGTCGGCCGCGATTGCCTCATAGGCGTGACCGATATGGGGCTTCCCGTTGGGGTAGCTGATCGCGGTGGTGATGTAGAAAGGGGTCGTGTCAGCCATGGGCCGGTTCGCTAGCGGGGGCGGCGGCGACAAGCAAGCTGCCGATCTCGAAGGGGAGCATGGCGGGATCGAAATTGGCGGTCGGCGCTTCGGCCGCAAGCTGCACCAGCGCGGCGTGGGCCTCAATCAGGCGGCCGCGGCGGAGCGGGTCTTCGGCGGCGCGGGCAGCGCGTGCCGCGAGCGATTGGGCAAGATCGAGCACCGCCTGCGTCCGTTCCCGGTCGGCGCGAGGGCCGATCAGGCGGGCAAGCTCGCCGCGTCCTGCCATCCCGCTATCGCCAGCCGCCAGCAAGCCGCTGATCACGCGGGCAATGGGGGCAAGGTCCTGCTCGGCAAAGCGCACCGCGGCGCCGAACGAGCCTTCGGCCGCAGCGATCGCCTGCACGTCGGAAGGCAGATCCGCTGCGTGCAGCATCGCGCTCAACTGACTGTCGGTCAGCACCGGGAAGCGCAACGTGCGGCAGCGCGAGCGGATCGTGGGCAGCAACCGCGCCGGACGGTGGGTGACCAGCAGGAAAAACGTCCCCGCCGGGGGTTCTTCGAGGCTCTTGAGCAGCGCGTTGGCGGCTGCTTTTTCCATGTCGTCGGCAGGATTGATGATGATCGCGCGCCGGCTTCCCAGCGTCGGGCGGGTGACGAGGCGGCGCTGCATCGCGCGGATCTGCTTGATGCGGATCGAGCGCGCGAGTTCAAAGGGCTTGCCATCGGCCTGGGCCTTCTCGCCCTTGTCGTCCTTTGGGCCATAGGTCAGCGTGATGATATCGGGATGCTCGCCCGCTGGCTGCGGCACGCCCGGTTCGGCCACGAGTTCGCGCGCGGCCGCCATGGCGAAATCGCGCTTGCCGAGTCCGGCTTTGCCCGCCAGCAGCCAGCCATGGTGCATCCGCTCGCCGCCTAGCGCATCGCGCCATGCGCGCCAGGCCTCTACGTGGTTGGGCCAATCGGTCACTCTACCAGATCCCCGATAGCGGCAAGGATGCGGGCGTGCACTTGTTCGGGCGTGCCGATGGCATCGATGCGGACAAAGCCTTGCGGGTCTTGCTCTGCCAGCGCGCGGAAGGCTTGAGCCACTGCGCGGTGATATTCAACCGGGCGGCCTTCGATCGCGTCGGCAGCCCGCCCGCGCGCCGCAAGCCGGCCCGCCAAGGCTGCTTCGTCGCCTTCCAGCAGGATCACGCGGTCGGGGCGCAGGCCATTGCTGCCAAAGGTATGGAGCGCGGTAATAGCCGCATCGCCGAGCCCTCCCGCCCCGCCCTGATAGGCGCGGCTCGAGTCCACGAAGCGGTCACAGATCACCCAGTCGCCGCGTGCCAGCGCGGGGCGGATCAGATGGGCGACATGATCGGCCCGTGCGGCGGCGAACAGCAGCGCCTCGGCCTCAGCCGGCCAACCCGCTCCCGGCGGGGCGAGTAGCAGGTTGCGAATTGCCTCTGCGCCCGGCGTGCCCCCGGGTTCGCGGGTGACGACCACCGACAAGCCGCGCGCACGCAGCGCCTCGGCCAGCATTCGGCCTTGCGTGGACTTGCCCGCCCCCTCCCCACCTTCGAACGCGATGAAGCGACCTGACGCCCTGTTTTCGCCAGCGCTCATGAAAACAGCCCCGCCACAGCGTTGACGATCCGGTCGAGCGGTCCGGCGACACCAATGCTTTCGGCCGCGTAAAGCGGGATGCGGGCAGGCGCGACGCCCTCCGCGGTGACTTCGAGAACGGCGACTTCCTGTCCGGCCATGATTGGCGCGCGCAGGGGTCCTTCATAACGGATCGTGGCGGCAAGCTCGTTGTTGCTTCCGCGCGGCAGGTTGATGGCGACAGGCCCCGCGGCCTTGAGTGCCAGCGAACGCGAATCGCCGTCCTGCACCCGCGCCTCGGCCACCACAGCGCCGGGGGCAAAAAGCTGGCGGCGGTCAAAGGCGGAAAAGCCCCATTCAACGTAAGCCTTGGCCAGCCTCGCCCGCAGCCGTCCGTTCTCGACCCCGGCCAGCACCAGCACCAGCCGCTGGCCATCGCGCCGCGCGGTGCCGAGATAGGAGAAGCCCGCTTCGTTGGTAAACCCGGTCTTGATCCCGTCCGCGCCGGCGACACGGCCGATCATCGGATCGTGATTGACCTGCACGATGCCTTTGTAATCGAAGCCAGCGCGCCCGATGTAATAGCCGAACTTGTCCGGATGGCGGGTGATGATCGCCCGGGCGAGCGCAACGAGATCGTTGGCGGTGGTGAACGTGCGACCTTCGTCGGGCCAGCCATTGGGACTTTCAAAATGGCTTCCCGTCATGCCCAGCCCCAGCGCAGTCCGGTTCATCATCGCGGTCCAGGCCGTCAGCGATCCTGCCTGCCCTTCTGCCAGCACTGCCGAACCATCATTGGCCGACACATTGGCGATACCAAGCAGGAGGTCATCCACCCGCACGCGCTCGCCCCGGTCGAGGAACATGGTTGATCCCTTGCGCCGCCAGTCACGCGCGACGGCGGGGCTCATCTCGAAGACCTGCGCCGGATCGAGCTTGCTCTGCTCGATCAGCTCGAAGGCGAGGTAGAGCGTCATGACCTTGGTGACCGAGGCCGGCATGAAGCGCGCATCGGGGTGGCGCGCGTGGAGCACTTGCCCGCTTCCCAGATCCACCAGCAACGCAACCGGTGCCTCGGCCGCGTTCGGCACGGCAGGCTGCACTGCTCCCGGATCGGGCACAGCGCGAGCAGGCACCGCAACAGCGGCGGAAACAAGGGCAAACAGCGCGAGGGCGAAAGGCGGCAATCTGGGGAACATCACGCGTGAGCCTATACCCGCCCCCTTGCTGCTTGGCGAGGCAGGGCGGCCCCTCAGTTCACGATTTCGTCAGCCAGAAGGCCAACGCTGAGGGCGTAATAACTTGAGCAGTTATATTCGAGGATCGCGCGGTAATTGCCCGTCAGCAGCCATGCGCGGGTGCCCGGTCCATCGGGCTGAAAGAATGACACCATGACGTCATTGCCGAGCGGGCGCAGCGGTTCAATGCCGGTGGCGCGCCATTCGGCCACTGTCATCCAGCGGCTGAGCCGTTCATGGACGCGCGGGCAGACGGGCGAGGCAAGGCGCGTGCGATAGGCGGCGGCATCAAAGCCGCCCGGAACCGCTACCGGCACGCCCCAGGGCTGTCCCGGCCGCCAGCCCGCGTCGCGGAAGTAATTGGCGATGGATGCGAAGGTGTCAGGGCGGTTGCTGAAGATGTCGGCGCGCCCGTCGCCATCGCCATCGGCCGCGAGGCGCATATAGACACTGGGCAGGAACTGCGGATTGCCAAAGGCGCCGGCATAGGAACCGACCAGTTGCTCGCGCGGGTAGCCCTTGTCCGCAACCTGCATCAGCGCGACGAACTCGCCTGCAAACAGCTCGCGGCGGCGTCCTTCCCAAGCGAGCGTCGCCAAGCTGCGCGACAGATCAAACTCACCCTTCACCCGGCCATAGCTGGTCTCGTGCCCGAAGATCGCGACGATGATCGAGGCCGGCACGCCGTAGCGCGCCTCGATCTGGCGGAGGGTTTCGCCATACTGGCTGTAGACTGCCCTCCCGCTGCCGATCCGGGCTGCATCGACATGGTTGGCGATATAGGCCGACATCGGCGGATAGCCGCGGGCTGTCGCACTGCCGGGCTGGTTGTTATCGAGCGCGATCACCCGCGGATTTGGGGTGAGGCCGGTCGTCATGCGCTCGATCGTTTCCTCACGCACGCCTTCGGCCCGGGCGCGGGCCTTCAGCAGTTCGAGATAGGCCTCGAACGGAATTCCGTCGGCACTTGCCTGAGCGGTCGCCGGTGCTGAAGCGGGCAGCGTCAAGCTCGCGAACATGGCAAGAGCCAGCGCAGCAGCAGGAAGAGCACGGGGAATCATCCACCACGGGATGTCACACCTTGCCTGAATTCCCAACAACAGGATCAGTGTTCTCCCCCTCCGGCGATGCGAAGGGTGGTGACAATAGCGTCATTCGGCGCTAGCCGCTTGCGACATAGGACAGGTGGCCGAGTGGTTTAAGGCAGCGGTCTTGAAAACCGCCGTAGGTGCAAGCCTACCGTGGGTTCGAATCCCACCCTGTCCGCCACCAGCCCTCCCCAACAAAATCCAAATCGTACCAGAAATGGCGGAATTCTGCCATTTTTCGGCGTAATCGTGTTCCATTGCGTGCCATCCGAATGCATGGTAACCCACGCCTTGTGTGGTAATTAGTGTGGGAGCAAAAAATGGGGCGATTGTCGGCATCAGCGGTCAAGGCGGCAAAGCTTCCCGGACGCTATGGCGACGGGGATGGACTCTATCTGCTTGTGGGCCGTTCCGGGTCACGATCCTGGGTCTGCCGAGTCCAGAAAGATGGCAGGCGGCGCGACATCGGGCTTGGCAGCGTGAAGAAAGTTTCCCTCGCTCTGGCACGTGAGCGTGCCACCAAAGTGCGCAGCCAGATCGAAGCCGGGATCGATCCGATTTCGGAACGGCGCAAGGAAGCTGGCATTCCCACCTTCCGCGAGGCTGCCGACATGGTCTTTGCCGAAAACAAGAAGAACTGGCGCAACCTCAAGCACCGCGAGCAGTGGCTGAACACCCTCAAGACCTACGCCTATCCCCATTTCGGGGAAGTCGCGGTCAGCAACATCGACGGGCCGATGGTGCGGGACGCTCTGGTGGCCATCTGGCTCCAGAAGCCCGAAACGGCGCGGCGGCTGCGCCAGCGCATTGTGACCGTGATCGATTGGGCGGTGGCGAAGGGCTATCGCGACGTGTCCCTGCCTCTGGCGGCCATGAACCGTTCACTGCCCAAGATCAAAGCCAAGCCCAATCATCGCACCGCCCTGCCCTATGCCGACGTGCCAGCATTCGTTACCCGCCTGCGCGAGAAGGAAAGCGCCGCCCGCCTTGCCTTTGAAGCTCTGATCCTGACCGCCGCGCGCTCCGGAGAGATACGGCTCGCAAAGTGGGATGAAATCGACCTTGAGAAGAAGCTTTGGACCATTCCGGCCGACCGCATGAAGGCTGGGCGCGAACATGTCGTCCCGCTGTCCGATGCCGCCGTCAGGGTCTTCGAGAAGGCAAAGGAATACCGCGAAAAGCGCAGCAATCTGGTGTTCCCCGGCGCGCGGTCAGCCAAGCCGCTTTCCGACATGACCCTGACCAAGATTTGCCGCGACATGGAAATTCCCGCCGTGCCGCACGGGTTCAGGTCGAGCTTTCGCGACTGGGTGGCCGAGGAAACCGACTTCGACGGCACAATTGCCGAAATGGCGCTGGCTCACACCATCGAAAACAAGGTCGAAGCGGCCTATCGCCGTGGCAACCTGCTGGAGAAGCGGCGCGGAATGATGGAGGCATGGGCGCAGCACTGCATTAAGACCCCGGCTGCGACGGCGTAAGGATAGCAAAGGGAAGGCCCCGCAGCCTAATTGAAACTTGCGCGAAACATGCTAAGTCTTTGCAGTTATGAGCGATATGGCATCCACTCGCAGGGAAGCTGCACTGGCGCTTTCGCCAGAGCATGTGGCCACAGGTATAACTCTCCTTGAGGCCCTGATCGCTAAAGCTTCCCGAAAGGCCAAGCAGCTCAACAAGTATTTTGCATCGGGGCTGTTTGTGACGACGTTGCTGCTGCCGGTGGGTTTAGGATTCGGGTTTGCGGGCTTGGTGACTGAAGGCACCAGGGGCCTGCTGACTGCTATTTCGATGGCCTGCATAGGCCTCTGGGGCACCGGCACCGCAGCCCTGTGGTGGTCATGGACGGCGATCCAGACAAACTCCAGGATGCACCGCTTTGGCAAAATCCCAGACCTCGAGCTTCCATCACCCCTTCAGAACCTGATCGGGTTGTACGCCAGCGGAGCGCGCGAACTCAGGACCGACGCGGGATCAGTCGTCCCCGCAGCAATGTTTGCCAGCCAATGGGCGATCCTGTTGTTCTCCGAAGATCAGGCGGAACGACAGCTTGTCCGTTCACCGACAGGGGTGAAGGAAGTTCGGCCTGTACTTGTGTTACCCGATGTCGCCGTATTGCCATCCGAAGCCGAAAAGGACGACAGCGATGGCGAACGTGAGGCCTATTCCGGCTACCGTGCGGTCCGGGGCGGTGAGGCACCATTGCGGAACCACAATCCGGAAATGGCATGGCTTGTTGCGGGGACATCGAAGCAATTCAGGGAAGGTCGTGAGAAGTTTGTCGCCACCCTCGATTCCCATAAGGTCGAGCCCTTTCGCCTCATTCTGGATGTGGCGCGGCATGAGCTGCGTCAGGGCGGCCAACAAGAGGAAGTGATTCGAACCATCAATATGGAACTCCGAAAAAAGCATCTCGCCATCAGGGGGACGGGGCGAACAAAGATCATGGATTTGCTGCATGGCAGTTATTGCGGGAGAGACATTCGCGGATTTTTCTCAACCTAACACGGCGGATTTCCGCGCTTCCGGAAGCCAGTTTAGGACAGTTTCAGTCAGCCGGATTCACAGCCGCCTGTTTCCGCAATAGCCATTGATGCAACGCCATTCGGCAGGAGATTGCATCATGGAACCCGCCAGCCCTGACACATTACTGACCGCGCAGGACGTCCTGGCGATGACCGGCTACAAGAGCCGCACCAGTCTTTACCGCCTTATGCAAAAGGGCCGTTGTCCAAATCCTGTGGTCATCGGCGGAAACCGCATCCGCTGGCGCTCCGGCGACATTGAGGACTGGCTCCAGAGCCTGCCGACGCGCCACTACTAGGCCGCCCAATTCCCCATCTCTGGCATCAACAGCGCGCTTCGCGCCACGGAGTTTCTATGCCCTTTTTGGAAAGCTTCCTCTTCGACCAGAAGGTGACTGTTCGCCTCAAGCCGAAATACGCCGAGGACACCCGCGAGCTGATCCGAATGCTCGCCGCCGATGACCGCGACGGCAGGACCCGCCGGGCTTCAATCTATGAATGGCTCGACTGCGAGCGCCCGATTCTGGAGATGTTTCACGGGTTCTATCACCGCTTGCGCGTCGAAGGTCCTGCCGCCCGCGTCAGTCCCGAAGTGATCTTTCCGATGGGATCGACGCTCTATTCCAGAGGCGTTTGCGCGCGGCTCGACCCTATCCAAACCAAGCGTCTGGAGGAGCGGCTGCGCAGCGCCATGGACGCTGAGTTCAGCCGATGGATCGATGAACACCACCTCAGGCAGGATGAACCCTGCATCGAAATCGCCCTTGATCGGCCCGCCGCGGACCTCGTTGCCGAGGAGCAGATCGACGCATGGCTGGCCGGGCGCAGCCCTGACCAACCGGTAGACTGGACCAAATCCGATGACTGAATTCTGGCGATTTCAGGAACCCGAAAATGGCTGCGATGCTACGCATCGAGCCGCCTCAGAGGGGATACACCTCACGCACGGCTGCATCCAGCGTTTCTGCGGGTTTGACGAGATGCTGATAGCATCTCGCCTTGCGCGGCGGCAGGCGAATGGCGCATTTGTGCCATTGCGCGCGATGGCGAATAGCATCTCGCCGGGTGCGCCGCGATGAGTGCCCGCGCCCAGACCGTGCGGCTCACGCCAGCACAGCAACGGACCCTCGCGGGCTTCGCCAGGACCTATGGCCTGAGCGAATATGCGATGCTCGCCCGGATCGTGGACGATGGCCTCGCCGCGCTTGTCGAGCGGACAGGCGATGCCGTCGATGCCCGCGAAATGATCGGCGAGCTGGCAGCGATGAGCACGCGCCTTGTCGATGTCGAGCGGATGATCGACCGCGCCCTGTTCACCGCTTGCGCGGCCTATTGCTACGCGCGCAGCGGTGCGATGGGCGCGCGCAAATCGGAAGACGTCATCGCCGCCGAAATCAATGCGGCCTATGACCGGCAGCGGCGGCTTTCGCAGGAGGGCCGCACATGACCTGGTCCCCTGACCGCCTCACCCATGCCGACGCCTTGCGCCGCCGGAACCGCAGCACCCAGAGCGCGCGCTTCATGCGTCAGGCCGGTATCGTGGCCGCATCGATTGCGACCGGGGCATTTGCAACGCCCTATGTCCTGCTCGATCAGCCAACCAATGAGGCAGCGGCGCTCTATGCCGTTGCACAGTCGAAGCTGTGGTTTTCTGAGGGGACCGTGGTGGAACCTGTCATGACGGTTCGCGACGGCACGCGCGCTTTCAATGTCTCGGCCCGCGCGCTGGTTGCTCATCCCTATTACGCCGGGGCAGCAGGGCGCACTTCCAACCGTGCCAAGGGTGGCGGCCTACTCGGCCTCGCCGGGTGGCTGATCGTCACGATAATGATGCGCGAAACCGTGGCGCGGCGGCGCAAGGATGCCCTGCGCGACCGGGTGATTGCGGGAACGCGGGTGACCAGCGAGGCGCAGCTTGCGAGAGTTGTCGCGCCTGATGCGGGGCCACTGCCCCTGACAGTCGCGACCGTTCCAATTCCCGCACGGCTCGAAACCCGGCACATGGCGATGATCGGCACCACCGGCAGCGGCAAGACCACCGCCTTGCGCCAGTTACTCGATACCATCGAGGCACGCGGTGATGCCGCGCTCGTCTATGACACCAGCGGGGAGTTTATTGAGCAGTACTACCGGCCCGAGCGCGGCGACGTTATCCTCAATCCGTTCGATGCGCGCTGCGCCTACTGGTCGCCTTTTGCCGAGATAGCCCATCCCGCCGATGCCGACCGCATCGCCCACCACTTCATCCACGAGACCGGCAATCAGGATAATGATGTCTGGCTTGAGACCAGCAGAATCCTTCTGGCCAACATGATCCGGGCGCTCTGGCGCGATGGCCAACGCACCCTGCCTGCTTTGCTCAATGCGGTGAAAGACCGCACCAAGGAAGACCTCAAGGTCTGGCTGGCTGACAGCTCTTCGTCCCGGACCTTTGCCGAGGATGCCGACCGGGCCTCTGGCAGCGTCCTGTTCATGCTGGCGCTGGCCGCTGACCTGATCCAGTTTCTGCGGATCGACGGCACGGGCGGCACGCCCTTTGCCTTCCGGGACTTCATTCACGGGCTCGATGCCCGCACCGGGCCGAAGCCATGGATCTTTGTGCCGCGCAAGGAGGACTATTTCGACGCCTCCAAGCCCCTGCTGGCCTGCTGGCTGGAATGTGCGGCCAGCGCCGTTCTCGGGCTGCCGCCCTCATCCCAGCGCCGCATCTGGTTCGTGCTCGACGAGCTGGCGGACTTGCCGCGCGTCGATAATCTTGCGCGGCTATTGCCGGAAGGCCGTAAGTTCGGCGCATCGGTGATCCTCACCTTCCAGGCTCTGGGGCAGATGCGCCACCGCTACGGCATGCAGATTGCCGAGGCGATGCTGGGTTGCTGCAACACCAAGCTGTTCCTGCAAAGCATCGACAGTGAAACCCGCATCTGGGCCAGCCAGACTATCGGGGAGTGCGAGGTCGAAATTCAAACCATGACCGACGCGCTGGCCGAGGGGGACAACAAGCCCCGCACCACCCTTGGCCTGATCCGCAAGACCCGCCCGGCGATCATGGAAAGCGAGCTGCGCTTGCCCAAGTTCGAAGGCTATCTACTGTTTCCCGATGGCTTGCCTGTCGCGCGGATCAGGCTGACCGCCGATCATATTGCCCGGCGCGGCCCGTCCCGCCATCCCGGCTTTGTTCCCGGCGATCCTGAGCACACACTCTGGGGGCAATCAGGGGGGGCTGCCCTGCCCACGCCGCCCCCAGCAAAGTCCGCGTCCGACAGCGAAGACGGGCCGGTCTGATGGTCGCCTCAGTCGCCGCGCTCACCAGTTCAGGGCAAGCCGCCAGCTATTATGAGGCCGATGACTATTATGCCGGGGATCGCCTCTCGCCGTCCGAATGGCAGGGCAAGGGCGCGGTGGCACTCGGATTGTCCGGCGAGGTCAATCGCGAGACGTTTCGCGATGTGCTCGACGGTAAGATTGACGGGCAACAGCTTGGCACCATGCGCGACGGCAAGCTGGAGCACCGCCCCGGATGGGATGTCACGCTGAGCGCGCCCAAGTCCGTTTCGATCATGGCCGAGGTTGTCGGTGACAAGCGGCTGTTCGCTGCCCACGGGCAGGCCGTCAAAGCCGCCCTCACTCATGTCGAGCAGCATATGGCCGCAACCCGTGTGCGGGACGGCGGCACAGTAAACCGCGAGACGACCGGCAATCTGGTGATTGCCAGCTTCCAGCATGGCACCAGCCGGGCGCAGGACCCCCAGCTCCACACCCATAATGTCATTCTCAATGCCACGCAGGGCGAGGACGGCACCTGGCGCAGCCTTGAGCCCCGCGCGCTCTATCAGCTCCAGAAGCAGATTGGCGCGATCTACCGGCAGGAGCTCGCTCTCAAGGTGCGCGAGCTTGGCTATCAGATCGAGACCGGCAAGGATTCCATGTTCGAGATCAAGGGCGTTTCGCCCGAGGTCTTGGACGCCTTCAGCAAGCGCAGCGCCGACATCGAAGCCGCGCTCGGCGAGCGCGGCACAACCCGCGAAGCCGCCAGCGCCGCTGAAAAGCAGGTGGCGGCGCTCGCAACCCGGCAGGCCAAGATTGCTGCCGATCCTGTCGCGCTGGTGGCCAACTGGCGCGAAACTGCCGACAAGGCTGGATTCGACGCAAAGGCACGGATGGCATTGATGAGGGAGGCCGAGGCGCAGTCAGCCAGTGCCGACCACCGCGCAACGATGGGAATGCAGGGCGAAGGGACGGCGAGCCGCGCTGTGGCGTATGCAGCGGAGAAGCTTGGCGAGCGTCAGTCCATCTTTTCTGCCGCAGCCCTTCATGAGGAAGCGGGCCGCGCCGGGCTTGGCAATGTCAGCTATGCGCAGATCACCGCTGCCATTGCATCGGCCAGCAAGCAGGGCGCGCTGATCGATCGCACCCATATTGACCGGCGCGGCGCAGAATTTGCCGGTTTCACTACCCCCGCCAATGTCGAAACCGAGGCCCGGCTGCTGCGTATCGAAGCCGAGGGGCGCGGGATTATGCCGGCGATTGCCTCTCCCCTCGCCGCCGCCAAAGCTGTTGCCAGCGCAGCAGCACAGGCCGCGCGCAGTGGCTTTGCCTGGAATGCCGAACAGCGCGAGGCCACGCAGCAGCTCTTGACGAGCCGCAACCGGATCACCGCTGTTCAGGGATACGCGGGGACAGCCAAGACCACGACCGTGCTTGCAACCTTTGCACGCGAAGCCGAGGCACGCGGCCTTGCCGTCGTCGCGCTTGCGCCGACCGCGTCGGCAGCCATGGTTCTGGGTGAGGCTGTCGGCGCGCGCAGCGACACGGTCGCGCGGCATTTGCTGTCTCCGGAACGATCCGGCGACGGCAAGCCAGCGGCATGGATCGTGGACGAGGCTTCGATGTTGTCGGCGCGCGATACCGCCCGCCTGTTCGAGCAGGCTGAAAGGCAGAATGCGCGCGTCATCCTCGTGGGCGACGTGAAGCAGCTTGGTTCGGTTGAAGCTGGCGCGGCCTTTGCGCAATTGCAGGGCGCGGGGATGGAGACCGCAAAGCTCAGCGAAATCCTGCGTCAGACCAATGCCAACGCCAAAGAGGCCGTCTTAGCATCTATCGAAGGAGACGCCCGCAAAGCTCTGTCTGCGCTGGATAAAGGTGGCGGCAAAATCGTCGAAAATGCTGATCGGAGCGAGCGTTTTGCTGCCATTGCCGAGGAATATGCGAAGCTGGACGAGGCAAGCCGCGCCCGGACCCTTGTGATCGAGCCATCACGCGAAGGGCGCGATGCGCTGACCGCCGATATCCGCACGGCGCTTGCCAGGGCCGGTGCCCTCACCGGCCCCGCTGTCACTATGCAGAGCCTCGCCAGCAAGGGCCTGACCCGTGCCGAGGCACGCAATCCGCAGAGCTACGAAAAGGGCGACGTTGTCCGCTTCACCCGCGACTTTGCCGACAAAGGCGTATCGCGCGGCGAAGCCTATCGAGTCGAGCACATCGATCGTGCCAGAGCGGCGATCACCCTCAAATCTGAAAGCGGGCGCGATGTGGACTGGCGCTTGCGGCAATGGGGTGCGGGGCACAGCCAGACCTTTGTCCCGCAGTCGCTGGAGTTGAAAGCAGGTGACAACATTCGTTTCACCCGGAATGATCGTGATGCAAACCGTATCAACGGGTTGCAAGGTGAAGTTCTTGCCATTGATGAAGCGTCGCGCACCGCAACGGTTCAGGTCGCACGCGGCCAGACCCAGACCCTGAACCTTGATAAGGCGCGCGACCAGCATATTGCCCATGCTTATGTCGAAACGGCCTTCGCCGCCCAGGGGCGCACCGCCGACCATGTCATGATCCATGCCGACAGCCGCGCCACCAACCTGATCGACCAGAAGTCCTTCTATGTCGGAGTATCCCGCGCACGGGAGAGCGTGGCGATCTTTACGAATGACCGCGCAAAGCTTGTTTCAGCCATCAGCGAGCGGGCTGGTCTGGTGCAGACGGCGACCGCGCAGGCCGAGGTTTCCCGGCCTGTCGCTGAGAAACGAATGGGCGCTGGCCTCGGATAACCGGAGGGTTACACCATCCCGGCAGATTGACCCCCGCGAGCAATGCTATACCCAAGGAATTGATTTGGAAGCGATTAAGGGCGAACGATATGCGGAAGTGGTGGCTTCTTGGTGCGCTGGGTGTGGTGGTCGCTGGAGGGGTTTACGGCGGTTCGCCTTACTTTGCTGCGAGCAATCTCAGAGAGACCGCTGCGAAAGGCGATGCCGATGCCCTTGACGAGCTGGTCGATTTTCCGTCGGTCCGGGAAAGCCTCAAGGCCCAGATGAACGCGGCCATGATGGCGAAGATGCAGAGCGATCCCGAAATGGCCAGCAACCCTTTTGCAGGCCTCGGAATGATGCTCGCCCCGGCCATCATTGAGCGTGCCGTGGACGCTTACGTAACCCCGGAAGGCATGGCCGCGATAGTGCGCGGCAAGAAGCCTGCGGAGGCCAGCGAGGCAGAGGTAGCCAACAAGGAGCCTGACTACAAAAGCGAGTGGGTTGATCTTGATACCTTCAGGGTAACGCCGGTTGGCCAAGGGACCAACGACCCCATGCCGTCGTTCATTTTCAAGCGGCAGGGCTTTGCATCATGGGAGCTTACGAAGATCGAATTCCCGGAGAATTTCCTCGGTTCAGGGTGATCGGCGCTGGCTTTGCTGAGCCTTTTTCTTGCTTCGCCTTTTCCGATCTTGAGTTCTGGCATCTTGCCACCTGCTGAGCCTCAGTCGAGGCCTCCGCGAAGATGGCGCTGAATTCCGAAGAGCGACGTCCCACGATAAATCCATGATATAATTTGATAAAGCACTGAAGTCGCCTTTAAGATATCGCCAGTTCTCGTCAAATGGCTGGGTTTCAAAGCGTCTTCTTGTTGGGTCTTTCGCCAAATAACCGGCTTCCAGTTTATCGTATGCCCATATCATGTCAGTGTGAGCGATGTCATTCCGGAGTGTGGACAATTCAGACAGTGCTGAAAGTGCCCAAATAAGTGCAGTACGAACGCGAGGTTTAATATTCTGATTGTTGCGGACGTAATTTAGTACGAACTCTCTCTGAGATTTATCGGAACCGAGGGAAAACCACAGCTCTTTTGTTGCTTGGTGGCTGTCACCAGAGGCTGCACTCATTAGCGTCGCGTAGACGTACGAATGTGCGCTGTTGTAGGCGTGGAGGACTGCTCCGACACGTTCGTTATGCCGCCGCATTGCTGCGGGGTTGCCATGATGCAGGGATCGTCGCGTGGGCCACCTGTCTCCCGGTCGGCTAATCTTCCCAACTGAAGCGATCACCTTTGACATGGTCGAATTTGCTCAATTGATTGAAACACAGTTCGAAAGGGATATTCGCGAACGGCCAACAGGTCGAGTCAGTCGCGTTTTTCAGGCTTGTTCGCCTTTTATTCGCTTGGGGGGGCCACTGGCATCAAACAGAGGCGGTTGTGCGCTGCCCTGCCGGGCAACCTGCTCTATCCGCTGCGCGGACCGGGCCTGTAGTCCCGACCCATCCGGGTGACGATCAGGAACGGGTGCAAGTGGAGCGGGAGTTTCCGTAGGACGCGCTCTGTCCCGCATGGCCGTTGGCCATGCTCCTGAGGGCGCGGTGTTCCTGAGCTAACCCGCAGGCGCTCTTGCCTCTCTCATTGCCGGACGCCCGCTGGCCCACTTGGCCCGCGCGCAGGGCGTCCGGCGGCTTCGCGCCGTGCAAGGGCGCCGTTGTTGTGCGGATCGCTGCGGCGATCCTTGCCTCGCTGACGCGAGGGTGACCGGGCGTGTTCTCAGAGGGCAACGACCTCGTGAGCATTGTAGAGCTGAGGTAGATCGGCGTGAGCCACCCGGAACTGGCTGCGCCTCTTGATGTCTGGCTTTGCTGACGAAACATTTTCCACCTTGATCGCCGGATCATAATAGATCGAACCGGCAGCGAAGGCCTTCAGGAACAGCAGGAAATCTGTCTGTTCGCACAGCAACACGCTGGAGCCATAGCTGTACTCCGGCGGCGGCGTGCGGAACAGCGATGGCACGTAGGCCGCCTGCGCGTGCTTGCGGTTCCAGTGCGCCATCATTCCCTTGAACGACCAGGAGGCCGCAATTGTGTCGTTGCCATCGATGAGGCTGAGCGCGCCGTCGAGGTCAGTGATCTTGCCTGTTTGTGCATCAAATCCAGTCATGGTCATGCGCAGGCCGGTCAGGCCATGCGGGCCCCTCAGGCAATCATAGCGCCCGCCAAAATTGATGCGGTCAGCCTTTCCGGACTGATCCTCGTAGCCAAACCGCTTCATGAATGCGGCAACGCCTTCGTCGCGATACATTCCGCCCGTGGGTTCAGGCGTCATCAGGGTGACGGGCGATTTGGGCGCGAACCTGACGAAGTCGCGCACGCCATATTGCTTCACCTCCCAGCCCATGAAATCGGGCTCTGAATAGCCGTTGGGGGTGATGCCAAGTTCGGCTTCAAGGGTGTAGCCGCCGCCGTTGCGCGCGGAATACGGCTGCTTTGTGCCGTCGGCAGCCAGTTTCTGGGAGGCGATCCAGTTCAGTCGCCAGATGCGCCGCAGCTCGTTCAGCAGGCGGTCTTTCGGGCTGTCAGCCTGGCCTGCATGGAGCGGCAGCTCCAGAAAGACGCCGATCATCGGCCACTGGTAAGCGCGGACCTCAACAGCGACGGGATGCGCCGCATCGGCGGCGTAGCCCAGAACATCCCCTTCGGCTGTGATGCCAAGGATGAGCAGGCGTCCTTCATCACGCACCCGCATGATCGCAGAGGGAGCTTCCCGGCAGCCTTTGAGAAAGCCCGACATCCGGACTTCCGGATATTTCGGGTAAAGAATCAGGCCCGCGTCCGGCGCATGGTGCCGTCCGGCTTGGTCGACCCAGAAGAATTTCACCCTCGCCTTGGCGCGGTCGCGGACCGCCCCGGCAACGGCAGTGTCGTCGCTGTAGATTTCGCCATGGGGGATGATGTTCAGCGCCGAGAAGTCGCCGCCAAGATAGACCTGATTTTTGGAATTGTCGTTCGGAGCAAGATTCTTGGCGTAGATGCGGGTCGCACCGTGATGCCGCATCAGATCCAGCATTTGGGCAAGTGACGCGACCAATTATTCGCCCCCGATGGTATTCGCCTGTTCGTCCGACCTTATCCAGGCGATCAGGCGCTGCATAGTGTCCTGAAAATCCCGCTTCTTGCTGCCCTTCAGCGCGCATTCCCAGGTCACCGCCTGCCGCCAACCCGCCTTTTCTAGTGCTTCCGCTGTTTTCATGTCCGGCGCCGCATTGGCATTGAGCTTATCGCGCCAGAACTCTGTCCGGCTTTCAGGCCAGCGGAACAGGTCGCATTCGTGCCGGTGCCAGAAGCAGCCGTGAACGAAGACGACCGCCCGGTGGCGCGGCAGCACGATATCCGCCTTTCCCGGAAGGTCGCGGACATTGATGCGATAGCGCAAGCCTGATGCATGCAGGGCCTTGCGGATCATCAGTTCGGGCTTTGTGTCGCGCGCCCTGACCGCCGCCATATTGCGGCTGCGCGTTTGCGGATCGTGGACGTCGCTCACGCCTCAGGCAGCTATGCGCTGCCCTGCCGGTTGCACCAGAGCCTGAATGTGCGGCTGCATGACCTTTGCCACCGCCTCGAACACCGGCACCGCGACCGAATTGCCGAACTGCTTGTAGGCCTGGGTATCCGATACCGGAATCCGGAAGTCGTCACCATAGCCCATCAGCCGCGCGCATTCGCGCGGGGTCAGGCGGCGCGGATTGGACCGCTTGCCCTGACTGACGAGGATTTCCGAGCCGTCCTTATAGTAGCGCGCCGACAGTGTTCGGGTGACATCGTCAGGGGTCACCAGTCCGAACCCGAAGCCGTTGCCAGCGGCCTTGTGCTTGTCGGCATAGCCCTGGAGATACTGCCAGAGCTTGTCGGTCAGGGTGTACTTGCCGTTGACCTTGCCATCGGGGCCAAGCGTGTAGGGAGGTTCCGCCCGTTCCGAGCCATCGCCCGGATGCAGGATGCTGCCAAGCCGCACGCTGCCCTTCGGCGGCAGCTTCAGATCGTCCCAGCTGAAGGGCACGTTCTCGCGGAAACCGACGATGACGATCCGCTCGCGGTGCTGCGGCACGAAGTGCTGCGCATCGATCACCTTGTGCCAGATCGTATAGCCGAGCTCTTCGGTCAGCGTCTTGAGGATCACCTCAAAGGTGCGGCCCTTGTCATGGCTGGTCAGGTTCTTGACGTTTTCGAGCAGGAAGGCCGCAGGCCGCTTTGCCTTGATGATCCGGGCGACATCAAAAAACAGAGTGCCTTGAGTCTCATCGAGGAAGCCATGCTGGCGACCCAGCGAATTCTTCTTCGAGACGCCCGCGATTGAGAAGGGCTGACAGGGGAAGCCCGCCAGCAGCACGTCATGGTCCGGAATTTGGCCCGTGGGTATCTGCGTGATGTCGCCATGAGGGGGGTGATTGTCGCGGAAATTGGCGGTGTAGGTTTCCTGCGCGAACTTGTTCCATTCGGAAGTGAACACGCAGTGCCCGCCTATGGCGTCGAAGCCTTTGCGGATACCGCCGATCCCGGCAAACAGATCGATGAAGTTGAAACTGTTGCCTGAGGTTGCAGGAGCCGATCCCGCCTCTGACATGGATGCAAGTAGCCGCGCCGCCGCCTCTCTTGGCTTACCCACGCCAGCTTCCCAACGCTGGAGCTGTCGCATACTATAGCCTGTAAGTCCTGCGGCATCCTCGAGAGAGAGACCAGCGCGGACGCGAAGAGCGGCGAATTCGTTGAGCATACCACCTCTGGGACGATTTGCGACACGATGACGAAACGCGCCCCTTTTGACAAGTGCAAATGCCCGATTTGTTCTTTTTTTGTTCAAGGCGGTCGATGCCTGTGCATCTGGAAATTGCCGCTCAATTGGACCGACAAAGATTTTGATATCAAGGGGCATTTCCTGCTATCTGATGGGCTTATGCAAACCCACAAAACCCTTTACCTTCTCGGATTGCTTTGCAGCTCGACGATAGCGCAATCTGCTGAAATTAAATCGAATAAAAACCAATCTGGTCAAGTGGTTATACAGCTTACAGGGGAAATAAAGCCTGGAGATGAGGAGCGGTTTCGCGCCTTCTCCTTGCAGCACCCGAAGGCGGTTGTTCAGCTTCAGAGCCCTGGGGGTGCTTTAGTCCCAGCCTTGGAAATCGGACGCATTATCCGGATTGCAGGCTATTCAACCGTCGTCTTGCAGAACGACACGTGTGTGTCCGCATGCGCTTTGATTTGGCTTGGGGGGCGGGTCAGGTATCTTGATGGGCGAGTTGGGTTTCATGCGGCTTACCGAGACAACGACGGGCTTTTGCAAGAATCAGGTGCAGCAAATGCGCTGATTGGCAATTACATGACCTTACTCGGGCTGCCCTCAAAGGCCGTAGTATTCGCGACCGCCGCACCGCCAGACAAGGTTTTGTGGCTAGATGCGGCAAACAAAGAACTTTCTGGAATTGATTTTGAGCTGCTGCTGCAGCAGCCCCCCTTAAAGATGGCTCCCACAGCTCCGGTTCTATCAATTCCCCCTCCATCGCCAATGTCCCCGCGATCGCTCCCAAATTATGATGTTGTAATCATTGACGCAAAGGAGCTTAAACTTGCTGGCGCACGACATGTGGATTATACATTTAGATATCGCGGATTTCGCCTTCGACGCTATCTAGAGGAACCAGAAAATCCCAAGGAAGAGCTAAAGGAATTCATAGATCGCCAGATCAAGGAAGAGGATGGTTGGCTGTTTTATGGCACTAGCGGAGAAGATAAATCTGGCGATTTTATTTTCTACTATTTCAACGCTGAGTCTCTAACGCGGAAAAATTCAGTTGTTAATGTTTGGGTTAAAGAAAACCACAGATACAATAAATTTGTAAGCCACAGAGAGGATATAATTTTTTATAAAATTTACTGTAATTCTCGCGAGTTGTCGGTACTCGAAATTTCAAGTCTTGATGCAAGCGGAAGCATTATCAAAAGAGAATATTTTGACGATGTGAAAGAACGTGTAATCCCCGGACGGATGGACGAGGCTTTGTGGGAGACGGTTTGCTAGCTAATTTGCTTCTGGCGAGGCAGTCAGGCAGCGATACGACTATTCCATCAGTTTTCTGAGCACCGCAAAGGGCAGCATTGCTGTGACTATGGCACTGCCCATTTTCTGTCGGGCCGCGCGGCTATAACACAATCAGAGCGCCCCCTCCGAGCCGGGCTGGATTTGCTGGCGCTACGGAACCGGCGTTGCCGTTTCCGCCCGTTCGGGTTTCCATCCCTGACGCGAATTGAGGGCGTGCGCTTGCGCCCGCCCGCTGATGCGCGCCGCCAGCGGCGCAGGTCTTGACTGTTTCGAGGAAGAAAGAGGCGCTGCCTCTCTCTCCCTGCAAGGTGCCGGTTTGGGGCCGTGGCTCACTGCGTTGCGCCCGCACCACCCCCGGCACCGGACCTTGCCCCCACTCTCTCCGCCCCTCGCCGGGTCGGCAGGGGTCATGCGCGGCATGACCCGCTGCGCGGATTGGAAGGGAGTAAGCAACATGACCAGACAGACCACCAGGCAAGACCCCCATAGCCGGATCACCGACCGCATTCTGACCGAGCTGGAACAAGGCACCCGCCCCTGGATCAAGCCATGGAGCGGCGGGGATATGGCCGCAGCAGGCAGGGCGCGGCCCTTGCGCGCCACCGGCCAGCCCTATCGCGGGATCAATGTGCTGTTGTTGTGGATGGAGGCGCAGGCATCTGGATTTGTCAGCCCATTATGGATGACCTACCGGCAGGCTCAAGCCTTTGGCGGACAGGTTCGCAAGGGCGAAACAGGCGCGGCCATTGTCTACTATGGCGACAGCCAGAAAACCGTGCACGACGAGGCGAGCCGCGAGGACAAGGCGCAGTCGTTCCGTTTCCTGAAGACCTACACCGTTTTCAATGTGGCGCAGATCGACGGTTTGCCTGAGCGGTTTCAGATAGTGCCGGAGCCCGCGCCCGAGGCCGAGCGGATCGATGCCGCCGAGGCGTTCTTTGCCCGGCTTTCCGCCACCGTGCACCATGGCGGCGACAAGGCCTATTACATGCCGTCAGCCGACCGCATCCAGCTTCCGCCCTTCGCAGCATTCCACGAGCCCGAGGGGTATTACGCCACGCGAGGCCATGAAACCGTGCACTGGACCAGCCACAAGACCCGCCTAGACCGCAGCTTTGGCCGCGAGAAATGGGGCGACGAAGGCTATGCCCGCGAGGAACTTGTGGCCGAGCTTGGCGCAGCTTTCCTTGCCGCCGATCTTGGCCTTGCCCTTGAACCGCGCCCGGATCACGCCAGCTACATCGCGAGCTGGATCAGGGTTTTGCAGAACGATACCCGCGCCATTGTTCAGGCCGCAGCCCACGCCGAGCGCGCGGTTGCCTATCTTCACCAGCTGGCCAATCCGGAAGAGGTGAAGGCGGCGGCATAGCCGCCGATGACGGAGGCCGCCCCGGTCGGGGCGGCCACTTCGTTTGCCCGCCCTGCCCACCCTGGATTTTGGCCGCTCCCTGCGGTCGCGGCCCCGTAAGAGGTCAGAGATCAGGACCAGCAATCGTACGTTAAAGGTCAGTGACATATCCGATGTTGGCAATTTGCCGAAGGCCTTGAAGCAGTGAAATGCACCCAAGTTATTGATCATTCCTACCTAATCAGTTTATTGATCCATCAATCTGGCGTCTCGGAGCCTGCCGAGCATACAAATTGAAATTCTAGCTCCGAAGATGAACCTGCTGTCACGTCTCGCCAAGGCAGAACTTTCTCTTCGACGACCCGCTTGCCATCGCTCAGAAAAGCCAAGATACGAAGGACTCGCCTGCGACGCTGAGCACAGTCAAAAATCTCGTAAGCCTCAATAGACCTTAATTTAGGCTGATGCGCTGGAGGCTTCTCGTAAACATACCGGACCCATGCGGACTTCATATTTTCTGAGTTTTCGCGAATTGAAGATCTGTCGACAATGTGCTGATTCAAGTCTTCATCAATTGTAATTACCACCCAATCGCGTTCATTTGCCTCAAAATTAGCCATCGATGCTGCGAAAAAAATCAAATACAATATATGAAATGATGACATTGCTAAGCTGCTTTCGCTGCAAATTTATCAAACGTTACTTGGTCAATTTGCAAATTATTACGTGTTACGTATTATATTAGATTCATATTTTTACAGCGAGATACGTTCGAATCCCGTCGCTTCCAAAACCTCTTTTGGGTCCATTTTTCCTGACAATTCAACATAGACGTAAAATTTGTTATCGTCCTCTTGAACCCATACTTTGGTGGACCCAACCTCATCGATATTGCCAAACCTTGCAAAGCCGTCCGCTGATTTTTCAGCTTCAAACTGGCCATCGTATCCCTTTCGATAAATGTACTTTGGTTGGGCCATTGGTGCCTCCAAGCAGTTACCAAGATGCTCGCTAAATTTCCAAACTTTACAACAGCATCTGACAATACTTCTACGAGAATCTCAGTCGATTAGCCGTTTCAAGTCCGTCATCGCTTCCCGATGTCGCTCCGTTGATGGCATCGCAGAAAGACTTCAACATTGTTGGGTCTGTCGTTAATTCATTGCGGAGCGTTCTAGGCAGCTCAAGTTGCACCCCCATTCCAGTAGCGCCTCGGTTACAGATATTTGCCGGGTCTCGCCCCGCAAGACTGCCACCGACAACGACGGAAGCAATGAAGCCAGCCGTCGTTAGCCTCGCCGCGATCCTGTCTCGCAATGCCGCATCGAGCCCACCTACCCAAACTGTATAGAGGTCGCTCCCGTTGGCACGACCATGGACGGCCACGACTTTATGAGCGCCACCAACGAGGGCGAGCGCCCCCGGTTCGTCAAACCTCGAAGATGTAATGTGCAGGCTGCCACGTTTCCCTGAAGGGCGAAGCGCCTCAAAGGCGTAGAACGACAGCGTGTCGCCTGCGATAGCCGCGGCGATTTCCAAAGTTCCCGGTTCAATACAGCCCCCATGTGGAGCGATGATTGCCACGAGTGCGCTCCTGGCCCTCACATGAATTTGATAATCGATGCCGAGCCTCTCGCTCGCTGCCAATTCTGCAAAGGTCGAATATCTGTCCGTCGCCATACGGACTACGCTAGCCGATTAATCAATCTTTGGCGAGGGATCGGCATTCGGGTGACCCGGTGGCAGGCGCTTAAGAGGGGAGACGCCTGTTAAACAAATGATCGACTTTCACGGCTTGCCTTCTTGCGTTGCCAGACGCACGTATGGCAACGCGGGTTCAAAATGGCTTTGATGGGTCAGACCGGCCATTTTAGGAAGTGATCGCGCGGTTCAGTTGGAGCCGCAATTGCGCCGAATTTGACCGATCGCCTGCCTTCAAATAAGGCCGAGTTTGGATGTCGCTCCGCAATATGTGGGAGCGGATGTGGGAGCAAATTTCCGGCGCAGGCTTGAAAAACCCCGGAAAACGGCCATTTTTGGACCATGTTCTGCGGACACCCTGTCCGCCAAAATCTGGAAGCGCAGCCCCGCTCGGGCCGTCTCGCTCTCGTCATCGCACCGACGCTTTGTCGAACCGGGGATGATGCAGCCCAGCCAGCGCAATGCCGGTTACTGCCGGGCGGAGCCACCATCTGCCAAATCTCGTCGCCGGGAGCGGGAAAGCTGATTTCGAGATCTGCTCTCAGATCATCTTTGTGCAGGCTGACGCGATGCTACCTTACAACGCCCCCACCGGGAACGCCGCCGCCGATACCGCAGCGCCAATCGCCTGACGCTCGGCGGGCGAAAGGTCAGGATGCCAGATGTCGAAGATCAGGATGACTCGCAAGGCATCCGTCTCGCTCATGGCTTCATGCTCGATCGTGTCGTCGAACACCCAGGCCGCCCCCTCGGCAAAGTCCCGCGTTTGCGCGCCAACCCGGAACCAGCAGTGGCCCGGCACGATCAGCGGCAGGTGGCACAGCAAGCGGAAGTTGGCGACGCCCACGTGCGGCGGAATGTGGGTGCGCGGGGCGAGCAGCGAGAACATGGCATTGGCCGCACAGCCGGCGATCTGCGGCTGATCCATTGTTTGAAGGAAAGCCATTGTCTCAGGGCAATGCGCGGCATTGGCACCGACCGTTTGGCCACGCTCGATCAGGTGGATCGCGGTCCAGTCGCGGTTGTGGTTCAATTCGCGCCACTGTGCCAGCGGTTCGCTGTCGGCGTATTTCACGTAAGGCACCAGCGCCGCATCGGGCGCCTTTGCCGCTGCGTCCATCTCGGCGCGGATCGCTGGCGTCAGGCGCTCAAGCTCGCCAAGCCACGGGAAGGCGGCGCGATCGTGGAATTCGGCTTCGCGCAAGCCGGGCCAGGCGAAATGCGTCGGCTCTGAGTGATAGGGGCGCGTGGTGCGCGCGATGTTGCTGGCAAAGCGTTCGGCGCGGGCGCGCTCGGCCGCGGTGAGGTCGGCGCCGCTGGCCTCCACCGCTGCGCCCAGCCGCGTGGTCATGCCGTGTTGATGCGCCGCCCACAGATCGGTCCCGCGCGCGATGATGCGCTGAAGCATCGGCGGCAGCGGATCGGGACGCGGCTGCGCGAGCGCGCGGCCATAGGCCTCGCCAGCATCGGGCAGGCCCGCCGAATCGACCAGGTGCGCGCGCATCAGCAGATTGACGAAATCGAGCGGTGAGAGCGCCAGCGCACGATCAATCGCCTCGATCGCCAGCAGCGGCGCGCCGGCAAGCTTGCGCACGGTGGCAAGGCGTTGCCAGAAATCGGGCGCGGGCGGATCGCTGCGCGCGGCGTCCTCAAGGATGTGGCGCGCCTCGGCCAGCCGCCCCTCGCGAAGCGCACGGTCAGCAGCATCGATGCGGTCAGCCAGATCGGGCGCGAGAACGGTCACGCGCCCGGTTCTGACCTATGTTAGAAACCTATGCAAGCAGCACGCGCCGGCTCAGAAGTGCAGCGCCCGCCCGTAAGCATCGAGCACGCTTTCATGCATCATTTCGCTAAGAGTGGGGTGCGGGAAGACGGTCTGCATGAGTTCAGCCTCGGTGGTCTCGAGCGTCTTGCCCACGGTGTAGCCCTGGATCAGCTCCGTCACTTCCGCGCCGACCATGTGTGCGCCCAGCAATTCGCCGGTCTTGGCATCGAAGATCGTCTTGATGAAGCCCTCGGCCTCGCCCAGCGCAATCGCCTTGCCGTTGCCGATGAAGGGGAAATTGCCGACTCGGATTTCAAGCCCGGCTTCCTTCGCCTTCGCCTCGGTGATGCCGACGCTGGCGATCTGCGGGTGGCAATAGGTGCATCCGGGAATGTTGTTGCGGTTCAGCGGGTGCGGGTGAACGCCAGTGTTGCCGAGTTCCTGCGCGATGGCCTCGGCAGCGGTCACGCCCTCGTGGCTTGCCTTGTGCGCCAGCCACGGACCCGGCGTGCAGTCCCCGATAGCCCACAGTCCCTTGGTTTTGGTGCGGCCATATGGGTCGATCTGGATGAAGCCGCGGTCCATGTCGGCAAGGCCATCAAGCCCGATATTCTCGGTGTTGGGCACGATGCCGATGGCAACGATCACGTGGGTGAAATCGCTCGTTTCCGCCTTGCCAGCCTTGTTCTTGATGGTGGCGGTGATGCCGGCGTCCGAGACCTTGATCGCCTCGACTCCGGCGCCGGTCATGATGGTGATGCCCTGCTTCTTTAGCGACTTTTCGAGGAAGGTCGAAACGTCAGCATCCTCCACCGGCACGATCCGGTCGAGCATTTCCACCACCGTCACATCGGTGCCGAGATCATTGTAGAAGCTAGCGAATTCGATCCCGATGGCGCCTGATCCGATGACCAGCAGCTTGGTTGGCAGTTCGGTGGGGGTCATCGCATGGCGATAGGTCCACACGCGCTTGCCGTCAGCGGGCGCGAAGGGCAGATCGCGGGCGCGGGCGCCGGTGGCGACAATGACGTGCTCGGCGGTGAGGGCTTCCTCGCCCTTGTCCGATTTCACCGTCAGGCTCGTCGGCCCCGTCAGCGTACCGGTGCCCATGTGTACGGCAATCTTGTTCTTCTTCATCAGGTGGCCGATGCCCTGATTGAGTTGCTTGGCCACCCCGCGGCTGCGCTTGACGATGGCGGCAAGGTCAGCCTCGATCCCGGTTGCCACCAGACCATAATCGCCTGCGTGCTGCATATAGTGGAAAATCTCGGCCGAGCGCAGCATCGCCTTGGTCGGGATGCAGCCCCAGTTGAGGCAGATGCCGCCGAGGTTCTCGCGCTCAACAATCGCGGTCTTCAGCCCAAGCTGTGCGCAGCGGATCGCTGCGACATAGCCGCCGGGGCCAGAGCCCAATACGATCACATCATATTCAGTAGCCATTTTCAGTTTTCCTTGGGGAGGAGAAGTTGGGAATTGGCGGCAAGCGCGCGAGGGCGGCCATCGTCGCCGATCAGGACAAACTTGAAGGTGCCGCGCGCGACCATTTGCGTCGCTTCGCTGTTACGCTCGCGCGCGATCGCTTCGGCGGCGATGGTCAGGGAGGTGGTGCCTGTGGCGAGCAGGTCGCAATATACGCTGAGTTCGTCCCCCACGGCCATCGCGCCGGGAAAGGCGAAGTCAGTTGCCGAAACGACCACTGCCTTGCCCTGCCCCACTCGGCTTGCGAGGCTACCAGCGCCCAGCGCCATCTGCGCCAGCAGCCAGCCGCCGAAGACCCCGCCATAGGGATTGGTGTCGGCCGGCATGGCGGTGACGCGGATTTGGGGGGTGCGGTCAGTCATGGGAAACAGTCTCCTCGCGGTGACGCTCGACGAACTGCCACCACAGCGCGGCGGCAAAAGCGCCGATCGGGGCGAACATCAAGGCCGAGAGCAGAGCTTCGCCAGCATTGCCCCCACCCGTTGCAGCCATGATGATGAAAGGTGCTGTGCTTACTGCGGCACCGATGCCAATCAGCCAGACACGTCGCGGCTGCGGCAGAAAATGGCCGAACAGCACCGCCGGGAAGGACAGGACGACGCCAATCGGGAGTGCGATGATCACCGCGTAGCCGAAGGTGATGCGAGCCAGACTCCATCCCTTTATCAACGCATTGTTCCCCTCAAACGCCACAGAAAAGAGTGCGGTTACCACGCCTATCAGTAGCGCGATCAGCGGTACCGAAAGCGCGGCCCTCCCCGCCAAGGTCCATGACTACACCACCAGCCCCATCGGGTTCTCCACGAGGCTCTTCAATGCCTCCATCAACTGCGCGCCATCCGCGCCGTCGATGGCGCGGTGGTCGAAGCTGCCGGTAGCGCTCATCACGGTGGCGGGGACGATCTCGCCGTTCTCCACCCACGGGCGCTGCTCGCCCGCGCCGACTGCGAGGATCATCGCCTGCGGCGGGTTGATCACCGCATCGAACTGCTTGGTGCCGAACATGCCGAGGTTGGAAAGGCTGGCCGTGCCGCCCTGGAATTCGTGCGGCTGCAGCTTGCCGTCCTTGGCCTTGCCCGCCAGCGCCTTCATCTCGTTACTGATTTCGGCAAGGCCCTTGCGACCGGCATCGCGGATGATCGGCGTGATCAGCCCCGAGGGCGCCGCCACCGCGACCGAGATATCCTGCCGCGTGAACTGCAGCAGCGTATCGCCCTGGAAGCTGACGTTGCACTTGGGCACGCGTTGCAGCGCGCGGGCCAACGCCTTGATCAGGAGATCATTGACCGACAGCTTGACCCCGTCCGCCTCGAGGCTCTTGTTCAATTCGCCGCGCAGCTTCAGCAGCGCATCCAGTCGGATGTCCACGGTGAGGTAGATGTGCGGAATGGTCTGCTTGGCTTCGGTCAGGCGGCGCGCAATGACCTTGCGGACATTGTTGAGCTTCTGCACCTCGTAGGGCGCATCGAGATCGCCGCCGAGACTCGGCATGGCCGCCGGCGCGGGCGCTGCCGCAGGGGCCAGGGCCGGGGTCGCGGCGCTGACCGCAGGTGCCACTGCGACGGCTGCTGCTGCCCCCGGAGTGAAGGCCTCCACATCTTCCTTGACGATCCTGCCATTGGGGCCGGTGCCCTTGACCAGCGCAAGATCGATGCCCTTGTCGGCCGCAATCCGCTTGGCCAGCGGCGAGGCGACGACGCGCTCGCCCGAGGCAGCAGGAGCAGCCGCGGGAGCTGTGGCCTGAGCAGGCACGGTAGGCGCGGCAGCCGGAACAACGGGAACGCCGCCGCCCTTGGCGATCGCGGCCTCGACGTCTTCCTTGGTGATCTTGCCCTTGGGTCCGGTGCCGGTGAGGCCAGCAAGGTCGATACCGTTCACTTCGGCGAGCTTCCGCGCCGTCGGGGTGGCGGCCGGGCCATCGCCTGCGGGAGTCGCGGCGGCAGGGGCCGGCGCTGGAGCGGCTGCGGGTGCCGCTTCCTCGCCCTCCACGGCAAGCCGCGCGATAACCGCGCCGACCTTCACGCCCTCGGTGCCTTCCGCGATCAGGATTTCGGCGATCACGCCTTCGTCCACCGCTTCAAATTCCATGGTGGCCTTGTCGGTCTCGATCTCGGCCATCACATCGCCTGAGGTGACCGTGTCCCCCACCTTCACCAGCCACTTGGCAAGCGTGCCATCTTCCATGGTGGGCGACAAAGCCGGCATCTTGATATCGAGGGCCATGATCCAGTGTAACTCCGTGAAACGATCCTTGGCCGTTCTCTGGCCAATTCCCTAGCGGCGGGCAAGGGGTCTGCGATGCAGGACTTGCCATTCCATACGAATGCATTGATACCTCAGCGCCCAACGGGGCCCGATAAAATGCGCACATTCCTGGTCATCATCGACGAGAGCGAGGAGGCGACCGCCGCCTTGCGCTATGCCGCGCGCCGGGCTGTGGCGGTGGGCGGCGCGGTGCACCTGCTGGCGCTGGTGCCGCAGCAGAATTTCTCCGCCTTCGGGGCTGTGCAAGCCACGATCGAGGCCGAGGCGCGCGACCGGGCCGAGATGCTCGCCCATGGTGTGGCGGGCAATCTGCTCGCGACTAGCGGGATCATGCCGACGATTTCGGTCAAGATCGGCTCGGGCCAGAAGATCGTCAGCGAATTCCTTGCCGAACACACAGAGGTTGCGGCGCTGGTGCTGGGCGCGGCCAAGGGCGCGGCGCCCGGTCCGCTGGTGACGCATTTCTCGGCGGCTGCCGGATCCCTGCCCTGCCCGCTCTACATCATCCCCGCCGATTACGACGAGGCCAAGAGCGACCACCAAGCCTGAGGCGCTATTTCTTGCGGCCCTGATGGCGGATATTGCCCGGCCGCCCGCGCTTTCCGACCATGAACTTGCCCGCGGTTTTCGGCCCTCCGCCTGGGCCGCGCCGCCGGTCATCGGGGCGGTTGCCGCGCGGTTCGATGCTGCGCGCATCGGCATCGGGGAGCACGAATTTCAGCGAACCGGTCAGCGGATTGGCTTCCGCCAGCTTGAGCTTGAGCCGGTCACCGCTGGCATAGGTCGTCCCGCTGTCCGATCCCACCAGCGCCTTGGCTGCTTCGTCATGGCGGAAATATTCTCCGCCCAAGGTCGAGATCGGCACAAGCCCGTCACCCCCCAGCCCATCGATGGTGGCAAAGAAGCCGAAGGCCTGCACCCCGGTGATGCGGGTATCGAACACCTCGCCCACGCGCCCTGACAACCAGGCTGCCACATAACGATCAATGGTATCGCGCTCGGCCTCCATCGCGCGGCGCTCGGTCTGGCTGATTGCGTCGCTGACCTGCTGGAGGCTTGCGCGGTCGCGGTCCGACAGGCCAGAACCCGGCGGGATCGAACCCGGCGGGGCAGGCTGTTCGAGCTTGTAGGCATCCACCAGCGCGCGGTGCACCAACAGATCGGAATAGCGGCGAATGGGCGAGGTGAAGTGCGCATAGGAGCCGAGGCTCAGCCCGAAGTGCCCCGCATTGGCGGGGCCGTAATAGGCCTGCGTCTGGCTGCGCAAGACCGCCTCCATCACCAGCGCCTTTTCCGCTTCGTCGGAGATATCCTTGAGCATGCGGTTGAACAGGCCCGGCGTCACCACCTGCCCCAGCGCCAGCTTCTTGCCCATTGTGGCGAGGTAATCGCGCAGGGCGATCAGCTTCTCGCGGCTTGGCGGTTCGTGAATGCGGTAGACCACCGGCGCGGTTTTCGCCTCCAGCGCCTTGGCAGCGGCGACATTGGCAGCGATCATGAAATCCTCGACCACGCGGTGCGCATCGAGCCGTTCGCGGATAGCGATTTCAGCGATCTGGCCCTTGGCATCCAGCACCACGCGGCGTTCGGGCAGTTCGAGCTCGAGCGGATCGCGGGCATCTCGCGCCGCGGCGAGCGCCTTCCATGCATCCCACAGGTTGGCAAGAAATGCGGGAGGCGTGCCGCTATCGACCGCCTTTTGCGCATCTTCATAGGCGATGTTGTGCGCAATCCGCACCAGCGCACGGGTAAAGCGGAAACTCGATACCTTGCCGTCGGCATTGATATGCAGATGGCAGGCCATCGCCGCACGATCCTCGCCTTCCTTCAAAGAACAGACGTCGGCGGAGAGCACCTCCGGCAGCATCGGCACCACACGGTCGGGGAAGTAGACCGAGTTGCCGCGCTTCCTTGCTTCGCGGTCAAGCGCGGAGCCGGGGCGGACATAGAAACTGACGTCGGCAATCGCGACCAGCGCATTAAACCCGCCCTGCCCGTCCGGCTCGGCCCAGATCGCGTCATCGTGATCGCGCGCGTCGGCGGGGTCGATGGCGACAATGGGGAGGTGGCGCAGGTCTTCGCGGGTCTTGTCGGAAAGCTTCAGTTTCGCCGCGCGCGGGGCTTCCTCCAGCACCTCTTCAGGGAAGATGTTTGGGATGCCATGCTTGGCTATCGCGATCAGGCTGAAGCTGCGCGGGGCGAGCGGATCGCCAACCACTTCGATCACCTTGACGCCCGCCCGTTCGGAACGGCCCACTCTTTCGGCGATCACCAACTGGCCCGCCTCGGCCTCGCCCACATCGGCAATCGGCGCTGACTGGCGCACGCGTTTATCGATTGGCGCGAGCCAGGCCTTGCCGGTCTTGTCGATCTCGACCACGCCCATCAGCCCTTCGGTGCGCGAGGGGAGCCTTTTCATCGGGTGGGCGATCCACGAGCCGCCCTCGGTCTCCTCGGTCCGGGCCAACACACGGTCACCGCGCTTGAGCGCAGGCGGACGCTTCATGCCCAGTTTCGGGCGCGGTTCGCGGATGATAAGGCGCGGCGCCTTGCCGGGTGCTTCGGGGTCCCAATTGTCGGGCTCGGCGATCAGGTCACCGTCTTCGATGGCGACGATTCTGAGCGTCGTCACCTTGGGCACGCCGCCCATGCGGTGGAAGGCGCTTTTCTTGCCGTCGATGAGGCCCTCTTCCGCCATGTCCTTGAGCAGGGCCTTGAGCTTGATCTTCTCCTGTCCCTTGAGGCCGAAGGCCTTGGCGATCTCGCGCTTGCCCGCAGGGATGTCGGAGGACTGGATGAAGTCGAGCACCTGTTTGGCGCTGGGCATTCCCTGGGGGAGTTTGGGGGGCTTGGGCATGGAAAGGCCCTAGCTTATCAGTTTCGTGATTGCGAGGAGCCTTTAGGTGATGGGGCTATCCAGAGCGCTCGGTAGCGGTGATCGGCGAGAGTTATTCCTTCCCAACAGGCGCGAAGGCTCCGCCGGGGACCGCGCTGGAAACCGGCGAGCAGAAGGAACCTTCTGGGGTCCAGGCACAGGATGAAACCCCGAACAGCCAGTCGTCCCCGCGTAGCGCCTTGACATGGCTGAACACGCGGTCTTGCTGGACGGCTGCCGCATCGGCGGTGATCGGACCGTCGATAAAGACCTGCGTGATATCTTCACCCCATTCCGGCTGATCGGTCGGACGGGTCGCGACAGTGTAGAGCGAGGCGCCCGGCACGGCCTTCCATTTCAGTTCCGTATCCATTCGCACCGCAGCATCCACGCTCACCTTGGGCGGCATCGGTGCCCGCGCCAACGCATCGAGCGCGCGGACATTCAGCCGCGTCACCCCGGCGAGATAAGCGAAATCCATCTCGTCGATGGTGTCCCCATAAGCCACGCCGTTCTCGGTGCGCAGGTCCTGATGCTGGTGGTCGTAATCCTCGACCCCTACGGAAAAGCGGATCGCGGGATAGCCCTTCTGGAGGAACGGCACCTGATCCCCGCCCCGCCCCATGCGGTCGGTGCGCCAGATCTGGCGGACTTGCAGGCCGTCGGGGTTCTTCTCGGCCAGCCCCGCCACCCAGCGCGAGAGGTTGCGCGAGGGCGTGTCGTTTTCGCCGCCGAACCGCGTTTGCGCCGCCCGCAGTCGCTCGGTCAGGTCGGCGCGCGGGCCTTCGGAGAAGACGCGCACGATCTTTGGTTCGCAATATCCGTCGGCGCCGCAGGAATTGCCGACGATGTCATTGTTGAGCACCGCCTTGACGGTGAAGCCCTGCGCCTCGGCCCAGTTGGCGAGGATTTGCCCGCCATGAAGCCCCTGCTCCTCGCCCGAGAGCAGCGCGTAGATGATGGTGGTGGGGTATTTCGCACCCGAGAGCACCCGCGCCGCCTCGATCACCAGCGCGGTGCCGCTGCCATCGTCATTCGCACCGGGCGCGTCGGATGTCGCGTCCATCACGTCGGACACGCGGCTGTCGATGTGCCCCTGCACGATCACGACTTCGTTGGGTCGCTCGCTCCCGCGCTGAATGGCGACCGCGTTGCGCACCAGCGTCGGCGTCGGCACGCGCGGGCCGGTGACAGTCTCGCTCACGGGCAGCACCTCAAGGCACCCGCCGCACTTTGCGCCGATGCGCTTGAACTCCGCGAGCCCCCAGTCGACTGCCGCGCCGATCCCGCGCTTGGGGTCGGTCTGCGAGGACAGTGTGTGGCGCGTGCCGAAGCTGATGAGCTTGGCTACGTCCTGCTCCAGCCTTTCGGCGGAGACCCGTTCGGCGGGGTCGCTTTGGGCGGCGAGTGGAGCGGCGATGACGGCGGTCAGAAGCAGGGCATATTTGATCATGCCCGCTATCTGCCCGCCCGCCCGCGCAGGCGCAAGTTAGTACGCGCGCGCCACGATAATCCGCTCGGACGCCGGCTCGCCGGTGAAGATGCAAGCGCCGCTCGCCGCATCGCCGCCGCGCGGCACGTTGCGGATGGTGAGCTTCTGCGCCTTCAGCTTTTCGACCACGGCTTCCAGCGCCGCGCCGGTCGGCTTGGCCCACTCGACCTCGACCCAGCCAGGATATTTGCCACCCTTGTCGAAGTGGTCGACCACGGCCTGCCACTGGGTCACGCCGCGCGTGATATTCGCATCGCGGCGCACGCGTGCTTCCTCGTAGAGCGACGACTGGATTGCCTCCAGCACGGCGCCTGCCTCGGCCACGAAGTCGGCGTGTGCGGGATAGGTAAAGGCGGGCTTGCCGTTGGCCGTGTTCCAAAGCTGATCACGGCGCAGAACGGCGATCTTGCCTTCGGCCATATCGCGCGGGCCGACCTCGATGATCACGGGCGCGCCCTTGCGGACCCAGTCCCACCGCTTGGCCGCGGACTTGCCCGGCTTCACATCGAGCAGCACGCGAACGCGCTCACCCAAAGCCGACTGCGCTGCCAGTGCGGCGCGCACGCCTTCGCAATAGGCGATAAGCTCGGCGTCTTCCGGGGCCTCGCGAAGCATCGGGATGATGACGATCTGCTGCGGCGCGATTGCGGGGGGCACGCGCAAGCCGTCATCGTCGCCGTGGGTCATGATCACCCCGCCGATCAGGCGCGTCGAGACTCCCCAACTGGTGGTGTGGCAGAACTGCTGCGTGCCTTCACGGTCCTGATACTGGATGCCCGCCGCATGGGCGAAATTGGTGCCGAGGTAGTGCGAAGTGCCTGCCTGCAGCGCCTTGCCGTCCTGCATCATCGCCTCGATCGACCAGGTTTCGACCGCACCGGGGAAGCGTTCATTCTCGGGCTTCTCTCCCGCGATTACGGGGAGCGCGAGGTCATCCTCGGCGCAGGCCCGGTACATTTCCAGCGCACGATGTGTTTCGGCGAGTGCATCCTCGCGGTTCTCGTGCGCAGTGTGGCCCTCCTGCCAGAGGAACTCGCTGGTGCGCAGGAACATCCGCGTGCGCATTTCCCAGCGCACCACATTGGCCCACTGGTTGGTGAGCAGCGGCAGATCGCGCCAGCTTTGCACCCAGCGCGCCATGGCATCACCGATGATCGTTTCTGACGTCGGACGCACCACCAGCGGCTCTTCAAGCTTGGCAGCGGGATCGGGGATCAGCCCGCCCTTGCCGTCCGAAATCAGGCGGTGGTGGGTAACGACCGCCATTTCCTTGGCGAAGCCTTCGACATGCTCGGCCTCGCGGGTGAAGTTCGACAGCGGGATGAACAGCGGGAAGTAGCAGTTCTGCACGCCCGCAGCCTTGATCCGGTCGTCCATCAAGCGCTGGATGCGCTCCCAGATGCCGTAGCCCCACGGCTTGATCACCATGCACCCGCGCACGCCGGATTCTTCGGCGAGGTCGGCGGCACTGATGACTTCCTGGTACCACTTGGCAAAGTCGTCTTCGCGCTTGACGGTGAGCGCGTGGCGGATCTGGGACACGGGTGTTGGCTTCCTGCTTGAACGGATGCGGCTGTTGTCGCTGCGCGCGGGCGCTAGGCGTTATTTGCTCAAGTCGTCCAGCTTCTTTTGCATTGCGGCCATCTGTTCGCGCAAGCCCGCGATCTCGTCTCGGCTTTCGGGTGCAGGCTTGGCGGGGGCCGGCTTGTCCTTGCCCTTGCCAAGGCCCGGCATGAACACATCGGCCGCCGCGCGCATCATCGCCATGTTGGTTTCGTGGATCGCCGCAAACGGCGTTGCACTGATGCCCTTCTCGAAGGCTTCACGGATCTTGGACTGGTTGTCGCGGAAGTTGGCCATGCTGGCTTCAAGGTAGGACGGCATCAGCGCCTGCATCGAATTACCATACATCCCGATCAACTGGCGCAGGAAGCTTACCGGAAGCATTTGCTGCCCGCCGTTCGCTTCTTCATCCATGATGATCTGGGTCAGAATCTGGTGAGTGATATCATCGCCGGTCTTGGCATCGAGCACCTGGAACTCGACATTCTCGCGCACCATCCGCGCCAGATCTTCAAGCGTGATGTAACTGGACGAGGCAGTATTGTAGAGCCGCCGGTTGGCGTACTTCTTGATGATGATCGCATCACCCGCCGTGCCGGAGGCTGCCGTTTTCGTCCTGACCATGATTGAAGACCCCGCGTGTTTATATCTCTTGAGCAAGCCTTAGCACTTGCACAAGCTGCGGTGCAACAACATCGGATAAGGCGGCTAACCCGCCCTCAACCGTCGACCTATCACCGTCAGCATTTCATAGGGCGACAGAGCATTTTGCTGCGCAGCATCATTGATGTCCCACGGCACTTGCAACCAGTCGCCGGCCGCCAGATCGGGCGCGGCGGAAAGATCGACCACCACCATGTCCATCGACACCTTGCCCAGGATCGCCAGCCGCCGCCCGGCATGCCACAGCGCATTGCCGGGGCCGCGCTGGCGGAGGAAACCATCGGCATAGCCGATCGAGACTGTGCCGATGCGCATATGGGTGTTGGCGATAAAGGCGGCGTTGTAGCCCACACCCTCGCCTGGCGCGATCTGGCGGCATTGCAGGAGCTGCGCCTCGATCCGGGCTACGGGGCGGATATGTTCGGCCAGCTCGTCGCGCGGGACGCCGCCATAAAGCGCAAGGCCGGGGCGGGTCACATCGAAGGCAAAGCTTTCACCCAGTCCGAGCCCGGCGCTGTTGGCGAGGCTGAGGCGCCTGTGCGGGATTGTTTCGGCAACCTCGCCCAGTAGCTCGGCCTGCATCCGGTTCATCGCCGTGCGCTCGTCGGCGCTGGCAAGGTGGCTCATCAGCATATCGACATCGAGCGCGGCGATGCGCGGATCGCCGGCTTCGCCCTGCGCAATGCCGAGGCGATTGATGCCGGTGTCGACCATCAGGTGACAGCGGCTACCACCGGTCGCTTGCCACAAGGCGGCCTGCTCCAGCGAGTTGATCACCGGAACCGCCCCGATGCTGCGCGCATAGGCACAATCCGCCTCGCTCAGCACGCCGTGCAGCACCGCAATCTGATCGGCGGGCACATGGGCGGCGACAGCGGCGACCTCGCTCCAATGGGCGACGAAGAAGTTCGTGCATCCCGCATCGCGCAGCACCGGCACGCAGGTGTCGACGCCGAGACCGTAAGCGTCCGCCTTGACCGCCGCGCCTGCGCTGGCGCTGCCGGACAAAGCATCAAGCGCGCGCCAGTTTGCGGCGAGCGCGGCGGTGTCCACCGTCAGACGCAGCGTTGCCGGGGGTGCGAGCGGGCTAGTCATCGGCGAAGTCACGGGGCGGTCCGGAGGGGATGCCCCACCAAGCCACCGCCAGCCCGAAGGCGACCACCACCCAAGTGTACCACAGGCCCGCATAGATATCGCCCGTGCGCGCCACGATCACGCCCGCGATCAGTGGCAGGAACCCTCCGAGATACCCTGCCCCGATATGATAAGGGATCGACATCGAGGAATAGCGGATGCGCGGCGGGAACATCTCGCTCAGCAGCGCCGCAACCGAGCCATAGGTCAGCGCCGAAAGCATCCCCAGAGCCAGCAGCACCGCGCCAATCCCGAGCACCCGGCCAAGCGGCGGGGTCTGCTTGGCAAAATTGAAGCCATAGGCGCCCAGCGCCGCATGAAGCCCGCTGCGCCGGGCCGCACCGTCGGCATACCATGCCGGATCGATGGCAATCGGATTGCCGCCCGCAGTAATCGCCAGCAGCCCGCCGGGGTTGAGGGTGTAAGGCACGCCCGATGCGGTCAGCGTCTCCAGAAGCTTGCCGCAATCGGTCTGCTCGCGCTTGAACAATTCGGCGAACGGATCGGTCTCGCAGGCGGGACCGCTGACCACGATCGGGGTGCGCTCGGCGGCCTCCGCGATGCCGGGGTTGGCGAAGCTCCCCATCAGCCAGAACAGCGGGAACAACAGCACCAGCGACAGCGCAGAGCCGATGATGATCGGCAGCTTGCGGCCCACACGGTCGGACCACTTGCCGATGATGACGTAGAAACTCATCACGATCAGGCCCGAGAACAGCAGCACCAGCTCTACCGTTAGGTCGGCCACGTGCATCGGCCCGCGCAGGAAGCTCATCGCCGAAAAGAAGCCGGTGTACCAGATCGTCGTCAGGATGCCGGTGATGCCGAACAGGGCCACAAAAAGGCGCTTGGGGTTGCCCGGGTAGGTCATGCTTTCGATAAAGGGATTGCCCGATGTCTCGCCCGCCGCCTTCATCGCCTGGAACACCGGGCTTTCGGACAGCTTGAGGCGCATCCACAAGGAAATCGCAAGCAAGGCGATCGACAGCAGGAACGGCACGCGCCAGCCCCATGCCGCGAAGGCATCCGCCGGGATCAGCGCACGGCAGGCGATCACCACGATAATCGACAGCACGAAGCCGCCTGCCACGCTCGCCTGAATGAAGCTGGTGTAATAGCCGCGCTTTTCAGGCGGAGCGTGCTCGGCAACGTAAATCGCCGCGCCGCCATATTCGCCGCCCAGCGCAAGGCCCTGAACCACCCGCAGCAGGATGACGATGATGGGCGCGGCAATGCCGATGGTGTCGATGGTGGGGATGAGGCCGACACCTGCCGTCGCGATCCCCATAAGGGTGACGGTGACGAGGAAGGTGTATTTGCGCCCCAGCCGGTCCCCCAGAAAACCGAACAGCACCGCGCCCAGCGGACGGAAGGCGAATCCGACCGCGAAGGTCGACCACACCAGCAACAGGCCCAACGTCTCGTTGTCGGTGGCGTAGAAGGCGTCCTTCAGGATGTAGGCCAGCGTGCCGTAGATGAAGAAATCGTACCATTCGAAGATGGTGCCCGCCGATGATGCACCGATCACCAGCCGGATTTCGCTCTCGCTCGGCTCTCGTGCGGCAAGCGCCTGCGCCTCTGCCATGTCCCTTGTTTCCCCTTTTGCCGCTATCGGCGGTCTCTCGTCTCTGGTCCCTAGCGCGGGGGCGCGGCCAGCGAAAGCGCCTCGCACGCAGCCGTCCACGGCAAGAGCAGCGCGCCGTGCCGCCCGGGATGGTCGCGTGCGGGAGCAAGTGCGCCGATCCCCGGCCAGTCGGGAAGATCAGCCTCGCCCGTCAGCCATGCGGTAAGCCCTTCGGCAGCATGGCGCAGTTGGGCCGGCATGCGCCCTGAAACCGCCTGCGCAAGCAGCGCAGCCGAAGCCTGACCGATGGCGCAGGCGCTCACCTGCATGCCGATGCGGGCAATCCGTCCGCTGTCATCGAGGGCAAGCCCCAGCGCAATCACGCTTCCGCAGCTGCGCGAGCGCGCCTCGGCGATCATCGGCAGGTCATCGGTGAGCGGAAATGCGGACAGCCCCGTCGCAAGGCCGAGCAGCGCAGGCGAATAGAGTTTCGTGGCGGGCGCGGTCACTACTTGAACTTGGCCGCCGCAGCTTCGCGCGCCTCGCTCTCGCCGCGCAGCCGGTCACGCCGCACTGCAATCGCCGGGATCAGCTTGCGCGAAAAAGCGTCGGCTGCGGCATAGGTTCGCGCGCTGGTGATCCATTGCGGACGCCCGCTAAAGCCCCAACTCTCGTCGAAGCCGGTGACCAGCATCGCAAAGGCAAAGACCGCGATCAGGGCGCCCTTCACGCCGCCAAAGCCGAAGCCGAGCACGCGGTCGATCGGGCCCAGCACCGCGCCTTCGCTCGCCTCGCTGGCATTGCCGATAATCAGCTTCATCGCCGCATAGGGGATCAGCAGCAGCAGCACGAAAGCAAACAGCGAGACCGACGGTTCCGCCTTGTAGAGGTAGCGCAGCCCTTCGGTCAGGCGCGGGTGGAGGAAATGCAGCGCGAACGCCGCCATGATCCACGAGGCGAGGCTCAGCACTTCCTGCACCAACCCGCGCGCAAAGCCGCCGATGGCTGCAATGACCACGATGAGTGCGATGATGATGTCGAGCAAGGCCATGTCGGCCCGCAGGATTATGCGCTGCCCATCACCTGGTCAACGACGTTCGCAAGTGCGGCAAGTCCGCGGTAATCACCGCCCCGCTCCGTGCCCGCCGCACCCGCCGGGCCATAGCACCGCACAAAGCCCAGTTTTGCAGCCTCGCGCAGGCGCAGGGGTGCGTGGGCGACGGGGCGTATTTCGCCCGCGAGGCTTACCTCGCCGAACCATGCGGTCTTGTCGGGCAGCGCCCGGTCGGCCAGCGCCGAGACCAGCGCGGCGGCCACCGCAAGGTCAGCGGCGGGATCGGTCAGGCGGTAGCCGCCGGCGATGTTGAGATAGACCTCGGCCGAGGAGAAGTTCAGCCCGCAGCGCGATTCGAGCACCGCGAGCAGCATGGCGAGGCGTCCGGAATCCCACCCCACCACCGCCCGGCGCGGGGTGGCTCCCGATTGCAGGCGCACGATCAAGGCCTGAATCTCCACCAGCACAGGACGCGTTCCCTCAAGCGCCGGGAACACCGCGCTGCCCGCCAGCGGCACATCCCGCCCGGACAGGAACAGCAGCGACGGGTTGGCGACCTCCTCAAGCCCTTCGGTCGCCATGGCAAAGACGCCGATCTCGTCGACCGCGCCGAAGCGGTTCTTGAGCGCGCGCAGGATGCGATACTGGTGCGAGCGTTCACCCTCGAAGCTCATCACCACATCGACCATGTGTTCCAGCACGCGCGGGCCGGCAATGGTGCCGTCCTTGGTGACATGGCCGACCAGCACCACCACGCAGCCGCTTTCCTTGGCATAGCGGATCAGTTCCAGCGCACAGCCCCGCACTTGGCTGACGGTGCCCGGCGCGCCTTCGATGGTATCGGAATGCATCGTCTGGATCGAATCGATCACCAGTAGCGCGGGCGGCTCTGCCTGTCCTAGCGTCGTCAGGATATCGCGCACTGAAGTTTCCGAAGCGAGGCGGATCGGCGCGTCAGCCACGCCCATGCGGCTTGCCCTCAGACGCACCTGCCCGGCCGCTTCCTCACCGCTGACATACACCACATCATTGCCGCCTCGCGCGATGGTGGCGGCGCATTGCAGCAGGAGCGTCGACTTGCCGATGCCGGGATCGCCGCCCAGCAGCACCGCCGAGCCAGGCACCAGCCCGCCGCCCAGCGCACGGTCAAACTCGGCCATGCCGGTCGATTTCCGGACGGGAAGCTTGGTGGGAGCATTGAGCGGTTCAAACGCTACATTGCGCCCGCCGCTCGACAGGTCGTGCTTTTGCGAGAACACCGTCGCTGGTACATCCTCGATCAGCGTGTTCCACTGCCCGCAATCGGCGCATTGCCCCTGCCACCGATGCGAGACCGAGCCGCATTCTTGACACACATACCGGCGTTTCGTCTTTGCCATAGGGAATGCCCCATAACGAGAACAGATGACGAACGCAATTGCATTGCCAAGCTAATGCACGTTAGGTAGCCGCCATGCGCCAGAAGGAACTGCGACTTGCTCTGGTATGTTACGGCGGGGTCAGCCTTGCGGTCTACATGCATGGCATCACCAAAGAGGTGTGGCATCTGGCCCGGGCGAGCCGCGCGTTCCACCATCCGGCCGCAGTCCAGCTTGACGGAGTGGCGGCGGCCTATCGCGACTTTCTGGGCGTGATCGAGCGCGAGCAGGGCCTCAGGATCAGGGTGCTGCCTGATATTCTGACCGGCGCCAGCGCAGGGGGCATCAACGCGGTGTTTCTGGCACAGGCGATCCACGCCGGGCACAGCCTTGAACCACTGACCGATCTGTGGCTGACCAATGCCGATGTCAGCGAACTGACCGATCCCGACGCCGAGCCCTTGTGGCGCTATGGCAAACTCTGGGCGCAGCCGATTGCCGACTGGTTCCTGTCGCGCCCGGGCAACGCGGTGAGCGCGACTGTCTCGCCCGAAACCCGCGCCGAGGTGCGAGCCAAGGTTTCGAAGCTGGTTCGCGGGAGGTGGTTCAGCCCGCCGTTTTCGGGCGCGCGCTTTTCAGGAATGCTGCACGAGGCGCTGATACGGATGGCCGAGGAAGGCGACGGTATCCCGCTGCTGCCCGCAGGCTATCCGATTGACCTAGCCGTGACCGTCACCGATTTCCGCGGACACCCGGAAACGCTGCGCCTCAACACGCCGCCGCAGGTTGAGGAGACCGAACACCGCCTGCCAATCACTTTCCGCGCGAGGGTGGGCGAAGGCGGCTCGCAAACACCGGGCGGCAGGCTGGCCGATCCGCTCGAACTGGTGCTGGCTGCGCGCGCAACGGCGAGCTTTCCCGGAGCTTTCCCGCCGCTCACCCTGAAGGAAATTGATACGCTGGCAGCGACCGAGGGACACCACTGGGCCACGCGCGGCGCGTTTCTCCAGCGCATCATGCCCACCCATGTCGCGCGCGGCACGGTCGATGAAGTCGCACTGATTGACGGGGCGGTGCTGGTCAACGCGCCTTTCGGTGCGGCCCTCGCCGCGCTTTACGGCCGCCCCGCCCAGCGCGAGGTTGACCGGCGCTTCGTCTATCTCGACCCGCGCCCGGAAGGCGCGGCGCCCACCCCGGCAATGCGCTCGCGCGAGATCGGTTTCTTCGGCGCGATCTTCGGCTCGCTCTCCACGATCCCGCGCGAACAGCCGATCCGTGACGATCTGGAGCGTATCGAACACCAGTCGCGCGATGCTGCGCGGTTGAAGCGGATCATCATGGAGCTTCAGGGCGATATCGACCGCGCGGTGGAAAAGCTGTTCGGCTACACCTTCCTGCTCGATCGCCCCACCCCCAAGCGCCTTGCGGGCTGGCGCGCCAAGGCGCAGCAGGCCGCGGCCGAGCGGGCGGGCTATGCCTTCGGGGCCTATGCGCTGACCAAGTTCGACGGCATCACCGATCAGCTTGCCGGGCTCACGCTGAAAGCCGCCGGACAGCCGCTCGCCGACAGGGAGCCGCTGGCCCGCGCGCTGCGCTGCGAGATGGAAACGCGCGGGCTTGGTGCACTGGCCGATGCACAGGGCGGCGCCACGCCCGAGGCTATCGCCTTCTTCCGCGCCCATGACACGGGCTTCCGCATCCGCCGCTTGCAGCTTCTTGCACGCAAGCTTGCGCGGGACTGGCAAGTGGATTCCTCTGTCGCCGAGGATGCTTTGGACCGCGCGCGTGATCGGCTCTACGAGATTCTCGCCCTCTATTATCAGGCCGACGAGGATGTGATTATCGCGCCCGAGTTTCGCGCATTGGCGGCCGATGCGGTGAAGTCACCTGGCGCCGTGCTCGATTATCTCGCCGCCCAGCGCCTGCTCCCGGCGACCGATCTTCGCGCCGAGGAAATGCTGATCGATGCGCTTGAGGATATGCCCAAGGAACTGAAGCGGCGGATGCTGCTGACCTATCTGGGCTTCCCTTTTTATGATGTGGCCACTCTGGCCCTGTCCCGTCGCGAGGGGTTGGACGAATTCAACCCGGTCAAAATCGACCGCATTTCCCCCGATGATGCGTTGAGCATCCGCGAGGGCGGTACAGCGGCAACGCTGCGGGGCATCGAATTCTACAATTTCGGGGCCTTCTTCAGCCGCGATTACCGCGAGAACGATTATTTGTGGGGGCGGCTGCACGGGGCCGAACGGATGATCGACTTGCTCGCCTCGACGGTAAACGGCGGGATACCGGGCGACGCTGTGCGCGCGGGCAAGCGCGCGGCGTTTCTTGCGGTACTGGAGGAGGAAGAAATTGCCGGGCGCTGTCAGCGCTGGCTGATCGAGCAGATCCGTGCCGAGGTGCACGAGCGGATGGGCTGATCGGGCTAGGGTCCAACCATCCCGAAGAACAAGAGCATCACCAGCCGCGAATCCTCCGGCGTCGTACCAAAGCCGGGAGCGGCGTTGTGGAACTGCCATGGGGAAAACAGCAGCAGCCGGTTGAAGCGGGCGGGCACCCGCAAGGTGCGTTCCCACTTGGCCGGCATGGTGGTGTCCTTGTTCACTACATCCTCGACCAGCGCGTTGATATCGCTGTAGCCTGAAGCCGCGATCCTCGCCGGGTCTTGCGGCACGGCTTCAAGGCCCGTGCGCTTGTGGCGGAAGAAATCGGTGCCGCCCGCGTCCGCTCGCGCGCAGTCTTCCGGGCGCGAGAGGTATAGGATGCCGGAATAGGCCGCCGGGTCGATATGCACCCCGCTTTTGCCCTTCGCACCCTTGCCCGTTAACCGGCAGTGTCCGTGCTGGGTGCCCTGTGCAGGGCCAAGCTTGATCCCCAGCAGCCGCGACACCGCCGCATCAAGCGCGGCGGTATCAAGCGGGGCGGATGAATTCAGCCCCGGGAAATTGCCGTATTGGCGCGCCGGATCATAGCCCAGCCCCAGCGCCGCGCGCCGTGCGGCCCACGGGTCGGCAAGGAAATCGTCGACAATCAGGAGCGAGGGAAGCACCGGACGCGCCCTCAGCCCCCGAAGGCGTCCTTGAGCTTGTTGAAGAAACCCCGGCTTTCAGGGCATTCGTCGCCCGTTTCGGTCGCCTTGAATTCCTCGAGGATTTCCTTCTGGCGGCGCGAAAGCTTCGTGGGGGTTTCGACCACGATTTCCACCACCAGATCGCCCCGCCCGCGCCCCTGCAGCACGGGCATACCCGCGCCGCGGACGCGCAGCTGCTTGCCCGACTGGATGCCGGCCGGAATATCGAGCCGGTTGGTCGATCCATCGAGATCGGGGATTTCCACAAGGCCACCCAACGCAGCGGTGGTGAAGGTGACCGGGACACGGGTGGCCAGTGTTGTGCCCTCGCGCTCGAACACGGTGTGGGGCTTCACGTGGAGGAAGATGTAGAGATCGCCCGCCGGCGAGCCGCGCTGTCCGGCCTCGCCCTTGCCGGCCAGACGGATGCGGGTGCCGGTGTCGACGCCTGCAGGGATATCGACCTTGAGCGTCTGGGCCTTGTCCAACCTGCCCTCACCCCGGCAGGCGCGGCAGGGGTTCTCGATCACGGCGCCGCGGCCATTGCAGGTCGGGCACGGACGCTCAATCACGAACAGGCCCTGCTTGGCGCGCACAGAACCCATGCCGTTGCACAGGTTGCACTGGCGTTCACTGGTGCCCGGCGTCGCGCCGCTGCCATCGCAGGTGTCGCAGGATTGCGAGACCTCAATCTCGATCTCGGTCGACTTGCCGTGGAAGGCCTCTTCCAGAGAAACCTGCATATCGTAGCGCAGGTCCGCGCCGCGCCGCGATTGCTGGCGCTGCTGCCCGCCGCCGCCAAAGGCGCTGCCGAAAATGGTCTCGAAGATGTCGCCGATATCGGCAAAGTCCCCGCGCCCGCCGCCAAAGCCGCCACCGAAGGGCCCGCCGCCCCCGCCGCCGTTCATGCCTTGGGTGAAAGCCTCATGGCCATAGCGGTCATAGGCCGCGCGCTTCTGCGGGTCCTTGAGGCAGTCATAGGCCTCACTGATAGCCTTGAATTTCGCCTCGGCCGATGCGTCCCCCGGATTGCGGTCCGGATGGAACTTCATGGCGAGCTTGCGGTATGCGCTCTTCAGCGTCGCCCCGTCGCAATCGCGGGTGACTTCGAGCTGTGCGTAATAATCGAGCTGGGCGCTGGACATGTGCGTGACCTAATCCCCGTAACCACTGCCTGCCGCCGCGCCGGAAAGATGTTCCGGCAGCAGCAGCAGGCCAATGGATTGCATCGAGGCCTTAGCCCTTCTTGTCTTCGTCGACCTCGGAGAATTCGGCGTCGACCACGTCTTCGTCGGCAGCCGGTTCCGCCGCAGCTTCCGCTTCGGCATCGGGCCCTGCGGCCTGCTGCTGTTCGTAGATCTGCTGGCCCATCTTCATCGCCGACTGCGTGAGCGCCTGCGCCTTGGCGTTGATGTCATCGGCATCGCCGCCTTCAAGCGCGGTCTTCACGGCCGCAATCGCATCTTCCACCTCGGTCTTGGTGGCAGCGTCGATCTTGGATCCGTGCTCCTCGAGCTGCTTTTCGGTCGCGTGCACGAGGCTGTCGGCCTGGTTGCGCGCTTCTGCGGCCGCCCGGCGCTTCTTGTCCTCTTCGGCAAACTTTTCGGCATCGCGAACCATCTGGTCGATGTCGTTGTCGGACAACCCGCCCGAGGCCTGGATCTTGATCGTCTGTTCCTTGCCGGTTCCCTTGTCGCGCGCCGCCACCGAAACGATGCCGTTGGCGTCGATATCGAAGGTAACCTCGATCTGCGGCACGCCGCGCGGCGCCGGCGGAATGCCGATCAGGTCGAAATTGCCGAGCAGCTTGTTGTCAGCCGCCATCTCGCGCTCGCCCTGATAGACCTTGATCGTCACCGCGTTCTGGTTGTCTTCTGCGGTCGAATAGGTCTGGGTCTTCTTGGTCGGGATGGTGGTGTTGCGGTCGATCATGCGGGTGAACACGCCGCCCAGCGTTTCGATACCGAGCGACAGCGGGGTCACATCAAGCAGCAGCACGTCCTTGACGTCGCCCTGAAGCACGCCGGCCTGAATGGCCGCGCCCATCGCCACGACTTCATCGGGGTTCACGCCGGTATGCGGCTTGGCACCGAAGAACTGCTCCACGACTTCACGAACGCGGGGCATACGGGTCATGCCGCCCACAAGGATGACCTCGTCGACCTGATCCTTGGAGATGCCCGCGTCAGCCAGTGCCTTCTTGCACGGCTCGAGCGTGCGCTGGATCAGCGTGTCGACCATCTTTTCCAGATCGGCGCGGGTGATCGTTTCCACCAGGTGCAGCGGGGTGGTGGTGCCACCTTCCATGCGCGCGGTGATGAAGGGCAGGTTGATTTCGGTGGTCGCCGCGCTCGACAGCTCGATCTTGGCCTTTTCTGCCGCTTCCTTGAGGCGCTGAAGCGCGAGCTTGTCAGTCTTGAGGTCCATGCCTTCCTTCTTCTTGAAGGAATCCGCGAGGAACTCGACGATCGCGTTATCGAAGTCTTCGCCGCCCAGGAAGGTGTCACCATTGGTCGACTTCACTTCGAAGACGCCGTCCCCGATTTCGAGGATCGAGACGTCGAAGGTGCCGCCGCCAAGGTCATAGACGGCGATAGTCTTGCCATCGTCCTTGTCCATCCCGTAGGCGAGCGCGGCCGCGGTCGGCTCGTTGATGATGCGCAGCACTTCAAGGCCGGCAATCTGGCCTGCATCCTTGGTCGCCTGACGCTGGGCATCGTTGAAGTAGGCGGGCACGGTGATGACAGCCTGCGTCACGGTTTCGCCAAGATAGCTCTCGGCGGTTTCCTTCATCTTCTGGAGGATGAAGGCAGACACCTGCGAGGGGCTGTAATCTTCACCGCCGGCATTGACCCAGGCATCGCCGTTCTTGCCCTTGGTGATCTTGTAGGGGACCAGTTCCATGTCCTTCTTGGTCATGGGGTCTTCAAAGCGGCGGCCGATGAGGCGCTTGATCGCGAACAGCGTGTTGTCAGGGTTGGTGACCGCCTGCCGCTTGGCGGGCTGGCCGATCAGGCGCTGGCCATCCTTGGTGAAAGCGACGATCGACGGCGTGGTGCGCGCGCCTTCCGAATTTTCGATCACCTTGGGCTTGCCGCCGTCCATGACAGCAACGCAGGAGTTGGTGGTGCCGAGGTCGATACCGATAACTTTAGCCATTTTTACCCCATCCATAAGGACAATTGTTGGACACCGCTGCGGCCTGCTTCCCGGTTACCGGCAAAGCACCTTCGCGGCTCGTTTATGACGGCGATATAGGTGTGGTTTCGCTTGGCACAAGAGAGCCGCGCTTCTAGATTTCGCGGCAATCAAAGCCGTTTCACTAGGAGACATTCACGTGAGTTCGATCCGAAACGCTGCGCTGGCGGTGCTGGCCGTAGCTGCGCTGACGGGCCTTGCCGCCTGTTCGCCCGAGGCCGATAGCCCGTCCGGCGATACGGCGAAGGCTGCGGCGACGGCGGGCCTCACCGTCAGCAATGCCCGCGTCGTGCTGGCGCCGGTCGCGGGCAATCCGGCGGCGGTCTATTTCGATCTGTCCTACAGCGGCCCTGCGGGCGTAACGCTCGATGCGGTTGATGTGGAGGGCGCAGGAATGACGATGATCCATGATTATGCGGAAAGCGCAGGCAAGACGCAGATGGTAATGACCGACGCGGTTCCGCTTGCCCAGGGCACGCCGGTGACTTTCGCGCCCGGCGGTCTCCATGTGATGGCGATGGACCCGGGTGACGCGCTGAAAGCGGGCGGCATGGCAAAGGTCACGCTAACGCTTTCAGACGGTAGCGGGATAAGCGTGGATGCGCCGGTTCGCGCTGCCGGGGAAGAACGCTGAGAATGCAGCCCCCGGTTTCAGGTGGGGTGCAGGGGGCTATAGCTCATGCCTCCGCCTGCCCGGCCGGAGCCGCGCGCGCGCTAACTTCGGGCGAAGTGGCGCTCACCCGTTCGGTATTCGGCGATGCAATTGATTACACGCCGGTGCGGATCAAGCGCCGCAAGTTCTTCCCGCTGCAACCGCGCGGGGTGACGATGGCGCCGATGGGGCACCTCCATTTCCACCCGCGCGCGGCGCATTATTGTGACGATTTCGCCGCCGCCGACATCGACGCGCAGGCGCACTTCATCCACGAGATGACCCATGTCTGGCAGGCGCAGACCCGCGGGCGCTGGTATCTGGTGGTGCGCCGCCACCCATGGTGCCGCTATGATTATGCGCTGAAACCCGGATGGCTGCTCGAAAACTATGGCCTCGAACAGCAGGCAGAGATCGTGCGCCATGCCTTCCTGCTGCGGTCAGGCGTGGCGGTTGCAGGCGCGCCGGGTCTGGCGACCTACGACGCGATCCTGCCGTTCAGCCCCGCCTAGTTCGGACAGCGCACCGTGTATTCGCGCCCGTCACGGTCAACGCGGTAACAATCGCCATTGTCGCGCTTCTTGATGAGCGTGCCGCCAACACCGCCTGCCGCAGCGCCGATTGCCGCGCCCGTGCCAACGTCGCCGCCAGTCACTGCGCCAACGGCGGCCCCCGCTGCCGCGCCGACCGCGGCGCCTTCAACGGCATAATTGTCAGCGCAAGCGCCAAGCGAAAGCGCGGCTGCCGCGCCAAGGATGGTGGAAGTCATGCGAAGGGTCATGGTCTGTCTCCGGGAGCATCAGGTCGATACCTGACGCTACCCGAGAGACACGCGCCATGTTCCGCAGCCCGGCGCACCCAGAGGGGATTGCGGCGCTTAACCGTCAGTCCGGAGCCTTCGCCACCGCCACCATCGCGGCGCGCAGCAAACGATCCTTGATCATCCAGCCTGCCTGCATTTCCGATACCACCGTGCCCGGTTCATGATCCGTGGTTGGCACTTCCAGCATCGCCTGATGCTGGTTCGGGTCGAGCGGCAGGCCGACGGCAGCGATGCGCGTGATGCCGTGGCTGGCGAATACCTTCTCCAGCTCGCGCTGGGTGGCCTCCAGACCGATCACGAGGCCCTTCATGCTGTCATCGGCGCGAAGGCTTTCCGGGATCGCCTGCACCGCGCGCGAAAGATTATCGGCAATGCTCAGGACATCGCGGGCGAAGCCGGTCGCGGCATAGGCGCGCGCTTCGTCCTTTTCGCGCTCAAGGCGGCGGCGAACGTTCTGCGTTTCGGCCTGGGCGTAGAGCACGTCCTGCTTGGCTGCTTCCAGATCGCGGCGCAGCGATTCCAGCGCCTCGGCAAGGCTGTCGGCTTCATCCGCGCCTTCGCGAAAATGCTCGGGCACGCCCTTCAATTCATCTTCCGCCGCCTGATCCAGCGACTTGTCATTCTCGGTCATCTTGTGTGGCTTTCCATTCAAGCGATGAGCTTGCCCAGCGAACGGGCGGTCAAATCCACCATGGGGACAACCCGCGCATAATTCAACCGCGTGGGGCCGATCACGCCCAGCACGCCGACCACGCGGCCCTCGCGATCGCGATAGGGCGAAGCGATCACCGATGATCCCGAAAGCGCGAAAAGCCGGTTCTCCGATCCGATGAAAATGCGCGTGGCATCGGCCTCGCGCGCCGAATCGAGGAGCTCGGCGACCGACTGCTTGTTTTCGAGATCCTCAAGCAGGCTGCGCACGCGTTCAATATCCCCCAGCGCCGCTTCATCGAGGAGGTTGGCCGCGCCGCGCACGATCAGCACGGGCCGCTCGGCAGCATCGGCGCTCCACACCGCAAGGCCGCGTTCGACCAGATCGCGGCTCGCATTGTCGAGCTGCGATTGGCCTGCATTGATCTCGGCCCGCATCGCCTGCGCGGCTTCTGACAGGGTGCGGCCCGCCAGCCGGGCGGTGACGTAATTCGACGCGCGATCGAGCGCGCCGGGATCAAGCGCGCCGCCAATGGTGAGCACGCGGTTTTCAACGCCCCCATCCTCCCCTACCAGCACCGCAAGCGCACGTCCCTGCCCCAGATCAACGAGGCTGAACTGCGCAAGGCGTTGTTCTCGCGGCGCCACCATCACCATGCCCGCCGCGCCCGACAGGTCGGAGAGAATCGCGCTAGCTTGCTTCAACGCCGCCTCGACCGGCCCGGCCTCGGCCAACCGCGCTTCGATCGCGGCTTGTTCATGCGCCGTGGGTTCTGCCACCCGCATCATACCGTCGACGAAGATGCGCAGGCCCGCATCGGTCGGCAGGCGTCCGGCACTGGTATGCGGTGCGGCCAGCAGCCCGGCGGTTTCGAGGTCGGCCAGCACGGACCGGATCGATGCGGGCGAGAGGTTCAGCGTGCCGTCCGCCGCCAGCGTCTTGGAGCCGACCGGCTGCCCGCTGGCGATATATTCCTCCACCACGCGCTGGAAAATGTCGCGCGCACGGGCGGTGAGTTCGGTGACGGGGAGCGAGGTCATGGTGATTTGCTAACCGCTATCGCCAGCTTTCTCAAATTCCGTTGGTCTCAAGCTTGTCGAAGCACTGTACTTTCTTCTAGCGCGCTTGGGAGCAAACAAAGGAAATCCCATGCGCCCTTCAGGACGCGCGCCCGATGAAATGCGCGCCATCACGATCGAAACCGGTTTTACCCGTCACGCCGAAGGGTCGGTGCTGATCGGCTTTGGCGATACCAGGGTGCTGTGCACCGCCAGCGTCGAAAAGGGCGTTCCGCCATGGCTGCGCGGCAAGGGCGAAGGCTGGGTGACGGGGGAATATTCAATGCTCCCGCGCGCCACCCACACCCGCGGCGCGCGTGAAGCGGCCAAGGGCAAGCAATCGGGCCGCACACAGGAAATCCAGCGACTTATCGGCCGTTCCTTGCGCGCCGTGGTGGACTTGCAGAAGCTTGGCGAGCGCCAGATCACGCTCGATTGCGACGTGCTGCAGGCCGATGGCGGCACGCGCACGGCGGCCATTTCCGGCGCGTGGATTGCGCTACGGCTTGCGGTCAACGGGTTGATGAAATCGGGCGACATCAAGCATGATCCGATCTCGGCGCAGGTCGCCGGCATTTCCTGCGGCATCTTCAAGGGCGTGCCCGTCCTCGACCTCGATTATGACGAGGATTCGAACGCCGAGGCTGACGGCAATTTCGTGCTGCTGTCAGGCGGCAAGATCGCCGAGGTGCAGGCGACTGCCGAAGGCGCGACCTATGATGAGGAAGCCTTGCTGCGCCTCCTGCGCCTCGCCCGCATCGGGGCAGACCGCATCTTTGCCGCGCAATTGGACGCGGTGAAGTAACATGACCCGCCGCCTCGGCTCCGGCAGCCTCGTGATTGCCACGCATAATGCGGGCAAGCTGAAGGAAATCGGCGCGCTGCTCGATCCTTACGGGGTCAAGTGCATCTCGGCCGGATCGCTCGGATTGCCCGAGCCGGCCGAGACCGGCACTACCTTCGCCCAGAACGCCCTGATCAAGGCGCGCGCGGCGGCGGAGGCTTCGGGGCTGGCGGCGCTGGCCGATGATAGCGGCCTCAGCGTTGCGGCGCTAGGTGGCCGCCCGGGCGTCTACACCGCAGACTGGGCCGAGCGGCAGTGGTTTGAAGGCGATCCGGGCCGCGACTGGTACATGGCGATGGGCAAGGTCGAGGGGATGCTGGCCGAGAAAGGCGCAGAGGTTGATCGCAGCGCGGCTTTCCACTGCGTTCTCGCGATTGCCTGGCCTGATGGCGAATATGCGGTTTACGAAGGCACCTGCCATGGCTCGTTGACCTGGCCGCCGCGCGGGGCGATGGGCTTCGGTTATGATCCGGTGTTCGTGCCGGTGGGCGCTGCGCAAACCTTCGCCGAAATCGCGCCCGAGGCCAAGCACGCCATCAGCCACCGGGCCGATGCCTTCGCCAAGCTCGTCGCCGAACAGTTCGGCGCCTGAGGCTTCAGCGCCGCGTCAGGCGGGGTTGCGGATCGAGCCGGTAGCCGATCACATTGCCCGCCGGCCAGTAACGGCACACCAGCACCTCGTGCCGGTTGTTGACCGCGCTGGCACAGCCGACCTCGCGCGTTTCGGGCCAGATGATCTGGGTATAATGCCCGACATCGCTCCACCGTCCGGTGGTTGACACCTCGGGGAAGACGCCGGGGCGGAAGATGCGCTTTTCAGCGAGGAACAGGCCGATCATTTCCGACGGGGCGTGGCGATCACGGGTGCCCTTCCACAGGTTCTCCCCCTGCCCCAAGGTCAGGAGCTGCGGCGAATGGCGAAACTCCCCGCGCGCGGCGAGCTGCTCGGCCCACCCTGCCGCATCGCGCCGCAGCGCATGGCTCCAGCGCAGGGGCGCAAGGCCAAGGCTTTCGCGTTCGGCGTTCTGTTCGGCGAGCCATTCCTGTTCGGCCGGATAAAGCGGTCGCAGCCCATCGCCGCTGTCTTGCGAAACCGCAGGCGCGGCTGCCGCAAGCAGGATGGCCGATATAATGGCCGATACAGGGCAGGACAAACGCATGGGCTTTGGTCTATGGGTGATTGGTTAAACGAGGTTGAACAAAACGTCCGTGGCCCGCGCGCTTTATATCCACTGGCCGTTCTGCGCCAAGAAATGCCCCTATTGCGACTTCAATTCGCACGTGCGCGCTGGCGTGGACGTGGGCGTTTGGCAGGAAGCCCTGATCGCCGATATGCGTGCAGAAGAGGCGGTGGCTGGCGGGGAACCGCTGACCTCGATCTTTTTCGGCGGCGGCACGCCTTCGCTGATGCCGCCCACGCTGGTCGCCGCGCTGCTGGCAGAGGCGGAGCGCCTCTGGGGCTTTGCACCGGACATCGAGATCACACTGGAGGCCAACCCCTCCTCGGTCGAGACGGCGAAATTTGCAGGTCTGGCGGCGGCAGGCGTGAACCGCGTGTCGCTGGGGGTGCAATCGCTTGACGATGCGGAACTCAAGTTCCTCGGGCGGCTGCACGGCGCGGATGAGGCGCTGGCCGCACTTGAAACCGCGCAGGCGCATTTCGCGCGGGTGAGCTTTGACATGATCTATGCCCTGCCCGGCCATACGCCGGAATTGTGGGAGGAACGCCTGCGCCGCGCGCTTGGGTTCGGGACAGGGCACTTGTCGCTCTATCAGTTGACGATCGAGCCCGGCACGCGCTTTGCCAGCGATGTGCGGCGCGGGCTGCTGGTGCCGCTGGACGATGACGCGGCTGCCGAGCTGTTCGACATCACGCAGGAACTCACCACCGCGGCCGGATTGCCCGCCTACGAGACCAGCAACCACGCACGCGCGGGCGAGGAGAGCCGCCACAACCTCGTCTATTGGCGCTATCAGGACTATGCCGGGATCGGCCCGGGCGCGCATGGACGGCGCGGCGGCGTGGCGACGGTGCGGCACAAGAAGCCCGAGAATTTCCTTTCTGCTGTCGCCCGCCACGGCGATGGCCTCGCCGAGGCGCGCGCGCTTGGCGTGTCCGATCAGGCGGCAGAGGCGCTGCTGATGGGCCTGCGCCTGACCGAGGGGGTTGATCTTGCCGCGCTGTCGGCGCGTTTTGCTCTGCCGCGCCAGGGGTTGATTGATGAAGCGGCCCTCGCCCGGCTCTCCGCGCTGGGGCTGATGTGGGAGGCGGGGCCGCGCATCGGGGTTTTGCCACAAGGCCGCGGGGTGCTCGATGCGCTTTTGGCTGAAGTGGTGGCTGATAGTCTGGTGGCGGCATGAGCGCGCCTGTAATAGGCGGCACGCTGCTGGAGGCGTGGCGCGCGCATCTTGCCGAAAACCGCCGCCGCTCGCCCCACACGGTGAGGGCCTATGTTGCAGCGGCCACGCGTCTGCTGGCGGCGGAGGAACGTGGCGATTGGGCTGATGTCGCGCGGATCGAAGCCCATCACTTGCGCGCTCACCTTGCCGCGCGCCGCGCCGAAGGGCTCGGCAATGCCAGCACGGCGAGGGAATTATCGGCGCTCAAGGCCTTTATCGCCTTTGCGCGGGTGCAGGCGGGCGATCCTGACCCTGCGCCTCCGCGTGTGCGCGGCCCGCGCCTCAAGAAAGGCCTCCCCCGCCCGGTCACCCCGGACGAGGCGAGCAACCTTGCCGATTTTGTCGGCGATTTTGCGGGCGAGGACTGGATCGGCGCGCGCGACCGGGCGGTGCTGTTGTTGATGTATGGATCGGGCCTGCGCATCGCGGAGGCGCTGTCGCTCAAGGGCCACAACGCAGTGCTGGGCGAGGTGCTGCAAGTGACCGGCAAGGGCGGCAAGCAGCGGGTGGTGCCGGTGCTGCCGATCACCCGCGCTGCCGTGGCGCAATATGCGCGGGGGTGCCCCTTCCCCCTTACCCCTGCCGAACCGCTGTTTCGCGGGGCCAAGGGCGGGCCGGTTTCGCCGGGCATGGTGCAGCGGGCGATGGCGCAGGCGCGGCGCGCGCTGGGATTGCCCGATACGGCAACGCCGCATGCGCTCAGGCACTCCTTTGCCACCCACCTCCTGAGCGCCGGCGCGGATTTGCGCAGTTTGCAGGAACTGCTCGGCCACGCCTCGCTCGGATCGACCCAGATCTACACCCGGGTCGATGCGGCAGAACTGCTGGAGAATTATCGCAAGGCCCACCCGAGGGGGTAGGCGCGCAGGGCGTGGGCTACTCCCCGCCCTCGTGCGACCTGACCGGCTTCCACGTCACCACGCGGTAGACATAGAAAGCCACGCCCGCCAGCACGAAGGCGACCACGCCGTAGCCGGCAAGCTTCTCGAACCGCTCGACCAGCGGGGCCGCGGCCTGTCCGCCGAAGATCAGCACCGCGTTCCAGACCCCTGAGCCGAGGAAGGTGAACAGGCAAAACCGCCACAGCTTCATCCGCGCCAGCCCTGCGGGCAGCGAGACGATGGTCCGCAGCAGCGGCGAAAAGCGCAGAGCGAACACGATCCCGTCGCCATATTTGCGGAAGATGTTGCGGGCTTTGGTAAATTCGTCCCACTCAAAGGTGAGCCAGCGGCCCCAGCGGTCGATGATCGCCTTGAGCTGTTCCTCGCTCCAGCGCACACCGATCCAGTACCAGAACAGATTGCCCATGACGGTGCCGGCCGTGGCGACGATCCACACCGCCCAGAACGTCATCTCGCCCTTGGCGACCAGCAGCCCTGCGCCGCCCATGATCACCTCGGACGGGATCGGCGGGAAAATGTTTTCGGCCGCCATCAGCAGGAAGATGCCGATGTAGCCGCCCTTGTTGAGCAGTTCGAGGAGGAATGCGGTCATGGTTCTCGGTCGGTTCGGGGTGGTGGCCGATCAGGCGGCGTTACGTTCCGTAAGGCGCCGCTCGATCGCGTCCCAGATCATGGCGGCCGTATCGGTTTTGTTGAAGCGGTCAATCGCCACGATGCCCGTGGGGGACGTCACATTGATTTCCGTGAGCCACTTGCCCCCGATCACGTCGATGCCGACGAAGGTAAGGCCGAGGCGCTTCAGGTCAGGGCCGAGTGCGGCGCAGATTTCCGCTTCGCGCGGGGTCAACTCGGTCGGCTGCGCAGAGCCGCCCATGGCAAGGTTGCTGCGGAATTCGCCCTCGCCCGGGATGCGGTTGATGGCGCCCGCCACCTCGCCATCGATCAGCACGATGCGCTTGTCGCCCTTTGCCACCTCGGGGAGGAAGGGCTGGACCATGTGCGGCTCGGGCCACATCTGGTTGAACACCTCGAACAGGGCGGTGAGGTTTTCGCCGCTTTCGGGGACACGGAAGATCGCCTTGCCGCCGTTGCCGTGGATCGGTTTGACCACCACCGCGCCGTGCTTGTCCATGAAGCGCCGCACCTCGTCCACGCTGCGCGTCACCAGTGTTGGCGGCATGAAGCGGCGATAGCTCAGAACCATCACCTTTTCAGGGGAATTGCGCACGTTGGCCGGATCGTTGACGACCAGCGTCTCCGTGCCGATCCGCTCCAGCAGGTGCGTGGCGGTGATGTAGCCCATGTGGAACGGCGGGTCCTGCCGCATCAGGATGACATCAATATCCCGGCCGAGATCGAGCCGCACCTGATCGCCGCGCGTGAAGTGATCGCCCTCGACCTGCTGCACCGTCACCGGGAAGGCATGGGCGTAAAGGCGGTCATCCTCGTCCAGCGTCAGGCTTTCGACGTGATATTCGAAGACGGAATACCCCCGCGCCTGTGCCGCGAGCATCAAGGCAAAGGAACTGTCCCCGGCGATCTTGATGCTGTCGAGGGGGTCCATCTGGACGGCGATGCGCAAGGTCATTCATTTACTCCAAGGGATCAGCCGAACGGCATCCACGCGTTTTCGATGTGGGTGGGTTTGCGCCCCGGCGCAAGCAGGAGGACATCAATGCGGATGTCCTCGCCCCCCGTGGCATAATCCTGCCACACCAGTTCCACCGCTGCGGCGACGCGTTTGAGGCGGCGTTCGTCAATCGCGTCGGCAAGGTCTGCGGCCCGCGCGCGCCATTTGACCTCGACAAAGGCAACAAGGCCGGTGCGCCGGGCGATCAGATCGATCTCGCCCGCCTTGGTCTTGATCCGCTCGCCCACGATCTGCCAGCCCGCCTGCGCCAGCCACATGGCGGCCTCGGCCTCGCCCTCGCGGCCGCGGGTGTCGGCTTCGTGGCGGCTTTCCGGCGAGCGGGTCATGCGCCCTTCAATTCCAGCGCGCGGGCATAAAGCACGGCGCGGTCAATCCCGGTCGCCTTGGCCACCAGCCCTGCCGCCTTGCCCGGCCCCGCATCGGCCAGCGCGGCGCGCAGCAGGGCGTCTGTATCGAGCACGGGTGCCTCGCTGTCGGCAGGTGGGCCGATCAGGAGCACGATCTCGCCCTTGGGCGGGTGCGCGGCGTAATGCGCGGCCAGCGCGGCTGCGGTGCCGGTGCGGCATTCTTCGTGGAGCTTGGTAATCTCGCGCGCGATGGCCACCTCGCGCTCGGGCCATAGATCGGCGATGGCGAGCAGCGAACGTTCAAGCCGGGGGGCGGTTTCATAGAACACCAGCGTTGCCGCAGTCTCCGCCAACCCTTCCAGCACTTCGCTGCGGGCCTTGTCCTTGGCGGGCAGGAAGCCGGCGAACAGGAAACGGTCGGACGGCAGCCCCGCAATCGCCAAGGCTGAAACGGCGGCGCAAGGGCCAGGAATGCTGGTCACCGTGACGCCCGCTGCCCGCGCCTCGCGCACCAAACGATAGCCGGGATCGGAGATCAGCGGCGTGCCCGCGTCCGACACCAGCACAACCGGTACCTGCCTCGCCTCGTCGATCACCCGGGCGCGGGTTTCGGGCGGGGCGTGATCGTCCAGCCGCTGGAGCCTTGCTTTTATCCCGTAATGTTTCAAAAGCTTGCCGGTCACCCGCGTGTCCTCGCAAGCGATCAGGGCAGCGCCTTGCAGCACCGCCAAAGCGCGCAAGGTGATGTCGCCAAGATTGCCAATCGGGGTCGCAAGGATATACAGCCCGGCTACGGGTTCCCACGCGGGAAGGGTTGGAAGCTCCGGGTTCATCACGCATGAGTCCATGGAGCAGGCTTGAGGGGTCGGCAAGAATGAAGCGAACGCAAAAGCCGTTTTGGGCAAGTTGGCGCGGCCCGGCAGGGCGCGGGATTGCCGTTGCAGGTGCGGCCTTGCTGGCGAGTGCTTGCGCGGTCATCCCCAAAACCGATGTGGCCACGGCCCCTGCCCCCGGCCCCGCGCCCGAGCCATCGGCCACCGCGCTCCCCACCGATACCGGCCGCCACCGGATTGCGCTGCTGGTGCCCTTGGCGGGCGATACCGCTGCAGTTGGCCAGGGGATCGCCAATGCCACCACCATGGCGCTGCTAGATACTGGCGCCGATAATCTGCGCATCACCACTTATGATACCTCCAGCGGGATCGGCAACGCGGCGCGGCAGGCGATTGCGGATGGCAACAAGCTGATTCTTGGGCCCCTGACCGCCGATGCCGTTCCGGCGGTGCAAGCGGCCGCGCGGCCTGCGGGCGTGCCGGTGATCGCCTTTGCCAATGATGCGAGCGTTGCCAGCCCGGATGTCTTCGTGATCGGCCACCTGCCCGAACAATCGATCCGGCGCTCGGTCCAATATGCCCGCACCAAGGGCGCGGCGCGCTTTGCCGTGCTTGCCCCGGAAGGCGATTATGGCACCCGCGCCGTTTCCGCATTGGAGAATTCCCTGCGCGATTACGGCGGCTCGCTGGTGCGCCGGGAAAGCTATGCGCGCGGCAATACCTCCATCGTCAGCGCGGCTGCGCGCCTGCGGGCGGGCGGCGGTTATGACACCGTGCTGGTCGCCGATTCCGCCCGGCTCGGGATCGATGCCGCGGGCGAACTGAACAAATCCTCCCGCAATCGCAGCCGCATTCTTGGCACCGAATTGTGGAGCGGAGAGGCCGCCCTTGCCCGCACCCCGTCGCTCGAAGGGGCGTTGTTCTCCGCCGTATCCGATCAACGCTACCGCCGTTTTGCCGATAGCTATGCCACACGCTTCGGCGGCCAGCCCCACCGTGTCTCGACCTTGGGCTATGATGCGGTGCTGCTGACGCTGCGGGTTGCGCGCGATTGGAAGGTGGGCACGCCCTTCCCGCGCAATGAACTGTATGATCGCGGCGGCTTCCTCGGCGTTGATGGCGCGTTCCGCTTTGCCCGCAATGGCGTGGTCGAACGCGCGCTTGAAGTGCGCGAGGTCAAGGGCGGAGAGGTTATCCCGGTCGATCCCGCGCCCACCGGCTTCGGCAAGTAACCCTGCCGCCGGGCATCGCCCGTGCTTTAATGCGCAAAAGCACGGGGGGTGGCTTGTGAGCCCGCCGCGCGCGGGCCTATATCCCGTGCCATGTCCGAGCCCACCCCTGACGATCTCTTCGCCAACACCCCCACCTCCAGCGGCGATTACAACGCCAGCGCGATCGAGGTGCTGGAGGGGTTGGAACCCGTGCGCCGCCGCCCGGGGATGTATATCGGCGGGACGGACGACCGCGCCTATCACCACCTCGCCGCCGAAGTGCTCGACAATGCGATGGACGAAGCAGTGGCGGGCCATGCCACGCGGATCGAGATGCGGCTTGAAGAAGGCAACCGGCTGATCATCGCGGATAACGGGCGCGGGATTCCGGTGGATGAACACCCCAAGTTCCCGGGCAAGTCGACGCTGGAGGTGATCCTTTCAACCCTCCACTCGGGCGGGAAATTCTCCGGCAAGGCCTATGCCACCAGCGGCGGTTTGCACGGCGTGGGTGTGAGCGTGGTCAACGCGCTGTCGATTGATACGCGGGTCGAAGTGGCGCGGGACAAGCAGCTTTACGCCCAGGAATTCTCGCAAGGGATCACCAAAGGCCCGATCCAGAACCTCGGCCCCACGCCCAACCGGCGCGGCACCACGGTCAGCTTTGTGCCCGATCCCGAGATTTTCGGGGACCGCAGCTTCAATCCCAAGCGGTTGTTCAAACTGGCGCGTTCCAAGGCCTATCTGTTTGCAGGCGTCGAAATCCGCTGGAAATGCGCACCTTCGCTGGCCTCGGAAGAAGTTCCCTCCGAAGCCGTGTTCAAGTTCCCCGGCGGGCTTGCCGATCACCTCGCCGAACAGATCGGCACGCGCGAATGCGTGACCGCCCAGCCCTTTGCCGGATCGCAGGACTTCCCGGTGATCGACGGCGTTGGGCAAGGCCGGGTCGAATGGGCGATTGCCTGGCCGCTTTATTCCGACGGCTCGACCAGCTGGTATTGCAACACCGTGCCTACCCCCGATGGCGGAACCCACGAACAGGGCCTGCGTACTGCGCTGACCCGGGGGCTTAGGGCCTTCGGCGATCTGGTCGGCGCCAAGAAGGCCAAGGACCTCACCGCCGATGACGTGATGACCGGGGCGGAAGTGATGCTCAGCGTCTTCATCCGCGATCCGCAGTTCCAGTCCCAGACCAAGGACCGCCTCACCTCGCCCGAGGCTGCGCGTCTGGTGGAAAACGCCGTGCGCGATCACTTCGACCACTTCCTCACCGACAATATGGAGCGCGGCAAGGCGCTGCTCGGCGAGGTGATGGAGCGCATGGACGAGCGCCTCAAGCGCAAGCAGGAGCGCGAGATCAAGCGCAAGAGCGCCACCAACGCCAAGAAGCTGCGCCTGCCCGGCAAGCTCACCGATTGCAGCGGCGAAGGCGAGCGCGAGACGGAATTGTTCATCGTCGAAGGCGACAGCGCGGGCGGCAGCGCCAAGCAGGCGCGGGATCGCAAAAGCCAGGCGATCCTGCCGATCCGCGGCAAGATCCTCAACGTCGCATCCGCCACTGCCGACAAGATCCGCGCCAATTCCGAAATTGCCGATCTGGCGCTGGCGCTGGGCTGCGGCACCCGCAAGGACTGCGATGCTTCGGCGCTGCGTTATGACCGCATCATCATCATGACCGACGCGGACGTGGACGGCGCACATATCGCGACGCTGCTGATGACCTTCTTCTTCCAGGAAATGCCCGACATCGTGAAGAAGGGCCACCTGTTCCTTGCCCAGCCGCCGCTCTACCGGCTGACCGCGGGCAAGGAGAGCCGCTACGCCCGGGACGACGCCCATCGCGCCGAACTGGAAGCAAGCGTCTTCAAGGGCAAAAAGGTCGAGGTCAGCCGCTTCAAGGGCTTGGGGGAAATGAACCCCCAGCAATTGCGCGAAACCACCATGGCCCCCGAAACGCGCGGGCTGATCCGCATTACCCTGCCGCAGGAGTTCGAGGACCGCGCAGGGGTTGCCCGTCTGGTTGACGAGCTGATGGGCCGCAACCCCGAACACCGCTTCAACTTCATCCAGAACCGCGCCAGCGATGTGGACCGCGATCTGATTGACGCCTGAGCCGTTTGAAACTGTTCATTGCGCGCTCATCGAATCAGGCGCACTCTCCGCTCCGGGTCGCGCTGGAGGGGGAAAACGGTGAAAACTCAGATAGCATTAAAGCCAGCCTTGGCCATCGGCTTAGCGACGAGCCTTGTTGCGGGCATTGCGGCTGCGGCAGCGCCGGAGGCTGTCAAGGCTCCGGTATCATCAGGCGCGGTCCTCGATCTGAGCGCCGTATCCGGCGGCGGATCGGGCAAGGTCTCGCTTCAGGATTTTTCGTTTAGCCAGAGCCAAGCGAAACGCCCGGGCGACGCGTCATCCTCGTCAGCCTGCCCGTCAAGCTCGGACCGCAGCCGGTGGAAGGCGCCTGAACTGAACTCAAGCAGCGACCGCTCGTCTTCCGCACCTGCCGGGCCTGCCTGCGTCGCTGTGGTGACCGCGCGCGAAGCGGGATCGGGACAGGCGTCCGGCCAGAGAAAAGGATGGGACGGCTGCGTGAAGGGCAGCGGCATCGCGCACGCCCGCCTTTCGTCCGCCCGCTCGGTTTACACGCTCCATGATGTGACGGTGGAGGAATGCACTGCCAATGGCATGGTGCTGTCCTTCAAGTCAGTGGACCGCCCGGCCCCGCAGGCCGCAGTGCCACAGCGCCCCGGTCCGCGCCCGACTGTTTCCGGCTCTGACTGACTGGCCGCAAGTGCTGGTGCAAGCCCTGTAAACGTGGCAACTCTCCCGCAAATCGGTGCGGGAGAGTGAGATGCGATACCCTAGGCTGACAGCGTTGGTGCTGGCATTAACGGCGCTTGGCTCCGCGCCTCTGGCAACTGCACAAGCGCCTGACCCTGCGCCCTTACCTGTGCCTGCCGAGGCCCCCACGCCGCTGGAAGCGCGCAGCCAGCAAATCGTGGCGCTGCTCAATGGCGAGGTTCAGCCCGACGCGATCTTCACCAATGGCTTTCGCGCCGCGATTGCCGATGCGCAGATCAAGGCCTTGAGCGCCGATCTCACCGCCAGGTTCGGCAAGGCGCAGGCGGTCAGCCTGCTTGCCCCGCGCGAAGGCACGCGCGCGGCGCTTGAAATCCGGTTCGAGCGCGGGATTGCCAAGGGCGGGCTTGCCCTTGTGCCGGCCGAGGACAACCGGGTGAGCGAACTGCGCTTCACTTCAGTGGATTCGCTCAGTCTGGCAGGCGATACGCCGCAGAAAATCGCCGTCGATCTCGCCGCGCTGCCCGGCAGTGTCAACACATGGTTCGCCCCCGCAGGCGGCGCGCCGGTGATCGCGCGCAATGCCGAACAGCCGCTCGCGCTGGGCTCTGCCTTCAAGCTTTATGTGCTCGCCGCGCTGGCAGAGGATGTGAAGGCGGGCCGCCGCAAGTGGTCCGATGTGGTGCCGCTCAGCGAGAAAAGCTTCCCCAGCGGGCGCTTGCAGGACTGGCCCGGCGGCGCGCCGGTGACGCTCCACACCCTCGCCAGCCTGATGATTTCGATCAGCGACAACACCGCGACCGACCAGTTGATCGCGGTGCTGGGCAAGGCACGTATCCTGAAGCTGATGAAGGACAGCGGGCATTCCGATCCGGCAACCAACGACCCGTTTCTTACCACGCGGGAATTGTTCCTGATCAAGGCCAATCCTCAGGCTCTGGCTCTCTGGCAAGCAGGCGATGCCGCGGCAAAGCGCAATGCTATCAAGGAAGCGGAAGCCGCCGATGCGCGCCAGCCCGCCACGCTTGACCAGATCAGCGCCGCCTTCGCCCATGGCCCAAAGGCGATCGACATCGAATGGTTCGCCTCGCCCGCCGATCTTGCAAAACTGTTCGCCCATATGCGCAAGACCGCCGACCCGCGCGCCTTCGATATCATGGCGATCAGCCCTTCGGCGACGGGGGCGATTAAGGCGAATTGGGCTTATATCGGCTTCAAGGGCGGCAGCGAGCCGGGCGTGATCAACCTCACCTGGTTGCTCACCGACAAGGCGGGCAAGGACTGGGTGTTGACCCTGGGCTGGAACAACCCAGAAGCCGTGGTCGAAGAAGGCAAGCTTGAGGCCATCGCCCAACGCATCCTGCTGCTGCCTCGTTAAACCGCCAGTTCCGAGCCTCTTGCGCGCTGGCACCGCGCCGCTTATCGCTGGCGGCCACAAAATTCAGTCTCACAGGAAAACCCATGGCCGACCAGCAGCAGCGTTTCGAAGGCACCAAGTCCTATATCGCGACCGAGGATCTCAAGGTTGCGGTCAATGCCGCCGTCACCCTGCGCCGCCCGCTGCTGGTCAAGGGCGAGCCCGGCACCGGCAAGACCGTGCTGGCGCATGAAATTTCCAAGGCGCTGGGCGCCCCGCTGATCGAGTGGAACGTCAAGTCCACCACCAAGGCGCATCAGGGCTTGTATGAATATGACGCCGTCGCCCGTCTGCGCGATGGCCAGCTGGGCGAAGAACGCGTCCACGACATCCGCAACTACATCAAGAAGGGCAAGCTGTGGGAAGCCTTCACCGCGCCCCAGCTCCCCGTGCTGCTGATCGACGAGATCGACAAGGCCGATATCGAGTTCCCGAACGACCTGCTTCAGGAACTCGACCGGATGAGCTTCGACGTTTACGAAACGCAGGAGCGGATCGAGGCCAAGGAACGCCCGATCGTGGTCATCACCTCGAACAACGAAAAAGAACTGCCCGACGCCTTCCTGCGCCGCTGCTTCTTCCACTACATCAAGTTCCCCGACCGCGACACGATGCAGGACATTATCGATGTCCACTTCCCCGGCATCCAGAAGGTGCTGGTGAAGAAGGCGATGGATATCTTCTACGACCTGCGCGAAGTGCCGGGCCTGAAGAAGAAGCCCTCGACCAGCGAGTTGCTCGATTGGCTCAAGCTGCTGCTGAACGAGGATATGCCGCTGGACGTGCTGCAAAACAGCAATCCGGCGAGCGCCATCCCGCCGCTGCACGGCGCGCTGCTGAAAAACGAGCAGGACATCATGCTGTTCGAACGGCTCGCCTTCATGGCGCGGCGCAACCCGACCTGATCGGGTGACGCATCACGGCGGCTGCCTGTGCGGCGCGGTGCGGTTTACCGCTGATGCCGAGCCGCAGGGCGCACGCTTCTGCTGGTGCCGCGATTGCCAGCGGATCGCGAGCGGAATGGCGACAGTAAATGTGCTGTTCGACGAGCAGGCCGTGACCTACTCGGGCGAGATTACGCTCCTGCGCCTTGTCGCGGACAGCGGCAACACCGTCGAGCGCGGCTTCTGCAAGGTCTGCGGCGCGCAGATGTTCAGCCGTACGGTCGTCGGCCCCAAGCAACCGATGCGGGTGCGCGCAGGGACGCTCGATGATCCCGAAATCTGCCCGCCAAGGACAATTATCTGGGGAGCGAGCGCGCCAAGCTGGGCACCCTTCCCGCCCGGGATGCCGGTGCATGAAGCCGGGCCGGGTTCGGCAGTAATGGCCCCGCGCTGCGGCGGGTAAGCTGGCACCGGCGAAAACGGTAAGCCGCAAGGCCTGCCTCAACATGGCGTCAGACCGGGCCAGACCCCGCCTTGACCCCGCTTAGACCCCCTCCAGACCCCGGCTAGACCCCCGCCAAATCGATGTTTTGCGTGAAACATCGCAGCATCGGGGCGATCAATCGAAGCTGTAAGCCAGTTCGAAATCGCCCCAGCGCCGCCCGCCGAACACCAGCGGGACATAGACATTGCGGACCACGACGTAGGAATCCCCGTCCCCCTCCTGCCGGTAGACCGCCATCATGTAGGGCGCGTTGGAGGCCTTGGCCTTGCGGTCGATCGCTTCGAGCATGATGCGCCCGTTGCGGCAGAACTGGGTGTCGTGATTGAGATCGCCCGTGGGGGTGCGGCTGCGTTCGGTCAGGTGGGTCGGCAGGAAGCCGTTCATATCGGTGCAGGCAGCGGCCAGCACGCGGGAATCGCTCGCTTTTGCACGGTCAAGGAAGGGGCGCCATTCGGCATGGGCCCAGTCTGTCAGGTGCGTGCGGAACAATGGCGGGTTGGTGCCGGGGACGGACTGGTAGTCCGTATCGAACAGCGCCGAAAGCGTGATCGCCCCCTTGGCAAGCGCGGCCTCGGTGTGGGCGGCAAGCTCGCCCAGCATCGCCTGTGCCTGGGCCACCATAGCGCTGTCCTCGGGGGAAAGGCCTGCGTGAACGATCCGGTCGAACATCTCCGAGGCTGTAATTTCAAGCTCTTCCATCTTGCGATGGGCGCCGTGTAGGCGATCTTCGTTTTTCCGCGATGCCGCGTCGTAACTGGTCAAAACGCGTTGGACTTTGTCGACATGGCTGGAGATCGTGCCGGTCGAGCGGGCGATGACATCATTCTGCTTGTCGACCTCCTCGACCAGCGCGCCGACATTTGTGATGGTGCTTTCGATCCGGGCGACGCTGGCCCGCGCATCGCCGCTGGCGGTGGCACCAGCTTCAATCCGCCCGATCATCACTTCAGCCTCGCCGCCCAGGGCATCGATGGTGGCAGCGATTTCCTCGGTCGCCTTGCGGGTGTCGTTGGCAAGGCTCTTCACCTCGCTCGCGACAACGGCAAAAGTCCTACCGGCATCACCTGCGCGCATGGCCTCGATGGTGGCGTTGAGTGCGAGGATATTGGTGGTCTCGGCAATCTCGCCAATGTCCTGCGCGCTGCGGCGCACCTGCTCCATGGCGGCCGAAAAACTGGTGACATGCTGGCCAAGCGTATCGACCAGCTCGATCAGCGAGGCGATCTGCCCCAGTGAGGACTGGATCAGCGCCGTGCCTTCGGACAGGCGCTCGATCGCGCGTTCGGACAGGAGCCGCGCCTCGTCCGAAGCCTCGGCCACCTTGGTCTGGTCAGCCTCCAGCGCGCGCACGGTTTCGGCCAGCGCCTCGTGCTCGGAACGCAGGGTTTTGGAGGATTGGATCACCGCCTCCACAACACCGGCAACATCGGTGCAGCCGACTGTCACCGCGCCACAGCTTTCCGGGATCATCCCCAGCGCATGGGCATTGGCGGTATCTATAGCGAGCTGGTTCATGTGCGGTGGGGGCCCTGTTGTGCTTGCAGGCGGACCCTAGGCGCAGGATGGTAAGCGAAGGGTAAAGACCGCGCCCTGCCCCTCGCAAGAATGGGGACTGGTCAGCGCGGTGCGCGCGGGTTAAGCGTGCCCCATGTTCTTCAACTTCATCGACGAGCTGCGGGCTGCCGGGATCGGTGCCTCGTTCAAGGAGCACCTCACGCTGCTGGAGGCGCTGGACCGGGACGTCATCGATCAGACGCCCGAGGCGTTCTACTACCTTTCCCGCGCGACCTTCGTGAAGGATGAAGGCCTGCTCGACCGTTTCGATCAGGTGTTCCACAAGGTTTTCAAAGGGATCATGACCGACTACGGTCAGAACCCTGTCGACATTCCGGAAGATTGGCTAAAAGCCGTCGCCGAGAAGTTCCTGACCCCTGAAGAGATGGAGAAGATCAAGTCCCTCGGCAATTGGGACGAGATCATGGAAACGCTGAAGAAGCGTCTGGAAGAACAGGAAAAACGCCACCAGGGCGGCAACAAGTGGGTTGGCACCGGCGGCACCAGCCCGTTCGGCAATTCGGGCTACAACCCCGAAGGCGTGCGGATCGGCGGCGAGGCGCGGCACGGCAAGGCGATCAAGGTCTGGGAAAAGCGCGAGTTCAAGAACCTTGACAACACGAAGGAACTGGGCACCCGCAACATCAAGATGGCGCTGCGCCGCTTGCGCCGTTTCGCCCGTGAAGGCGCGCAGGACCAGCTCGATATCGACGCCACGATCAAGGGCACGGCGAAGCAAGGCTGGCTCGACATCCACATGCGCGCCGAACGCCGCAATGCTGTGAAATTGCTGCTGTTCCTCGATGTTGGCGGATCGATGGACCCCTTCATCAAGCTGGTCGAAGAGCTGTTCAGCGCGGCCACCAGCGAATTCAAGAACATGGAGTTCTTCTATTTCCACAACTGCCTCTACGAAGGCGTGTGGAAGGACAACAAGCGCCGCTGGCAGGAACGCACGAAAACTTGGGACGTGCTCCACAAATACGGCCATGATTACAAGATCGTGTTCGTCGGCGATGCGGCGATGAGCCCCTATGAGGTCACCCATCCGGGCGGCTCGGTCGAGCATATGAACGAGGAAGCGGGCGCGGTGTGGCTCAAGCGTGTGGCCGACACCTATCCCGCCACCGTGTGGCTCAATCCGGTGCCGGAAAAGCAGTGGGGCTATTCGCAATCAACCAAGTTGATCAAGCAGTTGGTGAATGACCGGATGTATCCCCTGACGCTTGAAGGGCTGGACAATGCGATGCGGGAGCTGAGCCGCAAGCACGGGGCTTGAGGCGTCAGCCTCTAGCCCTTCTGGTCCAGTTCCTCGTTCAGCCGCAGTCCGCAACGCCAGAAGAAGAACGCTGGCACCAGCCCCAGAACCGCCGCGCCGTATAGCACGTAACGCACGCTGTCCGCGCCGTAGACCGGTTGCAGCCAGTCCGACAGCATCCCGAAGAACAGCGGCCCCAATCCAAGGCCGATGAGGTTCTGGAAGAACAGCAGGCTGGCTGCCGCGATCGCCCTCGCCCTCACCGGGACAAGGCCCTGCGCGGCGGAATAGCAGGGGCCGTAATAGAACGAATTGAACACCGTCGGCACAAACAGCAACGCCAGTGCAAGCTGCCAGCTTGGCGCGTGGTAGGCGGCGATGGCGAGTGGCACGGCCAGCGCCATGCCGATAGCAGGCGCGCTCAGCACATGACGGCGGTTCTTTGCGCCGAAGCGGTCGGCCAGATAGCCGCCAAGCCAGGTGCCCAGCATCCCCCCGACGCCGCCCAGCAAGCCGAACCACAGTCCCACTTGCCCCGGCGTAAGATCATGGGTGCGCTGGAAGAAGATCGTCGTCCAGGTGGTCTTGCCATAAGCGAGGAATGACGCTGCAGAGCCGGCGAACAGCAGCAGCACAAAGGCGCGCGAGAGCATGACTTCAGCCACTGCCTGACCCAGCGGCAGCGCGGCAGGCTGGTTCTTTGCCGCCAGCACCGCCGCGGCGTCAGCGCGCCGCGGGTCCTTGAGGACGAACCACACGATCAGCGACAGCGCGACGCCGGGCAGTCCCACCACCACGAATGCCTCGCGCCACCCGAGATAATCGGCGAGCGTACCGCCGATGATCATGCCGAGCAGCGTTCCCACCGGAATCCCGAGCGAATAGAACGCCAGCGCCGAGGCCCGCTTTTCCGGCGGAACCATATCGCTGATCAGCGAATGGGCTGGGGGCGTGCACCCGGCCTCGCCCACGCCCACACCGATGCGCGCGAGCAGCAATTGCGCGAAGTTCTGCGCCATGCCGCACAGCGCCGTCATCGCCGACCACAAGGCGAGCGCCACCGCGATCAGGCGCGGGCGGCTTGTCGTCTGGCGGTCGGCCAGCCGCGCGATGGGGATGCCAAGCACGGTGTAGAACAGCGCGAAGGCGAGGCCCGTCATCAGCCCGATCTGGGTGTCGGACAGCTTCAGATCGCGGGCGATCGGCTCGGCCAGAATATTGACGATCTGCCGGTCGATGAAATTGAAGACATAGACGATCAGCAGGATCCACAAGGTCAGCCTTGCCGATTGCACGCCGGTGCCTGTGCTGCTTGCAGCCGCGGTTGCCATGCCTGTGTTCTCTCCCATCGGTGGCGGTGCTCCGCCTTCCCGTATCTTCAGCCTGGTGCCGGAGTGACGCCAATCAGTAAAGCAGATGCTCGCGCACAGCGGCAATCCACGCAGCCTCGTCAGGTGACGTCACGACGTCAAGTTCATGCGGCATCGCGACAGGATCGTCGACCCAGTCGCGCAAGGTGGGGCCGCCGTTGATGACGTCGATTGCGAGGCGATCCAGCTCGTATTCGTAAGGGAAATCGCGCCACAGCGGATAATCGGGATAGAGCAACCGGATCGCCTTGAAGGCCAGCGCTTGGAGCCGCCAGGGGCGGAACGCGTGGTGCGCATAGAAGCCGCCTTCTGCATGCATCATCAGCGCGTTGCAGAGCGTTCCTGCGTGCTTGTGGAAAGTCGGCTCGAACCAGCATTCCCGCACAGCGCAGCCCGCCAGCCACTCCGGCGCGAGCTTGTTCATCACCTTGAGGACCCCGCCCGCATCCACATCCGGCGCGCCGAACAGCACTTCCAGCGGACGGGTGGTGCCCCGCCCTTCGGACAGCGTGGTGCCCTCCAGCATCACGGTGCCGGCGTAGCAGCGCGCCATGTTGAGATTGGCGGCATTGGGCGACGGATTGATCCACAGGCGTGACGTCGGCCATCCAAAGCCGTCAGCATCGTCAGGACGCCAGCCCTCCATCGCCACCACCTTGTAAGCGACGTTGAGACCAAAATGCGCGATGAACCAGTGGCCCATCTCGCCCATGGTGAGCCCGTGGCGCATCGGCATCGGGGCGGCGCCGACAAAGCTTTCCTGCCCCGGCACCAGCAGCGTTCCTTCAACCGGGCGGCCAGCGGGATTGGGCCGATCGAGCACCCATACCTCTTTGCCCGCTTTCGCCGCCTCCTCAAGCAGGTAAAGCAGCGTGGTGACGAAGGTGTAGATCCGGCAGCCGAGGTCCTGAAGGTCGAAAAGGAAGACATCGGCGCTCGACATCATCTGCCCCGTCGGCCGGCGCACCTCGCCATAGAGCGAGAAGATCGGGATGCCGTAGCGCGGGTCCATTTCGTCCGCGGTCTCGACCATATTGTCCTGCTTGTCGCCCTTGAGCCCATGCTGCGGGCCGAAAGCGCTGTTGACCGGCACGCCCGCCGCGATCAACGCGTCGAGGCTGTGGGTCAAATCTGCCGTCACGCTGGCGGGATGAGCCACCAGCGCCACGCGGCGGCCTTTGAGTTGGCGCAGGAGTTCAGGGTCGGCAAGCAGCCGGTCGATGCCGTTCTTCATATGACAAGCGTTGGAACAGGTGCGCTGCAAACGCAATCCTTGGCGGAAGTGCTGGGAACAATGCCCGCACTGTGCCAGTAGGGCGATCATGGAAACCGACTGGACCCCCGCCATCATCGCTGCCGTATGGGCGATCATACTAGGCGGCGCTGGCGGAGCGCTGACCGAAATCGGGCAATGGTACCGCGATTTGCGCAAGCCCCCTTGGCAGCCGCCCGATTGGTTGTTTGGCCCGGCCTGGACGGTGATCCTCGGCCTTGCGGGGTGGAGTTTTTACGTTGGTTTGACCCAAGCCCCCTCACCCGAGGCGCGCGCGGGCGTGTGGGCACTGTTCATCGCCAACGCCGTGTTGCACTTCCTTTGGTCGCCGCTGTTTTTCAAGCTGCGCCGCCCCGATTGGGCGCTTGCGGAAAATGTGCTGCTTTGGGCCTCGGTCGTCGGCTTGATGGTGGTGTTGCCACGCCTTGTCGGTGACAGTTTCGCAGGCTGGCTCAATGTGCCCTACTTCATCTGGGTGAGCTTCGCCTTCGTGCTCAATGCCAAGATCGTCCAGCTGAACCGTCCCTTCGGCCAGACGATCCCGGCCTAACGATCAATGATCATAGCGCGGTTGGCTTCGGAGTGAAACTCCGGCCGACCGGGAGGAAAGGCGAGCGCCCAATACTGCTTGCCTCCATCACGATGCTCGACAACCGCGTTGAGGGCGACCTGCGCGGGATCTGGCAGATTGGCCGCGATGCGGGCTTTAAGGACGAGACCGTCTCCGTCATGCGAACAGGCGATGGCTATCGCATCGACAGGCGCATCGCGCATACCTTCACGGAAGGAATCGAAATCATAAGCGGCCCACTGGCCCGAGGGCGAAAGGTTGAACTCGCGGTAAGCGGTGCCGCCGAGCGGCTGCCAAAATATTTCGAAGCAGGTCGTCTGCCACAAATTGTCTTGCCTTGCAGGGGCCGCCGCCGGGGGAATGACAATAGCGGGGAGGTACCCGTCTAGGCGGAATTCCGCCTCGCAGCCGCCCGGTGTTGCGGTGATCAAGGCGGTGACGGCGCGGATTGGGCCGAGGTCACAGACGACATGGAGCATGAGCGGGTGCATGGAGACTGTCTGCCGTCTCCCCCCGTCCCCGGCAAGCCACTTCCCGTTTCCCCGCCGCGCTGATAGGGGCGCACCCCATGAACACTTACGAATCTGCCCTCCTGCGCCTGCTCGATGAACGGGGCTACATTCACCAGCAGACCGACGCCTCGGGGCTTGATGCGCTCGCGGCCAAGCAGGTCGTGCCCGGCTATATCGGGTTCGACGCGACCGCGCCGAGCTTGCACATCGGCAGCCTCGTGCAGATCATGATGCTGCGCCGCTTGCAGCAGACCGGCCACAAGCCGATCGTGGTGATGGGGGGCGGCACCACGCGGATTGGCGATCCCACGGGACGCGACGAGAGCCGTAAGATGCTTACCGACGAGACTATCGAGGCGAACATCCAGTCGATCTTGACAGTGTTCGGTAAGCTACTGAAATTCGGCGATGGCCCAACCGATGCGGTGATGGTCAACAACCATGACTGGCTTGGACAATTGGGTTACATCCAACTGCTTCAGGAAGTCGGCACGCACTTTACCGTGAACCGGATGCTGACCTTCGATTCGGTCAAGCTGCGGCTCGAACGCGAACAGCCTATGACCTTCCTCGAATTTAATTACATGATTCTGCAAGGTTACGACTTCAGGCACTTGTCCAAAGAACTTGATGTTCGCTTGCAGATGGGCGGTTCGGATCAGTGGGGCAATATCATCAACGGGATCGAGCTTGGTCGGCGGATGGACGGGACCGAGCTTTACGGCCTCACCACTCCCCTCCTCACCACCGCGAGCGGCGCAAAGATGGGCAAGACCGCGTCCGGAGCGGTGTGGCTTAACGAGGACCAACTGCCTGCCTACGACTTCTGGCAATATTGGCGCAATGTCGACGATGCCGATGTGGGCCGTTTCTTGCGACTGTTCACCGACTTGCCGCTGGATGAGATCAATCGCCTCGAAACCCTTGAAGGGTCGGAAATCAATGCCGCAAAGGTCGTGCTCGCAAACGAGGTCACCAAGCTTGTGCGGGGTGAAGATGCGGCAGGCCGAGCCGAGGCCACTGCACGCGAGACTTTCGCCGGCAACGGCGCTGGCGAAGACCTCCCGCACCTCGCCACCGGTCCCGAAGGCATGCGCCTTGCCGCCCTCCTAACCGAAATCGGCCTCACCGCTTCGGGCGGCGAAGCCAAGCGAAAGTTGGCCGAGGGTGCGGTGAAGCTGGATGGGGAGACTGTCAGTGACCCCGCGCTGCTGGTCCTACCCGATGAAGGCCAGACCCTGCGCCTAAGTCTTGGCAAAAAGCGCCACGCCCTCGTTACGCGATAGAGCTCTCGCCCTTTACCAATTGTCAGCCTTTCTCCGGCATTCCCGGTTCATCAACCGTTCGGAGGGAAGGATCGCAACGCGTGGTGGGTGGAGCTAACCTAAGTGTAACCGACTTGCGCCGTGCAGCGCGGCATCCGGTCGATTTCCCGGCGATCGTGGAGCACTTTGCCCAAGGCGATTTGCACCTGCACATCTGCAACCTGTCCGCGCATGGTTTCATGGTCGACAACGCGGGCGTGCTGCAACGTGGCGACCGGATCATCATCCGTCTGCCGGTGGTGGGCAGGATCGAGGCCTATGTGATCTGGACGCGTGACGCACGCGCTGGCTTCCAGTTCGAGCGCATTATCCGTCTCGATGATTTCGTCGCCATCATCGACGAGCTGCAACCCAACCCTCGCCTTCGCCGTCCGCGCTAGCCCAAGCTAAAGTCGCGGACGCCCAAGTTTCGCCTGCTTGGCAGGGCAGCCAAGCCCTGCCATGGCGCGGCGGTGATTCAAACTTTATCCGAACCAACCACTCCGCTCCAGATCGCCGACTACCGGCGCTACTGGTTGGCGCGTTTCATGGGCGTTTTCGCCACGATGTCGATGGTGGTGCTGCTCGGCTACCAGCTCTATGCCGTTGCGCGCGACGATTACGGGATGAGCGTGGCCGAGGCCTCGTTTCAGTTGGGGCTGCTGGGCCTTGCACAATTCATACCGCTGTTCGTGTTGACCCCACTCGCGGGGCTTGCCGCCGACCGCTTTGATCGCCGCCACGTTGCGGCTTTTGCCAACGGGATCGATGCTTGCGTTGCGGTGGTGCTGGCACTCGCGACCTGGGCGGATGTTCTGAACTTGCCCCTGCTCTTTGCCCTGGCGGCCGGGCACGGTGCTGCACGCGTGTTCGTTGGCCCTTCGATGAGCGCGATTGCGCCCAATATCGTGCCCCCTTCCCTGCTGCCGCGGGCCATCGCCCTGTCCTCCATCGCCTGGCAGACGGCGAGCGTGGCCGGGCCGGCGGTTGGCGGGTTGATCTTTGCCCGGGCGGAGTGGTTGCCGCACGCTCTTTCGGCGGGCTTGCTGGCCTGTTCGATGTTGCTGATCCTGACCGTGCGGCCCGTGCGCGCGAGGCAAGACGGGCCGCGACTGAAGCCAATGAGGCAAATCGTCGAAGGTCTGGTTTATGTCTGGCGCGAGCGCTTCTTGCTGGGATGCATTACGCTCGATCTGTTCGCGGTGTTGCTGGCGGGTGCCACTGCGCTGCTGCCGGTATTTGCGCGCGATATTCTGTTCGTCGGCCCCGAAGGCCTCGGCCTGATGCGCGCTGCGCCTGCACTGGGCGCGGCGAGCGTGGCCTTGTGGCTGTCTTTCCGCCCGCTCCAGAGGGAGGTCGGGGTGAAGATGCTGTGGGCGGTCGCTGCTTTCGGGGCGCTGACCATTGCATTTGCGTTCTCGCGCCATTTCGCCCTGTCGTTGGCGATCCTTGCGATGATGGGCGCGGTCGACATGGTTTCGGTGTTCATCCGGAGTTCGCTGGTCCAGCTGTTCACGCCAGACGACAAGCGCGGGCGGGTATCATCGATTTCCGGCCTCGCCATCTCCGCCTCGAACGAGCTTGGTGAAATGCAGTCCGGCCTCGCGGCCGCCATGCTTGGCGCAGTCGGCGCAGTTGTATTCGGCGGCGCGGGTGCGATATTCGTGACATTGGTATGGGCGTGGTATTTCCCCGAATTGCGCCGCGCCCGCAGCTTCGAGCCGCATGAGCTTAAACGAGAGGTATCGACATGAAGGCTGACAACATCCTCGCCACTATCGGCGGGACGCCGCATATCCGCCTTGCCCGGATGTTTCCCGATCATGAGGTTTGGGTGAAGTCCGAAAGGTCGAACCCGGGCGGGTCGATCAAGGATCGCATCGCGCTCGCCATGGTCGAGGATGCCGAGGCGCGCGGCGCCTTGAAGCCGGGCGGCACCATCGTCGAACCCACTAGCGGCAACACCGGGATCGGCCTTGCCATGGTCGCGGCGGTCAAGGGCTACCGCCTCGTGCTGGTCATGCCCGAATCGATGTCGGTCGAGCGGCGGCGACTGATGCTCGCCTATGGCGCTAGCTTCGATCTCACCCCGCGCGAAAAAGGCATGAAGGGCGCGATTGAACGGGCGATGGAGCTGGTCTCGCAGACCCCGGGCGCATGGATGCCGAGCCAGTTTGATAATGGCGCCAACCCCGCCGTTCACGCCCGCACCACCGCGCAGGAAATCCTCGCTGATTTCGCCGAAGCACCAATCGATGTGATGGTCACTGGAGTTGGCACCGGCGGACACCTGACGGGCTGCGCAGAAGAGCTGAAGAAGCACTGGCCCGCGATGAAAGCTTACGGGGTCGAGCCTGCGCTCTCGCCGGTCATCAACGGCGGCCAGCCTGGCCCGCATCCCATTCAAGGCATTGGCGCAGGGTTCATTCCGGGCAACCTCCACACCGCAGCAATCGATGGGGCGATCACTGTCGATGCCGAAGACGCGAAGGAGATGGCCCGCCGCGCCGCCCGCGAGGAAGGGATGCTGGTCGGCATTTCCAGTGGAGCAACACTCGCCGCTATCGCCAGCAAGCTTGCGTCGTTGCCAGCCGGAAGCCGCGTGCTCGGCTTCAATTACGACACGGGCGAGCGTTATCTCTCGGTGCCAGACTTCCTGCCGGTTGAGTGATGGCGCTGGAACGCATCGCATACGCCGATGGTGAAACCGCGCTGACCGGATGGTTGGCGCGGCCCGCCGTTCCTGCGCGGGCCGCCATGGCGGTGTTCCCGACCTTCATGAACACGACGCCCGGGGTCGAGGCCAAGGCCCTCGCGCTGGCCGATGCCGGGTGCGTGGCACTGATCGGGGACTTCTATGGCCCGGAAGCGCCGTATGACGCTGCCAGCGCCTTTGCCGCGATGAACAATCTGCGCGCCAATCCGCTTGCAATGCGGGTGCGGCTGCGGGCGACGCTGAATAAGTTGGCGGACCTCACCCCCGGCCTGCCACAAATCGCCATCGGCTTTTGCCTCGGCGGGATGGCGGTGCTGGAACTGGCGCGGGACGGTGCCGATCTGGCGCTGGCGGCGAGTTTTCACGGACTTCTGGCAACACCCTTGCCTGCAGCCGATCGCCTCATTCCGCGCTTGCTGGTGTGTCACGGTGATGCTGATGCGCTGGTTCCGCGCAGCGACGTTCTTGCCTTTTGGGAGGAGATGGACAGAGTGGGTGCGGATTGGCACTTCCTGTCCTTTGCGGGCGTCGAACACGGCTTCACCAACCCGCTCACACCTGCTGGCGAACCGAACCCGGCCTATGACGCAGTGGCCGACGACCAATCGTGGAACGCGCTGCTGGGCCTCCTCGATCGGGCGGCGTTGGGCCGGCCATAGGCGATTCCTTAACCAGCACAGCCTAACCCCACGAGATGGCCGCTGCCGCGCGCCATGTCCTTATCGGGGAAGCGCTGCCCATGAAGTTCATCAAGCTGGAATCGCGCGGCGGCAATTACCTCGTCGTGGCCTCGAACGTGGCGTGGTTGCGCACCGCAGAGAACGGGCAAACCAATGTAGGCATCGTCGGCGGACAGCCGCTGTTGGTGGTTGGCTCGGTCGAGGAAGTGGCCGAGAAAATTCTAGCAGGGCTGGCTGGAGGTGACGCCGAAGCGCCCACCAATCCCGCCCCAGTGACCGCCGCTGCCCCGCCAGCGGTCGTGCAGTCGGTGGCTGAAGCCCCGCCTGCTTCTCCGGCGGCACCCCAGCCCGAACCGGATCGTGAGCCTGAGCCTGAGCCGGTATCCGCCGTGCCAGAACCCGAACCTGTCACTCCTCGTCCCGCGACACCCGCCCGGCCGCGACCGATATCGGCCCGTTCGGCGAGTATGTGGGAACGCCCCGCCGGACCTGCCTCCAAAAGCCTCAAAGTCACGTCCGGCTCGCAGCGCATGATGGGCCAGATCGAGTAGCGCAAAAGGCATTGCGCCGCGCGGTGCGCCTGATACCTCTGCCTGCAGGAAGCAGGGGAGAGATCACATGAAACGAGCATTGACGGGCATGACCATGGCCGCTGCCATAGCGCTGGCGGCGGGACCGCTCGCGGCTGAAACGCCCAAGCGTGAGGCCATCATTGCCACGGTGGAAAAGCAACATGACTCCACTGTGAAGGCACTCTCGGATTGGGTCGCCCTCCCCACCATCGCCGCCGAAAAGCGCGGCACGCCCGAGGGCGCCGAATATATGCGTAAACTCGCGCTCGACGCGGGATTCCAGCAGGCCAAGATCATTCCCACTGACGGCGTGCCCGCAGTGTTCGCCACGCTTGATGCAGGTGCCAAGACCACGGTCGGCATCTATTTCATGTATGATGTCAAACAGTTCGATCCCGCCGAATGGAGCACCCCACCGCTCGAAGCGACGCTGGTGGACCGTCCCGGCGAAGGCACCGCAATTGTTGGGCGCGGGGTTGTCAACCAGAAGGGGCCGCAGATGGCCTTTCTCGCCGCGCTGAAAGCGATCCAGGCGAGCGGGCGCAAGCTCCCCGTCAACCTCGTGCTGGTGGCTGAAGGTGAGGAGGAAGTCGCCTCGACCCACTTCGATCAGGTCGTTGCCGTGCCCGAAGTGCAGGCGGCGCTATCCAAAGCGATCGGCGTGTTCATCCCGTCTGCCAACCAGAACCGCGATGGAAGTGCGGGGATCACGCTGGGTGCCAAGGGCGCTGTCGAATTCCAGCTGGTGGTCGGCGGCGAGACGTCAGACAAATATCCCAAGACGGACGTCCATTCGTCGAACCATGCCCGCATCGAAAGCCCGGCATGGCGCCTGGTCAAGGCGCTGGACACGCTGGTGGCTGACGATGGGCACACCCCCGCAATCGATGGCTGGTTCGAGAACGTCCAATCCCTCAACCCGCGCCAGAAGGAGTTGATTGCGCAGAGCGTAAAACCCGGCGCGGAAGCGGGAGAAAAGGCGCTGCTGGGCGTAGGGCGCTGGATCAATGACGAGGATTACGTCACCAGCCTTGAGCGCTTCTTTTCGCAGCCCACGGTCAACATTCAGGGTCTGGTTGCAGGCTATACCGGTGAAGGGGGCAAAACTGTCCTGCCCGGCCGCGCCGAGGCCAAGCTGGAATTCCGCCTCGTGCCCAACATGACCAAAGCCGAGGCGGTCAGCAAATTGCAGGCTCACCTTGCCAAGCGCGGGTTCGATGATGTGCGGGTGACCGTTTCGGGGGGATATGGCCCCAATGAGACCGCCGAGGATTCCGCACTGATCCGCGCCCAGAAGAAGCTCTTCGATGCGCAGGGCATCCCTTACACTATCCGTCCGCGCAATGCGGGAAGCTGGCCGGGGGTGATCTTCAACGGTGCGCCGCTGAACCTCCCCGCCTCGCAATTCGGCCTTGGCCGGGGCGGCGGAGCCCACGCTCCGAACGAGTGGTTCCTGATCGAGAGCAGTGATCCCAAGGTCTATGGTATTGACGAGGCGACCATGGCCTATGTCGATTACCTTTACGTGCTCGCGGAAGAAGCGGCGAAGTAAGCGTCAGGGCTGCGCGATCAGGGCAGCGGCGGCGGCGGCCATGCCTGCATTGCTATGGCCGATCCTTGGCACGTCATGGCGTGTCCATCCGAACGGCACGCCGCTCGCCGCAGCGGCGGCCTGCCCGCGCGCGAAGAACGCCTGCCCGCGGGCATAGCGGTGGAAGCCTTGCGCGTCGGCCTCGGGGGTCTTGCGCAGATCGGTATCGGCTCGGTCGGTGTCCGCCGTGCCAAGCAGAACTGTCAGCCGCTTGCTGAGCGCGGCCTGAAGCGTTGCGGTATCGACCGGCGTGCCGCCAAGGCCATAGGGAAAGCCGACAGACGGATCGGGCATGGTGTACCAGCCTGCATTGGCTGTCACCGCCTTGGCGAGCCGCGCTTCGGGCATGAACAGGACATAGCGGTGCACGAACTGCGCCCCCGCCGAGTGGCCGTAGAGCGAATAGCGGCTGACCTGCGTGCCAAAGCGGGCGCGCACATCGTCAAACAGCGGCTCGAGAGCGGCAAAGGACCAGCGACTGCGCTGGCGCGGCGCGCCGTCTTCGTCGGTGAAGTAGCCGGTGTTGTAGCCGAGCGACCCAGGAAAGTCGGCAGTGCCAAATTGGGGGACCACGGCAATGAAGCCGTGCCAGCGAGCATAGGCAGCCCATTCATCGCGGTAGCGGTCGGCATCGCGATTGACACCGTGCATCACGAAGACGACCGGCGTTTCGGAGTCGACCCTCTCGGGAAGCTGATAATACACCGGCAGCGCAGGCCCGTCCCAATCAGTGAAGACGAACCGGCCAGCAGCGGCATATTGCTTTGCGTCAGGCTCGGCAGCCACCGCGCGCGCATGCGCAGCCGATGCGCTCAGCGACAAGGCAGCGATCAGCGCAATCAGCAATCGGTGCATCAATGCCACTCTCCCCGCGTTGATATCCCTAACAGCACAGGGGCCGCCATGCATCAACATGGCGGCCACCTGAAAGGTGGCTTAATGCCGTGACAGCTTGGGTCAGGCCGCGGTGGCGAACGCTTCGGCGGGAAGCTTCATCATGTATTCGCTGCCCGCCTCCAGCTTGCGCCGCAGCGCGCCCGTATCGGGCAGGAACCGCTCGGCGTAGTAGTTCGCCGAGACCAGCTTGGCTTCGTAGAACGCTGCGTCGTCTGAACCTTCGGCCAGCTTGGCGAGTGCCACCTTGGCCATCTTCAGCCAGAAGTAACCGAGCGTCACGATGCCCATGATGTGCATATAGTGATGCGCGCCCGCGCCCAGATGGTTCGGGTTGGCCATCGCGTTCTGCATGAACCACATGGTCGCAGCCTTCTGTTCGCCCAGCGCCTTTTCGAGACGTTCAGCGACCGGCTTGAGTGCATCCACCTGCTTGGCGGCGGCGATTTCCTCGTCGATCATGGCGAAGAAGGCCTGGATCGCTTTGCCGCCGCCCGCAGCCAGCTTGCGGCCGCACAGATCCATTGCCTGTACGCCGTTGGCGCCTTCGTAGATCATGGCGATGCGGCTATCGCGGACAAACTGTTCCATGCCCCATTCGCGCACGTAGCCGTGGCCGCCATAGACCTGCTGCATGTTTGTGGCGATGTCATAGCCCTTGTCGGTGCCGTAGCCCTTGATGACCGGGGTCATCAGACCGATCAGCAGATCGGCAGTCTCGCGCTCTTCCGGGGTCTGTGCCTTGTGGGTCAGATCGACCTGTAATGCGCCCCACAGGCACAGTGCTCGCATTGATTCGGTGAACACCTTGGCATCCATCAGCATGCGGCGCACGTCCGGGTGGACGAAGATCGGATCAGCTTTGGCAGTGGGATCGCTGGGGCCAGTCAGCGCGCGGCCCTGACGCCGGTCGAGCGCATAGGTTACGGCGTTCTGGTAGGCGACTTCGGCCTGCGCATACCCCTGAATCCCAACTCCGAGGCGCGCGGCGTTCATCATGATGAACATGGCGGCCAGCCCCTTGTTCTCCTCGCCCACCATGTAACCGGTCGCGCCGTCATAGTTGAGCAGGCAGGTGGCGTTGCCGTGAATGCCCATCTTCTTTTCGATCGAACCACAGGTCACGCCGTTGCGCGCCGCGGGTTCACCATTTTCATCGAGGATGAACTTTGGCACGATGAACAGCGAGATGCCCTTGACGCTATCCGGCGCGCCCGGGGTCTTGGCCAACACCAGATGGATGATGTTGCTGGTGAGGTCATGCTCACCGGCCGAAATGAAGATCTTGGTGCCGGTGATGGCATAGGAACCATCACCGTTCGGCACCGCCTTGGTGCGGATCATGCCGAGATCGGTGCCGCAATGCGGCTCGGTCAGGTTCATGGTGCCCGACCATTCGCCCGAGATCATCTTGGGGACATAGGCTGCCTTCTGCTCCTCCGACCCCTTGGCAAGGATCGCCGAGATCGCACCGGCGGTAAGGCCGGGATACATCGCGAAGGCTTGGTTGGCAGTGCCGGTGTATTCCTCCAGCACGAAGCCAAGCACATGGGGCAGCCCCTGACCGCCGAACTCCTCGGGCTGGGCAAGCGTGCCCCAGCCGCTTTCAACATAAGCCTGATAGGCCTCTTTGAAGCCCGGCGGGGTGGTGACACTGCCGTCGTCTTGACGGGTGCAGCCGTGCTCGTCGCCGGCCTGGTTGATCGGCGCGAGCACCTCGGCGCAGAACTTGCCGGCCTCGTTGATGACCGTCTCGATCATATCGGGCGTGGCGTTCTCGAAGCCCGGCAGATTGCCGTAGCTGGCAAGATCGAGCACTTCATTGACGATGAAACGCGTGTCGCGGGTGGGCGCGGTATAGGTCGGCATCACTTGTTCCCTTGAGTGATCAGCGTGGTTGAATGGTCAATGGCCTCAGCGCATCAGCGCAGATCGAGCTTCTCGATCTCGGCCACGAAGTCGGTGAGTTCCTTGATGGAGCTGTCGATGTCGTCGCGCTGCGCCTTGAGCTTGGCGATATGGGCGCGGCATTTTTCGACCGTAACCCGGCGCTGTTCGACGCGGCCATCGTCAAGGTCATAAAGGTCGATCATCTCGCGGATTTCGGTGAGCGAGAAGCCGACGTTTTTGGCGCGCATGATCCATGCAAGGCGTGCACGGTCGCGCTTGGAATAGACCCGGGTAAGGCCGAGACGCGCAGGGTTAATCAAGCCCTCGTCCTCGTAAAACCGCAGAGCGCGCGCCGTGCAGCCGAATTCCGAGGTCAGGTCGGAGATGGTGAACTGTTCGCGTTCGTAAACATCGGGCCGGTCAAGATGCGCACCATTGCGGCGCGGTTCGCTTGCGGCGGGATCGACGACGGGATGAGCAGGAGCTGTAGCCATGCCACGTTTCCTACCTTACGTTTACGTGAGCGTCAAGCTTTGATCCGCTTCAAGGCAGGCCCGTCCTCACCCTGCTCGACCTCCCGGTAGAAACACGAGCGCGCCATGGTGTGACAGGTAGGGCCTGCGGCCCTCGCACGAATCACCAAGGCATCCTGATCGCAATCGACCAGCATCGTTTCGACAGTGAGTACGTGCCCGGATGTCTCGCCCTTCATCCATAAGGACCCGCGCGAGCGCGACCAAAAGTGGACCTTCCCGGTTTCAAGCGTTGCATTCAACGCCTCGGCGTTCATGTGTGCCACCACCAGAACTGCCCCATCATCGACGTCAACCACAACGGCGGTCAGCAGTCCTGCTGCATCGAACTTGGGCGCAAAGACAGTGCCCGCTTCGCGTTCCTCGGCGGTCAGAACGGTGTCGGTCACGAAAGCAACTCCATGTAAGTGGGATGGCGGCTCATGCGATGATTGTTGCAAGCAGACAACAGCAGGTGATAAAAAAACGCACCTCATGCGGTTTAATCTTCCTCGTTATGCAACTCGGTGGAAGAACGACTGCGGAGCTTCCGCAAGGGGTTCTCAACCGAACAATGACACCGCCCGGTGTCAGGTTCAGGGGGTGATCGGACCGCAGGACTGGCAACGGGGTGCCAGCGCGACCGGTTGAACGATAGGGATTGGATCCCGGCAGCGAAGTTAGGGGGTCGCTGCCTCGGCCTGTAAGGGCGGATCCGCACCGTTTCGTCACGTGGCGCCCGGGACCTAAAGGTCCCGGGCGTTATGTTTTTGGATCACTCGCGCGTCAGGGATGCGCAAGCTTGTGATCCTCCTCCACCCGGGCAAAGCACGCCACCGCGAGAGACATGGGTCCGGCTGCCGCGATAGCTGCAAGACAGGCGCGGCTTGTTGCACCGCTGGTCAGCACATCATCCACCAGCACCACATCGCGCCCTTGGATCAGCCTTGCTGCCTCAGGTCTCAGTCTTATTGCCCCCGTCAGCACCCGCTCGCGCGCTTCGCGGCCGAGATTACCAAGGTTTGGAGTGCGCTTGTTACGGACCAGCGCCCGGACTGCCGCATCACCCTTCCCTATCCTTTCGAGCTCGCTTGCGAGCAATGCGGCCTGATTGAAGCCCCGGCTCCACAGCCGCCAGCGATGGAGCGGGACCGGCACCAGAAGCGGCGGCGCGTGCCCCGCCGCAGGTTCGGGCAGCCGGGCTGCGATAAGCCGGGCGAGCAGCCGCGACAGGGCGATCCGCCCGCCATGCTTGTAAGCCAGCACCAGCTTGCGCGACGTCTCGTTGTAGTAGGTCGCTGCGTAAACCGGGACCGTGTGTCCTGCGACAACAGCCTGCCCCGGCACCTCAAGGCCGCTCCAGCAATCGGTGCACAGCCCTGCCTGACTCGCAATCGCGACCCCGCATGACGGGCAGCGCGGGGGGTAGACGAAATCCACCAACGGCGCGAATTGCCGAGCAAGGTTAGCGGCCAATGTCATGCCTCAGGATGTCGCATGGCTTGCACTCTCTAGGCAAGCGCGGCAGTGGGCCGGCATGACCGGCTCCCCCGTCCCCACGATCTTTGCCGAAGCGCGCCGCGTTGCCCGTACATTGCGAGCGGAGCAGCGGCGGCGATCGACTATCGACCCAGCGACCTTTATTCTCGACGACATTGCCGAGGACATGATCGACCGCCTCGGTTTCGTTCGCCACAAGCCGTTGCGTGCGCTGCTGATCGGAGGCTGCACGCCCGAGCTAGCGGCGTATCTGAAGCAGTGTGCGGCCGAACTGATCGTCGATCTCACCGCCAACCCCGCTGAGCCGATTGCGGGCGCACCATACGATTACATCGGCGTCGTTGGACAGCTTGACGCCGTCAATGACTTGCCGGGCGCGCTCATCCACTTGCGCAATGCCCTGATCCCCGGCGGGCTCGTGATCGCAAGCTTTATTGGTGGCCAGAGCCTTCCTGCTCTGCGTGCCGCGATGTTGGCGGCCGAGCCGGATCGTCCGGCGGCGCGGCTTCATCCGCTGGTTGATGCCCGCGCTGCGCCTTCGCTCCTCCAACGCGCCGGGTGGAAGGACCCGGTGGTCGACACCCACACCCTCGCCGTGCGTTATTCCTCACTCGGCCGCCTTGTCGCGGACCTGCGTGATCAGGGGCTCGGCAATGCACTGGCTCGGCCGGCAGCCCCGCTCGGCAAGGCTGCCATTTCCCGCGCCCGCGCAGCCTTCGCCGCGCGGGCCGAGGCCGATGGCAAAGTCACCGAGACCTTCGAGATCGTCACGCTTACCGGACGACGCTCGCTCGCGGGGACCTAGCCCTTTTTCAGCGCCGCCTGGGCTGCTGCCAGACGTGCGATCGGCACGCGATACGGTGACGCGCTGACGTAATCGAGGCCCACCGCCTCGCAGAACGCGATGCTCGCCGGATCGCCGCCATGCTCGCCGCAGATACCGAGCTTGATGTCGGGCCGCGTCGCCCTTCCCCGCTCTGCCGCCAACTCGACCAACTGGCCGACGCCCTCGATATCGAGGCTGACGAAGGGATCGCGCGGGAAAATGCCCTTGTCGACATAGACCGACAGGAACCGTGCCGCATCGTCGCGTGACACGCCCAGCGTGGTCTGCGTCAGGTCATTGGTCCCAAAGGAGAAGAACGCGCCTTCCTCCGCAATCTCGCCCGCCATCAGAGCGGCACGCGGCAATTCGATCATCGTGCCGACAAGGTAATCGACCCGTGTTCCGACTTCCGCGAACACATCTTCTGCGGTCTTGTCTACCAGCGCCTTGAGAATTGCCAGTTCCCGCTTGGTGGCGACCAGCGGTATCATGATTTCCGGCAAGGGCGCCTCGCCACTCGCGATCTTCACTGCGCACACTGCCTCAAAAATCGCCCGGGCCTGCATCTCATAGATTTCGGGATAGGTGATCCCGAGACGGCAACCGCGGTGGCCCAGCATGGGGTTGAATTCGTGCAGCTCCCCGGCGCGGCGCTTCAAGTGATCGACCCCGAGGCCGGTGGCATCGGCCAATTCGGCAAATTCCTCGTCCGCGTGGGGCAGGAATTCATGCAGCGGCGGATCGAGCAGCCGGATCGTGCACGGCAGCCCCGCCATCACCTCGAAGATCGCGGTGAAATCAGCGCGCTGTTCGGGGAGCAGCTTATCGAGTGCACGGCGGCGGCCCGCTTCGTCGTCGGCGAGGATCATCTGACGCACCAGACTGATACGCGATGCCTCGAAGAACATGTGTTCGGTGCGGCACAAGCCGATGCCTTCTGCACCGAACTGGCGCGCCATGCGACAATCGTCCGGCGTTTCGGCATTGGTGCGCACTTTCATTCGACGCAACTTGTCAGCCCAAATCATCAGCGTTCCGAAATCGCCCGCCAGCTCCGGCTCGACCGTGGGGACGATGCCGAGCATCACCTGCCCGGCAGCTCCGTCGAGGGTGATCGCGTCACCTTCCTTCAACTCGGTCACGCCGATCCGCAGGGTACGGCTCGCCCGGTCGATCGAGACTGCCCCGGCACCGGATACGCAGGGCCGCCCCATGCCGCGGGCAACCACCGCTGCGTGACTTGTCATCCCGCCACGCGCAGTGAGGATCCCCTGTGCAGCGTGCATCCCGTGGATATCTTCCGGCGATGTTTCCACCCGGACCAGAATGACTTTCTCGCCGCGCCCTGCCCATTGCTCGGCCGTGTCGGCATCAAGAACGATCCTGCCGGCGGCCGCCCCCGGTGAGGCTGGCAGACCTGTTGTCAGCACATTGCGTTCGGCCTTGGGATCGAGCGTCGGGTGAAGCAGCTGGTCCAGCGCCATCGGATCGACCCGCCGCACCGCCTCGCGTTCGTCGATGAGGCCCTCGGCCACCATATCGACAGCCATTCTGAGTGCGGCCTTCGCTGTCCGCTTGCCCGAACGGGTCTGGAGCATCCACAGCTTGCCGCGCTCAACGGTGAATTCGATATCCTGCATATCCTTGTAATGGAGTTCCAGCAGGTCGAACACGCGGGCCAGTTCGGTGTAGGCTTCGGGAAGCGCCTCTTCCATTGATAGCGGCTTGGCCCCGGCCGTCTCGCGCGCGGCTTTGGTAAGATATTGCGGCGTGCGAATGCCCGCCACCACGTCTTCCCCTTGCGCGTTGATGAGGTATTCACCGTAATAGGCCCGCTCGCCAGTGGCCGGATCGCGGGTGAAGGCGACGCCGGTAGCGCTGGTTTCGCCCATGTTGCCGAATACCATCGCCTGCACGTTGACCGCGGTGCCCCAGTCGCCCGGAATGTCGTTCAATCGGCGATAGACCTTCGCGCGGTCGCTATCCCAGCTGTCGAACACGGCGCGGATCGCGCCCCACAACTGCTCGGTCACATCCTGCGGGAACGGCTCGCCAAGTTCGTCAGCGACGATCTGTTTGTATTCGCTGACGAGCGCCTGCCAGTCTTCAGCCGCCATCTCGGTATCATTGTAGAAGCCCTTGTCTTCCTTGGCGATTTCCAGCGCCTCCTCGAACAGCCCGTGATCAAGGCCAAGCACCACGTCCGAATACATCTGGATAAACCGACGGTAACTGTCCCACGCAAAACGCGCGTCGCCGGACGACTGCGCCAAACCTTCGACCGTCGCGTCATTCAGGCCAAGGTTCAGCACGGTGTCCATCATTCCGGGCATTGATACCCGCGCGCCCGAGCGAACCGACACCAGTAGCGGATCGCCCGCGTCGCCGAAATTCTTGCCCACCGTCTGTTCGACATGAGCCAGCGCGGCCGCCACGGCCGCACGCAGACCGCCAGAGAAGTCCGCGCCGTCCTTCAGATAGGCGATGCATTCTTCGGTCGTGATGGTGAAGCCCGGGGGAACCGGCAGGCCGATGCTCGCCATTTCAGCAAGGTTCGCGCCCTTCCCGCCGACCACGGTCTTGTCCTTCTGGCGGGGGTCCGAATGATCGGCGGAGCCTCCGAATACATAGACCGTGTTCAGTGTCATGGCAGTCCTCGTTGCATTGGCAAACGGGCGAGAGGTGCTAGCCCTCGATCCGGCTGAAATCGGCGACCCGGTGGACCGCGTCACGGAAACGGGCGAGCAGGGCAAGGCGCGCGTTGCGCTTTTCTGCCTGCGGGTCGTTGACGATGACCTCTTCGAAGAAGCGGTCGATGGGCGCCCGCAAGGTGGCGAGCGCGGCCATGGCATCGGCGAACCGCTCGGCCTCCACCGCCGCGGCAGCGCGGGGAGCAGCAGCGTCGAGTGAGTCGATCAGCGCCTGTTCGGCAGGTTCGGGCGTATATGAAAGGTGGCTTTCCGCTGCGTGACGCTCGGCCATCTTGGCGGCGATCACAGGGGCGAGATCGGGATCATCGACCATCGCCAGAGGGTCTTCCTCGCCCGTCTGCGCAATTTCACCTTCGATCCCGCGCCAGTCTTCCTTCTTGAGGATATTCGCCGCGCGCTTGTATCCTGCGAGGAGGTTGGTGCCGTCTTCGGTGGTAACGAAGGCCTGAAGCGCATGGACGCGAGCGAGCAGGCGGACGAGATCATTCTCCCCGCCGAGTGCGAAAACGGCGTCGATCAGATCGTGGCGGACACCGGCTTCGCGCTGCTGAACTTTGAGACGGTCAGCGAAGAAGTCGAGGAGGTCCCCCTCACCCACGCCCATCCTGAGCCCGTTCTCGGTAGTGAGGCGAATGATTGCAAGGGCGGCGCGGCGAAGGGCGAACGGGTCTTTCGATCCAGTCGGCTTTTCATCGACCGAGAAGAAGCTGCGAAGTGTATCCAGCTTATCCGCCAGCGAAACCGCTACTGTTACCGGAGCCGTGGGCACATCATCACCTTGGCCCACAGGCCTGTAGTGATCGCGGATCGCCTCGGCGACTTCCTGCGGCAGGCGTTCCGACGCGGCATAGTAACCGCCCATCAGGCCCTGCAATTCGGGGAACTCGCCGACCATTTCGGTGACGAGATCGGCCTTGCACAGACGCGCGGCCTGTTCGGCCAGCGCGGGATCGCCTGCGACGATCCCTTCCTCGCACAGCCACCGCGCCAACTTTGCCACCCGCTCGACCTTGTCGGCGACCGTGCCCAGCTTCTCGTGGAAGGTGATGCGCGACAACTTTTTCGCGTGTTCGGCAAGCGAAGTCTTCTGGTCCTGCTCCCAAAAGAAACGGGCATCCGAGAGGCGTGCGGCGAGGACCTTGCGGTTGCCGTCGACCACCACGGCGGGATCGTTCGGCTCGATATTGGCGGTGCAGACGAAGGCGTTCGCCAGTTTTCCGCCGGCATCCTCGCACACAAAATACTTCTGGTTCACGCGCGCGGTAAGCTGGATCACCTCGGACGGCACGTCGAGGAAGCTGTCGTCGAAGCGGCCGAGCAGCGGCACGGGCCATTCGGTGAGGCCGGCATTCTCGATCACTAGACCTTCATCGGCAACCAGCCTCAGGCCAGCGTCATCCGCGGCCTTTGCCGCGCCTTCGCGGATAACCTGGCAGCGCTCGGAGAAATGGACGATCACATGGGCCGCGCGCAGGGTTTCAATATAGGCGCCGGCATTGGCGATCTCGACCGGGCCGGAATGATGGAACCGGTGTCCCATCGTCGTCCGCCCGCTGGTGATTCCGTCGATCGCGCAAGGGACCACCGCGCCATCCAGCAAGGCGATGATGCCCGAAAGCGGACGCACCCAGCGCAGGCACTCCGTGCTGAGCGACGCTGCGCCCCAGCGCATCGATTTGGGCCAGGGAAAGGCGCGGATAATCGCCGGGATCGTCTCGACCAGCACCGAAGCGGTTTCGCGCCCGGGCTTTTCGACCACGGCGAAATACACGCCGTCACGCTCGGTCAGCTGCTCGGACGAGAGGCCGACCTTGCGCAGGAAGCCTTCCAGCGCCTGCGGCGGTGCGCCGACCTTCGGTCCCTTGGTTTCTTCGGCTACAGCCTCGGTCGCAAGCGGCAGGTCCTTGGCAATCAGCGCCAATCGGCGCGGCGTGGCGAAGGTTTCGATTGAACCCGCCGCCAAGCCAGCCTTCGCCAACGCATCGGCAAACAGCCGCGCCAGATCTTCTTTGGCCTTGGGCTGCATCCGGGCGGGAATTTCCTCGCAGCGCAACTCGAGCAGGAAGTCAGCCATCAGACGAGACTCCACCCGGGATATCTCGCTTCCCATTCGGGCGTCATCTTGGCCGCATAAGCCTCGCATGACGAGCGCGCGAGGTCGCGCACACGGCCCATGTAGCTGGCGCGTTCCTGCACCGAGATTACGCCGCGCGCTTGCAACAGGTTGAAGACGTGGCTCGCCTCGACCGCTTGTTCATAGGCTGCGATCGGCACGCCTGCGCCAAGCGCATTGCGGCACTCGGCCTCGGCCTTGGCGAATAGATCGAACAATGCGTCGGTATCGGCGACCTCGAAGTTCCACTTCGACATCTGGCGCTCGTTTTCGAGGAACACGTCGCCATAGGAGACGCCGGAGGAATTGAAGGCCAGATCGTACACGTTGTCGACGCCCTGGATGTACATGGCGAGGCGTTCCAGCCCGTAGGTCAATTCGCCCGCGACCGGCTTGCAATCGAAGCCGCCCATCTGCTGGAAATAGGTGAACTGGGTGACTTCCATGCCGTCACACCAGACCTCCCAGCCCAGACCCCATGCGCCGAGCGTCGGGCTTTCCCAGTCGTCCTCGACAAAGCGTATATCGTGCGCCAGCGGATCGATACCGATCGCGGCGAGGCTTTTCAGGTAAAGCTCCTGAATGTCCGACGGCGAAGGCTTCAGGATCACCTGATACTGGTAGTAGTGCTGAAGCCGGTTCGGGTTCTCGCCATATCGCCCATCGGTCGGGCGGCGGCAGGGCTGCACGAAAGCGGCATTCCAAGGCTCGGGGCCGAGCGCGCGCAAAGTCGTCGCGGTGTGGAAGGTGCCTGCGCCCATGCGCATGTCATAGGGCTGAAGAATCACGCACCCCGCCTCATGGCTCCAGAAGTCGTGGAGCGTGAGGATCATGTCCTGAAACGAGCGCGCGGGATCGCGGGCTGCCGGGGTGAAAGCGGGTACTGCACTCATGGCGGCGAGCCATGGCCGAACACCCCATTTGCGTCAATGCCGCAGCGCAGCACGCGGGCAAACAGCCGTGATGAACGGTGCCTCGCGACCAAAAGTCAGGTTGCCTTGACTTGGTCAGCGAATCACGACATAAAGTCAGGGCAGCATGACATTGTGGCAGGTTGTAGCGACACCGCTCTTTCTTCATTTTCTGGAGAACTGCAATGTTCCTGCGCTTGACCTTTGCCGCTGCAGCACTGCTGACCGCCCCTGCTGTCGCCTATGCATCGCCCCAGAACGCTACAGAGTTTGAAGCGCCCGTCGCCCACGCCGACCTCAACCTTGTTACCGCCGAGGGAGTGTCCCGGCTGGATGAGCGGGTGCGCACGAAGGTCCGCCAAATGTGCGCCAATGGCGGCCGAGACAGTGCCTCGGTCCGCCTTGAGCGTGAATGCCGCGAAACCGCGTTTGCGGCGGCCGCTCCCGCGATCCGCGTCGCCATCGCCAACGCGCGGCTCGAGCGGGCGCGTTTCGCCGCCAACACCGCTGCATCGCCCGCCGCCACTCCCGGCGGTTGATGTGCCGGGCGGAGGGGTATGCCCGCCCCTCCGCCATTCCATTCTGCTCGTAAGAAAGGCACGAAGGTTCGATGAAGTTGCTCAGTCGTCCCGCGACCGATTGGCGGTACCGTGCCTATTTCCGACTCATGGATGCCAGCGCGGTCGCGCTTGTCATCGGTGTGGCCGATTTTCTGGGCGAGCGTTTGCTGGGAACGGGCTTTGAAGACCTTGTGCCCCACCCGTGGATCCTCGTCGTCGGCCTGCCCGTGCTGTTCCTGAACTTCATTGTCCCCACATTCCTCGTGATCGCGCGGTTCATGCGTGACGATTATGCCGAAGGGCTGTGGCGCCGCGCGATGTTGGTGGTGGGACATGGCGTGGCTTTGGGCCCGATCGCGCTGCTGGCGACTGGCTGGATCGCCTATCTGGCGATCGGTGGCCCGACCGCGCCGCTCTGGCTGCGTTTCCTGATCGATCCGCAAGCGCCCCTCAAGGTGCTGCTATACCTATGGGAGGCGCATATGATTTTGTTCGTATGCGCATTCCAGTTCCTGCGCTGGAGGGACTCGCGATGAGCAAGGCCAACACCGCTTTGGCGCGCGGTCCGCAGGAAGCCATATGATGCCATACAATCCCTACGCCCCAACCGAAGTCGAACGCAGCTACGCCTACAAGGTCGCTTGGGCCGGGGCCGCCGGTTCCGTGATTTCGCTGGCACTCTATCTGTTTGGTATCGACGGGATCGTGAAGGCATGGACGCTCGGCGCGGCGGTTGGCGGATTGCTGGCCACTGCGTTCAATCGCCGGATCGATGATTACTACATCAGCCTGTGCTCGACGGGCGAACGCTGGGTGGTGGTCGCGTTGGGAGGCTACATCTTTCTGGGCTGGATTGCCTGGACGATCGATCTTGCAGTGCCTGCGGGTCTCGGACTGATTGCGCTGGATCCGGCAACCTTGTCGGGCCGTGCGCCTTCGGTGCTGTTCGACGGAATGCTCGCGGCGCACTTGCTGGCAGTTATCTACTACGCCGGCTACAGCTACCGCTGGGTGCGCGACCGACTGGAAACGAACGAAGACGACTGATGAAAAACCGTCTCAAGGTCCTGCGCGCCGAGCGTGACTGGAGCCAGGCAGAACTCGCCGGGCGGCTCGATGTATCGCGCCAGGCAGTGAATGCCATCGAGACCGGCAAGCACGACCCGTCCCTCCCCCTCGCATTCCGCATTGCGCGGCTGTTCGACATGAAAATCGAGGAGATTTTCGATGACGGAATTTGATTTCGACAGGATTGCCGAAGAACCTTCGGCAGGCCCGCTGCTTCTCAAGCGCGCCTTGATCGCCATCATTGGCGGTATTGCGCTGATATTCATTGCCGGGATGATTGCAGGCTATGTCAGTGTCGCTTTCAGGAATGGCCTGCCGGGGTTCGTCGGATTTGCAATCCTCGGTGCGATGCTGCTGGCGGGCGCAGCGACAGGATATGGCATGTGGCACCTTTGGCCGCGTGGGCTGGACGGGCCGGTTGCGCCCAGGGTCCGTAGCGCGCGGCTGATGTTCTCCGCCAGCATCGCGGTTGCCTTGTTATTGGGCATCATTCTTGGCGTGGCGGATGTCGGCGGTACCGACCTGTTGTCGAATACCCCGGTCAGTTCGGGCCTCGCATTGATCGCCATCGGCTTGTGGGGTGTGGCCGGACCGATCCTCACATGGCTGTGGTGGAAGCGCGTCGATGAGCACGAGGCCGATGCCTACCGGCAGGGTGCGACGCTGGCTGCCCACTTTTACATGTACGTCACCCCTGCTTGGTGGATGGCCACCCGCGCGGGCTGGCTACCGCCGCAAGAGCCGATGATCGTGTTGCTCCTGTTCAGCATCGTGTGGATGCTGGTCTGGTTCATCCGGCGCTACTTCTGATCCTTCATTCCTACCGCAGTTTGCCTCCCGTCTGTTCAAAAGGAGAATACCGATGAAGTTTTCCGCTCTCCTCGCCTTGACTGCCGCGCCCTTTGCGTTGCTGGCAGCCGCACCTGCACTGGCGCAAGATCACGCCGGCCATGCTGATCCTTCCGCGTCCAAGGCGCCCAAGGGGCCTGCGCTATGGAAGGTCGCCGACAAGGACACCACGATCTACCTGTTCGGCACGGTCCACGTGCTGCCTAAGGAACTCGAGTGGTATGACGCGACCATCGCCAAGGCACTCGAAAGCTCGCAGGCGCTGGTGACCGAAATCCCGATGGATCCGGCGAGCGAGGCAGCCATGACGCAGCTTGCCCAGCAGCGCGGCGCGCTGGCCGCGGGCACCACCTTGCGCTCGCTGCTCAATGACGAGCAGAAGTCGCAATATGCCGCCGCCCTCTCCAAGCTCGGCGGCAAGATCGAGAACCAGCAACTCGCATCCGCCCCGGCCGAGGCTCGTGCGCAGTATGAAGATGCCAAGGCCAAGGGGCTCGTACCCTCCCCGGCGGATTCGCTGGCAACCGGTTTCGATCCTCTCAAGCCCTGGCTGGTCGGTCTGACCTTCTCGATACTGCCGCTCACCCTCGAAGGCTACGATCCGGGCAGCGGTGTCGAAAAGGTGCTGCTCTCCAAGGTGCCGAACATGGAAAAAGGCGCGCTGGAAACCGCCGAGTTCCAGTTGGGGATTTTCGACAGCATGACCCAGGATGCGCAGATCACCTTCATGATGGAAGCCGCCGAGGGCATGGACGAAGTCAAGCCGATGCTCGACCGGATGGTGGCCGAGTGGATCGAAGGCGATGCTGACCAGCTCGCTGCAGTGATGAACGAGGGCATGGACGATCCGGCCGTGGCCGAGGCGCTGCTTTACCAGCGCAACGCCAATTGGGCCGAGTGGATAGATGCGCGTCTCGACAGGCCCGGCACGGTTTTCATTGCAGTTGGCGCCGGCCACCTCGCGGGTGACCGGAGCGTGCAGGATTACCTCGCCAAGAAGCGTATCAAGGTCACGCGGGTCAAGTGATGACCGGATGGGCAGGGGCGGTGATCAGGCAGCATGCTGCCGCCATCATCGCCCCGCTTCTCTTTCTGATGGTAGCTGGATGCAGCGATGATCCCGGTGCACCTCAGACGCCAGCATCGCCGCTGCTCTACGAAATCGCTTCGGCCGACGGGACGGTGGAAGGCTGGATGTTTGGCACCATCCACGCCCTCCCGGAAGGCACCGCTTGGCGCACGCCTGCTGTGGCCGAGGTGATCGAGAGCGCTGACCTGCTGTTGGTCGAGATTGCCGCGCTTGACGATGAAGCCGCGCTCTCTCGCACGTTCGCCGCTCTTGCCAGCACCCCGCGCCTCCCCTCGCTAAGCCAGCGGTTGCCCGCAGACCTTCGTCCGTCACTGGACGACCTGCTGGCGCGCGGCGGCATGGCCCAAGACGGGTTTGCCGACACCGAGACTTGGGCAGCCGCAATCGCCCTTGCCCGGATTGACGCGACCGGCGACCCTGCCAATGGCGTAGACCGCGCCCTGATCGCAGACTTCGCCTCGCGCCGGGTGCGCGAGTTCGAGGGTGCGGGCGCGCAGCTCGCCATCTTCGACCGTCTGCCTGAACCCACGCAGCGTGAAATGCTCGCTGCCGTGGTGCGCGGCAGCCAGAGCGCCAGGCGCGATCCCGAACGCTTGCAGCGCGCCTGGCTCGCCGGAGATGTCGCTGCCATCGAAGCGTCCACCCGCGAAGGAATTCTTGCCGATCCGCCCTTGCGCCAAGCGCTTCTGGAGAGCCGTAACCGTCGCTGGGCTGCGGCGCTCGTCCCGCTGCTTCGCGAAGCCCCGCGCCCACTTGTGGCAGTCGGCACCGCGCATCTTGTCGGGCCCGAGGGGCTCGCAGCGCTGATCGAAGCGCAAGGTTACCGTGTCCGCCGTATCAAGACAGCCGCGCCGCCCCGGTCCTAAAGCGGTTGCCTTTCGGCCATTGTCTCTCTAATGGCCCGCCCTTCGGCGCATCCGGTCATCCCTGGAGGCGGTAGCGCCGGTGACTACTTTTTATCAAACACGCATTCGAAAGGCACGATTATGAGCGAAGCTCTGAACCTGCCGGCTGAAGCGCGCGAACGGGCTGGCAAGGGAGCCTCCCGTGCAATTCGCCGCGAAGGTCGGACTCCTGCTGTTATCTATGGCGGCAAGGAAGAACCCACCCTGATCCACGTCGAGCAGAAGGAACTGGTCCGCCAACTCGGCACCGGTCACTTCATGAACTCGATCGTGAACATCGAAATCGGTGGGAAGATCATTCGCACCCTGCCCAAGGATGTCGCGTTCCACCCGGTGACCGACCGTCCGCTCCACGTCGATTTCCTGCGCATGACCGGCGACAGCAAGGTCGAAGTGCAGGTGCCGGTGGTGTTCGTGAACGAAGAAGGTTCGCCCGGCCTCAAGAAGGGCGGCGTGCTCAACATCGTGCGTCACGAACTCGAACTGCTGTGCCCCAATGCCGACATCCCTGATGAAATTCAGGTCGATGTCACCGGCAAGGATATCGGCGATTCGATCCACATCAGCGACGTGACCCTGCCCAAGGGCGTGACCAGCGTGATCACCGACCGCGATTTCACCATCGCCACCGTGATCGCGCCGTCGGGCCTCAAGAGCAGCGAAGGCGAAGCCGCCGCGTAAGCAGTGCGTCGCCATCAACGGCCTTATGAACGCCGGGCTTCGCAAGAAGTCCGGCGTTTCACATTGCAGCAGTCGCAGTTAGGAAGAGTGTGATGCAGATCTGGGTCGGCCTTGGAAATCCCGGACCGCGCTATGCGCTCCACCGGCACAATGTCGGCTTCATGGCCGTGGATGTGATCGCGGACATGCACGGCTTTGGCCCTGTGCAGACCAAATTCCAGGGCTGGGCTCAGGAAGGGCGGATCGGCACGCAGAAGGTGTTGCTGCTCAAGCCTGCCACCTTCATGAACGAAAGCGGTCGCGCCGTGGGCGAGGCGCTGCGTTTCTACAAATTGGGCACCGATGCTCTGACGGTGTTCCATGACGAACTCGACATCGCCCCCTTCAAGGTCAAGGTGAAGCAGGGCGGCGGGCACGCGGGCCACAACGGCCTGCGCTCGATTGATCAGCACTGTGCAAGCCTAGGCGCGCCCGATTATCGCCGAATCCGGCTTGGCATCGGCCATCCCGGACACAAGGACCGCGTGACAGGGCACGTGCTCGGCAACTTCGCCAAGGACGAACAGGACGATCTGGTTGCCATGCTCGGAGCCATCGGCGCGGAGGCCGGGTGGCTGGTGAAGAACGATGACGTGCGCTTCATGAACGATGTGGCGCTGCGGATGCAGACTTAGTGATGCAACGCGTCCTGATCATCGGCCCCTGCGGATCGGGCAAGAGCACCCTCGCCTGCGAACTTGCACCGCGCATGGGTCTGCCGCTCGTCCACATGGACCAATTGGGCTGGCAGGCCGGATGGGTCGAGACGGAAAAGGCGGAGCTGAACGCGCGCCTTGCCGAAGTGGTGGCGCAGGATGCATGGCTGATCGAGGGGAACTACGGGAGCACGCTAACGCCCCGGCTCGAACGGGCGGACACTGTGATCTATCTCGATTTCCGGGTTCCTCTGTGCCTGTGGCGGCTGATCCGGCGAATTGCCACTCATCGCGGCCGCTCTCGCCCCGATATGCCGGAGGGCTGCCCGGAACGCTTCGATTTTGCATTCTTCTGGTATGTTATGAACTGGAACACCGGCCCGCGGGTGCGCACAGAGGCCAAGCTCGCGGGATATTCGGGCAAGGTTATCCGCCTGCTCTCCCCCGCAGCTCTGGCCGAATGGCGCGCGCGCAGCGACCTCGCGTGAACACCAGTCCCTCACGGCTCTAGCCAGCGGCGAGTCGCGCCGCTAAGGGCGGCGCTTTCCAGATAGCCAAGGCACAATCATCATGGGTTTCCGTTGCGGGATCGTCGGCCTGCCGAATGTCGGCAAGTCCACCTTGTTCAATGCGCTCACCGAAACGCAGGCCGCGCAGGCGGCGAATTATCCCTTCTGCACCATCGAGCCCAATGTGGGTCAGGTCGCAGTGCCGGACGAGCGACTTCAGAAGATCGCCGCCATCGGCAAAAGCGCCAAGATCATCGAAACCCAGCTCGGCTTCGTTGACATCGCCGGCCTCGTAAAGGGCGCCAGTAAGGGCGAAGGCCTCGGCAACCAGTTCCTCGGCAATATCCGCGAGGTGGACGCTATCGTCCACGTGCTGCGCTGCTTCGAGGATGACGATATCCAGCACGTTGCCAACAAGGTCGATCCCATCGCTGACGCCGAAGTGGTCGAGACCGAGCTGATGCTATCGGACCTCGAAAGCCTCGAAAAGCGCGTGCCGGCTGCTGCCAAGCGCGGTGCTGCGGGCGACAAGGAAGCGAAGGCCATGGCGAGCGTGCTGGGTCAGGCGCTCGAATTGTTGCGTGAAGGCAAGCCCGCCCGCCTGACGGTGCCGGGCGATGACGAGGAAGATCGGCTGTTCAAGCAGGCGCAACTCCTCACCGCCAAGCCGGTGCTCTATGTCTGCAACGTTGCCGAGGAAGATGCGGCGGAGGGCAACGCGCTGTCGGCAAAGGTGTTCGCCAAGGCGGCAGCGGAAGGCGCGCAGGCGGTGGTCGTTTCCGCCGCAATCGAGGCTGATCTGGTGACGATGCCGATGGAAGACCGGGGCGAATTCCTCGAAGCGATGGGCCTCACCGAAAGCGGCCTCGCCCGCGTGATCCGCGCCGGTTACACGCTGCTCGGTCTCAAGACCTTCTTCACCTGCGGCCCAAAGGAAGCGCGCGCCTGGACCTTCCCGGCAGGCGCCAAGGCACCGCAGGCAGCGGGCGAGATCCACTCCGATTTCGAACGCGGCTTCATCCGCGCCGAAACCATCGCCTATGATGATTACATTGCGCTGGGCGGTGAAGCAGGCGCGAAGGAAGCGGGCAAGCTGCGGCAAGAAGGCAAGGAATATGTGGTGCAGGACGGTGACGTGCTGCTCTTCAAGTTCAATGTTTGAGGGGTGAGGGCTCAGGCCCTCCCCTCAATGCCGCCCGAACAGCTTCTCGACATCTTCCATCGCCAGCTTCACCCATGTCGGGCGGCCATGATTGCACTGGCCTGAGCGCGGGGTTGCTTCCATCTCGCGCAGCAGGGCGTTCATTTCCGTGACACTCAGTGTGCGCCCTGCCCGCACTGATCCGTGGCAAGCCATAGTCGCCAGCACCAGTTCGAGCCGTTCGGCCAACAGCAACGCGCCGCTGTCCTGCTGCATCCCGTGCTTGGCGATATCGTCAGCCAGATCGCGCAGCAGCGCGGCGCTGTCGGCCTTGGGGAGCGCAGCGGGGAGCGCGCGGACCAGCATTGCGGCAGGGCCGAAGCGCTCGATCACAAGGCCGTAGCGCCCAAGGCCTTCAGTGGCGGTTTCAAGGCGGTCGCAGTCAACCTCGTCCATTTCCACAACGTCGGGCACCAGAAGCGCCTGGCTGCGGCGCACGCCTTCGTCTGCCCCGGCGGCACGCAGGCGTTCGAGCACAAGGCGTTCGTGCGCGGCGTGCTGATCAACCAGCACCAACCCGTCGGCTGCCTCCGCCACGATATAGGTGTTTGCAACCTGCCCGCGCGCGATGCCGAGCGGGTAGGATTGCGCTTCGGCAGAGACAGGCGCGGCCTCCTCAGCGCGGCCCTGGGGCTGCGCGAGCGGCATGTTCCAAGCCGGGCGCGCTTCTCCGACCCGTGGCTGCGGCGCGGCCCAGTCCCGGCCATTGAAAACGCTCTCCAGCAATGGCGCCATCGGCGCGCGTTCCTGGTGCCCTGCCTCTTCGCTGCCTACAGGCATGATCGGCTCGGCCTGCCACCGCCCCATCGCCGCGCGGTCCGGCCCCTGCGCCGAGCGGCGGTCCCCCGTCGCCAACGCCTGCCGCAGTCCCGAGACGATGAACCCGCGCACGCCCGCGCTGTCACGGAAGCGCACCTCGGTTTTGGCCGGGTGGACGTTCACATCGACATCTTGCGGCGGCAGATCAAGAAACAGCGCAAGCACCGCGTGACGATCCCGCGCGAGCATATCGGCATAGGCGCCGCGCACTGCGCCCACCAGCAGCCGGTCCTTTACCGGACGGCCATTGACGAAAAGGTATTGGTGATCGGCCACGCCGCGGTTCCAGGTCGGCAGCCCCGCCACGCCCGTAAGGCGCATCATGCCATAAGGCGTCTCGCGCACCAGTTCGATGGGGACCGAGTTGTCCTTCAAATCATGCGCAATGATCCGCGCGACGCGGGTCGCCAATTCTTCGCCCGCCTGCAGCGAAAGAACGGTGCGCTTGCCCGCATCACCCAGCGTTTCAAGGGTGAAAGCGATATCGGGCCGTGCCATCGCAAGACGGCGGACTACATCAAGACAAGCGGCATATTCGCTGCGCGCCGAGCGCAGGAATTTACGGCGCGCGGGCACTCTGGCAAACAGTTCCTCGACCCGTACTCGGGTACCCGGAGGAAGTGCCGCAGGCTCGTCTGCCAAAACGGCGCCATGATCGACCACCCTGCGCCAGCCTTCTGCCGCCGAACTCTCCCGGCTTTCGATGGTCAGCCGCGCGACGCTCGCAATCGAAGGCAGCGCCTCACCGCGGAACCCGAGCGTGGTTACCAGTTCGATCGCGCCTTCCGGACCGATCAGCGAATCGGGAAGCTTGGACGTCGCGTGCCGTTCCAAGGCCAGCGCCATGCCGGCCGGCCCCATCCCGCAGCCATCATCGACCACTTCGATGCGCGCCAGACCGCCTTCGGCCAGAACCACTCCGATTCGCTGCGCTCCGGCGTCAATCGCGTTCTCGACCAGCTCTTTGAGAGCCGCAGCCGGGCGCTCGACCACCTCGCCTGCAGCGATGCGGTTCACCAAATCGGTGGGGAGGCGGCGGATTTCCGGCATTTGTCGCAACGCTAGCGGCGAGCCGTCGCAATTTCGAGGGCAGTTGCGCCAAAATCACCGCCACAGTGGACAAATATTTTGGCCTTTTGCCTGCGGATTCGCTAGGCGCGCGCTGTCATGTCATAACCGGGTCGAATTCCCTGCCCGCAGCCGCGCTTACGACCGCCGCCTGCGGACCCGCCCCGCCTTTACTGGAACACCACGACCGATGAGCTTCCTGTCCGATCTTTTCAAATTCCGTTCGCAGAACATGGCCATCGACCTCGGCACGGCCAACACGCTGGTCTATGTTCAGGATCAGGGGATCGTGCTGAACGAACCTTCGGTGGTCGCCATCGAAACGATCAACGGCATTCGCCGGGTCAAGGCCGTGGGCAATGATGCCAAGATGATGATGGGCAAGACGCCGGACAGCATCGAAGCGATCCGCCCGCTGCGCGACGGCGTGATCGCCGACATCGAAGTCGCCGAGCAGATGATCAAGCACTTCATCCAGAAAGTGCACGGCAAGAAGTCGATGTTCCGCTATCCGGAAATCGTCATCTGCGTGCCATCAGGGTCGACTTCGGTGGAGCGCCGCGCGATCCGTGACGCGGCTTCCAACGCAGGTGCGTCGGACGTTCACCTGATCCTTGAACCCATGGCTGCCGCAATCGGTGCTGATATGCCCGTCACCGAGCCCGTCGGCTCCATGGTGGTCGATATCGGCGGCGGCACCACCGAAGTCGCTGTTCTTAGCTTGCGTGGTCTGGCCTACACCACCTCGGTGCGCACCGGCGGTGACAAGATGGACGAAGCGATCGTCTCCTATGTGCGCCGTCACCACAATCTGCTGATCGGTGATGCGACTGCTGAACGCATCAAGAAGGATTACGGCATCGCCATGATCCCGGAAGATGGCGTGGGCGAAATCATCACCCTCAAGGGCCGCGATCTCGTAAACGGTGTGCCGAAGGAAATCACGATCAACCAGGCCCATGTGGCCGAGGCATTGAGCGAACCCATTGGCGCGATTGTCGAAGGTGTGCGCATCGCGCTGGAAAACACCGCGCCAGAACTGGCGGCCGACATCGTTGATCAGGGCATCGTGCTGACCGGCGGGGGCGCGTTGATCCGCCGTCTGGACGAGCACCTGCGCGAGGAGACCGGCCTTCCGGTATCGGTCGCAGAAGACCCGCTGACTTGCGTTGCCATCGGCACGGGCCGGGCGATGGAAGATCCGATCTATCGCGGCGTTTTGATGACCGCGTGATCCTTGCGGATATGAGCCAGCCTCGGCGGCAGAAGGGACTGTAGAGCCATGGCGCCCCCCTCTTCGCGCCGCTCGGGCTTCTCGAAGAAAGCGCAATTTTCGCTGTTTACCGGCTACCTGCTGGCCGGAGCGGGAGCATTGCTGGGTGCGGTGCTGCTTGCCCTGTCATTGTGGCAACCCGCCGCGTTTGCGCCCTTGCGCGGCGTGGCGGGTGAAGTGGTCGTGCCGGCCGGCACAGCCACTGCGGTCGCACGAGAAGAAAGCGAGGGCTTCTTTGCAGGCATTGCGGGCTATTTCTTCGCGGGCCGGCAGAATGCCGAACTGCGCCGAGAAATTGAACTCGCGCGCATCAGGCTGGCCGAGGCCGAGGCGGTCAAGGCCGAAAACCGTCGGCTGAAGGGCATGTTGGCGCTGCGCGACGGGGAGAGCAAGCCGGTAGCCGTGGCGCGGCTCGTCGGCTCCACTGCCACGAGTGGGCGCCGCCATGCCTATCTCAGCGCGGGCTCCTCTAGCGGCGTCAAGCCGGGAATGCCGGTGCTGTCGGAACGCGGGGTGGTTGGCCGCGTGCTCGAAACCGGGCGCAACTCGTCGCGCGTACTGCTGCTGACCGATAGCGAAAGCGTGCTGCCGGTGCGCCGCGCCAAGGACAACATTATCGCCTTTGCCGAAGGGCGCGGTGATGGCCTTTTGCGGATCCGGCTGGTCAATCTCGGCGTCAATCCACTCAAGGTCGGCGACATGATGGTGACAAGCGGCGCGGGCGGATACTACCGGCCCGGCGTGGCGGTGGCGGTGATCGCCAAGATTACTCCTGATGGCGGCATTGCCCGGCTGGTGGCGGAACCGGCGGCCACGAACTTTGTGTCCGTGCTGCCTGTGCATCAGGCCGAAGCGGTCCAGGCATTGGAAGAACCCCAAACCGCTCAGCCTGCCGCCTCCCCTGGGGCCAAGCCCCAGCCCCAGCCTGTGCTCACACCCGCGGCAGCCGGCGTGGCTGCCGCTGTGGATGAGTGATGGAGCGGCTCGATCCCCGCGCCCGCTCGGATATCTACGGGCAGCGTATCAACCGCGCGCCATATCCTTGGCGCGTGCGCAGCGTGCCCTATGCCTCGATCATGCTGGCATCGGTCCTGCCCGTGCTGCTGATCGCCGATACCATGCCGCTCGCTCCCTCGTTCGGCTTCCTCATGCTGCTCGCGTGGCGCATGGTGCGCCCGGGCCTCATGCCGCTTTGGGCCGGAGCGCCTTTGGGTGCTTTCGATGATTTGCTGAGCGGCCAGCCCTTTGGATTTGCGATTTTTCTGTGGTCGCTCGCGCTCATCGCCATCGAGCTTATCGAAACCCGCTTTCCGTGGCGCGGGTTCTGGCAGGACTGGTTCACCGCCAGCGTCATGACCATCATCTACTGGCTGGCAAGCCTGCTGTTCTCCGGAGCCACCATCACGCCGGAAATGGTGGGTGTGGCTGCGCCTCAGGCCTTGATTGCCGTGCTGCTCTATCCGATCATCGCCCGCATGGTATCCGGCCTTGATCGCTTCCGCCTCGCCCGCGCGCGGAAGCTTGACTGATGAAGATCCCCTTCCTGCAAAGCGGCCCCCAGCGCCCTGCAAAGATGATCAATGCCTCGATCCTGCGCAGCAGTTTCGAGCGGCGCTCGGTGCTGATCGGTGCGGTGCAGGGCGGGATCGGCGTGCTGCTGGCGATGCGGTTGGGCTACCTCTCGGTCGCGGAGAACGAGAAATACCGGCTCGAATCCGAAAGCAACCGGGTCAACCTCACTCTGATCCCGCCGCGCCGGGGTTGGATACTTGATCGCGATGGAGCGCCGCTGGCCTCGAACCGCGCCGATTTCCGGGTCGACCTGATTCCCGAACGGCTGGTTGATGCCGAGGCGACTATCGACCGACTTGGCGAACTGCTCAGCCTTGAACCTGCGCGGATCGCGGACATCAAGGACAAGGTCAGCACCGCGCGAGGATTCCAGCCTGTCGAAGTGGCAAGCGGGTTGAGATACGAGGATTTTGCCGCCTTGAGCGTGCGCCTGCCCGATCTGCCCGGTGTCGTACCGCAGCGCGGCTTTTCGCGCTTCTATCCGACCGCATCCAGCGTCGGCCATCTCATTGGCTATGTCGGGCCCGCCTCAGCCGAGGAATACGAGAAGGACCCCAACCCGCTGTTGATCACGCCGGGCTACAAGATCGGCAAGGACGGGTTGGAAAAGCAGTTCGAAAAAGAACTGCGCGGCATCCCCGGGGCCCGGCGGGTTGAAGTGACCGCGGGCGGCAGGATCGTGCGCGATCTCGAAACGCGCGAGGATGTGCAGGGGCAGCCTGTCAAACTGACCATTGATGGCCCGCTTCAGGATTACGCCGCCCGCCGCATAGGGCTGGAAAGCGGATCGGTGGTGGTCATGGATTGCCGCAGCGGCGACCTGTTGTGCATGGCGTCCATGCCGAGCTTCGATCCCAATTCGTTCTCCGACGGCATCGGCGGGGTGGAATATGCAATGCTGCGCGACGATGAACGCGTTCCGCTGCGCAACAAGGTCCTTAAAGGGCTTTACCCCCCGGGGTCCACCGTCAAACCGATGGTGTCCATGGCGCTGATGCAAGCAGGTATCGACCCCGAGGAAACGGTCAATTGCGGCGGCGGTCTCAGGGTCGGCAATCGCGTGTTCGGCTGCTGGAACCGGCGCGGGCACGGCGCAACCAATATGGCCAAGGCTATCTATCAGAGCTGCGATGTCTATTTCTACGCTATGGCGCAGCGCATCGGGATGCAGCCGATTGCGGACATGGCGCGGCGCTGCGGCATGGGTCAGGAATTCCCCCTCCCCGTCATCAGCCAGTTTTTCGGCACCGTGCCGGACCCGGCATGGAAGATGAATAAGTGGGGCCGCGAATGGCAGACCTTTGACACGGTCAATGCCACTATCGGTCAGGGCTATATGCTTTCCAGCCCGCTGCAACTGGCGGTCATGGCCTCGCGCATCGCCACGGGGCACCACGTGATGCCGCGCCTGACATTGGACACCAAGCCGCAGGGTTTCGACAAGATCGATTTCCCGCTTGAACAGGTCGATTATGTCCGCAAGGCGATGAGCGATGTGGTCAACGGCCCCGGCACCGCGGGCCGGGCGCGTCTGCCGATCGATGGCACGCTGATGGCCGGCAAGACCGGAACCGCCCAGGTTGTTTCACTGTCGATCTCCAACGGCAAGTCCGGGCCTTGGAAGTACCGCGACCATGGCTTGTTCATCTTCTTCGCCCCCTATGACAAGCCGCGCTATGCCGGCGCGGTGGTGATCGAACACGGCGGCGGGTCGGGCGCGGCCTATCCGATCGCGCGCGATGTGATGACCTTCCTGTTCGATCCCGCCAAGGGGCTTGAGGCGCTTAGCGCCCTTGAAGCCGGATGGGGCGGCACGGCGCAACAGCGGCTCGAGGCCCGCTATGCGGCCTATGCTGCCCAGCGCGGAGCGAGCGTCAGCCGCCCGCCGCGCCGCGACGAGGAGATCTTCGACCGGGTCGAGGCGGAAGCCCGCCGCGCCGCAACCCAAACCGATGCCATCGCCGGCGAGGCAATCGCCCCCCGACCCGAGGCGAACCCCTCGGCAGCTCCGCAAGGTGCGCCCGCAGCACCCGCGCCCGCGCCCCCTTCTGCAGCGCCCGCACCCGCCGCGCCCGCTCCTGCTGCGCCGCTGGATGCTGCCCAATGAGCACGCTTGAAGCCCGCAACGGGATCGTCCCCGAGCCCATCGCCCGCCAACCTTGGGAGATGCTGATCCCGCTCGTGCTCCTGACCTCATTCGGCGGGCTGGTGCTCTATTCGGCGGGCGGCGGGGCGATGCAACCCTTTGCCTTGTCGCATTTTGTCCGCTTCGGGGTATTCGCCGTGATGACCGCGATCATCGCTTCGATGCCGCGCGATGCGGTGCGGTTGCTGACTTACCCGTCGTACCTGATGGTGCTGATGCTGCTGCTGGCGGTCGAAATCGTCGGGCAGGTTGGGGGCGGAAGCCAGCGGTGGCTTGAGTTCGGGCCGATCCGCATCCAGCCTTCGGAATTGATGAAGCCCGCGGTGGTGCTGGCGATGGCGCGATTCTATGAAACACTGCCTTCGGGCATGATCGGATCGTGGCGTTCGGTGGTGCCGTCGGGGATGCTGATCGTCCTGCCCATTTCGCTCGTTCTGCTGCAACCCGATCTTGGCACGTCGGTGGCGATTGCCTTTGGCGGCGTGGTGGTGATGTTTCTGGCAGGCTTGCCGATGTGGTGGTTCCTGTCCGCCGCAGGACTGGGCATTGCAGCCATGCCACTGGTCTATTTCTTCGCTCTCCATGATTACCAGCGCGCACGCGTGACGACCTTCCTCGATCCCGAAAGCGATCCGCTCGGCGCGGGCTATCACATCGCCCAGTCCAAGATCGCGATCGGTTCGGGCGGGTTGTTCGGCAAGGGATTCAACAACGGTACGCAGAGTCACCTCAACTACCTGCCCGAACCCCACACCGATTTCGTCTTTGCCACCATGGCCGAGGAATGGGGGCTGATGGGCGGGCTGTTCGTGCTCGTTATGTATGCGCTGATTCTGAAATGGGGGTGGAAGGTGGCAAGCGAAAGCCAGGACCGCTTCTGCGCGTTGCTTGCGGCTGGAGCCACCGCGACGATCTTCTTCTACATCGCGATCAATCTGCTGATGGTGATGGGCATGGCACCGGCCAAGGGAATCCCTCTGCCGTGGATGAGCCATGGCGGCTCGTCGATGATGACCAACATGATCTGCATCGGCCTGTTGATGATGGTAAATCGCTGGAACCGCGAAGCCCCGCGGCGGGGTCTCATGGTCTGATTTCCTGCAACTGCGAAAAGGCACTTGCCATCATTCGGTGACGCGCTAAATGCAGCGCCTCACGCGAATCGGGACGCGGCTTCGGCCTCCGGTTTTGCGGTCCGACCAGGTCGGAATGGACGCATAGCTCAGTTGGTAGAGCAGCTGACTCTTAATCAGCGGGTCCTAGGTTCGAGCCCTAGTGCGTCCACCATCCCTTCCCCTCGAAAGCCTCAGCGCGCTGCCCGGAAAGCAGGGCCGCTGGGTTTGCCTGTCTTGATCAGATCGATCGCGGAGGAGCGGAACTTCGGCATTTCGGCACCGCAGGCCGCAAGGTTGCTTTCCAGCGTCTGGATCTGACGCGTGATCGTCTCGACCTGCTTGCGCACCATCTTTATGCCAGCATCGAAGTTGGAGGACATGTCGCCATCCTTCCATTCCTTGTAGGCGGCATGATAGGCGAGCCCCGCCTTGCGGATTTCGTCGCCGGTCTTGATGACCTTGCTCATCCCCTCCTTGCCCGCCGCCTTCACCGCCCACGAACCCAGCACAACCCCGTAATCGACGAGGCTCTCCAGCAGGGCCTTTTCGTCATAAGCGGTCGCGTTGATCAGAATGTCGGCCTTTACCTTGTTGAGATCGGCAAGGTCCTCGACTGGAGAGTCTGTGCCGAGCCTCTTCTTGATGACGGTATTGAGCCCGGCATTGGCCCCCTTGGCAAAGTCTGCCGCGCCCACCTTGTCACCCGCGGCCAGCTTGCCGAGGTTCTCCGCATTGGGCGTAAGGCCTGAATAGACCGTGCTGATGGGTTTGGCCGCGCCCGACCACTCGCCCGCCATGGCGATCACCACGTCGCAGGTCGCCTTCACCATTTGCAAGCCGAACAGGACATTATTGACCAGCGAGGCACTGCTCCTCGACTTCCCGTTGAACAGGTCGGTCAAGCGCGTGTTCCCGATCGATCTTTCGGCCTCGCGCATGTCAGCCAACGCCATGTCCCTGATCATCGTCAGGCGCACGACTTGCCCGCGCATGATCCTGATGTTGTCGACTGAGCACGATTTCATAGCGAGCTGCTTGAGGACGATCGGATCCATAATGTCTTTCCCCCCTGTGACGCGCACAGGTTTGCGCAAATCTTAACGGCGTACAAGTTGAAAGCTGCGGTGTGATCTGTGCATTTGCAATCACACGGCAATGTGATACTCGGCCTTCATGAACACATCCACCATCACACGCGTTCGCGATCTCGTCATTTCGGGCATCATGACCCGCGCTGGCCTTGCGCGCGCGGCCGGACTTCATGCCAACACCTTGCGCGACTGCGGCGAGGATGGCTGGAACCCCACCGCCGAAACGCTCGCCAAACTCGAAGCTTTTCTTGAGGCAAACGCCGACCGCCCAGTCCTTGCCACTATCGAGGAGATCATCGACGAGGCGCGCAACGGCCGAATGTATATCCTCGTCGACGATGAAGACCGAGAGAATGAAGGCGATCTCATCATCCCTGCGCAAATGGCAACGCCGCAGGCGATCAACTTCATGGCAACCCATGGCCGTGGCCTCATCTGCCTTGCGCTCACCAAGGAGCGGGTCGATCATCTGGGCCTGACGCCGATGAGCCGTAACAACAAGGAATCGATGCAGACCGCTTTCACCATCTCGATCGAGGCGAAGGAAGGCGTGACAACCGGCATATCGGCAGCGGACCGTGCGCGCACGATCTCGGTCGCAATCGATGCTGCCAAGGGCGCGGACGATCTGGTTACGCCTGGGCACGTCTTCCCCCTCACGGCGCGCGACGGCGGCACGCTGGTGCGCGCCGGGCATACCGAAGCGGCGGTCGATATCTCGCGGCTGGCTGGCCTCAACCCCTCCGGCGTGATCTGCGAAATCATGAACGAGGACGGGACGATGGCCCGCCTCGATGATCTCATCACCTTCGCCCGCAAGCACGATCTCAAGATCGGCACGATCCGCGATCTTATCGCCTACCGGATGCGCAACGACCATCTGGTCGAGCGCCTTTCGGAACGGGCCTTCACCTCAGATTATGGTGGCCAGTGGCGGATGGTCACCTACCGTGACCGCGTGGCGGGGAGCGAGGCTTACGTCTTGCAAAAAGGGCACATCATCCCGGGCGAACCCACCCTCGCCCGCGTCCATCCGATTTCGGTCTTCGATGACGTGCTGGGTGCCCCCGGCGCACGCAAACGCACGCTCCAGCGCGCGATGCAGGCGATCGGCGAGCATGGCTCGGGTGTCATCGTGATCCTCACCGGCCGCGTCGGCACCGGCGCATGGACCTCAGGCGAGGAGCAGCGCAATATCGGTATTGGTTCGCAGATCCTTGTCGATCTTGGTGTATCGGAAATGGTGCTGCTGTCGAACAGCCGCCCCGATCTGGTTGCGCTCGAAGGCTATGGCCTCACCATCACCGACTTCCACCCCATCCCGGAGTAAGAACCCATGGCCGATATTCTCATCGTCGAAGCGCGCTTCTACGCTCACCTTAACGATATGCTGATCGCCGGCGCGCGCTCGGCCCTGGAAGCCAAGGGCCACAAGGTCGAAGTGCTCACCGTCCCCGGCGCTCTGGAAATTCCCGGTGCCATCGCACTCGCCGCCGAGGCCGACCGCTACGACGCCTATGTTGCGATCGGCGTGGTGATCCGCGGGGAGACCTATCATTTCGAGATCGTCGCCGGCGAAAGCGCCCGCGCGATCATGGCGCTGACCATGGACGGTATCGCCATCGGTAACGGCATCCTGACTGTCGAGAACGAGGCTCAGGCACTGGTCCGCGCCGACCCTGCACAAAAGGACAAGGGCGGCGAAGCAGCCAAGGCAGCGCTTGCTCTGCTCGAACTGCAAAACCGGTTCGGTTGACGATTGCGCAGCCGAACGTCCCGCTCTGGAACGCGCGTTCGGCTACGTAATTTCCCTCTGTAGATTTCCATAGGGTATTAACGCGATATCCGGCCAGCTTCTGCTGCCGCCTCCGCTGTGGGGGGCGATGCAGGAAGAATATGCGACACTTGGGATCTTACCGTGGAAAACCTCATTCCAACCGCGCCGGGCAATGCCCGGATACCTGCCGTATTGGCTTCGCTAGAGCGCGAACTCGCGGTGCTTGACACGCTGGGTGCGCATATTGCTGCTGCCCACCTTGATGCAGCAATAAACCAGTTGCGGCGCGATTGCGTGCGCCAGTGATCAAGCGCCTGTTCTGTGAATTTCTGCCACAAAAATAAGGACCTGCGTATTCACCCTTAAAGCAATCCAGATCGGATGTTCTTAGATCGACTTCAATAGGCATTGCCCCGGCGGACGCTCCCGGCGGGTTGTTCCTGAAGGCAGATCCATGGGCGAAATCAGCCACGAAACTGGCCGGAAAATTGCGGACAATAACGCGGGCGCGGATGCAGCCGTGTTGTTCAGCCCTCTGGCCGACGAATTGATAGCGATCGCCGAAAGGCTGCGCCATGCAGCCGATAACGGCGGGGGCGAAGGGTTTCGTCCCGGCGCCATCCCCCGCCCCACCCGGTCCGCGCGCGATCATCTGGCACTCGCCCGCAAAGCCTACGCCCTGCGCCGCAAGCGTAGCGCGATCTTTGGCAATCCCGATCTGTTTGGCGAACCGGCGTGGGACATCCTGCTCGATCTGTTTATCGCACAGGGTGAGGGTAAACCCGTTTCGGTCTCCAGCGCCTGCATCGGCTCAGCCGCACCCGCCACCACCGGCTTGCGCTGGCTTGGTGTGCTGGCCGAAGAAGGCCTGATCGTCCGCGAGAACGACCCCGAAGATCATCGCCGCGTGCTCGTCAGGCTGACATCCGCCGGGCGAACGGCGATGGAGCGCTTTTTCGACTCTGCCGATTAAGCGCGCGCACCGAAGCAGCCCCGTCCGGCATAGAGCGCACTGTCGCCCAGCTCTTCCTCGATGCGGATCAGCTGGTTGTACTTGGCAAGCCGGTCCGAGCGCGCCAGCGAGCCGGTTTTGATCTGACCGCAGTTGGTGGCCACCGCAAGGTCGGCGATCGTCGCATCCTCGGTCTCGCCCGAACGGTGGCTCATCACGCAGGTGTAGCGCGCGCGGTGCGCCATATCGACGGCGGCCAGCGTTTCGGTCAACGTGCCGATCTGGTTGACCTTCACCAGCAAAGAATTGGCGAGGCCGCGGGCGATCCCGTCCTTGAGGCGAACAGGATTGGTGACGAACAAGTCGTCCCCCACCAGCTGCACCTTGTCACCCAGCAGGCCTGTCAGTGCCGCCCAGCCCTCGAAATCGTCTTCGCTCATCCCATCTTCGATCGAGCGGATCGGGTAATCGGCGCAGAGCTTGCCGAGATAATCGGCCATCTCATGCGGGGAGAGGCTGAGCCCCTCACCCGAGATTTCGTACTTGCCGTTCTTGAAGAACTCGGTCGCCGCACAATCCAATGCCAGCACGATGTCCTCGTCCGGCTTGAAGCCAGCCTTTGCGACGGATTCCATGATGAAATCGAGCGCGGCGCGGGTGCTGGCAAGGTCGGGGGCAAAGCCACCCTCATCGCCGACGCTGGTCGCCAGACCCTTTTGTGCAAGGCCCTTCTTCAGGGTGTGGAACACCTCGGCACCCCAGCGCACTGCTTCGGACAGTGAATCCGCGCCGACCGGCATGATCATGAATTCCTGAATATCGATCGGGTTGTCGGCATGTTCGCCCCCGTTGATGATGTTCATCATCGGCACCGGCAACATATGCGCCGACACGCCGCCGAGGTAGGAATAGAGCGGCAGCCCGCGCGCGTTGGCCGCAGCCTTGGCGACGGCAAGCGAGGTGCCTAGGATTGCGTTGGCACCGATGCGGCTCTTGTTCGCTGTGCCATCCAAAGCGATCAGCGACAGGTCGATATCGCGCTGGTCTTCGGCATCGAAGTTATCGATCAGCAGTTCGCGGATCTCGGTGTTGACCGCCTCGACCGCCTTGAGCACGCCCTTGCCCATGTAGCGCGCCGCGTCTCCATCGCGAAGTTCAACCGCCTCGTGCGCGCCGGTCGATGCGCCCGAAGGCACGGCGGCCCGGCCGAAGCTGCCGTCGTCGAGCAGCACATCAACTTCGACGGTCGGATTGCCCCGGCTGTCGAGAATTTCGCGGCCATGGATGTCGATGATGGCGGTCATGATTGGCTCCGGCTGTAATGTGGTTTAGAGTGTTAAGACACTTGCGCCCTATGATACTCAGGAACGGCATGATTCTGGACTGACGATTCCAACGAACGCCGCTCGCGCGTTGTCCCTATGCGCGGGAACTCTCGTGCGCAAGCGGATGAACAGCGGCGTTCCGGGATCGCCCAAAAAGAAAAAGGAGACCTCCAATGGCTGACAGCATCACCCCTGAAAACACTCCGTCGAAAAAGACTCCCGCCAAGCCTGCCAAGGGCGGTGTTGTGGCGAGTGATGGCGCGGTCAAGGCGGCATCGCGCAAGACCGCCGCCACGGCCAAGGCATCCGACACCGCGCCCGTTGCTGCTCCGGCATCGACCCAGGTGATCGAAGCCAAGAGCCGCTTCAACGCCGCCCTCGAAGAGGCGAAGGCCGGCGCTGTTGCGCTGCGGACCGAGGCTGAAAACCGGCTCACCGCTGTGGGTGGACAGGCCAAAGGCAAGGGCACCGATCTGGTTGCCGATGCCAAGACCTATGGTGAAACCGCACTCGGCAAGGCGGGCGAGCTTGCCGTCGAAGGCAAGCAGGTCGCCAGCGATGCGATTGCCTCGCTCGGCAAGGTGGTTGGTGACAGTGCCTCGCAGATCGACGAGAAGCTGGGAGCCCAATATGGCGACTATGCCCGCAAGGCCTCGCGCACGTTGCAGGAAACTTCCGCCAAGCTCGAAGCCAAAAGCGTCGAGGAACTGGGCGAGGATGCCCGCACCATGGTGCGCAAGAGCCCTGGTGTCGCTGTCGGTATCGCCGCAGTGGTCGGCTTCTTCCTTGCGCGGATGCTGGGCGGGAAGCGGGGCTGATCCCGTATCCGGGAGACCATTCCCATGGATGACACCGATCCCGGCATCGCGCGGGTTCCCGAGGGTTCCTTGGGCGATCCGCCACTCGGAGCGACTTCTTCCGGCACCGACACAAGCTTCACGGCGCTCCGTGATGATGTGACGGCTCTGGTCGAGGATGCGCGCACTTATGCCGAGGCCGAGATTGCTTTCCAGAAGACCCGCGCAGGCCTCGCCGGAAGGCATGGCGGGCGGGCGCTGGTCTTGCTGGTGCTGGCGCTAGTGCTGCTCCATATCGCGCTGATCGCGCTGGCGGTGGGCGCGGTGATTGCGCTGGCCCCGCTGGTGACGATCTGGGGCGGCATTGCGATCGTCGTCGGCGTGCTGCTGGTTGGCGTTGCCCTGCTTGTGCGCGCCGCGCTGTCTGATGGCCGGATGCTGGGTGCCCTGTTCGGGCCGGGAGATGGGTCATGACCCGCCTGCCCGACCGTTTGATCGAAGACCGTGCCCTGCGCGACGCTGCTCGCGCCGTGCTGACCGAAGATATCGAGCACCTGCGCGCCAGCCTTTCCGAACAGGGCATCGCAAGCCGTGTCTCGACCGGTGTCAGTTCTACAATCTCGGCCCGTATCCGCACCGGCGCGCATGATCTTCTGACTGAACTCAAGGCCCAGGCCGGTGAGCGCAAGGGCATGATCGCGCTGCTGGTCGCCGCGGTGATCCTGTGGTTCTCGCGGGGGAGCCTGCTTGAGCTGGCCGAGGAACTGCTCGAAAGCGATTTTGATGACGAAGACCCCGTCCCGACCCCCGCCCAGACCGGCACCGGGACGCAAGAGGAAAAACCCGCATGACTGACACCACCTCCACCCTGCAGCGCGATGCCCTGCGCGCCCGTATCGAGGCGGCAGAGCGCCGTAATGCAGACAAAGGCCTTGGGGATCAGGCCCGCGCTGCGGCCGATGCGGCGATCGATTACACCCGCGCCAACCCGCTCACCGTGATCGGCGGCGCGCTTGCCTTCGGGCTGGCGCTCGGCCTGCTCAGCCGCCCCGGTCGCCGCGTTGCGGGCAAGGCGCTCCACTCGGCGGGCGGCGCAATTTCGGGGGCTGCGTCAAGCGCGTCCTCGGGTGTCAAGAGCGTTGCGGCCCGCGGGGGATCGCGGCTCGGCGCAATGATCGGCGAGGCGGCGGTGGCCTATGCCATGACCATGATCGACGACGTGCTCGATGCCGCCCGCGAGGGCAAGGACCGCGCCGGTGACCTGACCGAAGCGGCGGGCACACAGGCGAGAAAGCTGGGATCGGACGCCTCCGACGCGGCTGGTTCTGCGGCCGACAGCACCCGCGCGCTGGCCCGCAAGACCCGCGATGCCGCGCTTGGCGTGGTGCGCGATATCCGGCGTCAGACCAAGGGCTGAACCGTAGCCAGCGGGAGGAGGCTTGCCCTCGGCGCACGAGGCGCTAAGGGGTCGCCCATCGTTCCTCCCCAAGGGCTTGCACAGATGGCAGAAACTACCCCCACCCAGCGGCTCCACCTCGTCATGGGCGGTCGCGTGAAGGATCCGCGCGGGATCGAATTCCAGGACCCTGAGAGCATCCACGTTGTCGGCGTGTTCAGCTCGTATGATGCCGCCGTCGATGCCTGGCGGGCGCAGGCTCACCGCACTGTTGACGATGCGGAAATGAAGTATGTGGTCGTCCACATCCACAAGCTGCTGACGCCCGAAGACTAGAATCACCACCAAGCGCTCCCGATGCCCCGCCCGGCAATGTTTCACGCGAAACATCGCAGCAGAGCGGGGCTGGCGGGGGTGTAACCGGGGTCTAGCAGGGGGCTAACCGGGGGCAAGAGGGGGTCAAGCACCCCTCCCCTGCGCCCCATGTGACGAGGTCAGCGCAGCGCCGCCACCGCAGCCACCACGCCCACCGCCAGCAATGCGAACACTGCCTTGCTGCGGCGATCCGAGCGGCGGCCGGACCAGCGCTCTTCATCGATCCACCACTTGCCCTGCCCGTCGGTCCTCATCACATCCGCGCCCTTCAGCCGCTCGAAAGCGCGCTGGCGGCTAGGGCGTGCAGGATCATAGGGGATGGCATCGGCCATGCTGACCGCGCCCGCTTCAAGGAAATGGGCCGCAACCTTACGCTCGGCAAGCGGCCGCGTCGGAACAACTGCCACCTTGCGCCCCTTTAGCTGTGCGTCAAATGAACTCGATCTTGTCGACGAGGTAGGACCTCTCGCCCGCAGGGACCGTCACCTCGATATCGTCGCCAACCTGCTTGCCGATCAGCGCACGCGCGAGCGGCGAGTTATAGCTGATGCGTCCCTTGTTCGCATCCGCCTCGGTCTGGCCGACGATCTGGTAACGGATCGGCTTGTCGTTCTCGTCGAGCAGAGTGACGGTCGCGCCAAAGATGATCTTGTCGCCTGACAGCATGGTCGGATCGATGATCTGCGCACGGCTGACCATGTGCTCGATCTCGCCGATCATGGCTTCGACCTGGCCCTGGCGTTCCTTGGCGGCGTGATATTCGGCATTTTCCGAAAGATCGCCGTGCGCCCGCGCTTCCTCGATCGCCTCGACGATCTTCGGGCGTTCCTCGCGCAGCACCTTGAGGTCAGCGGTGAGCCGCTCGTAACCCTCGGCCAGCATCGGGACCTTTTCCATCGTCGCCATAGCTTTCGTCTTTCCGTCCGTCGTTCGATACCCTGCCGGCCCAAAGAAAAGAAGGGATTGGACGCCGTCCGGAAGGCCGGCGTCACGCACTCTCGTTTTCAGGAAGCCAAGGCCAAGGGACTATCAGTCAGCTTCCATAATAGTCCTGCAAGCTGCGGACTTCAAGCGACTCGGGCCGGATCGCGCAAATCGCTGCCGCAGCCGCGACCGAAGCGGCGGCGGTGGTGTAGTATGGCACCTTGCCAGCCAGCGCCGCCTGACGGATCGATTTGCTGTCCGAAAGCGATTGCCAGCCTTCCGTGGTGTTGAAGATCAGCGCGATATCCCCGTCGATAATCTTGTCGACGATATGCGGCTGGCCTTCGGCCACCTTGTTCACCCGTTCAACGCTGAGGCCTTGTTCCGCAAGGTAGCTTTGCGTGCCGCCGGTGGCGACCACGCGGAAGCCGTGCTCGATCAGCTTGCGCACGCCCGGCAGGATCACGGCTTTGTCGGTGTTCTTGACGCTGACGAACACCGTGCCCGATTGCGGGGGCACCATCCCGGCGCCAAGCTGCGACTTGAGGAACGCCGCCTCGAAGGTCGCATCGATCCCCATGACCTCGCCGGTCGATTTCATTTCCGGCGAAAGCACCGGGTCAGCGCCGGGGAAGCGCGCAAACGGGAACACCGCTTCCTTGACTGCCATGTAAGGCAAATCGCGCTTGAACGGTTCAAAGTTGCTGAGCGGTTCGCCCGCCATGACGCGCGCGGCGATCTTGGCGACCTGCTGACCGATCGCCTTGGCGACGAAGGGCACGGTGCGGCTAGCGCGCGGGTTGACCTCGATCAGGTAGACCGTGTCATCCTTCACCGCGAACTGGATGTTCATCAGCCCCTTCACGCCCAGCGCGAAGGCCAGCGCCTCGGCCTGGCGCTCCATCTCGGCAATGATATCGGCGCCCAGCGAATAGGGCGGCAGGGTGCAGGCAGAATCGCCCGAATGGACGCCCGCCTCCTCGATATGCTGCATCACGCCTGCAATCCGCACCTCGGTGCCATCGCACAGGGCATCGACATCGCATTCGATCGCATCGCGCAGATATTGGTCGATCAGCACCGGGCTATCGCCCGATACGTTCACCGCCGTGGCGATGTAGTTATCGAGCTGGGCCTCGCTGTCGACGATCTCCATCGCGCGACCGCCCAGCACATAGGACGGGCGCAGCAGCACCGGATAACCGATGCGCGCGGCGACCGCTGCGGCTTCATCACGACTGCGGGCGATGCCGTTTTCGGGCTGCTTCAGCTTCAGCTTGTTGACCAGCTTGGCAAAGCGTTCGCGGTCTTCGGCAAGGTCAATCGCGTCGGGCGAGGTGCCAAGGATCGGGATGCCCGCATCCTCCAGCGCCTGCGCCAGCTTCAGCGGCGTCTGCCCGCCGAACTGGACGATCACGCCAACCAGCGTCCCGTTCTGCTGTTCGACGCGCAGGATTTCCAGCACGTCCTCATCGGTCAGCGGCTCGAAATAGAGACGGTCTGACGTGTCGTAATCGGTCGAGACGGTTTCCGGGTTGCAGTTGATCATGATCGTCTCGTAGCCCTGCTCGGCAAGCGCGAAACAGGCGTGGACGCAGCAATAATCAAACTCGATGCCCTGCCCGATGCGGTTGGGGCCGCCGCCCAAGATGACGATCTTCTTCCGGTCAGAGGGCATGGCCTCGCACTCGGGTTCGCCGAAGCTCGGGGCTTCATAGGTCGAATACATGTAGGGCGTGATCGCCTCGAACTCGGCGGCGCAGCTGTCGATGCGCTTGAAGACGGGGTTCACGCCAAGCTTGCGGCGCAGATCGCGCACTTCGGCGGCGCTGGTTGCGCCTGCCATGGCGACCAGCGCATCGTGGAGCAGGCCCGAACGCTTGGCCTGGGTCTCGCCCATGCCGCCAGCCACACCCACCGAACGCACCGCCAGCGTGGCGAGGCGCTTGTCCGAAAAGCCCATGGATTTCAGACGGCGCAGGCCCGCTGCATCGCGGGGCAGGCCGTCCTTCTGGATGGCCTTTTCGGCGTCGATGATGCCCTCGATCTGGCGCAGGAACCACGGATCGTAGAAGGTGACCGCAGCAATTTCCTCCACGGTCATGCCTTCGCGCAAAGCCTGACCGACCTTGAGCAGGCGATCAGGCGTGCGGCGCGACAGGGCGGCGATAATGACATCGCGGGGCTGGCCTTCCAGCTCGATCACGCGGTTGAACCCATCAAGCCCGGTTTCGAGCCCGCGCAGCGCCTTTTGCATCGATTCCTGGAAGTTGCGGCCAATGGCCATGACTTCGCCGACGCTTTTCATCGCGGTCGAAAGATCGGTGGCCGCGCCCTTGAACTTTTCAAAGGCGAAGCGCGGGATCTTGGTGACGACGTAATCGATGGTCGGCTCGAAGCTCGCCGGGGTCGCGCCGGTGATCTCGTTGGTGAGTTCATCCAGCGTGTAGCCCACGGCCAGCTTGGCCGCGACGCGGGCGATGGGGAAGCCGGTTGCCTTGGATGCGAGCGCGGAACTGCGCGAAACGCGCGGGTTCATCTCGATCACGATCAGGCGCCCGTCAGCCGGGTTCACCGCGAACTGGACGTTCGATCCGCCCGTCTCCACCCCGATTTCGCGCAGGCAAGCAATGCTCGCGTTGCGCATGATCTGGTATTCCTTGTCGGTCAGCGTCAGCGCCGGGGCGACGGTGATCGAGTCTCCGGTATGCACGCCCATCGGATCGACGTTCTCGATCGCGCAGATGATGATCGCGTTGTCCTTGCGGTCACGCACCACCTCCATCTCGAACTCCTTCCACCCTAGGAGCGATTCCTCGATTAGGACTTCGGTGGTGGGCGAGGCATCGAGGCCTTCGCGCACGATTTGGTCGAACTCGGCCTTGTTATAGGCAATCCCGCCGCCCGTGCCGCCAAGGGTGAAGGAGGGGCGGATGATCGAGGGCAGGCCGGTGCGCTCGAGGATCACGCGCGCTTCTTCCAGCGTATTCGCCACGCCCGAACGCGCGCTTTCCAGCCCGATCGAGGTCATCGCATCGCGGAACCGCTGGCGGTTTTCCGCCTTGTCGATGGCGTCGGCCTTGGCCCCGATCATCTCGACGCCGTATTTCGCCAGCGTCCCGTCCGCATCCAGCGCCAGCGCGCAGTTCAATGCGGTCTGCCCGCCCATCGTCGGGAGCAGCGCATCGGGCCGTTCCTTGGCGATGATCTTGGCGACGATATCGGGCGTGATCGGCTCGATATAGGTCGCGTCGGCGAACTCGGGATCGGTCATGATGGTCGCCGGGTTGGAGTTGACGAGGATGACGCGGTAGCCCTCCTCCTTCAACGCCTTGATCGCCTGCGTGCCGGAGTAATCGAACTCGCAGGCCTGCCCGATGATGATCGGGCCAGCGCCAATGACGAGGATCGAGGAGATGTCGTTTCTTTTGGGCATCTTAGTTCGCCAGCCTATCCACGATGTATGACCAGTCTTCTGCTGTGATTTCAGTCCCAGTGAAGACTGTCAGCGGCTCGACGTGGATCAAAGAATTGAGAGGAGTTCCTGCTTGGCAGCTGGGCAGACCTGATTTCGCAGCTTCCCAAGGTAACAACACATGCGGATTTCCAATTGTTCGAATGCGAAATGGAAGGATCCAGCCTCGATTGCCATCCCAAACATCCGTCACGATCTTGGCCGGATCAGCTTTCGACAAGACTATGAACGGTGATGTGAAGCTCTGCTTCTCCGTGCAATAGAGTATACCAAGCGATCCAACTGCCATCTTGCTGGCCTTCGTTGCTCGCCCTTTGTTGCTTTGCTCAGAATCAGAATTCGGCACTGCCCAGAGCTGTGCTCCGACCCCAGCCCAGATGTTGGTGAGCGTTCGAGAGGTGAAAGCGAATAATTTCACCCCAGCCCCCCCACAAACTTCTCGAACAGGTAGAAGCTATCCTGCGGCCCCGGGCTTGCCTCGGGGTGATACTGCACCGCGAAGGCCCGCTTGCCCTTGATCGAAATCCCGCAATTGGTGCCGTCAAACAGCGAGACATGCGTCTGCTCCACCCCCTCAGGCAGCGTATCCACATCCACTGCAAAGCCGTGGTTCATCGAGGTGATCTCGACGAGGCCCGAGGTCTCGCCCCAGCCCTCGCCTACACGCTGCACCGGGTGGTTCGCGCCGCGATGCCCCTGGTGCATCTTGATCGTCTTCGCGCCCGCGGCGAGCGCGAGCATCTGGTGGCCCAGACAAATGCCGAACAGCGGCACGTCTGCGTCCAGCAGCGCCTTGATCACCGGCACGGCATATTCGCCGGTCGCCGCCGGGTCGCCCGGGCCGTTGGAGAGGAACACGCCGTCGGGTGCGAGCGCCATCACCTCGTCAAACGAGGTCTTCGCCGGAACCACCGTCACCCGCGCGCCAGCCTTCACCAGATTGCGGAAGATGTTGTCCTTCGAGCCGTAATCGATCGCCACCACATGCGGCATTTTACGGTTTGGGGCATCAAACGCCGCGCGGCCATAGCCCTTGCCCAGCGTCCAGTATCCGCCCGCCCAGCCCTCGTGCTTGTCGCGGGTAACGCGGATAGCGAGGTCCATGCCCTCCAGCCCCGGCCACTCAGCCGCGCGCTTCACCAGCGCGGGGATATCGAACTTGCCGTCCGGTGCGTGCGCGATCACTGCATTGGGCGCGCCGGTCTGGCGGATGCGGCGGGTGAGCGCGCGGGTGTCGATGCCGCTGAGGCCGATCTTGCCATTGCGCACCATCCAGTCGGCGAACCGCTCGATGCTGCGGAAGTTGCTCGGCTCGGTCACGTCCTCGCGCACCACGCAGCCGACTGCGCCTTCGACCTTGCTTTCAACATCTTCGCCATTGGCGCCGACATTGCCGATGTGGGGGAAGGTGAAGGTGACGATCTGCGCGGCATAGGAGGGATCGGTCATCACCTCCTGATAGCCGGTCATGGCGGTGTTGAAGCACACTTCGCCTACCGACGATCCCACCGCGCCAAAGCCGCGTCCCCACACCACCGTGCCATCTGCCAGCACAAGACAGCCAGTCGCGCCTGAAGGTTGCGCGCGGGAAGATGCGGGGTCGGCCATGGGGCGCTCCGTTGGTAGGTAAAGCCAGCGATGTTGCTAAGTTTTGCCCGCTAGGCCCCTCGCCCTCTCCCGTCAACCTAGGCGTGTGGCACTAATTGCGTTAGGGGCCCGCGAAACAGTTCAATCCACAGGAAAGACCGATGATCCGAGACGATATCAAAGCCGCCACCATCACCGCGATGAAGGCTGGCGAAAAGGACCGCACCGCCGCGCTCCGCCAGATCAGCGCTAAGATCAAGGATCGCGACATTGAGGAGCGCACGAGCGGCAAGAGCATCCCCGATGATGAGCTGGTGGTGAGCGTGCTCCAGAAGATGGCCAAGCAGCGCCGCGAATCGATCGAGATGTATGATGCAGGCGGCCGTGCGGAACTGGCCGCGGTGGAACGCGCCGAACTTGCCGTGATCGAGGAATTCCTGCCGCAAATGCTGAGCGAGGCGGAAACCGTCGCCGCAATCGAGGCAATCAAGGCTGAAACGGGTGCGTCCACGATGAAGGACATGGGCACGGTCATGGCCGAGTTGAAAGCCCGCCACGGTGCGGTGCTGGACGGCAAGCTGGCGAGCACGCTGGTGAAGGCGGCACTTTCCTGACCGGGCCTTTGGCAAAAGCCACAGACCCTTCCACAGGGCGCGCTTGAACGCCGCTGCATTCGGGCGCACCTAACCCCCCATGGCCATCACCCCGCAATGGAAGGACGAGCTGCGTGCGCGGATCACGCTGTCGACGCTTGTCCAACGGTCGGTCAAACTCACCCGGGCAGGGCGCGAGTGGAAGGGGTGCTGCCCGTTCCACGAGGAAAAGACGCCCAGCTTCTACGTCAACGACCAGAAGCAGTTCTACCACTGCTTCGGCTGCGGGGCGCATGGTGATGCGATCAGCTGGATGGTGGACCAGCAGGGCCTGCAATTCATGGACGCGGTCAAGGAACTGGCGGGCATGGCCGGGATGGAAGTCCCCGCGCCTGATCCCGTCATGGCGAAAAAGGCAGAAGCCCGCGCCAGCCTGATCGATGTGACAGAAGCGGCGCAGCGGTTTTTTGTAGAGAGCCTTGGCGGCTCCTCTGGCGGCGCGGCGCGCGAATATCTGGTGCGGCGCGGGTTCTCCCCTCAGGTGATGCGCGAATTCGGCTTCGGTTGGGCGCCCGAAGAGCGGCAGGCTTTGCCACGCGCGCTCGGCCAGTTTGGCGAGGACATGCTCGAAGGCGCAGGGATGCGCGCCCACAATGAACAGGGCGAGCGTTATGACCGCTTCCGGGGCCGCGTCATGCTGCCCATTCAGGACGCGCGCGGGCGGGTGATCGCCTTCGGGGGGCGCATCCTCGACAAGCGGGATGGCGTCGCCAAGTATCTGAACTCGCCCGACACCGATCTCTTCGACAAGGGGCGCACACTCTACAACCTTCACCGCGCCGCCCCTGCTGCGCGCCAGACCGGGCGGGTGGTGGTGGTCGAAGGCTATATGGACGTGATCGCGCTCGCCAATGCAGGCATCGCCGATGCGGTCGCGCCGCTTGGTACCGCGCTGACCGAGATGCAGCTCGAACTGCTGTGGCGCATGGTCGAAGTGCCGGTGCTGTGCTTCGATGGCGATGCGGCCGGCCAGCGCGCGGCGATGCGCGCCATTGTGCGCGCGCTTCCCTTGCTGGCGCCGATGCGCTCGCTCGGGATTGTCCGCCTGCCCTCGGGCCTTGATCCCGATGATCTGATCAAGGCGCAAGGAAAGGCGGCAATGGAGCGGCTGCTGGCCGAGCCTTCGAGCCTGATCGAAACCCTGTGGCAGTTCGAACGTGACGCCCAGCCCCTCGCCACGCCCGAGGCCAAGGCGGGCCTGAAGGCGCGGCTGATGGCGCATGTCGACACCATTGCGGACCCTGAGATCAAGAGCCTCTATCGCCGGGAACTTTCCGACCGCTTCTCGGACTTTGCCTATCCGCCGCGCGCGCAAAAGAGCTTTGCCCGCCCCGTCCCGCAGGCGCGCCAGCAATCCGGCCAGCGCGGGCCGTGGAAGGGGGCGAACCTGCCGCCGCCGGGCCTTTCTGATGACGCGCGGGAGAAACTTTCCGCGATCATGGCAGGCGGCCAGCGGCTCGGTCTGCTGGCGGCCGTGCTGGCCGGGTTTGCGCGCTATCCGCAGGCGATTGCACGCCATACCGAGGCGCTTTCCACGCTCGCGCGCCACGTGCCCGATTCGGCCCCGCTGATCGAAACACTGCTCGAACTTACGGAAACGCTTGATTCGCACGCGCCAACCGCCATATGCAGCGCTGAAGGCCAACCCGCCCCGTCGGCAGATATCCGCTACGCCTTTCTTGATGAAGGCAACGATCCCGACGCTGCGTGCGAGGAACTGGCTGAAGCTGTGTCGCTGCTGGTCGAAAGGCCGGCGCTTGAGGCTGCGCTTGCGGCCACGATCGCGCGTTTCGACAGCGATCCGGAAGGATCGTTTGCCGAGCAGACCCGCTTGCGGACACAGCTCATGGCAGTCGAGGAACGTCTCAAGGCCTTCGGGCGCCGCAAGGCGTCGGCGGCGGCGGGCACGGATGATGATACCGCCTGACGGGGCGGGAATGGGATTAACAGGCGGCCCCCGGTTTCCGGCGGACCGCCCGGCAACGGATAGACACAAGAAATATGGCCGAGAAGGAAGATGCTCCGCTGATCGACCTCAATGAGGCTTCGATCAAGAAGCTGATCAGCAAGGCGAAGAAGCGCGGCTATGTCACCTATGACGAGCTGAACGAGGCGCTGCCCTCGGGCGAGATGAGCCCTGACCAGATCGAGGACATCCAGACCGCCCTCAGTGAAATGGGCGTCCAGATCGTGGAAAGCGATGAAGATGCCGAGGCTGAGGCCGAAGGCGAGGACAGCGAAGCCGAAGACGTCGTCGCCGAGGACGAGGACGAGGACGAGGACGGCGAACGCAAAGGTCCGGCCAAGGACGCCCGCGCCGCCAACCGCAAGCTTGCCACCGGCGAGCGCACCGATGATCCGGTGCGGATGTACCTGCGTGAAATGGGCGCGGTCGAACTGCTCAGCCGCGAGGGCGAAATCGCCATCGCCAAGCGCATCGAAGCCGGGCGCGACATGATGATCATGGGGCTGTGCGAAAGCCCGATCACCTTCCACGCGATCATCCAGTGGTCAGAGGCGCTCAACAACGGCGACATGCAGCTGCGCGAGATCCTCGATCTTGATGCGATGCTCTCCAAGGAACCCCCGGCCGAAAAGATGGCCGAGGGCGCCGAGGATGACGACGACGACGAAATCTCCGAAGCCACCGCCGGCCCGACGATCCGCGAGGATGACGAAGTCGCCGACGAGCCCGAAGCGGACGCCGATGATGACGAGGACGGTGAAGGCCGCCCCAAGCGCGAAGAGGAAGAGGAGGAGGACAACACTCTCTCCCTCGCCCAGATGGAAGCCGCGCTGAAGCCCGAGGCGCTGGAACGCTTTGCGCGCATCACTTCGCTGTTCAACGCCTTCGAGAAGCTTCAGGGCGAACGCGTGGACACGCTGGCGCTCGGCAATGCCTTCCCGGCGGCCAAGGAAGCCAAGTATGAAAGCTTGCGCGAAGAGCTCACCGCCGAAGTCGAAAGCGTGCAGTTCCACGCGACCAAGATCGAGTTCCTGGTCGACAACCTCTACGCCTTCAACCGCCGCCTGACCACGCTGGGCGGGCAGATGCTGCGCCTGGCGGAACGCCACAAGGTCAAGCGCGTCGACTTCCTCAATGCCTATATGGGCAACGAGATGGACGACGCCTGGATCAAGGAACGCGCCAAGAAGGACAAGAAGTGGGCCGCCTTCGCTGAACGCGAGGAAGACCCGATCGAGCGCATCCGCAGCGAAATCGCCGATATTGCCGCGCAAACCGGCATGAGCCTCCCCGAGTTCCGCCGCATCGTCAACATGGTCCAGAAGGGCGAGCGCGAGGCGCGCATTGCCAAGAAGGAAATGGTCGAGGCAAACCTGCGTCTGGTGATCTCGATCGCCAAAAAGTATACGAACCGCGGCCTGCAATTCCTTGATCTTATTCAGGAAGGCAATATCGGCTTGATGAAGGCGGTCGACAAGTTCGAATACCGCCGCGGCTACAAGTTCAGCACTTACGCAACGTGGTGGATCCGGCAGGCGATCACCCGCAGCATCGCCGATCAGGCGCGCACCATCCGTATTCCGGTGCACATGATCGAAACGATCAACAAGCTGGTGCGCACAAGCCGCCAGTTCCTCCACGAGGAAGGCCGCGAGCCGACCCCTGAGGAAATGGCGCAGCGCCTCTCCATGCCGCTGGAAAAGGTCCGCAAGGTGATGAAGATCGCCAAGGAGCCGATCTCCCTTGAAACCCCGATCGGTGACGAGGAAGACAGCCACCTTGGCGATTTCATCGAGGACAAGAACGCGATCATCCCGGTGGATGCCGCGATCCAGGCCAACCTCAAGGAAACCGTCACCCGCGTGCTCGCCAGCCTCACCCCGCGTGAAGAACGCGTGCTACGGATGCGCTTCGGCATCGGGATGAACACGGATCACACGCTGGAGGAAGTCGGCCAGCAGTTCTCGGTGACGCGTGAACGTATCCGGCAGATCGAAGCCAAGGCGCTGAGGAAGCTCAAGCATCCCTCGCGCAGTCGCAAAATGCGCTCGTTCCTCGATCAGTAAGCTTTCGAAAGGCCCCGCTTCGGCGGGGTTTTTCACGGCCAGCGCAACCCCGGTCGAAAAGCCTGTCCCAAGGGGTGGAGAATCGCCGCCCTTGCGCCTATGTGAGCGCCATGCGCATCGCCATCGCCTCCGATCACGCGGCCGTCGACCTGAAGGCCGACCTTGCCGAATGGCTCATCGAAGAGGGCCACGAGGTCGCCGATCTCGGCCCCGTGCCGGGGCAAAGCGTCGATTACCCCGATTACGGCTACCGCCTTGCCGAGATCATCGCGGAGGGCACGGTGGAATACGGGATTGCGCTGTGCGGCAGCGGCATCGGCATCTCGATCAGCGTCAACCGCCACCCGCAGGTGCGCTGCGCTCTGGTCAGCGAGCCGCTCTCCGCCGCCCTCGCGCGCGAACATAATGATGCCAATTGCATCGCTTTGGGCGCGCGTCTCGTAGGGATCGAAATGGCGAAGTCCTGCGTTGCCACATTTCTAGACACAGAATTCGCCGATGCCGGCGATCCGGCCGGGCGCCACCAGCGCCGGGTCGGAAAGCTCGGCAAGCCGCCCTTCCAGCCCGATCATATCGAGACCCACCAATGAGCACCGCCCCGATTGATTTCGCCGCCCGCGCCGCTGTCCAGTCGATGGACGGCTTCTGGAACGACGATCTGGCCCACGCCGATCCCGAAATTGCAGCAGCGATCGGGAAGGAACTCGCCCGCCAGCGCGACAAGATCGAACTGATCGCGAGCGAGAACATCGCCTCGCGCGCCGTGCTCGAAGCAGCCGGAAGCGTATTCACCAACAAATACGCCGAGGGCTATCCGGGCAAGCGCTATTATGGCGGCTGCGATTATGCCGACGTGGTCGAAACCCTCGCCATTGATCGCGCCAAGCAATTGTTCGGCTGCAATTTTGCCAATGTGCAGCCAAACTCCGGCAGCCAGATGAACCAGGCGGTGTTCCTCGCCCTGCTCAATCCGGGCGATACCTTCATGGGTCTCGACCTCAATTCGGGCGGGCACCTCACCCATGGTTCGCCCGTGAACATGAGCGGCAAGTGGTTCAACGTCGTCTCCTACGGCGTTGCCCGCGAGACCGAGACCATCGACATGGACGAGGTCGCCGCCAAGGCCCGCGAAGCCAAGCCCAAGATCATCATCTGCGGCGGCACCGCCTATTCGCGCACCTGGGATTTCCCCGCCTTCCGCGCCATCGCCGATGAAGTGGGTGCGGTGCTGCTGTGCGACATGAGCCACATCTCGGGCCTCGTCGCGGGCGGCGCGCATCCCTCGCCCTTCCCGCATTGCGATATCGTCACCTCGACCACGCACAAGAGCCTTCGCGGTCCGCGTTCGGGCATCATCTTGTGGAATGACGAGAAGTATACCAAGCCGCTCAACATGGCGGTCTTCCCCGGCTTGCAGGGCGGCCCGCTGATGCACATCGTCGCGGCCAAGGCGGTGGCGTTCAAGGAGGCGCTTGATCCTTCCTTCAGCGAATACGCGCAGCGCATCGTTGAAAACGCCCGCGCGCTGGCGGCCAGCCTTGAGGAAAACGGACTGCGGATCGTTTCCGGCGGGACTGACAACCATTCGATGCTGGTTGATCTGACCGCGAAGAACGTGACCGGCAAGGACGCCGAAAAGGGCCTCGATCGCGCTTTCCTCACCTGCAACAAGAACGGCATCCCCTACGACACGCGCTCACCCTTCGTGACCAGCGGCATCCGTCTGGGCACGCCCGCCGGCACCACCCGCGGCTTCGGCCCGGAAGAGTTCCGCACCATTGGCAAGCTCATCGCCGAAGTGGTTGAAGGCCTGTCCAAAAACGGCCCCGAGGGTGATGCGCAGATCGAAGAGAGCGTCCGCCAGCGGGTCAGCGCCCTGTGCGCCGCATTCCCCGTCTATCCCGGCCTGTAAGGAGCTTTCCGCCATGGATCAGGAACCGCGCCAGACCCCTGAATGGGTCGAGGATGTGAAGACCGAAGTGACCGGCATGGCCAAGGAGGGGCTGAACCACCCCTCCACTGCGCCGGTGCTGACCGGCGCGGCGATTGGTGCGATGGCGGGCTGGATCCTGCCGGTGGTGTCGCTGCCGATCGGGCTGCTGGCTGGGGCTGGCTTCGCGCTTTATCAGAGAATCAAGAAATAACCTTCTGAATGCGTTGCCCATTTTGCGCCCATGATGACACCCAGGTAAAGGACAGCCGCCCGACCGAGGATAATGCCTCGATCCGGCGCCGTCGCCAGTGCTCGTCCTGCGGGGCGCGGTTTACCACCTTTGAACGCGTGCAACTGCGCGAGGTTGTGGTGGTGAAATCAGGAGATCGCAGAGAGCCGTTCGACCGTTCGAAGCTGGAGCAATCGGTGTCGCTCGCCACGCGCAAGCGGTCGATCGATCAGGAGCGGATAGATCAGCTCATCAGCGGCATCCAGCGTCAGGTCGAAACATCGGGCGAGGCCGAGGTGCCTTCGGCCCATATCGGCGAGCTGGTGATGGAGGGGCTGCGGCAGATCGATTCGGTCGCCTACATCCGCTTTGCCAGCGTGTACCGCGATTTCTCCGAAGCGCGGGACTTCGAAGAATTTGCCCATACCGTCCAGCAAGCCGCGAAAGATTAACGAAAATATGGCCGATCTGAACAAGCCGGTGATCGTGCTGGTGCGTCCGCAACTTGGCGAGAACATCGGCAAGGCAGCGCGCGCGATGCTCAATTTCGGGCTGACCGAGATGCGGCTCGTCGCCCCTCGCGATGGCTGGCCAAATCCTTCAGCAGGCCCGGCGGCATCGGGCGCGGATATCGTGCTGGAACAGGCCAAGGTCTATGCCACCACCGCCGAAGCGGTCGCTGATTGCGCCCATGTCCATGCGACCACGGTGCGCAAACGCGGTGTGACCAAGCCCGTGATCGGCGCGGACGAGGCCGGGCGGTTGGTCCACACGGTGCCAGGCCGTCACGCAATCCTGTTCGGCCCCGAACGTTCCGGGCTGGAAACCGAGGATGTCGCGCTCGCCCGCAACATTCTCACGATCCCGATCAACCCCGAATTCGGCTCCCTCAATCTGGCGCAGGCTGTGGTGCTGGTGTCCTATGAATGGGCCCGGCTCGGGCGCGAACTGGCGGGCGCGGACGAGGTTCTGGTGCAGCCGACCATCGAGGACATTCTCCCCCCTGCCCCGCAGGAAGAACTCGAAGGGCTGGTGGCGCATTTCGAGAAACTGCTCGAGCCGCTGGGCTATTTCTACCCCGAAGGCCGCGCCGAAGCGACGCGGCGGACGCTGCGCGGCGTGTTGACCAAGCCGGGCTGGAACCATCTGGAAGTACGCACCTTGCGGGGAGTTCTTAGTGTGCTAGGCAAAATACCCCGCAACTAGAAGGAGTTCCGTCCATGCGGCTATCCCTGATCCTTGCCTCCGCGGCGCTTGCGCTGCCCGTACCACTGATTGCGCAGTCCGCTGTCCCGCAGCCTGAAGCTTCGGGATCGCCTGCCGCAAAACAGGATGGCCCCGAAAAAGTGATCTGCAAGAAAGAGATTGCGACCGGATCGCGGGTCGCCGCGAGGAGGACCTGCCTGACCGAAAGGCAATGGCGTGAACGGGCAGCTCAGGCACAGGAGGCTCTGGATCGCAGAGCCCGTTCGGGCAACGGCGGCTAACTGGCCATCAGGCTTGACCGCGCCGCTGTTCCTGCTATGCGCGCGCCTTCGCAAATGGGCCCTGCACCCCGGTGAAGCAGTGGCCGCATCAGGACAATTGTCCTGATGGAGCGATGCCGGGTTGAACGCTCACCATTTGGGGTGGGCCAGCACATTGAAGGATACGACTATGTCGAAGCGCAAAAGCGCCAAGTACAAGCTTGACCGCCGGATGGGCGAAAACATCTGGGGTCGCCCGAATTCCCCGGTGAACAAGCGTTCCTACGGCCCCGGCCAGCACGGTCAGCGCCGCAAGGGCAAGATGAGCGATTATGGTCTGCAGCTGCGGGCCAAGCAGAAGCTCAAGGGCTATTACGGCGAAGTCACCGAAAAGCAGTTCAAGAGCACCTATGCCGAAGCTTCGCGCATGAAGGGTGACACCAGCCAGAACCTGATCGGCCTGCTCGAGCGTCGTCTCGACATGGTGGTTTACCGCGCCAAGTTCGCGCCGACCATCTTCTCGGCGCGTCAGATCGTCAGCCACGGTCACATCTATGTGAACGGCGTGAAGTGCAACATCGCCTCGCGCCGCGTTGCGATCGGTGACGTCATCAGCCTTGGCGGCAAGGCCAAGGAAATGGCGCTCGTGATCGAAGCCCAGGGCCTCGCCGAGCGTGACATCCCCGACTACGTCATGCCCGATGGCACCGACAAGGTGACCTTCACCCGCGTGCCGAAGCTCGACGAAGTGCCCTACCCGGTGACGATGGAACCGAACCTGGTGGTGGAATTCTACTCGCGCTGATCCTTCGGGCATCGCAGACATAAAAAAGGGCGGCCTTTCGGGGCCGCCCTTTTTCGTTGGTGTTGCGAAGAAAGCCGTTCAGCCCCGCACGCGGTCCCACTCGCCCAATTCATAGGCAATCGAGCCCTCGACGAGGCGTTCCCAGATGTCGCCCACCACATCGGCCGGAATGCCATGGGATTCAGCCTCGGCGACAGCAGCGGCAATGACGCTGGCCTTGCGCGCCTCGTCCCGCACCGCATCGCGGCTCGGCTTGATGCGGGCCGCTGCGCGCATATAGCCAAACCGCTTGGCCAGCAGCGCCACCAGTTCGGCATCGAGCGCATCGACCCCGGCGCGGACCTCGGGCATGGTGGTGCAGTCTTCGGGGCTCAGGGGAAGATCGTTCATGCCCAGCGCCCTAGAGGCTGAAAGCGGTGCTTGTCGAGGGGGCTTGGGGCCCGCTTACTTGCTCTCCAGCGCCTTCTCCAGAAAGCGGCCGATATCTGCCAGCATTTCGGCGCGGACCCGGCTGTCGTCCAACCCGTGCTGGAGATCGGCATATTCACGGTAGAGCACGGGCTTGCCCGCGTCTTTCAGCGCCCGTTCCATCGCCTGCGAATGGCGCACATCGACATTGAGATCGCGCGTGGCGTGGAACAGCGCGACAGGGGCGGCAAAGCGTTCGGCATGGCGGCGCGGGCTGCCGGCTGCCACGTGCGGCCCTTCGCCGATATAGTTGCTGACCAGGCGGAAATTGGTATAGCCCCGTGCGTCCTCGGCCAGCATGCCAAGGTCTGTTACCGGCGCGATTGCTGCCACAGCCTTGAACAGCGCCGGATCGAGCACCTGCGATTGCAGCGCGGCATAGCCGCCATAGGACCAGCCCACGATCGCCAGCTTTTCAGGCTGCGCGATACCCTCGCTTACCAGCCATCGGCCCGCGTCATTCACATCGCCGATCGCCACGTCCCACGCCTTGAAGCCGTTGCGGCCATACCACGCCTCGCCATAGCCCGAAGAGCCGCGATAATTGGGCTGGAGAACGGCATAGCCCTTGGCGGTGAAGTATTGCACCAGCCAGTCAAAGCCCCATTCGTCACGCGCCGCGGGGCCGCCGTGAGGCATGACGATGGCAGGAAGGCCCTTGCCGGTCGAACCGGGCGGCAGGGTGAGGTAGGCGGGGATCGGCGTCCCGTCGCGCGCGGGATAGGTGACGGGCTTCATCTGGCCCAACGCCGCCCCTTCCAGACGCTGGCGCAGCGGCAGCACCGGTTCAAGCCCGCGCGCCTTGCGGTCGAAGAGATAGACCATCCCGGGCTGGGTATCGCTCGATGCGATCAGCAGCAGCTTCTGCTCGTCCGCGCTGGCACCGACAATATTGACCAGCGGCTGATCGGGCAGGGCCTTGCCGAGATCTGCGGCGAGTTTCGCAAGCGCCGGATCGAAATAGGCGATCTGCCGTTTTTCGGTGGCATAGCTGGCCCCAACGACCCGGTTCTTGCGGCCGATGCGGATCAGCGAATCGACGTCGACATCGCCGCGCGCCATCAGCAGCTTGCCCGTTCCCGTCCCATCGAGCGCGACCTCGGCGACAGCATCATATCCGTCCTTGCCGATGAAACCGATCGCGACATTGCGCGCGCTGTCGACCGCGACCGGCGCCATGGTGCCAACGACTGTCCCATCGATGGTGACCGGCCCGAGCGGGGACCAGCTGTTGCTATCGGGCTGGCGGTAGAAATAGCGGAATTTGCCCGTCAGCAGCCCGCCCGGCCCGGTCTCCGCCTGCATCTTGATCCGTACCCTGCCCGCCTCGTCGGCAACATAGCTTTGTGTGGCCGGATCGGGCTGTTCGCGCACACGCCGCCGCGCGGTGGCCGTATCGACCATTTCGACGGCCAGACCAGCCTTGTCGCTGGCAAGCCGTGTGCCGATCGTATCCTCGGGCACGAAGTTGCGGGTCATCAGGATCGTTTCCGGTACCTCCGCCACATCGAGTGCCAGCACATCGCCGCCGAACTGATTGAAACCTTGCGCTCTGGTCGAATCTCGCTGGCTGATCATCTTGATGTTCCCGCCATCCGCATCGATCGCGATCAGGCGGTCATAGGGGATGAGCATATTGCCATCGCCCAGTGCCATGCCTGAAATCTGACACAGGATGCGCGTGTCGCTTGCCCACTGGCACCAGTCTATGTCGCCGATCTTTTCGGTGTTGCTCATGACCGGCTTGATCGCTGCATCACCGGCCAAATCGATGACGTTGACAACTTCGGTGTGCTCCGGGCCTGCGCCGACGAACACGATCTTGTCGCCCGAGGGCGACAGGCTGATGTCGATCACCCCGGCACGCGCCCCGAACCGGATGGCGTCAGCATCAGCCGCTTGCTGTGCGGTGCCCGGGGTTGCCCCTATGGCAGCAAGGATGCTCCCGGCCAGCAGCAGTGCATGCAGGCGAGCGGTCGACGTGAGGGCGGGTAACATCGGTGGCTCCGGGATTGTCTGCGACTATCGCAAGACTAGCGCCTGCGCCTTCCCGTTCAAGCCCGTGCTTGGAGATAATCCCTGCGGAAGTCGCTTGCGAAGCTTGCGAATTCTCCCGCTGCAATGCTGTCGCGCATTCCCTGCATCAAGGCCTGATAGAAGCTGAGGTTGTGCTCGGTCACGAGCATCGCGCCGAGCATTTCGCCCGATTTGACAAGGTGGTGGATATAGGCGCGGCTGTAGGTGGTGCAGACCGGGCACTGGCATCGCTCATCAAGCGGGCCGGTATCCTCGGCAAAGCGCGCATTGCGCAGGTTGAGCGGGCCATTCCACGTGAAGGCCTGCCCGTTGCGGCCAGAACGCGTCGGCAGCACGCAATCGAACATGTCGATCCCGCGTTCGACTGCGCCCACCAGATCATCGGGCTTGCCCACGCCCATCAGATAGCGCGGGCGGTCAGCGGGGAGCATGTCAGGCGCATAATCGAGCACGCCGAACATCGCCTCCTGCCCCTCGCCCACGGCAAGGCCGCCCACGGCATAGCCATCGAAGCCCACGTCGATCAGCTTGTCGGCGCTGATGCGGCGCAGGTCTTCATGCAGCGCGCCCTGCTGGATGCCGAACAAGGCGGCGCGGGCAGCATGTTCCTCTCCGCTGTCGAAGCCCTCGCGGCTGCGCCTCGCCCAGCGCATCGACAATTCCATCGACGCGGCGATCTCGTCACGCGGACGGTCGGCGCGGGGGCATTCGTCGAAGGCCATGACGATGTCGGAGCCGAGCAGGCGCTGGATTTCCATGCTGCGTTCCGGCGTGATCATGTGCTTGCTGCCATCAAGGTGGCTGCGAAATTCGACGCCCTGTTCGGTAAGCTTGCGAAGTTCGGACAGGCTCATCACCTGATAGCCGCCGGAATCGGTCAGAATCGGGCGCTGCCAGTTCATGAATTTGTGCAGGCCGCCAAGCCGCGCGACGCGCTCTGCCCCGGGGCGCAGCATCAGGTGATAGGTGTTGCCGAGGATGATGTCGGCGCCGGTCTGGCGCACGGCCTCGGGCTTCATCGCCTTGACCGTCGCGGCGGTGCCCACGGGCATGAAGGCAGGCGTGCGGATTTCCCCACGCTGCATGGCAATCGTGCCGGTGCGCGCCTTGCCGCTGGTGGCGTGGAGGGTGAAGGCAAATCGGGGAGCGTTCATGGCGCGCCAGGCCCTAGCGGCGTCGCAGGCCTATGTCACCTCAATGCAAAAGGGGCAGGGAAACGTGCCTCGTATCCCCTGCCCCTTCGCTGTGTAGCCTAAGCGTTGGGCTTAGAACTTGTAGAGCACGCCCACGGTGGCGCGGGTCGAATCAAAGGCAATGGTGTCGATCCCGGCGCGGAAGGCGATGGGGCTGTCACCAAGGCCGAATTCGACGCCGGCACCCACGAGGTAATCGCCGTCGGTGTCGTCAGTGCCTGCCGGAACGCCCGGGATCAGACCGCGCAGGTTGAAATCGACCTCCTGGAAGCCGCCGCGGACATAGACCTTGCCGGTGTCGCCAACGCGCACGCCGGCACGGGCGGCGACGCCATATTCGCTGTCGATCGCGCCGTCACCGATGTTGTAGTTGCCCTCGGCCCCGACGAAGAAGGTCTTGCCGACCGGCACGTCCACACCGGCGACCACGCCATAGATACCGCCATCATCATCCGGCAGGCCAATGCCGAGATCGTGGATACCCGCGGTCGCGCCGACATAGGTTTCGACCTTCGGATCTTCGCTCTGGGCGTGGGCCGCAGCGGGGAGAGCCATCGCAGCGATCGCGGCGCCGAAAATCGCGGGCGCGGCGAAAATGTTCTTGTTCATGAGGATGTTTCCTTTGCTTGACCCTGCCGCAGGGGGTGCGGCGGGGAGGCCTTGCAATTAGGAATCATCCACTTGACCCGCAATGAACGAACAACCAAGTTTTCGTTCATGTCTGTTCATCGGCATATTCACACCGACCAACAGTCGCAACGGATCGACGGGGGAAGACTGCCGGAGGACAGGTGCGGCTGCCCTCCGGTGTCTTGATGGGCCTTCAGAACTTGAAGCCGACGCCCACCGTTCCGCGCAGGGTATCGAATGCGATGGTGTCAACATTGGCGCGCACCACCACCGAGCTCACCGGAACTTCAACGCCGAGGCCGATGAGGTAATCGCCGCCAACGTCGGGGCTATCGATGTTGTTGTCATCGAGGAAGTCCTCGCTGACGCCGGTCAGGTTCTCAAGATCGAGATCGACCCATTGGTAACCGCCGCGGGCATAGATCTTGCTGCCGCCTTCGGTGCGGAAGCCGAGCCGGCCGGAAACGCCGTATTCTGCTTCAATCGGGCCTTTGCCGAAGTGGAAATTCCCTTCCAAGCCAGCGAACAGGCTCTCGCCGAGCGGGAAATCGGCCGCGGCAAATCCGCCAAAGATTTCGGAGCTGTCGTCGATGTTGAAATCGTCGAATTCGCCGTCGTCAGCATCGAGATCGCCGAGATCGACGCCGAGGTCATGCAGACCGACTGAAGCGCCGATGGTGATGTCGGGCTTGGCCGCGTCATTGCTCTGCGCGTGAGCGGTTGCCGGCAGAGCAAGCGCCCCAGCTGCGGCGAGAGTGGTGAAGACGAACTTCTTCATGTTTTTGCGTCCTTATGTGAACAGCCGCGGGAGGTGCGACGTCAGCCAAGGAGCTAGGAACCGCGGCTTTGCGCGGTAATGAACAAAGCTAAGAGTAGTCGTTAATGCCGGATTGATGGTGCATTATGTCAGACCAACGCAACCATCTTCTAACATGGATTACTCTCGGAGCCGCCATCCGGTGCGGAAGATCACCGCGATGATAATCACGCAAACCGACAGGAAGCCGAGCGTCAGGCCCAGCGACACGCCAATGGGCACATCCGAGACACCGTAGAAGGAATAGCGCAGCCCGCTCACCAGAAAGGCGATCGGGTTGGCGAGCGCAACGGCGTCCCACGGCGCGGGCAGATCGCGGATCGAATAGAAGGTGCCGCCAAGGAAGGTCAGCGGGGTCAGGATCAGCATCGGGATGATGCCGAGTTTTTCGAAGCTGTCAGCCCAGATGCCGAGGATGAAGCCGAACAGCGCAAAGCTCGACGCCACCAGCATGATGTAGACCGCAGCCAGCAGCGGGTGCGCGATTTCATAATCGACGAAAAGCCGGGCTGTGGTCAGGATGATCGCGGCGAGGATCAAGCCCTTGGTGGCCGCCGCGCCAACGAAGCCGGCCAGCGTCTCGGCCACGCCCACGGGGGCGGACAGCAGTTCGTAGATCGTACCGGTGAAGCGCGGCATATAAATGCCGAAGCTGGCATTGGAGGTGGTCTCGCCCAGCAGGGTCAGCATCAGCAGGCCGGGGATGATGAAGGCGCCGTAAGGCACGCCGCCCACCGGCTCCATGCGCGCGCCGATGACAGAGCCGAACACCACGAAATAGAGCGAGGTGGTAAGCACCGGCGCAAGGATCGACTGGAACGCGGTGCGGAAAGCGCGGGCCATTTCGCGGCGATAGATCGCAACGGCGCTGCGCAGATTGAAATGCATCACGCGGGCACCTCCTGTTCGCCCAGCAGGGCAACGAAGATGTCTTCCAGCGAGCTGTCATGGATGTCGAGGCTGACAAAGGCGATCCCGGCGCGGGTCAGCGCCTGCGTGAGCTGCGCCACTTCGGCGCGGCCCCTGCCCTCGCCGTTCCCGCCGCGATAGGTGAGCCGCGTTCCACCTTCCGACAATTCAAGCGCAAAGCCTGCCAGGGTATCGGGCACGGAAGCCAGCGGCGCGGCAAGGTCGATCACCGCTTCGGTTGTGCCCAATCGCTCCATCATCGCGCGCTTTTCATCGACCATGCGGATGCGCCCGCGCTGGATGATCCCCACACGGTCAGCCATTTCCTCGGCTTCCTCGATATAGTGGGTGGTGAGGATGATGGTGACGCCGCGTTCCTTCAGCGCGGCGATCTGCTGCCACATATCCTTGCGCAATTCGACATCGACACCTGCGGTCGGTTCATCGAGGAACAGGAGTTCGGGATCATGCGCGAGCGCCTTGGCGATCAGCACGCGGCGTTTCATGCCACCGGACAGCGCGCGAATCTGCGCGTCCTTCTTGTCCCACAAGGAGAGGCTGCGCAGAATGTCCTCGATCCGCGCAGGATCAGAAGGCTTGCCGAACAGCCCGCGCGAATAGGCAACTGCGCGCCACACGGTCTCGAACATATCGGTGGCCAGTTCCTGCGGCACCAGCCCGATCCGTGCGCGGGCACGGCGCCAGTCCTTCGACAGGTCCTGCCCGAAGGCGGTGATCGTCCCGCCGGTGGGCCGCACCAGCCCGCACACCGCGCCGATCAGCGTGGTCTTGCCCGCGCCATTGGGCCCAAGCAGCGCGAAAATCTCGCCCGCGTGGATATCGAGATCGACCGAATCGAGCGCGCGGGGGCCGTCCCTGTAAGTTTTGGTAAGGCCGCGGATCGACAGGATGGGTGCGTTCATTGCTTGCCGTTACGGGAGCAGCAGCGAGGAGTCACCATAGGAATAGAAGCGGTATTCATTGGCGATCGCGTGCTCGTAGGCCGCCATCATCCGCTCGCGCCCCATCAAGGCGCTGACCAGCATCATCAGGGTCGATTTGGGGAGGTGGAAATTGGTCATCAGCCCGTCCACCGCCTTGAGCTTGTAGCCCGGCGTGATGAAGATCGCGGTGTCACCGGCGAAGGGCTGGATCACGCCGTTCTCGTCCACCGCGCTTTCGAGCAGGCGCAGCACCGTGGTGCCGACCGCGATGACCCGGCCCCCGGCGGCGCGCGCGGCGTTGAGCCGGTCGGCGGTTTCAGCAGGGATGCGGCCGAATTCGGCGTGCATCTGGTGGTCGTCGGTGTCGTCCGCCTTGACGGGAAGGAAGGTGCCCGCCCCGACATGCAGGGTCAGCATCGCCCGGCCTATCCCGGCGGCGTCCAGCGCGTCGACCAGCCTTTGCGTGAAGTGCAGCGAGGCGGTGGGCGCGGCGACTGCGCCTTCCTCGGCGGCGAACATGGTCTGGTAGTCTTCAAGATCCTGCGCATCGATCCCGCGCTTGGAAGCGATATAGGGCGGCAGCGGCATGGTGCCCGCGCGGTGAAGCAGCACCTCGACCGGCTCTTCGCCTTCGAAGAACAGGGTAAGCGAGCCGTCGGTGAAGCGTTCCTCGGCCAGTGCGGTGACGCCGCCGCCGAACACCAGCTGATCACCGATCTTCACCCGCTTGGCGTTCTTGAGGAAAGCCTGCCAGCGCCGCAGATCGATGCGCTTGTGCAAGGTGGCGCCGATCTTGGCCTCACCATCCGCGCGGCGGCCTTCGAGCTGGGCAGGGATCACGCGGGTGTCGTTGAACACCAGCACATCGCCGGCATTGAGAAGCCGCGGCAAATCACGCACGCCAGCATCCTCGAACGGGGCGTCATGCCCGCGCACCACCAGCATCCGGGCCGCATCGCGCGGGCGCACGGGGCGCAAGGCAATGCGCTCCGGCGGCAATTCGAAATCAAACAGATCAACCTTCATGGCGCGCGGCCCTAGCGGGTGACGCGGGCCGGCGGAAGGCCTTTACTTGCCGATCGGCGCGCTCAGCATATCGGCGGTGACCGCTGCATCCTGAGCCGCGGCGGGCGGCGGCGGCGGGGCCTTGTTGTCCGCAGCAATCGAGGCCTGGACGATATAGGTCGGGTCCTGCGGCGGTTCGCCCCGGGTGATGGCGTCCACCGCTTCCATGTTCTCGATCACCCGGCCGAAGTTGGTGTACTTCTTATCGAGGCTGAAGCGCGGATAGAAGACGATGAAGAACTGGCTGTTGGCGCTGTCATCATCGGCCGCGCGCGCCATCGAAAGCGTGCCGCGCACATGGGGCATGGGGTTGAATTCGGCCTTGAGGTCGGGAAGCTCGCTGCCGCCCTGCCCTGTGCCGGTGGGATCGCCGCCCTGCGCCATGAAGCCATCAATCACGCGGTGGAACACCACGCCATCATAAAAGCCCGCGCGGGTCAGCGTCTTGATCCGTTCGATATGGCTCGGCGCCCAGTCAGCCATCAGCCGCGCCTTGATGCGCTGGCCGTTCGACAGGTCGAGCACCCAGATATTCTCAGGATCAGAGGCGGTGTCGTAATCGATCGCCGCATAGGTCTTGGCAGCCGCAGGCGCTGCTTCGGCGTCGGGCTTCTTGGCCTCGTCACCGAAGGCCGTGGGGGGCGTATCGTCCTTCTGCTTCTGGGCAAGGGCTGCCCCCGGCGCGGCCAGCAGGGCGAGCGCGGCAAGCGGAGCGGCAAGAGCAGTGGCAAGCTTGGCTGTGATCATGGTTCCATCCGGATTTGTCGGCGCGTGTAGCCCCGCCGGTCTGACACTACAATGAATGACGGCAGGCTATTCGGCCTGCCCTCCCCCTCAATAATCGCCCTTGAGGCCCTGTTCGCGCACACGGGCGACCACGTCCTCACGCACGTCGGGGCTGACGAAATTTGTGATATCGCCGCCGTAAACCGCGATCTCCTTGACCAGCTTGGAGGCGATCGGCTGGAGCGAGACATCGGCCATCAGGAACACGGTCTCGATGTTGTGATCGAGCTGCTGGTTCATGCCGGCCATCTGATATTCGTATTCGAAATCGGCCACCGCCCTCAGGCCGCGGATGATGACGCTGGCGCCCTGCTTCTGCGCGAACTTCACCAGCAGCGCGTTGAACCCGACCACCGTGACGTTGGTCAGCCCCATGCTGGCGACCTCGCGTTCCACCATGCGGAAGCGTTCCTCGGTGGTGAACATCGGGTTCTTGGAAGGGTTGGTGGTCACGCCGATGATGAGGTGATCGACCAGCTTGGACCCGCGCCGGATGATATCGGCATGGCCCAGCGTGATGGGATCGAAAGTGCCGGGATAGATCCCGATGCGGCGGCTCATGGCGGTGTCCTCTCTTGCCCGCGGCGCTTAGTGGTCGCGTTCGACGATATAGCGGGCGAGCGCGCGCAGCACATCGGCTTCTGCGCCGTAGGAGGCAAGTCGCAGGATCGCCTGATCCACCAGCGCGCGGGCCTGTTCGCGGGCCTGATCGACGCCCATCAGGGTGACGAAGGTCTGCTTGCCCTGTTCATTGTCCTTGCGCAGCGCCTTGCCGGCCTTGCCGACATCGCCTTCGACATCGAGCAGGTCGTCGGCAATCTGGAAGGCCAGGCCAATATCGCGGGCATAGGCGCGCAGGTGCGCCCTGCCCTGCGGCGGCACCTTGCCAAGGATCGCGCCCATCTCGACACTGGCGGCAAGCAATGCGCCGGTCTTCAATTGCTGGAGCCGGGTGATCGCCTGAAGGTCGTAGGTCACGCCCTGTTCGTCCGCGACCATGTCCATCATCTGGCCGCCCGCCATCCCGCTCATGCCGGAGGCCTGCCCCAAGGTCAGGATCAGTTCGGAGCGCGTGAACGGGTCTTCGCTGGTGGCATCGTCCGCCAGAATCTCGAAAGCAAGCGCGTGAAGCGCATCGCCCGCGAGCACGGCGGTAGCCTCGTCATAGGCTTTGTGCAGCGTCGGCTTGCCGTGGCGCAGATCGTCATTGTCCATGCAGGGCAGATCATCGTGGATCAGCGAGTAGACATGGATCGCCTCGATCGCCGCGCCCGCGCGCAGGGCCGCATCGCGCGATACGCCGAACAGGCTGGCGGTGCTGCATACCAGCAGCGGGCGGACCCGCTTGCCGCCGCCAATCGCGGCATAGCGCATCGCTTCGACCAAACGCGCCGACGTATCGTTCGGAACAGGAAGGAGCGCATCGAAGACCGAATCGATCTCCGCCTGAATGTCTCTGATCGCTTCACCCAACAAGGTGCCCTGCGTCTCTGCCAGCATTGCCTCAGCCCTCCGTATCGAACGGGCGCGTGGCGGTTGCCCGGCCATCGGCAGCGGTGACAATCCGCTCGATCCGCGCCTGCGCCGCATCGAGCCGCTGCTGGCACGCCGCCCGCAAAGCCTCGCCGCGTTCATAGAGGCTGATCGACTGGTCAAGCGGCACATCGCCGCGCTCCAGCTGCTGCACGATGTTCTCAAGCGCGGCCAGCGCCTGTTCGAAGCTCATGCCTGCGATATCCGGCCCCGCCGCAGCGGGTGATGAAGTGCCCTCGTCCATGGCGCGGAGCATTGACGGCGCGCAGCGGTGCGGTCAAGGCTGTGCGTCCAAGGGCGGGTTCAACCAACACAGGATAATCGCTTTCATGCTGCTGAAGTGGATCATCGCCTATGGCGTCGCGGCCGTCTCGTTTCTGGCCCTGGATATGGTCTGGCTGCGCTGGGCATCGGTCAATCTCTACAAGCCGGTGATCGGCGAGATAATGGCCGACAAGTTCAACGGCGGGGCGGCGGTGGCCTTCTACCTCATCTACATCGCCGGGGTCTGCTGGTTCGCGATCCGGCCCGGCGTTGAAGGCGGCGGCGTGCAGGCGGCGATGCTCAACGGCATCCTGCTGGGCGCGCTGTGTTATGCCACCTTCGATCTCACCTCGCAGGCCGTGATGAAGGTTTGGGCAACGCATATCAGCGTGCTCGATATCCTGTGGGGTGCCTTTGTGACCGGCGCGGCCGCATCGATCGCGACATGGGCGGTGCTGCGCTTCGCCCCCGCCTCGGCCTAAACTGGCACCCGCGCCTGTGTTCATCGGCCACTTTGCCCCCGCCTTTGTCGCCGCCGCGGTCACGCCCGAGCGGCCGCGGCTCGGCTTGATGTTCGTGGCCGCGCAGCTGATCGACTGGGGGTTCTTCACCCTCGCGCTGTTCGGAGCAGAGGCGATGCGGGTCGACCCTGCGGCAAGTGTGATGGTGCCCTTCGATCTCTACGATATGCCCTACACCCACAGCTTGTTGGGCAGCGCGGTATGGGCAGCCGTGTTCCTCGGCGTGGTCGCGATTTATCGCCGCAGCCTGATGGTGGGCGCGCTGGCGGGGCTGGTGGTGCTGTCACACTGGCTGCTCGATTTTCTTGTCCATGTCCCCGATCTGACGCTGGACGGCACGCCGCCCAAGCTTGGCCTTGGCCTGTGGAACCTGCCGTGGGTGGCAATTCCGTTGGAGCTTGGCCTCGTCGGCGGCGCGTTTGCCTTCTATCTGCGCCGGACGCGCGGGCCGATGGGGCCGCCGCTGGTGCTGGGGGTGACGATGATCCTGTTCCAGCTCGTCAACTGGTTTGCCCCCCATCCCGAGGCAGCAGGGCCGTTCCTCTACCTTCAGGCGCTGATCGCCTTTGCTATCCTCACCGCCCTGGCCGCCTGGGTCGGGGAGAATCGCTGGTTCAGGAAACGCGGCGGGTTGGCCTCGAACGGCATGTGATCTAGGGGGCGGCGCAAGGAGTCCCAGCCCCATGACCAAGACGACCACCATCACCCCCGAAATCGTCGAACAGCACGGCCTCTCGCCCGAGGAATACCAGCGCGTCCTTTCCGCGCTGGGCCGCGAGCCGAACCTTGTGGAACTCGGCATCTTTTCCGTGATGTGGTCTGAGCATTGCAGCTACAAATCCTCGCGCCTGCACCTCAAGAAGCTGCCCACCGAGGCGCCGTGGGTGATCTGCGGCCCGGGCGAGAACGCGGGCGTGATCGATATTGGTGACGGGCAGGCGGCAATCTTCAAGATGGAGAGCCACAACCACCCCTCCTACATCGAACCCTATCAGGGCGCAGCCACCGGCGTTGGCGGCATCCTGCGCGATGTCTTCACCATGGGCGCGCGCCCCATCGCCAATGCCAATGCGCTGCGCTTCGGGCGGCCCGATCACCCCAAGATGAAGCATCTGGTGCAAGGCGTGGTCGCGGGCATCGGCGGCTATGGCAATTGCGTCGGCGTGCCGACCGTGGCGGGGGAGACGAACTTCCACCCGGCTTATGACGGCAACATCCTCGTCAACGCGATGACAGTGGGCGTCGCCGATCAGGACAAGATCTTCTATTCCGCCGCCACCGGGCTCGGCAATCCGATCGTCTATGTCGGCTCCAAGACCGGGCGTGACGGCATCCACGGCGCGACCATGGCTTCGGCCGATTTCGGCGAGGATGCGGAAGCCAAGCGCCCCACGGTGCAGGTCGGTGATCCCTTCACCGAAAAGCTGCTGATCGAAGCCTGCCTTGAACTGATGGCGACCGATGCTATTGTCGCCATTCAGGACATGGGCGCGGCGGGCCTCACGTCCTCCAGCGTGGAAATGGCGACCAATGGTAAGGCGGGCATCCGGCTCGACATGAACAAGGTGCCGTGCCGCGAAACCGGCATGACGCCTTACGAGATGATGCTCTCGGAAAGCCAGGAGCGGATGCTCATGGTGCTGAAGCCGGGCAAGGAAGCGATGGCCGAGGCGATCTTCCGCAAGTGGGAGCTCGATTTCGCGGTGATCGGCGAAGTCACCGATACCGGCCACATGGTGCTGGAATTCAATGGCGAAGTGGTGTGCGATATTCCGCTTGGCCCGCTTGCTGCCGATGCACCGCTGTATGACCGGCCCTACCTGTCGAAGGAGGAATACAAGACCTGGGCCGGCGTGAAGCCGCTCGCCGAGGTGCCGGCGACCGATGATGTCGGCGCAGACTTGCTCACGATGATGGCTTCGCCCGATCTCGCCTCACGGCGCTGGATTTCGGAGCAATATGATTCGCAGGTCGGCGCGGACACGCTTCAGACCGGCGGCGATGCGGGCGTTGTGCGCGTTCACGGCACGGGCAAGGCGCTGGCGATCACCACCGATTGCACCCCGCGCTATGTTTTCGCGGACCCCTATGAGGGCGGCAAGCAGGCCATCGCCGAGGCCTATCGCAACCTGTGCGCCGTGGGCGCGCGGCCGCTGGCGGTGACCAATTGCCTCAACTTCGCCAACCCGCAGCGCCCCGAGATCATGGCGCAGATCGTCCACGCGCTGGACGGCATGGGCGATGCCTGCCGTGCGCTCGATTTCCCGATCGTGTCGGGCAATGTCAGCCTTTATAACGAAAGCAAGGCCACCGGCGGCGGCTCCGCGATCCTGCCCACCCCGGCCATCGGCGGGGTCGGCATCATCAACGACCTGTCGAAGATGATGACGATGCACTTCAAGAACGCGGGCGATGCGATCTATCTTGTCGGCCCCGAGTTCTGGGCCAAGCCCGATCCCACCCGCTCGCACCTCGGCCAGTCGCTGTGGCTGCGCGTGGTGAAGGGCATGGAAGCCGGGCGCACCCCGCCGACCGACCTCACCGTGGAACGCAATGCGGGCGAGATCATCCATGAACTGATCGCCGACGGGCTGGTGAACGCGGTGCATGACCTCAGCGACGGCGGTCTTGCGGTTGCTCTGGCCGAAATGGCGCTGGCGGGCGGTATCGGTGCCGAGGTCGAAGCGGGCAACCCTGCCTACACCGCTGCCCAGTGGTGGTTCGGCGAGGATCAGGGACGCTATCTCGTGACCGTGCCCGATGTCGCGGCGCTGAACGCGGCGCTCGCCAAGGGCACCCGCAACGATGAGACCGCGCAGATCGGTTTCCAGCGCATCGGCACGGTCGGCGGCGACAAGGTGCTCGGCGTCGCGCTCGAAGAACTGCGCAGCGCCAACCAGCGCTTCTTCCAGGTGTGGATGGAGGGCTGAGCCGGTGGCATCGACCGGCTATTCCGGCACGCCGCTGGTCAAGAAGCTCACCTTGCGGGACGGGATGCGGGTGTGGTTCGAAGCCATGCCCGAAACCGTTATCGACGAGATTGACGAATATGCCCTCGAACTGTTCTTCGTCGCCGATCCGGCCGAGGGGATAGATGCGGCGCATGTCTTCGTTACCGAGCGGGCCGCGCTTGAAGCACACCTTGCCGCGCTGCGTCACCAGATCGCTGCTGATGGTCAGATCTGGGTAAGCTGGCCCAAGCAGGCGTCCGGCGTCGCCACCGACGTTACCGAAGACACGATCCGCGAAATCGCCCTGCCACTGGGGCTGGTCGATACCAAGGTATGCGCGATTGACGAGACTTGGTCGGGCCTCAAACTGGTGATCCGCAAGGAATTGCGCTGAGCGGCCTTAGGCCGCCTGCGCTATGGGCGCGCTGCCCAGCGTCAGATCCTGGCTGAGGATGCCCTCGCCCGCGAGGATCGCAAGGCACTGGCGATAGACCTCCGGCTGACCGATGTTCAAGCGTACGCGGGCAACGCCGATATCCTCGCGCATCAGGGCAGCAATATCCTCATGCGCGATCTTGGCGGCAGCGCGGCCCAAACGCCGCCCCTCCTTGATCGCGGCGAAGATCGGAGCCTTGGTGCCGCTCACCTTCCTGATCTGGCGCGCGCCGGCATAGGCGATGAACAGGATGCCGGTGTTGTGGTTCTGCTCGTAGCTGAAGCCGAGCAAGCTCACCTCGCCCAGCGCGTCGCGGCCATAGCCGGTCAGCACGTGGAACAGATCATGCGTGTCGCGCAGACGGTCGAAATACCACTGGGTCTGGTCGGACGGCAGGCTTTCGGGCGGCGCCCAGCGGTGGCTTTCGGCCACCAGCCCGGCTGCCGAAAGCCCTTCGCGCTTCATGAAGGCGATGTAATGCGCAGCCACCGTGTTCGGGCCGCAATCAGCCCAGCGCACGTGATCATCGAGCATGGCGGGAATGTCGGTCCCCTCGGCCATCAAACGGCGTCCCGTCTGAGAGGTCAGGAAGGCATGGGCCTGACCATAGCTCTTGCGGCCCTTGGTCGCCTCGATGATGTGGAACACCTGCTCGGTGTCCTCCTTGTCCTCGACCAGCTTGCCGAAGTGGTGGAGCACCTTCATGGGACGGAAGCCTGAAAGCTTGCGGCCCTTGGCCACCACCGGAAGATCGAGCACTGCCATTGTCGTTGTTCCCTTTTGCGCGATTCGCGGGATCGGCTTGATGCACGGTACTTACATCAGTGTCAGTTAATTGTCCAATACCAACAACCCGCAAGAAAGCGATGGCAGACGGAAGTGGCTTGTCCTAGCCTGCACCCGCGGCGAGGGGGCCGCATTGGGGGGACCACCATGATGATACGGAAATGCCTGGTTGCCACTGTGAGCGGCGCGGCGCTGTTTGCGCTGGCCGCCGCACCTGCCATCGCGCAAATGTTCGAGAAGATCACGATCCAGAATTCGACCGGATACACGATCTCGGAAATCTACATTTCGCCCAGCGACACCAACGCCTGGGAGGAAGACGTTCTCGATGTCGACGTGCTGACCGATGGCGACGACGTGCGCATCGACTTCCGCCGCGCAGACAACACCTGTGATTGGGATCTCAAGGTCATCTATGATGATGGTGAAGAGGCGATCTGGGACAGCCTCGACCTGTGCGAGGATTGGCACTTCGAACTGTTCTACAATGCCCGCACCGGAGACACCCGGCTGGTCTCCTCGCACTAGGCGGCGAGGAGTTCCGGTTCGGCAGTCTTGGTGCCGCCAAGCAAGTCGTAGGGGTCAATCCCCTCGATCTTCCAGATGCGGTGACATTCGCGGTAACCGGTCGGCTCGGGGATGCGCAGTTCGGCGCGAACATCTTCTAATGGGCGTGCGAGCAGCTCGCGGATCGGCTGGGCCATCAATTGCGGCGCGCCTTTGCCGGTGCGATGCGCCTGACGGACCGCGCCGAATATCGGGGCCTTGCTGCCCTTGACCTGCTTGGCGATGTTGGCCGCGCCTGCATAACCGATCAGCAGGTGGCCCTGGCTGGGCGACTGGCCGTGGGTGAACAGCAGCACGCATTGTTCGCCCAGCGCGTCGCGGCCATAGCCGGTCAGGATGTGGAACAGATCATGCGTATCGCGCGAGCGGTTGATGAACCACTCGACCAGATCGGGGAAGCGCGGACGACCGGTGCGGTCACTTTCGGCAACCAGACCCGCGGCCGAAAGCCCCTCGGCCTCCATGAAATCGCAATAGGCGTGGGCAAGGCTGCCTGCAGGCGTGCGCCGCAGGGCGGCGTGATCGTCAAGGATTTCGGGCAGAAACGGCTCGGTCTGACGCAGCATCGCGCCGCGCTCGGACAGGGCCAGATCAGCAACGCGGGGGAAGAAATCGCGCGAGGGCAGGGATTCGAAAATCTTGAAGACGAGGCTGGTGTCTTCCTTGTCCTTGATCAGCTTCTGGAAGCTGCGCACGGCGCGTAAGGGCCGATACTTGGCCTCGGGCCGTTCAGGATGCAGCAGAACCGTGCCGTCAGCGGCGAACATCTGGTTGTAGTCAGTGCGGGTCTTGCTGGTCATGCGCGTTTCATCCTTCAGCGGCGGCCTTAGCGCAGGCTTGCTTACACGAGTGTTAATAGCAGACTCGGTTCGCCATTTGAAACCCTTTTTCCGATGAATCGTGTATCATCTGCGATCAGGCCTCATGCCAGTCTTCGCGCGGGATGCCGAGCAGGGTGAGAACCAGCGTCAGATCGTCCGAATCCACCCGGCCATTGGCGGCCGCGCGGGCCTTGGGCTTGGCGCGGTAGGCAAAGCCGTAATGCGCCGCCTCGATCATCGGAATGTCGTTCGCGCCGTCACCGGTCGCGAGGCTATGCGCACCCTCGCCCAAACCGCCGAGCTCCTCGCGCAGCACCGCCGCCTTGACCGCGCTATCGGTGATCGGGCCAACCAGCCCGCCGGTGAGCTTGCCGCCCTCCACCTCGAGCCGGTTACCGACCACGCGGTGAAAGCCGAGCATTTCGGCCACCGGATCGGCAAAGTGGTGGAAGCCGCCCGTCACCAGCACCGTGCGCGTGCCCATCGCGGCAAGCGTCGCCACCAGCGTCCTTGCGCCCGGCGTGGCGGTGATGCGGTCGGCGAGGCAGGCGGCAATCGCGCCTTCATCCAGCCCCGCCAGCAGCGCCACACGTTCCCGCAAGGCCGCCTCGAAATCGAGCTCGCCCTGCATGGCGCGTTCGGTGATCTCGGCGATCTGAGGCTTGAGGCCTGCATAGTCGGCCAGTTCATCAATGCATTCCTGCCCGATCATGGTCGAATCCATATCCGAGACGAACAATCGCGGCACTTCGATGGGCCCTTCGGCCACCAGCATGGCGGGGGCTGCAAAGATATCGTCGATCGCAGCCAGCACCGCCGCCGGATCGCCCCCGTCGATGTGCAGTTCCAGCACCCCTGCATCGCCCTCGGGCAGAGCCGCAGCAGCCAGCGGCGCGCCCGCTTCGGCAAGCGCCGCAACTAGCGCATCGAGACGCGTTTCACTTGTCTCCGTCTCTGCTATCAGCCGCGCTATGAGCATATCTGTCACTCCTGAACTTGCCCTCGCGCTCATTGCAGGGCCGACCGCCAGCGGCAAGAGCGCCGTTGCGGTCGCGCTGGCCCACCGCCTTGCCAAGGATGGCCGCCGCGCGGTGATCGTCAACGCCGATAGCACGCAGGTCTATGCCGACTTGCAAATCCTTTCCGCCCGGCCAACCGAAGCGGAAATGGAGGGGATCGAGCACCGCTTGTTCGGCGCATGGGACGGATCGCAAGCTTGCTCGGCCGCCGCATGGGCAACGCGCGCGAAGGCGGAAATTGCCGATATCCAATCGAGCGGCGCCGTGCCGATCCTTGTCGGGGGCACCGGGCTTTATCTCAAGGTGCTGCTGGAAGGGATCGCGCCCATCCCCGAAATTGCTCCCGCCGTGCGCGCTGCGGTGCGAGCGCTGGACGAGGCAGACGCCTACAAGTTGCTCCAGATCGAAGACCCCGAGCGCGCCAGCCTGCTCGATCCCGGCGATCGCCAGCGCATCTTCCGCGCCCTTGAGGTCAAGCGCGCGACCGGCGTGACGCTGGGCGATTGGCAGTTGGCCAAGGCGGGCGGCATCGGCGAGGAGGTCTCGCTCCACCCGCTGATCGTCGAGCCTGAACGCCAATGGGTCTATGACCGCTGCGACGCCCGCTTCGAGGCGATGCTGGATCATGGCGCGATCGCCGAGGTCGAAACGCTGCTGGCGCGCGGGCTCGATCCCGATTTGCCGGTTATGCGCGCGATTGGCGTGCCGGAAATCGCCGCATGGCTCGCCGGCGAGATCGAGGCCGATGAGGTGATTGCCGCCGGAAGTCAGGCGACCCGCAATTACGCCAAGCGCCAGTTCACCTGGTTCCGCCGCCAGCCCCCGCCGCAATGGCCGCGGGTGCATCCGGACTGGCAATCCGAAAATATCGACATCGAAGCGTGTTTCGCATCATTATTGCGCACGTAGGGGTTGACTTATCAGATTATGACCTTTAGCGGCAATGTCACTCGGCCCGATGCGCACCCTCCTGCGTCGGGCCGGTTTTCTTTATTGCGAGCCCCTCGCCTGCCCACCAGCAGCCCGGCGTCGGCATAATGATGGAGTTCCCCGTGCCCGGTCAGCCGGATTCTGCCCCCTCGGACAACACACCTGCCATGAGCGGTGCGGCGATCCTCGTGCAGTCCCTGATCGAACAGGGGGTCGAATATGTGTTCGGCTATCCCGGCGGCGCGGTGCTGCCGATCTATGACGAATTGTTCGGCGATGAACGCATCCGCCACATTCTCGTCCGCCATGAAGCGGGCGCGGCCCATGCGGCGGAAGGTTACGCGCGCTCCACCGGCAAGCCGGGCGTGGTGCTCGTCACCTCCGGCCCGGGCGCGACCAATGCGATCACCGGCATTGCCGATGCATGGATGGATTCAATCCCGCTGGTCGTCATCACCGGACAGGTGCCCACCGCGCTGATCGGGACGGACGCCTTTCAGGAAGCCGACACCATCGGCATCACCCGTCACTGCACCAAGCACAATTATCTGGTCAAAGACCCCGCCGATCTGGCCGCCACGATCAAGGAAGCCTTCCTGATCGCCACCACCGGCCGCCCCGGCCCGGTGGTAATCGACATTCCCAAGAACGTGCAGATCGCCGTCCCCTCCGAACGCCGCGCGCTGGTGCGTCCCGGCACGCACCGCTATGCGCCGCAGACCGTTGCCCCGGCCGAGCAGATCATCGAAGCGGTCGACATGATTGCAGGCGCCCAGCGCCCGATCTTCTACACCGGCGGCGGCGTTATCAATTCCGGGCCCGAGGCAAGCGCGCTGCTGCGCCAGCTTCAGGATCTGACCGGAGCGCCCGTCACCTCGACCCTGATGGGCCTCGGCGCTTTCCCGAGCGCCCATCCCGACTGGCTCGGGATGCTGGGGATGCATGGCACCTACGAAGCCAATATGGCGATGAACCAGTGCGATGTGATGGTGTGCATAGGCGCGCGGTTCGATGACCGGGTGACGGGGCGGCTCGATGCCTTCTCGCCGAACTCGAAGAAGATCCACATCGATATCGACCGTTCTTCCATCAACAAGGTGGTGCCCGTCGATCTCGGCATCCTTGGTGATTGCGGCACGGTGCTCGCCCAGATGATCGAAGCGTGGGGCGGCCGCCAAGCGAAGAACCTCGGCGAATGGAAAGCGCTTATTGCCGGATGGCGGGCGCGCGAGTGCCTCGCCTATCCCGAACGCTCGGTGAAGAACCCGGGCATGATCATGCCGCAAAAGGCGGTCGAGCGGCTCTATGCCCTCACCCACCAGCGCAATCCGATCATCACCACCGAAGTCGGCCAGCACCAGATGTGGGCCGCGCAGTATTTCGGTTTTGAAGACCCCAACAAGTGGCTCACCAGCGGCGGCCTCGGCACGATGGGTTATGGCCTGCCTGCCGCCATAGGCGCGCAATTGGGCCACCCGGACGCGCTGGTGATCGACATCGCGGGCGAGGCGAGCATCCAGATGAACATCCAGGAACTCGGCACCGCGAGCCAGTATCGCCTGCCGGTCAAGATCTTCATCTTGAATAACGAATATATGGGCATGGTCCGCCAGTGGCAGGAACTGACCTATGAAAGCCGCTATTCCAACAGCTACTCCGACAGCCTCCCTGATTTCGTGAAGCTTGCCGAAGCCTATGGCTGGAAGGGCATCCGCATCACCGAGGAACGCGATCTGGATGACGGCATCATGCGGATGCTGGACCATCCCGGCCCGGTGATCGTCGATTGCATGGTGGCGCAGGATGCCAATTGCCTGCCGATGATCCCGTCAGGCGCGGCCCATACCGACATGATGCTGTACGGCGACAAGGTCGACGGGACCATGGACGACGAAGCCAAGGCGCTGGTCTAAGGACACCCCATGCCCATGAAAATCGCCGAAGCAGCCTCCGAGCGCCATGTGCTCGCCGTTACCGTGGATAACGAACCGGGGATCCTCGCCAAGATCACCGGCCTGTTCACTGCGCGCGGTTATAATATCGACAGCCTCACCGTGGCCGATATCAGCGAGGATCATGCGCTCAGCCGCATCACCATCGTCACCAATGGTCCGCCGCAGGTGATCGACCAGATCGAGGCGCAGCTTGAACGGCTGGTGCCGGTGCACAAGGTCACCGACCTCACCACCGCCGGCCCGCACGTCGAGCGCGAGCTGGCGCTGATCAAGGTCAGCGGCACAGGCGAGAAGCGGGTCGAGGCGCTGCGCCTGGCGGACATTTTCCGCGCGCGGCCGGTGGATACAACCACCGAAAGCTTCATCTTCGAAATCACCGGCCCGCCCGACAAGGTCGACAGCTTCATCGCGTTGATGCGCGAACTGGGGCTGGTCGAGGTCGGCCGCACCGGGATCGTGGGCATGATGCGCGGGGCGCTGGGGGCCTGAGAATTTTCACAACTCCGCCTTCCCGGGCTTGACCCGGGACCCCGCTTCTTTCGCCAACACGGAAAAGTAGCGGGGCCCCGGCTCAAGGCCGGGGAGACGACACATCAAAAGCAAGGACGGACAATGAAGGTTTACTACGACGCCGACGCCGATCTCAACCTGATCAAGCCCAAGAAGATCGCCATCGTCGGCTATGGCTCGCAGGGCCATGCCCATGCGCAGAACCTGCGTGACAGCGGTGTGGCGGAAGTCGCCATCGCCCTGCGCGAAGGTTCGGCGACCGCCAAGAAGGCGCAGGATGCCGGCTTCAAGGTGCTCTCCAACACGGCAGCGGCGCAGTGGGCCGACCTCATCATGGTCCTCGCCCCCGATGAACATCAAGCGGGGATCTGGGAGAATGATCTGAAGGGGCACATGAAGCCCGGCAGCGCGCTTGCCTTCGCCCACGGGCTCAACATCCACTTCGGTCTGATCGAGGCGCCCGCCGATATCGACGTCATCATGATCGCCCCCAAGGGCCCGGGCCACACCGTGCGCAGCGAATATGTGAAGGGCGGCGGCGTGCCCTGCCTCATCGCCATCCATCAGGACGCAAGCGGCGCGGCGCATGACGTTGCCCTCGCCTATGCCAGCGCCGTTGGCGGCGGGCGCTCGGGCATCATCGAAACCAACTTCCGCGAAGAGTGCGAAACCGATCTGTTCGGCGAGCAAGCCGTGCTGTGCGGCGGGATCACCCACCTCATCCAGGCCGGGTTCGAAACGCTGGTCGAGGCTGGTTACGCCCCCGAAATGGCCTATTTCGAGTGCCTTCATGAAACCAAGCTGATCGTCGACCTGCTGTATGAAGGCGGCATCGCCAACATGCGCTATTCGATCTCGAACACCGCCGAGTATGGCGACATCACGACCGGCCCGCGGATCATCACGGATGAAACCAAGGCCGAAATGAAGCGCGTTCTGGCGGACATCCAGTCGGGCCGCTTCGTGAAGAACTTCGTGCTCGACAACCGTGCAGGCCAGCCCGAACTGAAAGCCGCGCGCAAGCAGGCTGCGGCTCACCCGATCGAGCAGACCGGTGAAAAGCTGCGCGCCATGATGCCGTGGATCGCGGCCAACAAGCTCGTTGACAAGGCGAAGAACTGAGCCGACCACGCGCTGGGTGAAAACCGGCGCATACAGATGCTTAATCGCGGCTGCGGCCTTCGGGCCTGCAGCCGCGATTGCGTCTGGCGGCACAGGCGGCCAGCTGTTCGAAATCCGCACTGACGCGGGCGATGTGATCGGCTGGCAGCGCGAGGATGATGCGGACGAAACCGGCAGCGCTGCCGAACGCCAGCTCGCCTTCCGCGTCCATGGTCATGACCTGCAATCCCAATACCTGAGCATGGCGCGCACGCCTGACGGGTCGCTGACCCTGCGTCAGGGCACGAGCGACCGCGCGGCGCGCAAGGTGCGCCCTGACACGGCCGATCCGCTGATCCCGCTTGCACAAGTGATCGCAGCGGCGCGGGGCGAAGCGCGGCCGGGTCTGCGCCGCCTTGGCACCCTGCCAGACGGCGAGATCGTGGTGGAACGCCGCATCGCCGGGCAATTCGACACCGCATGGCTGGTTACGCTGGACGCGCAAGACCGGCCCGCCCGAATCCGCCTGCCGCAGCTCGGCGGCGACTGGCTGTTCGTGCCTGCCACCGCGCGCCCTGTCGTCACCGGCACCGCCAATCTGGTGCACCCGGTGGTCGATGTCCCTTACGTCATCCCGCGCCATGCGCGGCAGGGGCATATCCGCTATTTCACCGCCATCCCCTCGGGCGCCGGCCTGCCCCTGCCCGAGACCGGGGAGCAGCGCATCACGGCGCTCGGGCAGAACCGCTGGCAGATCGATGTCTGCCCCGATTGCGGTCCCGGCCTGCCCGATGATCCGGGGACACTCGCCGCAGCGCTTGCGCCCACGTCGTGGCTACAGGCCGATGCGCCCGAACTGGTCACCGCCGCGCGCAGGGCGGCAGCCCCCGGCCGGTCGCAGACCGCTGTCATGCAGGCGCTCGCCCGGATCGCCCGCGCGCGGCTTGGCGCGGTGGATTACAATGGCCATGTCAGCGCGCTCGCCGCTTGGAAACGACGGCGCGGCGATTGCACCGAGGATGCCGCCCTGCTCGCCGCCCTCGCCCGCGCCGCGGGCATCCCGGCCAGGGTGGTGAGCGGCCTCGCCTATGAACGCAGCGCCTATCACGGCACGGCCAGCGCCTTCTTCCCCCACGCCTGGACCACCGCCTATGTGGACGGCAAATGGCGCAGTTTCGACATGACGAACGAAGGTTTCTCCTCCGCCCACATCGCGCTGTCGGTCAGTGACGGGGAGCCTGCGCGGATCACCGCCGGGTGGCGGCTGGCGGCGCTGATCCAGTGGCAGGATATGGCCGAGGTCAGGCCCCGGACGCGTCCTTAGTTTTTGCGGGCACATCATCTTCAGTGATGACAGGCAGGGTGCGGCGCGCAGGGGCCTTTTCGTCGCTCCTGTGCCATTTCGCCTGATCGGGCTTGCGCAAGCCGCCGACGATGATCCAGTCGCCGTCGATGAAATCATCCTCTGCGTCCGCAGCACCAGCTTCGGCAGCGGGTGCGGCCGGGGTTTCGGGATGCGGGGCAGAGCCTTGCGCGGCGGGCGCTTCCTGCTGGACCGCTACGGGGGCTTGCACCGATTGCGCCATCGCCGGAACGGCCACAAAACCCGCCACTCCCAGCATCGCGGCGGCCACCGCAGAGCCCGCACGCACGGTATAGCGCACGCACAGCCCTTCGGCTTCCTGACAGCCCGCCACCAATGCGCGGCGATCAGCCTCGTTCATGCTGGTCAGGTCATGCACCTCGCGCTCGCACAGGCGGCATTGATCGCCCGCCAGAATGTCTGCGACGGGGCCTTTGTAGGGGCACGGGTCTTGCACCAGCGGAAAACGGCTCATCGGGCGGGTCCGATCCTGAAGGTTTGCGACGGAGCAAGGCTAACACAAGCCCGCGTATCGTCAAAGCGATCCACTTCGGGCGCCGCAAGGTGGAACCATCGGGGGCCTTGGGCTATTGATGGCCTGACGCCCCTTGAGGAGACCATAGCCAATGACCCGCAAAACCATCGCCGCCGCTGCCGCCGCACTTGCCTTTGCCGCAGGTGCCACCGCCTTCGCTCCGGCGCTCACCGCCCAAGGTGCACCGCAGCTCCCCGGCGCCAAGGAGCCTGGGCGCGTCACGGCCGGGACCTACACCGCAGACAGCAACCACTCGCTGATCGGCTGGGAGGTCAACCATTTCGGCTTCAATGATTATTACGGGCTGTTCGGCGATGTTGCGGGCACGCTGGTGATTGATCCGGCCAACCCCGGCGCCGCCAAGGTCGATGTGACGATCCCGGTCGCCAATGTGACCACGGCCAGCAAGGGTCTGACCGATCACCTGCTGCGCGCCGGCAAGGACGGCGGCAAGCCCGACTTCTTCGGACCCGCACCCGCGCCTGCCCGCTTCGTCTCGACCGCCGTCAAGGTCGATGCCAAGGACGCTACCAAGGCGACCATCACCGGCGACTTGACCTTGAACGGCGTGACCAAGCCGGTCACCTTCGAGGCCGAATTCACCGGCGCGGGCGCAAATCCCTTCAACAAGAAGGCCACCATCGGCTTTGAAGCGGAAACCAGCATCAAGCGCTCGGACTTCGGGGTGAGCTACGCGCTGCCCTTCGTCAGCGATGAAGTCGAACTCGACATCAGCGTGGCCTTCGAAAAGCAATAATCCGCCACTCGACTTGATCGCCGCAATCGGGCAGGCCTGCATCCACGATGCGCCTGTCCGATTGCCACAATATCGATGATTTCCGCCGCCTCGCCAAGGCGCGTCTCCCCTTCCCCGTGTTCGATTACATCGACGGCGCGGCCGATGATGAATTGACCAAGGAGCGTAACACCGCTGCCTTTGCGGGTGTCGATCTGGTGCCGGATGTGCTGGCCGGGGTCGAGACGATCGACACATCCTGCACCATCCTCGGGCGCAAATCCGCGCTGCCGCTGATGCTGTCGCCAACCGCCGTGCAGCGCGCCTTTCACTGGCAGGGTGAAACCGCGGTGGCGAAGGCGGCGGAGAAATTCGGGCTGTGGTTCGGCATCTCCAGCCTTGCCACTCGCAGCATCGAGGAAATTGCCGCGCTCACGAGCGGGCCAAAGCTGTTCCAGCTTTATGTCCACAAGGACAAGGGGTTGAATGCCAGCATGATCCAGCGCTGTCAGGCCTCCGGCTTCGATGCGCTGGCACTGACAGTCGACACCATCGTTTCAGGCAAGCGCGAAAGGTGCCTGCGATCCGGCTTCACCACCCCGCCGCGCTTCACCCCTGCCAGCATCCTCAGCTACGCCGCCCGCCCGCGCTGGACGCTGGATTACGTTTGCCGAGAGAAGTTCCGCCTCCCCAATCTCGATACCCATGTCAGCGAGGGCACGGGCAAAGCGGTGAGCATCGCCGAATATTTCAACACCATGCTCGACACCGGGATGGATTGGGACACGGCGGCGCGCATCCGGCAAGACTGGGGCGGCAAGTTCGTGCTGAAGGGCATCATGAGCGCGGGCGATGCCCGGCGCGCGGTGGAGATCGGGGCGGACGCCATCATGATCTCAAACCACGGCGGCCGCCAGCTTGATGGCTCCCGCGCGCCGTTTGACCAACTGCCCGAGATCGTCGAGGCGGTCGGCGGCAGGATCGAGATCATCTGCGATGGCGGCGTCAGGCGCGGCACCCATGTGCTGAAAGCCCTGTGCAGCGGCGCGAGCGGGGCGTCGGGCGGGCGGCTTTATCTCTATGCGCTGGCGGCGGCCGGGCAGGAGGGGGTGGAGCGCGCGCTCGGCATTCTCAAGGACGAGATCGAGCGCGGGATGCGGCTCATGGGGGTCACGGCGCTGGACCAGCTGAACGCGGATCGTATCCGCCACCGCGATTAAACCGTGCAGTCTTGTCACAAACAGGTAACGTAAGACGCGCTTTGAAGTAGGCTGCCTCTTTTGACGGACCAGAACCCATGACTGCCGCGCGCGCTACCGCTTTTGTATTTCCCGCTCTCGCCCTTGCTCTTGCCGGTTGCGGGACCGAGGCCGATCAGCCGGGCACTGATGCGTCCAGCTTTGCGGCGCGTATCGCATCGGGTGAAGCGACACCTGCGGGGTCCGAAACCGGTGCGCCTGTCGCCACCGCCACGCCGCAGATCGCCGAACCGCAGCCCGGCGCCGCGCCTGGAGCTTTTGCGCGCGGGACACTCACCGATCCCGCCGCCAGCACCTGCGGGGCGCCCTTGATGGGCCCGTTCATCGGCAAGCCCGCCGATCAGGCAACCCGCGCGGCCATCGCCCAGACGCTCGGGCGCACCGATAATCTGCGCTTTGTCATTTTCGGCAGCACCGCCACCGTCAATCCCGACCCGACCAATCCGCGCCTGTCGATCATGCTTGATGGGCAGAACGTGATCCGTGATGCGCGTTGTGGTTAAGCGGACTGGCATGGCCTGCGGGAATGAATAGCATTCCCGGCTTGCGCCCCGCGCAATAATCGGCAAAGGCTCATCCCATGACGGGACACGGACTTTCGCTGCTTCGACTTATGCGCCCTTGGGCGTAGAGAGCCGCGCGCGATCACTGCGAGCGGCCCGCGCCCAAGGGTAACCCGCAGCCTTCCAGTCCCTTATCGCCACGAGCTTTTCCCCATGCCCATGCTCACAGAGCCTTCCGCCAAGTATCGCCCCTTCGGCCAGATCAACCTGCCGAACCGCCAGTGGCCTTCACGCCTGATCGAAAAAGCCCCGCGCTGGCTCTCCACCGACCTGCGCGATGGCAACCAGTCGATCATCGACCCGATGGACGCGGTCAAGAAGCGGCGGTTTTTCGACCTGCTGGTGGAAATCGGTCTGAAGGAGATCGAAGTCGGTTTCCCCAGCGCGGGCGCGACCGAGTTCGATTTTATCTCTGGGCTGGTGAAATCGGACGCCATTCCCGATGACGTGATCGTGCAGGTGCTCACGCAAAGCCGCGAAGACCTGATCCGCACCAGCTTTGCCAGCCTCGAAGGCGCGCGCGCGGCGATCGTGCATCTTTACAACGCGGTCAGCCCCGCATGGCGCGACATCGTGTTCCGCATGAGCCGCGAGGAAGTGAAAGCCATCGCGGTCGCCGGCGCAAAAGTGATGCGCGATGAAGCGGCGCGATATCCGGGGACGGACTGGCACTTCCAATATTCGCCGGAGACCTTCTCCACCGCCGAACTGGATTTCAGCATCGAGGTTTGCGCCGCGGTGATGGAGGTGCTCCAGCCTACCCCGGAACACCCGATCATCCTCAACCTGCCGGCCACGGTCGAAGCGGCGACGCCCAATATCTACGCCGACCAGATCGAATATTTCGCGCGCCACTTGCCGAACCGCGAAGCGGCGATCCTCTCGCTCCACACCCACAACGACCGCGGCACCGGCGTGGCGGCGGCGGAACTGGGCCTGATGGCGGGCGCGGACCGGGTGGAAGGCTGCCTGTTCGGCAATGGCGAGCGCACCGGCAATTGCTGCCTCGTGACGATGGCGCTCAACCTCTACACCCAAGGCGTTGATCCGAAACTCGATTTCTCGGACATTGACCGCGTGATCGAGACCGTCACCTATTGCAACGATATCCCCGTTCACCAGCGCCACCCCTATGGCGGGGAACTGGTCTACACCGCGTTCAGCGGCAGCCATCAGGACGCGATCAAGAAGGGCTTCGAAGCGCGCGAGACGCAGAATGATGAACAATGGCGCGTGCCCTATCTCCCGATTGATCCGGCCGATCTGGGGCGCAGCTACGAAGCGGTGATCCGCGTCAATTCGCAGTCCGGCAAGGGCGGCTTTGCCTGGGTGCTGGAGAAGGATCAGGGCCTCAAGCTGCCCAAGAAGATGCAGGCCGATTTCAGCCGCCACGTGCAGGCCATGGCCGACGAGCTGGGCCGCGAACTGGGCGCTGCCGACATCTGGGACGCATTCCGCCGCGCCTATTATGTCAAGATCAGCCCGCGGCACTTCCAGCTGGTGCGCTACGAGGAAAGCCGCGCATCCGATGGCACGCGCATCTTTGCCGGCACCATTGCGGTGGATGGCGCAGAGCAGTCTGTCTCAGGGCGCGGCAATGGTCTCATCTCTTCAGTGATGGGCACGCTGCGTGAGGCCTTCGGGGTCGAACTCGAAGTGATCGACTACACCGAACACGCGCTGGGCGCAGGCACCGATGCGCGGGCCGCCGCCTATCTTGAATGCCGCTCTGCCGACGGCCGCACCATCTGGGGCTGCGGGATTGACGAGGACATCGCCACCGCCAGCGTGCGTGCGGTGCTGTCTGCGGCCAACGCGGCTGTGGCTTCCCCCGCGGCCTGAGCGCCCTCACCCTTGCGCGGCGCGCCAATTGCGCGCAACTTCCGCGGCCGGAGAGAAGCCAAACGGCAGGAGGGCGCGTGACAGGATTGCAGCAGATCCCCGGCGTGCCTCCGCTGCCCCCGGCCCCGCCCGTGCCGCAGGTAGCGGGCGATCTCGCGTTTAGCGATCTTTCCGATGCCCTCAAGGCAGGCTGGCGCGATTTCCTCGCCATGCCACGCTTTGGTCTGTTCTTCGGCGGGGTCTATGTGCTGGCCGGGATCGCTATCGGCTGGGCGGCGCTGGCGGGGAGCAGTCCAACCTGGCTGATCCCCGCCATCGCCGGATTTCCCCTGATCGCACCCTTCGTTGCCGTGGGCCTTTACGAAGCGAGCCGGCGGCGTGCGGCGGACGAGGCGCTGACCTGGCGCGCTGTGCTCGGGGCGCTCAAGGGGCATGGGGATGACCAGATCCTGTCGATGGGGGTGATCGTCTTTGTCGCCTTCTCGTTCTGGATGATTGTCGCACACGCAATCTTCGCAGTGTTCGTGGGCGAAAGCGGCATGGGCCGAGGGACACTGGCCGCTTTGCTCACGCCTGCGGGATTGACGATGCTGGGCGTGGGCAGCGCGGTCGGCGCGGTGATGGCTTTCGCCTTTTACGCCATGACCGTGATCAGCCTGCCCCTGTTGGTCGAGCGCCGCCACGATTTCCTCACCGCGATCATCACCAGCCTAACGGTGGTGCGGCGCAATTTTGCGGTGATGCTCGGCTGGGCAGCGATTATCGCCGTGCTGCTGTTCGTGGCGATGCTGCCGGGCTTTATCGGCCTGACCGTCGCGCTCCCGGTGCTCGGCCATGCGACCTGGCACCTTTACACGCGGGCGGTGGTCTGAGGCTTACCGCACCTTCTAGAGCGGGATTGTTCGCATGAATTGGGCCGGGATCGCGCAAGACTCCCCGGCCCGCGCCCATCCTACTCCGCCCGGGCAAGGCTGCGCAGCCGCTCCTCGGCCTCGGGCAGGCCAACCGCGCGCGGCCGGGCGTAGATCACGTGCCCGCCGATGCCCGACACCGAGAACGTCGCTAGGCCCTCATGGATCGGCTCCCCGCGCTGCGCATCGCGTGACGCCATGCGGTAGAAGCGCCGCGCCAGGCGGGTATCTCGCGCTACGCCACGCCCTTCCTCCAACCGCTTGCCGAGTTCAAGCTGGGCGTGCTTGTTCATCACGTTGCGGGCGAGGCTGGCGAGCACCGGCAAAGGCACGGCTTCGCAAGGAATGCGTGTCGGCCCTTCGGTGACGGGGTGGACCCAGTCGCATCGACCCGACCCCAGATCGCCGCGCGCATAGGCGTTGGCGAGCGTGCGAAGCTCGCTCTCGCTAACGGGCCGTTCAAATTCGGAGGCAACAGCAGGGGCGGAACCTGCGGCGAACATCACAGCCGCGCCCAATGCAGACAATTTCCAGTTCAGCGACACCATCGGGAAATCTCCTCTAAGTCACCAAGATAATGTCATAAAGTCTCGTGTAAAGCGGCTTAATCACCGATGAACAGCGCCATCCGCGCTGCTGCGGCAAAAGCGATCCGCAGCCCGCATCTTTCCCCAATTTGACGATGACGACAGACCCAGCGGAGATTACACAGGACGAAACATGGATGGGAGAGAACCATGACCGAAGCCATCATCGAGCCCGATCTGCCGATCATCGACCCCCATCATCACCTGTGGGACCTAAGGCCGATGGTGCAGATGTTCCCGCAGCCGCATCACCCCTTCGTCAGCGCCATCATCCCCAACGCCTATTACACCTTCGACCAGCTCCACGCCCACATGACCAGCGGGCACAACATCATCGGCACCGTCTATATGGAGTGCGGCGCATTCTATAACGGCGCCTATGGCGATGCGCGCAAAACCGTGGGCGAGGTGGAATTCGTGAACGGCGTCGCGGCGCAATCGGCCAGCGGGCTTTATGGCCCCGCGCGCTATTGCGCCGGCATAGTCGGCCATGCCGACCTGATGCGCGGGAGCGGCGCGGGCGAGGTGCTCGATGCGCTGATGGCCGCCTCGCCGCGCTTCAGGGGCATTCGCCATGCAGCGGCGTGGGATGCCGATCCGGCGGTGCTGGGCGCACCGTTCCACCACCCGCAGGGCCTTTACCGCGATGCCACGTTCCGCGCAGGCTTTGCCGAGCTTGGCTCGCGCGGCCTGACCTTCGATGCCTGGCTGCTCGAACCGCAACTGCCGGACATCATCGATCTGGCGCGCGCCTTCCCCGATCAGCCGATCTGCCTTGACCATTGCGGCACGCCGGTGGGCATTGCGAGCTACAAGGGCCGGCTGCACGAACGGTTTGACGAATGGCGCCGCAACATCCACGAATTGGCACAGTGCCAGAACGTGGTGGTAAAGCTCGGCGGGCTGGCCATGGCCTTCTGCGCCCTGCCCGAGGAAGGCCCGGCAGCCGGCCACGGTTCGGAACACCTCGCTGCCCTGTGGCGCCCGTATATCGAAACCTGCATCGAAGCCTTCGGGCCGACGCGCGCGATGTTCGAGAGCAACTTCCCGGTCGATTACTGGGGCGCAGATTACGCGGTGCTTTGGAACGCCTTCAAGCGCCTCACCCGCAGCGCCAGTGCCGAAGAAAAGGCGGCGCTGTTCGCGGGCACGGCGGCGCGGTTCTACGGGATCGAAGACCTGCTCAGGTGACGCGGCGTCACCCTCAAAATCAGGCTTGGCACGACAGGAACCCGCGTTAGAGACACGGGTTAAGACAAAAACGTTTTCAGGAGAAACCCATGGCCCTTCCCGCTCCGTTCGATCGTCTGCGCCTGCCGCTGATCGGATCGCCGCTGTTCATCGTCTCCGGCCCCGAACTGGTGATCGCGCAGTGCAAGGCCGGGATCATCGGCAGCTTCCCGGCGCTCAACGCACGCCCGCAGTCACAGCTTGATGAATGGCTGCACCAGATCACCGAGGAACTGGCCGCGCATAACCGCGCCCATCCTGACCGCCCGGCCGCGCCGTTCGCGGTCAACCAGATCGTCCACAAGACCAACGACCGCGTCGATGCCGACATGGCGACTTGCGAGAAGTGGCAGGTGCCGATGGTCATCACCTCGCTGGGTGCGCGCGAAGATATCTACACCGCCGTGCGCAACTGGGGCGGCGTGACGATGCATGACGTGATCAACAACCGCTTTGCGCACAAGGCGATCGAAAAGGGCGCGACGGGCCTGATCCCCGTGGCAGCAGGCGCTGGCGGCCACGCGGGCGCGCTGTCGCCCTTTGCGCTGATGCAGGAAATCCGCGAGTGGTTCGATGGCTTGGTGGCGCTGTCAGGCGCGGTCGGCCACGGGGCGACGATCCTGGCCGCACAGGCCTTGCGCGCAGACTTCGCCTATGCCGGCAGCGCCTTCATCGCCACCAAGGAGGCGAATGCTGCCGATGGCTACAAGAACGGCATCGTCGAAGGGTCTTCGGAAGGGATCGTCTACACCAACCTGTTCACCGGCGTGCACGGCAACTATTTGCGCTCCTCGATCGAGGCGGCGGGGATGGATCCTGAAAACCTGCCGGTCAGCGATCCCAGCAAGATGAACTTCGGCAGCGGCGGCAACACCAAGGCCAAGGCGTGGAAGGACATCTGGGGTTCGGGTCAGGGGATCGGGACGATCAAGGAAGTCGGCACGGTCGAGGATCTGGTTGCCCGGTTTGAGCGCGAATATCACGACGCCAAGGCGAGGTTGGCGGCCAATGCGGGCTATACCGCATGGGCGGCGATGGCCGACGCGGCGGAGTAGAAGCCCCACCCCGCGGCTGGGGCGCTGCTTACTCGGCGCCCCACAAAGCTTCGGCCATTGCGTCCAGCTCGCTGAAGTCGAAACCTGTGCCGACCGGGTCCTTGCGGTTGAGCACGACCCGGCGGCGCTCGGCCAGCAACTGGCGCCGCAGCGCGCCTTGCAGCAGATGCAGGCGCATCAGCGCCTCAAGAATCGCCGCCTCGTCATCGACGCGGCGCACCAGCGCCCAGCGCGCCTCGATCCGGCCCACGCGGGCGATTACCATCTCGTTGTAATGCCGGTGCGGCCCGCGGTGAAGCGGCATCCCGGTGCGCACCGAGGCGTCTTCCGTGGCGGGGAGCAGCAGCCCGTTGCGACGGAAATCATCAAACCCCACCCGCACCCGGCCGACCTCGGTGAACATCTTGCCGAAGCAGCGCTGTGAGAGCAGTTGGCGCGGCAGCAGGTGGTGGCGCTGCAAGCCGGGGTCATAACCTTGCGAACCCCGCGCGTTGACCGAGCGGAAGGTGATATGCGTCAGACTATGCGAGCGGTGATCCCTCACGCGCATGGCTATTCACGCCACACGCTGATGACGGCACGGCTGCGCGAAGGGCGCAGCACGATCCGCGTGCCATCGGGGGCGACGATGCGATCATCCTCGGACAGGCCGCCGATGATTACGAGGTGATTGACGAGGCGGATGCCGAGCCGGGTGGCGGCGATCCTGTCGGCGCTGAGCGGCGGTTCGATCCGCAGCTCCTGCCCGATCCAGAACGCAAGACCCACGGTTTCGAGCGCGGCATCGGGCGTTTCGGAGAAGGCGGTCAGACCCAGCGCGGGGAAAGGTCCGCCATCGAGCCATGCGCTGGTGACGGATTCAAAGAAGCGCGGGCCGATCGCCGTGCCCGCCGGGCCCCAGCCCACCGCCACCACGCCTTCGAGCTGCCGCACGATTTCGCAGCCCAGCGCCAGCAGCCCGCGCATCACAGGCAGGCTGGCCGCACTATCAGCCAGATGCGGTCCCGGACGCAGCACCACCGCCTCGTAATCGGCGGTAGCAGGCAGCGCTGGCAGATCGAAGCGGTGCGCAAGATCGGGAAAGGCGCTCGCAGGGCCGGGCGCAAGCCCGCTCAGATCGAAGGTGAGGCCTTCGCGCAGCAATTCCAACCAGTGCATCTGTCCCGGCCACAAGGCTTGGGCATCAGGCGCGCCACTGGCTGTGTTATCGGGCACGGGATCATGGCTCACGGTCACCGAGGGCTGCCGCGCGGCAAAGGCCCGGACCGCGAAACGATCCGGCCGCTTGCCTCTGGCGAACAACAAATGGAGCTCGGCGGGATGAGCGCGCTGCGACTGTGAAATCGGTCAGGCCCCCCCTCGTAAGTTGCCCAAATATAGCGGCAAGTATCCCCCAAGCCGTTCTTTGGCTTGTTTGCCAAACGTCGTCGAGTCCCCAAACGGCACACCTGTCCCGTTTTGGAGCAATCTCTAGAACAGGCCGAGCCGCAGACCTTCTGCTAAGGCAGCGCCGATTTCGCGCGCATGAACAAGCGCCGCCTCGGGCACGATCTTGGGCGCGGCGATCGCTTCGGGGGTTTGCGCGCCAAGGCCGACAATTACCGGGGGTGCCACACGTTTCAGCCGCCACCCTGTCACGATCCGGTCAATCTGGCGCTGCGCCCCCTCCCCGTCAGATCCGGCCGCGATCAGCGTCGCATAGGGCCGCCCCTCGATCTGCCCGAGCAGCGGATAATAGGCCCGGTCGAAGGCCTCCTTCATCAGCCCGCTCATGCTGCCGAGGATTTCGGGGCAGACAAACAGATAGCCGTCAGCGCCAAGCCACATGCCAGGTTCCGCCTCGCCCGCAGCCACCAGCCATGCCGCCGCCCCCGCCCCATCCGCCGCCGCGCGCGCCAGCGCCTCGCTCGCGCCGGTGCGGCTGTGCCACAGGATCAGGAGGCGGGGTTCGTCGGGCATGATGCCGAGGCTTTCCCATGCACCTGTCGATTGTCAACCGCGCCCACCTGTTGGCGGGGACGTCTTTGCGCTATCACGCCCGGATGGCCACACGCTCTCCTGTCTCCCCCGGTTTCGCGCCGGTGCTCGGCGTTGCCTCGTCGCTGTCGGGCAAGGCGTGGCGCTGGCGCGGGGGGAACATGGAACTGGGCGATGATGCGCAGACCCTCTCCCATTCGATCCTCGATCAGCTGCTGCTCACCCGCGGCGTGGCCGAGGATGATCTGGCCCGCCATGCAGCCCCCACCTTGCGCGGCTTCCTGCCCGATCCCTCAACCTTCCGCGACATGGACACCGCCGCAGCGCGCCTTGCACAAGCGGTGATGACGGGCGAGCGGGTGACGATCTACGGCGATTATGACGTTGACGGCGCGACCAGCGCGGCGCTGCTGGTGGAGCTGCTGCGGCAGTTGGGGCTGGAAGCGGGCTATTACATCCCCGACCGTCTGCTGGAAGGCTATGGCCCATCCGGCGAAGCGCTGGTGAAGCTGGCGCAAAGCGGATCGCAGCTGATCGTCACGGTTGATTGCGGGGCGATGGCGCACGAAGCGCTGGGCATGGCGCGCGATGCCGGCGTGGATGTGATCGTGGTCGATCACCACAAGTGCTCACCCGATCTTCCACCCGCCCACGCGCTGGTCAATCCCAACCGCCTTGACGAAAGCGATCTTGGCGCTGCGCATGGCCACCTTGCAGCGGTCGGCGTTGCCTTCCTCCTCGGCGTGGCGCTGGTACGAACCTTGCGCGGCGAAGGCTGGTTTTCGCGCGGGCGGGCAGAGCCGGAGCTCATCGGCCTGCTCGATCTGGTCGCATTGGGCACGGTCGCCGATGTCGCCGCGCTTCACGGATTGAACCGCGCTTTCGTGGCGCAGGGGCTGAAGGTGCTCGCCCGGCGTGAACGGATCGGCATGGCGGCGCTGATGGATGCAAGCCGCCTCACCCGCGCCCCGCAATGCAGCGATCTGGGCTTTGCGCTGGGCCCGCGCATCAATGCCGGCGGGCGGATTGGCGAATCGACCTTGGGCGTGCGCCTGCTGACCACCACGGACCCGGCCGAAGCCCGCGCCATCGCCGCGCAGCTTTCGCAATTGAACGAGGAACGCCGCGCCATCGAAGCCCTGGTGCAGGAAGCCGCCGAAGCGCAGCTTGCAGGCCAGCACAATATGGCAGTGCAAGTGATTGCAGGGCATGGCTGGCACCCCGGCGTGATCGGGATCGTGGCGGGGCGGATCAAGGAAAAGACCGGCAAGCCTGCCGTGGTGATCGCGCTGGACGAGGTTCAGGGCAAGGGCTCTGGCCGCTCGATCAGCGGCGTCGATCTGGGCGCAGCGATCATCGCCGCGCGTGAGGCCGGCTTGCTGGTGGCCGGCGGCGGGCACGCGATGGCGGCGGGGCTGACGATTGAACCGGCGCGTCTTGCCGATTTTGCCGGCTTCCTTGATGAACGCCTCGCCCGCGATGTGGAGCGCGCGCGGGCCGGAGCGGCGATGCTGCTCGATCTGGCGCTGGCACCCGGCGGCCTCACCCCCGATCTGGTCGAAACGCTGGAAGCAGGCGGTCCCTATGGCGTGGGCTGGCCCGCTCCGCGCGTGGCGGTGGGGCCGGTGCGGATCATCAAGGCGGATATCGTCGGCAAGGATCACGTGCGGCTGATCGCCAGCGGCAATGACGGGCGCAGCTTCAAGGCCATCGCTTTCCGCGCGGTCGAGAGCGAAATGGGCCAGACCCTGCTCTATCGCCATCAGGGCCGCCACTTCCATCTCGCCGGACGGGCCAAGATCGATGATTGGGGCAACCGACCGGCGGCTGAATTGCAGCTGGAAGACGCCGCCTTCGCCGATTGAGCGGCCCAGCACGGGTTGCTGGCATAGGGTGTGGATAAAATTTCGCATGGCTCAGCGCGATCGCGCTTGACCGTCCCGGAACACCCCCCTAAAGGCGCGCTTCGCAATCGCGACGGCCCCTTCGTCTAGCGGTTAGGACGCGGCCCTTTCACGGCTGAAACACGGGTTCGATTCCCGTAGGGGTCACCATCTTTAGGGATGGTTGAACGCTTAAGCGGATAGGGCGGCAGGCTTCGGCTTTGCCGCCCTTTTTCGTGCCCGCGTGTTGGCGTGCGCCCGTGCTGCGGGCTGGCCTTGCGGCTTTTTGTGACAAGCTGCGCTCACTGCTTTTCTCGCCCGATGCTTGGCTGTAAGGCCGCGGGCCATGGGCAGCGGCCAGAACACTCCGATCGCCGGTATCCTGCTTGCGGCTGTAACCTTTGTTGCGCTGCTGGCATTGGGCACGGATTTCGTCATCGCGCTGGCGGTGCTGACGGTGTGGGTAGGATCGCTGCTGGTGGCGGCGGGACGCCCGCCCGACCCGCCCAAGGCCAAGACAAAGGCGCCGCTGACGCTCGAATCGATCAGCGACCTGATCGAGGATTCGTCGATTCCCCTGGTCATCACCGATCGCAACACCATCGCGCTTGCCAATGCGGCGGCGCGCAAGATGCTGGGGCAGCACGTGATCGGGCAGGACGCGCGGGTTGCGCTGCGGCGGCCCGATGCAGTCTCGCTGCTTGACGACACGCGGCAGAGTGAAGCGATCGTGCGCGGGCTCGTGCGGCGCGGGGATATCTGGCAGATCAGCCGCCGCAGCATTGATGACCGGCTGGCGATGCTCGAATTCATCAACCAGACCGCCGAGGCCGATATCAGCCGCGCGCATACCGATTTCGTAGCCAATGCCAGCCACGAACTGCGCACGCCACTGGCCGCGATCATCGGTTATGTCGAAACCTTGCAGGAAGGTGACGGTGACATCGACACACCGACCGCGCGCAAGTTCCTCGGCATCATCGCGCGCGAGGCGCAGCGCTTGCAGGCGCTGGTGAGCGACCTGATGAGCCTCAGCCGGGTGGAGGCCGAAAAGCACGATCTTCCCACCGAACGCATCGATCTTGCCTCGCTGGTCGAACGGGCGGCGCGCGATGCGGCGGGGCCGCAGCGGCTTGACCGGCTGGAACTGGAACTCGGCGCAGAGCCGGTGGTGCTGGGCGATCTGCAACAGCTTGAACAGGTGGTGCGCAACCTCGTCGACAATGCGCTGAAGTATGGCGCCGAGGATACGCCGGTGCGGGTGGCGCTCGATCTGGTGCAGGGCGATCTGGCGCGGATCGCGGTGGCGGATCAGGGCGAAGGCATCGCGCCGGAGCAGATCCCGCACCTCACCCGCCGCTTCTACCGCACCGATCCGGGCCGCAGCCGGGCCTCGGGGGGGACGGGTCTGGGCCTTGCCATCGTCAAGCATATTGTGGAACGCCACCGCGGGCGGCTCGACATCACCAGCGAACTGGGCAAGGGAACGAAAGTGGTGGTCCGCCTTCCCCTTGCCGAAGCCGAACAGCCCGAGGCGGCACCGTTAGAGGGCGGCCTGCTGACTGACGAACAACAACAAGTGTCATAGACGTGTCATATTTCTTCAACATGGCGCGCACATGGCGTACGGGCCGGTGCGCGCAGGCCATGCCGGCACGCCAATGCCCGGCCTGACTACCGAAGCGCACCTCCTGCAGGAAACACAGGTCTGATAATGTCGCCGATCACGCTGATCCTGATTGCCCTTGGCCTCGGCCTGCTTGGCTGGCTGGCCGGGCGCGCCAAGGCGTGGAGCTTCCAGACGGGCGAAGCGGGCGTGCGCACCGCCTCGCGTCCGGTCTACCATGCATGGTATGTCGCCCTGTGGGTCGTGCTGCCGGTGCTGCTGTTCGTGATCGCGTGGACTGCCATCGCCCCCAAGCTGGTGCTGCAATCCGTGCTCGCCTCGCCCGCCGCGCTGGAACTGCCGGTCTTCGGGTTCGAGCGTGATGCCTTCATCGGCGAAGCCCGCGCTGTGGCGCTCGGGCAGGCACCCGGTGTCTTCAATGACGAAGCCGAGCCGCTGATCGCCCCCTTCCGCGAGGCGTTCCGTTATTACAACACCGTCGGCATCATCGTCACCGTGCTGATCGCGCTGGCCGGAGGCGCCCTCGCCTTCCTGCGCCTGCGCCCGCAATTCGGTGCGCGCACCAAGGTCGAGCGGACGGTGATGACCATCCTGATGCTGGCATCCCTTGTGGCCATCCTCACCACGCTGGGCATCTTCGTGAGCCTGGTGTTCGAGACCGTGCGCTTCTTCGGCATGGTCTCTCCGATCGATTTCCTGTTCGGTACCAAGTGGGGGCCGGACACGATGGGCAGCCCCGATGCGGTCGATCCCACCCGCTATGGCGCTGTGCCTTTGTTCTGGGGGACGATCTTCATCGGCGCGATCATCGCCATGATCGTGGCCATCCCGTTGGGGCTGATGAGCGCGATCTACCTCACCCAATATGCCGATCCGCGCGTGCGCACCTGGATCAAGCCGCTGCTGGAGCTGCTCGCGGGCGTGCCCACCGTGGTCTATGGCTATTTTGCCGCGCTCACCCTTGCCCCGATGATCCGTGAGGCCGCCGTGGCGATGGGCGTTGCCAACGCCTCGACCGAAAGCGCGCTGGCGGCAGGGATGGTGATGGGGGTGATGATCATTCCCTTCGTGTCATCAATGGCCGACGATTCGATGGCCGCCGTTCCCGGCGCGATGCGGGACGGCAGCCTTGCGATGGGCGCAACCAAGTCCGAAACGATCCGCCGCGTGCTCTTCCCGGCCGCCCTGCCCGGCATCGTCGCCGGGATCATGCTCGCCGTCAGCCGCGCGATTGGCGAGACGATGATCGTGGTGATGGCAGCCTCGCAGGCCGCCAATCTCACCGCCAACCCGCTTGAACCGATCTCGACCGTCACGGTCCAGATCGTCAACCTGCTGACCGGCGAGCAAAGCACCGATCACCCCGCCACCTTGAGCGCCTATGCGCTTGGTTTCGTGCTGTTCATGGTGACGCTCGCCCTCAACTTCATCGCCCTGCGCGTTGTGAAGCGCTTCCGCGAGGCCTACGAATGAGCACGCCTGCAACCCTTGAAACCGCTGCGCCCGAAACCGAAGCGATCCGCCCCACCCGCACCCCGGCTTTCGAGGCGCGTCTGGCCAAGCGTTACCGGGCCGAGCGCAACTTCCGCCGCGTCGGGCTTGGCGCGGTGGTGTTCTCGGTTGCGGTGCTGGTGTTCCTGCTGGCCAATATGCTGGTCAACGGCATTGCCGGCTTCCAGCGCCCCGAAGTCGAAGTGACGATCGATTTCCCCGCCAGCGGCCTCAAGGGCGATGCCACCTCGCTGACTGCGCCCAGCGCCGGCCAGACGCTGGAAATGCAGGGCCTGCCCGATCTTGTCACCTATTTCGCCGAAGCCCAGATCGGCAAACAGGCCGCGGCTGAAATCACCAGCGATGCCTGGCGCGATGTCGCCGCCGCACTAGCCGAAGACCCCTCGCTCATCACCCGCAAGGCAACCTTCGACCTGCCCACCACCTCGGCGCTGGGCGCGGCGATGGAGGGGGAAGGATCGCCCGAATTGCAGGCGCTGGCCGCAAAGCTGGTGTCCGAAGGCAAGCTGGCGCGCAACTGGGACTGGGGCTTCCTTGTGCGCTCCGATGCCACAACCCCGCAATCGGTGGGCATCTGGGGCGCGCTCAAGGGATCGATGCTGACCATGCTGGTCACGCTGGTGCTCGCCTTCCCCATCGGCGTGCTGTCCGCGCTTTATCTTGAGGAATACGCCCCCCGCAACCGCTGGACCGACATCATCGAAGTGTCGATCAGCAACCTTGCGGCCGTGCCCTCGATCATCTTCGGCCTGCTGGGCCTTGCGGTGTTCCTCGCCCTGTTCCCTGGCCTCCGATCCGCGCCGATCATCGGCGGCATGACGCTGGCGTTGATGACCATGCCGGTGATCGTGATTTCCGGGCGCAACGCAATCAAGGCCGTGCCCCCTTCGATCCGTGACGGCGCGCTCGCCATCGGGGCATCGCCGGTGCAGGTGGTGTTCCACCACGTGCTGCCGCTGGCCCTGCCCGGAATGCTGACCGGCACCATCATCGGCATGGCCCGCGCGCTGGGCGAAACCGCGCCGCTGCTTTTGATCGGGATGCGCATCTTTGTGGCCACCCCGCCCGAAGGCTTCTCGGCGCCGGCCACGGTGCTGCCGATGCAGATCTTCCTGTGGTCCGACGAAATCGACCGCGGCTTTGTCGAGCGCACCAGCGCCGCGATCATCGTGCTGCTGGTCTTCCTGCTGACCATGAACGGCCTTGCCATCTACCTCCGCAACAAATTCGAGAAACGCTGGTGACTGTAATCCATCCCAATATGGCGGACGAAAACGCGAAGATCCGCGCGCGTGATGTTTGCGTCTATTACGGCGACAAGCAGGCGATCGATCACGTGTCGATCGATATCTCGCCCAATTACGTCACCGCCTTCATCGGCCCGTCGGGCTGCGGCAAATCGACCTTCCTGCGATGCTTCAACCGCATGAACGACACGATCGGCGCGGCCAAGGTGACGGGCCTGATCGAACTGGACGGCGAGGATATTCACGGCAACCGCATGGACGTGGTGCAACTGCGCGCGCGCGTCGGCATGGTGTTCCAGAAGCCCAACCCCTTCCCCAAGTCGATCTATGAAAACATCGCCTATGGCCCCAAGATCCACGGGCTGGCCGAAAAGAAGGCCGATCTTGATGTGATCGTGGAACGTTCGCTGACCCGCGCAGGGCTATGGGACGAGGTCAAGGACCGGCTGGAAGATTCGGGCACCGCGCTGTCGGGCGGTCAGCAGCAGCGCCTGTGCATTGCGCGCGCCATTGCGGTTGACCCCGAAGTGATCCTGATGGACGAACCGGCGAGCGCGCTCGATCCGATCGCGACCGCCAAGATCGAGGAATTGATCGATGAACTCTCGGGGCGCTACGCCATCGTGATCGTCACCCACTCGATGCAGCAGGCCGCACGCGTCAGCCAGCGCACCGCATTCTTCCACCTCGGCAAGATGGTCGAGTATGGTCCCACTTCGGAAATCTTCACCAATCCCATCGAGGAGCGGACGAAGGATTATATTACAGGACGTTACGGCTGATGGCTGAACATACCGTCAAGGCATTCGATGAAGACATCACCCGTCTGCGCGGGCTGATTGCGGAGATGGGCGGGCTGGCGGAAGTCGCCATCGCCGAATCGCTTGATGCTCTGGTGCGCGGGGACGAGGCTCTGGCCGAACAGGTCGTGGCCCGTGACAAGCGTATGGATGCGCTGGAGATGGAGGTCGACAAGCTGGCGGTGCGGATCATCGCCCTGCGCGCGCCAATGGCGGACGACCTGCGCGAGGTTATCGCGGCGCTGAAGATCGCGGGCGTGCTCGAACGGATCGGCGATTATTCCAAGAACATCGCCAAGCGCACCGGCATGATAGAAGGCCGCGCCCGGTTTGAACCGCTGACCTTGCTGCCGACCATGGGCGAATTGGCGGGCGAAATGGTGCATGATGTGCTCACCGCCTATGCCGCGCGCGATCCCGATCTGGCGCGCGAGGTGATTGCCACCGATGCCAAGGTGGACGGGTTCTACAACTCGATCTTCCGCAACCTTGTCAGCTACATGGTCGAGAATCCTTCGACCATTTCGAGCGCGGCGCAATTGCTGTTCGTCGCCCGCAACATCGAACGCATCGGCGACCACGCGACCAACGTCGCCGAAATGGTCCACTTCGCGGCGACCGGCGTCTATCCGCCCGAAGGCGACCGGTAAGTTTTTGGTGGTGTGCATCAGGGTGGGGCTTGCCCTGCCCTTGGGTGCCGCTTGACCCCCTCCAGACCCCCTTTAGACCCCCTCAGCCCGGGGTTACCGGCGATGTTTTGCGTGAAACATTGGCCCGGGCTCAGGCTATCGTTGAATTCGGCCCGGGTTTCATCAAACTGTCGCGCGGGTGACACATAGCGCCAGAGACGCCCGCCCTTGCGGGTCTGAGGAGGCATCAATGTCCGCTGCCAAACTGCTGCTGGTCGAAGACGATCCCGCGCTGTCCGAACTGCTCGAATACCGCTTCCGCAACGAAGGCTACGCCGTGCGCTGCACCGGCGACGGGGACGAGGCGCTGATCCTGGCGGCGGAGGAAACGCCCGATCTGATCATCCTCGACTGGATGATCGAAGGCACCAGCGGCATCGAAGTGTGCCGCCGCCTGCGCCGCGACAAGGAGACGGCGCACGTCCCCATCATCATGCTCACCGCGCGCGAGGCCGAGGATGACCGGATCCGCGGGCTTGAGACCGGGGCCGATGACTACCTGACAAAACCCTTTTCGCCCCGTGAGTTACTGGCCCGCGTGGCAGCAGTGATGCGCCGCATCCGTCCGGCACTGGCGGGCGAGACGATCGAAGTGGGCGACCTGAAGCTCGATCCCGTGGCGCACAAGGTACAACGCCGCGGGCGGGCGTTGCAACTGGGGCCAACCGAATACAGGCTGCTGAAATTCTTCATGGAAAGCCCCGGCCGGGTATTCAGCCGCGGGCAATTGCTCGACGGGGTGTGGGGCACCGGGTCGGACATCGAATTGCGCACCGTCGACGTCCATATCCGCCGCCTGCGCAAGGCGATCACGATCGATGGCGCAAAGGACCCGATTCGCACCGTGCGCTCGGCCGGCTACGCGCTCGAGGCGGTCTGAACCCTAGCGCCCGGCTGGCGCCAGCGTCTCCAGCCAGCGGATCACCGGGGCGGCAAGATCGATGCGGCGGTCGGACCAGCTGTGATCGGTCGCGGCGTGATATGTCGTGATCTGTGTTCCGCCGTTCTGGCGCACCGCTGCCACCAGCGCATCGGTCTGCGGGGCAAGCCCGTCGTCGGAACTCAGGACCAGCAGGTTGTGGCGGGCAAGGCCCGGTGCAGCCTTCAGGAAATCGAAGCCCGGACGACCTGAAATCAGCTCCTGCGCCATGCTTTCGGGCGTCACATCAGCAAGCGTTTCCGAATTCTCCGCTGCCATTTTGACGATGCCTTCGCGGTCGAGCCCGCGCATCAAGCCCATGTTGGCGGCGGAAATAAGCCCTGCCCCAAGCAACGCGTTGTCCTCGCCCGCAACAAGCGTGGTGACCCAGCCCCCCATCGAGTGCCCCATGAGCACAAGCCGGGCCGGATCAACCCCGAGGCTTGCGGCATTGGCCGGATCGCGCAGGAAGGCGAGCACCGCTTTGGCGTCCTGCGGGTTCTGGGCAAAACGGAACGAGCCCGGGCTGCCCCATGCGCCGCGATAGTTGAAGGTTACCGCGTTCCACCCGGCGCGGCGCAACGCCTGGGCTAGATCGAGGTTCTTTTCATTGCCCGGCCAGCCATGACAGATCACCACCGTCGGATGCGGCCCCTTGCCGGCGGCCAGATAGGCGACGCCGTTGATTTCCACCCCGCCGCTCGGGATGTGCAGCACTTCCATGCGGGCCGGATTGGCGGGGTCCGGGGCCGGATCGGTGTAGACTGCTGCGGGAAGTTCGGCCGGCGGGGCGGCCTGCACCGGTATCGCCAGCACGGCGGCCGCGATGAGCAGAATGGTTCTGGTCACTTTTCGTCTCCCCTTTTGCGCAAGCAGGCTAGCGCGATTCGCGGGCAAAAGCGCGGGGTTTCAGCGCGGCGCGGATTAACGGCAGACGCCAGCCCAGCGGCCGTCCTGGTCAAGGTGGAAGTGATCGGCGTGGGCGGCGTTGTAATCGGGCGAGAGGACGGTTGCGAAGCTGCCACAGGCGCCGTCGCGGGCTGCACGCAGGAAACGCGCCTCGGGATCATCCCCGCCCCAGTCCTTCAGCACACTGATCCGCCGCCCGTCAGCAAGCACGAAGGCGGCAATGTCGATCGCGTTGGCGGTGGCATGCTCGCTCCATGGGCCTTCGCTCCCACCATACATACGGCGGCACGAGAAAGCGCCGAGATGCTCGATCCGCGTCACTTCGCTGCCGATGATTGCGCGCGCAGCAGGGGCAAGGCTCTGGCGGCGCCAGATTTCCAGCGCAACGGCAACCGGGCAGGTGACGGGCGGCGTATCGGGGGCGAGCGGATAGCGCCCGAGCCGGGTGCGATCAGGCCGGGCGCAGTTGCCCTCCCCGACTGGGGGCAGCGCGGTGAAGGCAATATCGCTGCGGGCCAGCACCGCGCGGCATTCGTTGACGTCGCCCTTCAGCCGGGCGAGTTTTGTCCGCGTGGTCCAACCCGCCGGGTTGTTGAGGTCGAGCGGTGCCCATGGGTTGTGCTCGGGATGGTTCTGGAGCCACTGCCACCCGGCAATTGCCAGCATCAGCGGCACCAGTGCGGCAAGCGCGCGCCGGGCGGCGCGGTGGTGGGGGTTGGGAACCTTGCGTGGCATCGCGGCAAGCCTAGTGGAAATCCCGCGACTTGGGCACAATCCTGTGATCGCGCGGATGGCCGCTCACGTTGGGACGTGGCGCAAGTTCGTCGATCAGATCCCGGGGCACAGGCGGACCACGTTCCGGCATCGGTTTGTTGACCTCGTCTGCCCGCGCGAGCGGCGCGTCGAGCAGATCGTCGGACAGGGCGTGGAGGGCTTTCGTCGCGTCGGTCATGTGCGCGGCGATCACGTGGATCACCTCGTCGTCATACTCCACGCGGCCCCGCACCTCCATCAGTCTTGCGCCCATCACCACCTTGCGCTGTTTCTCTTTCAGGTCCGGCCAGACCACGAGGTTGATGACCCCCGTTTCGTCCTCAAGCGTGATGAAGGTCACGCCCTTGGCACTGCCCGGCCGCTGACGGATCAGCACCACGCCGGCAACCTGCACCATGCTGCGGAATTTTCGCGCGCGCAGATCGGCAGCACGCACAAAGCCCCGCGCGGCCAAATCGGCGCGCAGGAAGGCCATCGGGTGCGCCTTCAGGCTGAGACGCGTGGTCTGGTAATCGGCGACCACTTCCTCGGACAGCGGCATGGCGGGAAGCGCGATCCGGGCGCGCTCGGCCCCTTCCTCGCGCACCCCGGCGGCGCGGAATAGCGGGAGATCGGGGGCGGCGACGAGGCTTCGCGCATCCCACAAGGCCTGCCGCCGCGAAATCGCCAGCGAGGTGAAGGCATCTGCGTTCGCAAGCCGCTCGATATGCGCCGGCGAGAGACCCGTCCGCGCCCGCAGGTCGGCAATATCGCGGTAAGCCCCGCCCGCCTCGCGCTCGCCCACCAGCGCAGCGGCAATATGTTCGGGCAGGCCATCAATCTGCCGGAGACCGAGGCGCAGGGCCTTGCGCTCGCCCTCGCCTTCCAGCGTGCAATCCCAGGCCGAGTGGTTCACATCCACCGGGAGAACACGCACCCCATGCTCCGCCGCATCGCGCACGATCTGCGCGGGCGCATAAAAGCCCATTGGCTGCGAATTGAGCAGCCCGCAGGCGAAGGCCGCCGGGTAATGGCACTTCAGCCAGCTCGAAACATAAACGAGCTGCGCGAAGCTCGCCGCGTGGCTTTCGGGGAAGCCATATTCGCCGAAGCCCCTGATCTGGTTGAAGCAGCGCTGCGCAAAGTCGCGATCATAGCCGCGCGCGACCATGCGTTCGACCATCATGTCCTGAAGCTCGTCGACCATCCCGCGGCTGCGGAAGGTCGCCATTGCCTTTCTCAGCCGGTTGGCTTCAAGGCTGGAGAACTTCGCCGCATCCAGCGCGATCTTCATCGCCTGTTCCTGAAAGATCGGCACGCCCAAGGTGCGTCCGAGGATGCTGGTCAGTTCGTCGGGCGGGCCATGCTCGGGCGAAGGCGCGGGGATTTGCACAGGTTCCGCTCCCCGGCGGCGCTTGAGATAGGGGTGCACCATATCACCCTGAATCGGCCCGGGGCGCACGATCGCGACCTGAATGACGAGATCGTAGAACTCGCGCGGGCGCAGGCGCGGGAGCATGTTCATCTGCGCGCGGCTCTCGACCTGGAACACGCCCAGCGAATCCCCCTTGCGCAGCATCGCATAGGTCTCGGGGTCCTCGCGCGGGACGGTGGCCAGCGTCAGCGCGCGGCCGTGATGCGCCGTCAGCAGATCGAGGCATTTGCGGATGCAGGTCAGCATCCCCAACGCCAGCACATCGACCTTGAGGATGCCGAGTGCCTCGATATCGTCCTTGTCCCACTCGATGAAGCTACGCTCCGGCATGGCACCGTTGCCGATCGGCACGGTGTCGATCAGCGGGCTTTCGGTGAGGATGAAGCCGCCGACGTGCTGCCCCAGATGGCGCGGCATCCCGATCATCTGTTCGGTCAGCTTCAGCACGCGGCGCAGGTGCGGATCGGTGATGTCGAGGCCGGTTTCGGCGGCATGTTTTTCGGAAATCTCGCGCCCCCATCCGCCCCACACGGTGCGTGCGAGCGCGCCGGTGACATCCTCGGACAGGCCCATCGCCTTGCCCACCTCGCGGATCGCCATGCGCGGGCGGTAATGGATGACGGTCGCGCATAGCCCGGCGCGGTCGCGGCCATATTTGCGATAGATGTACTGGATCACCTCCTCGCGCCGCTCGTGCTCGAAATCGACGTCGATATCGGGCGGCTCCTTGCGCTCTTCCGAGATGAAGCGGTCAAACAATAGCTGGTGCTTGGCCGGATCGACGCTGGTGATGCCGAGTACATAGCAGACGGCGGAATTGGCAGCGCTTCCCCGCCCCTGGCACAATATCGGCGGATCACACCCACGCGCGAAATCAACGATGTCCTTGATGGTGAGGAAGTAGCGCGCCAGATCGAGCTTGGCGATGAGCGCGAGTTCACGCTCCAGGGTGGCGCGCACGCTATCGGGCACGCCTTCAGGATAGCGCCGCCCTGCCCCGGTCCAGACTTCGCTTTCGAGATAGCCTTGCGGGGTCTGGCCGTCGGGGTAGATTTCCTCCGGATACTCGTAGCGCAATTCATCGAGGCTGAAATCGCAGCGGTCCGCAACCTCGCGCGCAGCGGCGATGGCGTGGGGCCAGCGGGCGAACAGGCGCTGCATGGCCTCGGGTGATTTCAGATGCCGCTCGGCATTGGGATGGAGCAGGTGACCGGCCGCCGCCACGGTGGTCTTGTGCCGGATCGCGGTCATCACGTCCTGAAGCGCACGACGTTCGGCGGCGTGGTAGTGGACGTCGTTGGTGGCCAACAAGCCGAGGCCGTGAGCCTGAGCGAGTGAGTCCAGACGATCGATCCGCGCAATATCGTCCCCGCGGTAGAGGTAGCTGGCGGCGATGTGCTTGAGGGTGGGCAGCTGGCGGACGAGGTGGGGGAGGAGATCGGCGAACGGGGCGGTGCGCTCCATGCTTTCCCCGCCCCGGGAAGCGAAGCTCTCCCGCAGGGAGACCTGATCCGGGGGCCCGCTTTTTTGCTCTCCGGCATTGGAAGGCACCGGGATTCCGGCTCGTGGGCCAGGGCGGGGAAAGGGGATGACGTTGCTCGGCACCTTAGCTGTAAACACCGCTTCCAGCTCATTCGGTGGCAGCAGGATCAGCTGCACGCCCTCGCTCCACTCGGCCAGCAGCGCGAGGTCGATCTCGCACACGCCCTTGTCCTGCCATTCCCCGGCTAGCGTCTGCATCCGCCCCGCGCTGATCAGGCGGCACAAACGGCCATAGGCGGTGCGAGTTTCGGGATAGGCGAGGAAGGCCAGACCCTCGACCGTCTCGATCCGGCAGCCGATCACGGGCCGCATCTTCAGCGTCTTTGCCTCGGTGTGAAGGCGCACCACGCCGGCCAGCGAATTGACGTCCGCGATCCCCAGTGCATCATAACCCGCTGCGTGTGCGGCAAGCACCAGATCGACCGCATCGGACGCCCCGCGCAGGAAGCTGAAACAACTGACGAGGCCCAGCTCGACAAATGGCGCGCGCGCCGGAGGGGCAACCGCCGCCGGATCGATATCGAGCGTGCGCTTGTCGGGTGTGAGCGGAGCGTCGGGCATATCAGCCGGCCAGTTCGCCGAGCCGTTCCTTCACCGCCATCAGGTCCGCTGTGAACAGCGCCGCCTGCTCGTCGCGCGCGGCCCCGTCGAGGCGCAGCAGGTAGGAAGGGTGGACCGTCACCCACAGCTCCGCCCCGTCATCCAGCGCGATGCCCCGCCCCCGCTCCCGCCCCACGCTGACCGTGCGCCCCAGAAGCCCGCGCGCCGCGCTCGCCCCCAGCGCCAGCACAATGCGGGGGCGCACGATCGCCCGCTCGGCCTCGAGCCACCAGCGGCAGGTGTCGATCTCCTTCGCGCCCGGCGACTGGTGGAGGCGGTGTTTGCCCTTCCAGGTGAACTTGAAGTGCTTGACCGCGTTGGTGACGTAGGCCGCGTGGCGCTCGATCCCGGCGCGCGCGAGGTGCTCGTCCAGCAACTGCCCCGCCGGGCCGACGAACACGCGTCCCCTCAAATCCTCCTGATCGCCGGGTTGTTCGCCGACGATCATCAGAGCTGCGCCGGGAGCGCCCTCGCCCGCCACCGCACGGGTGCCGCAATCGGCAATCGGGCAATCACGGCACGCAGCAGCCCCCTGCGCCACCTCGGCCAGCGTCGTAGGCCGCGCGCGTTCCTGCCGCTCGCCTGCCGCCACCATCGCCGCCTCACGCGCCTGTGCGCCTGCGATCAGCTGCGGGATCAGCGCGGCCTCGGGCAGGTTCTTCCAGTATTTCTTTGGCATCTCCGACAGCATCGCTCCCACCTTCAGCCGCGCCGGATTGAAGATCGAGGCATAATAGGAGCGCCACAGATCCTCGACCGGATCATCCCCCGGCGCATCCTCGCGCCGTGCCGGAGGACCCTCACGCATCACCTCGCCGTCCCAGTGGACGCTGCCGCGCGGGGTGAGGATCGACCAGCGCATATTGGCAAAGCGGCGCATGAAGAAGGCAGCTTCGGCGCGCAGGATGTGGTGATCAGGCTCGAACCAGGCGACGAAATGGGGGGTGCCGTCTTCCTCTGCAACCTCGCGGAAGCGGACGAAAGCGTGCATCTTGTGCGCATCGCGGCGCACGGATTTGGCGAGTTCTTCGATCCGGCGCACTTGCGGATCGGCCTTGTCCTCCATCAGCCGAGGGCCCTGCTGGAGCCGCCACAGCACACGGTAGAGGAGGCCGAAGCGCGCCGGATCGGAGTGCAGCGCGGCGCTGCGGGCAATGGTGAGGAAACGTTGGCTGGCACGCACCGGCGGGGCATCCGCATGCGGCACAGGCAGGCGCTTGTCGCTGCGGGACGGCCCTTCAGCGAACAGATCGCCCGTTCCGCCCGGTTCGATCCACGCCACGCGGTCAGGCGGCACATCGCACTGGATCAAGCCCCGCGCGCGCTCGCGCCAGAAGGCGAAATCATCCGGCGCAGGCAGGTGAATAGCGTAGTGCGCGCCGAGGGACACGTGCTGCATCGCTGTCATCAGAACAGCTCCAGTTGTTCCGACTTTGGCGCGATGAGCCCGCGCAAATCAGCGCGGTCGGTGAGCAGTGTGGGCCGCCAGTCGAGCGCGCAAATGAAGGGGCGCACCTTGGCGATCGAGGCGGTCAGCAGCGCGATATCATCCAGACGCAAAGTCCGGTGTCGCCGCGAAGCGAGGATACGCGCAACCGCCTTGGTCCCCAGCCCCGGCACCCGCAGCAATTGCTCCTTGGCGGCGCGGTTCACATCGACCGGAAAACTCTCGCGGAACTTCAGCGCCCAGGCGAGCTTCGGGTCGATATCGAGCGGCAGGTTGCCATCTGCCTCCGCCGCATCGGCCACCTCCTGCGGGGCAAAGCCGTAGAAGCGCATCAGCCAGTCCGATTGGTATAGGCGGTGTTCGCGCAGCAGTGGCGGGCGCTTCAGCGGCAGCACGGCGGAGGCATCTGGGATCGGCGAGAAGGCGCTGTAATAGACGCGCCTGAGCCCGAAATCGCCGTAAAGCCGGCTCGCCTTGCCGATGATCGCGCTGTCCGAAGCCCCGTCCGCACCGACGATCATCTGGGTTGATTGGCCCGCCGGCGCAAAGCGGGGGGCGTGGCAGAAACGCTTGCGCTCATCCTTGGCCTCGATGATGCGCGCCTTGGTGCGGCCCATCGCCCCTTCGATCTGGCCTGCATTCTTGTCAGGAGCGAGCCGCGTCAGCCCGGCGGTGGTGGGCAGCTCAACATTGATCGAGACGCGGTCGGCATAAAGCCCCGCCGCGTGGATCACCTCGGCATCGGCCTCGGGGATGGTCTTGAGGTGGATATAGCCCCGAAAATCATGCTCTTCGCGCAAGATGCGCGCCACCTCGACCAGCTGCTCCATCGTGTGATTGGCGCTGCGAACGATGCCCGAAGACAGGAACAGCCCCTCGATATAATTGCGGCGATAGAAATTGAGCGTGAGATCGACCACCTCCTGCGGCGTGAAGCGCGCGCGCACCACGTTCGAGCTCTTGCGGTTGATGCAGTAGTGGCAATCGAAGATGCAGTGGTTGGTCAGCAGGATCTTGAGCAGCGAGATACACCGCCCGTCCGGCGCATAGGCATGGCAGATCCCCATCCCCTCGGTCGAGCCGACGCCTTTTCCGCCCAGCGAGTTCTTCTTCGCCGTGCCGGAAGACGCGCAGGAGGCATCATATTTCGCCGCATCGGCGAGGATTTCGAGTTTCTGGCGGAGAGTTTGCTGGGCCATCGGAACGTTGGAACACCTTTCAATGTTCCTTTTATGTTCTTAAGTCTCCGCTGCCAAATGCAAAGCTTGCAAGCGCCCGATCAGAGGATGCGGCGCAGCCTCGGCCCGTCATCGGGCACCGGGGCCGCATTGCACAGGTGGTCGAGCACGGCCGGATGCATTGCGCCTTCGAAGGCCACCCCGGCAATGCCTCCATCAACCCACGCGATCGAACCCAAGGGGGTGTTGATCCCGCCCACTTTCATCGTCACCCGGTCGCCAACCTCGGCAAAGCCGGCTTTTGCGCGGATCTTGCAGCCGCCTTCGGACAAATCGATCAAATCCACGAACACCACGCGCGAACGCACACGGCTTTTGACCGTGAGGCTCATCGGCCGCCGCTCGGAGGCACGCGGGATCGAGTGCAGGTTCATGGAAGGCTGATCGCACAAATCGGTAAAAAAAGGCTGAGCAGGCACAGCAGGATGCGTCAGGCGCACAGGCCATGCAGGAACCAGTCGGGCACCCCGCCGCGTCCGTCGCCCGCCAGACCCTGCCGGTAGATCCAGTAGCGCCGTCCGACTTCGTCCTCGATCCGGTAATAATCGCGCAGCCGCGTGTTCGAACGCTCGCGCCACCATTCGGGCGCGATCCGTTCCGGGCCCTCGACCCGCACAATTTCATGCATCGCGCCCCGCCAGCGGAACCGCTGGGGCACGCCATCGGGCGAGGCATAGAGCACCGCGATCGGTTCAGGCCGATCGAGCAGTTTCAACGGGCGGGTGTGGAAGGCGAAGGCCTGCTGGCTGACTGGCACGGGAGCAAGCGGCGGCTGCCAGGCTTGCGCACGTTCGGGAATGTGGCTGGCGCGCGGCACCGGGCGGGTGACGGCGCCGGGCCCGAGGCGCACGCAGAGCCGGTCGATGCAGGCCGCAAGCGCTGTGCCGTGCTGTTCGGCCGCGGCGTCGAGATCGGTTTGTGCCAGTGCCAACGGCTCGCTCCAGCTGGCGCGCATCTGCACCATCTCGATCCCGAATCCGGCATCGACATCGTCAAGCCGCGCGGCAAACAGCCGGGTGATGTGGCTGGCCTCGCGGGTGGCGGCGGCGAGTTCGATGCGGCGTTGCAAGACCTCGCCATCGACCCGCCACAGGGCCAGCTCAAGCCGCCGCGCGCCCTCCCCGCGCGCTTCGAGCGTGCGGACCATGTCGGCCGCAAGGTCTGTCACCACAGTATCGAGCGGAAGCCGGTGGCGCAGCGGCTCCATCAACCGGCGCTGTACCAGTGGCATGGGACGTGCGATCACCGGCAGCAGCGGCTCGGGCACTTTGCCCAGCAATTGATCAAGGCGCAGCAGCGGGTTGGCCGCGGGCGAATGGCGACTGCGGAACCGTCGTCGCAGGGCGTCGCGCGCGGCGACCTCCTGCCCGGCGTCATCCTCCCCCGCCCCGCCCACCCCGGCCAGTTCTCCGAGGCGCTTGATACCGAGGCGGCGCAGAGCGGTGAGCACATCCTCGTCAAGTCGGAGCGCGGCCACCGGCAAGTCCGCGAGCAGGCGCAGCGGATCGTCTCCGGAGGCGAGGATCGCAGCGCCCCGGCGGGCCCCAAAGTGCGAAAGCGCCCAGGCCGCACCTGCCGTGGGCGCGAGCGCAGGTCGGGCGGTCAGACCGCGGGCGGCAAAAGCGCGCGTGACATCCGCCAGCAGCCGTTCCTCGCCGCCAAACAGGTGCGCCGCGCCGGTCACATCGACCAGCAGGCCATCGGGTGGATCGAGCGCACTCCAAGGCCCCCAGCGCTGCGCCCACAGCGCCAGCTTTTCGAGGGCGGCGAGATCACCCGCCGGATCGGCGGGAACTGCCGCAAGATCGGGGCACAGCGCGCGAGCATCGGCCAGCAGCATCCCGGCGCGCGCGCCCGCGGCAAGGCCGGCGTCATTGGCAGCGGTGATGCGCGGCCCGTGCGCGGTCTCGAGGATCAGCGCAGTGGGGGCCCTGTCCGCCTCAGGCGTGGACGCGCGCCGCCAGCGATCGACCGACAGTCGGGCGAACCAGATAGCGAGAATCCGGCGCGGCGGCTGCGAGGTCGGTTTCGCGGGGGATGCGCAGGGTTCCGGCATCATCGCTGAGGCTCCATTGGCCCGGCGCGTGGGCACGCGCGCGGAACAGTTCGGCTTGCCAGGTGGCAGGGCCAGGGGCGGACGCATTCCAGTGCGGTGGCGGCGAAGGCGCGGCGCGCGCGCTCCAGCGCATCCGGGCAGAGGAAAGGTCGGGCGCTGCATCCAATCGCACCAGCCACAACCGCACCCCGTGTCGTTCCGCCGTGAGGCTGAGCCGGCGCGAGGCGGTGAAGGACAGCGCCTTGGGATTGCCCGCGATCTCCCCGATCACGCAGGCAAGATCGCGGCACTTGAGGCCTTCCTCAAGCGCGAAGAGTGCGTCCTCGGGCGTGGCGGCGGCGACATGGATGAGCCGGTGGCGCAGATCCGGCGGCAGGCCCGCAAGGCATGGCCGCCCGCCCTGCCGGATGGCCTGCTTGTCCTGCACCCATAATATCTGGCGGGTCTCATCCCCTTCCCGCCCCGCTGCGGCAAGAGCGTCATGCGCCAAGGCCAGCGCCAGCCCCGCTCCGCCACCTTCGTCTGCCGGGGCGAAGATTTCGGAATGATAGGGCTGCGCAGGCAAGCCCGGCCGCCAGCGCGGATCGGGCAAGCTCCGGGCAAGGACACGCGCGGGCGAGGGTCTGAAGGACGCGGAGGACATAAGCGGACGACTCATTTGTTCGCATTATGTTCCAACATCGTCCGTCTGGCAAATGCAAAGGGCGCGGGAAGCGTATGCTTCCCGCGCCCCGAAAGCGCATCGCAATGCCTGCGGTCAGTCGCCCGTCACCGGCCCCGGGAATTCGCCCATTTCCGGAGCGTCCTCCTGATCCCGGCCGGTCTGAAGGTTGGAGAAGTGGATGCCGTAGAAGAAGTAAACCACCATCCCGATCCCCAGATACCCAAGGAACAGCAGCAACACGTGCATCGGCACCGTGGTTATGAGGTAACCGCAGGAGAGGATCCCCAACACTGGCGTCACCGGATAGAACGGCACCTTGAACCCGCGCGGCAGCTCCGGCGCAGCGCGGCGCAGGTAAATCACCGAAAGACACACGATGGCAAAGGCCGCCAGCGTACCCACCGACGTCGCATCACCCAAGAGGTTGATGTCAAGGAAACCGGCTGCGAGCGCTGTAATCAACCCCACCAGCAGCGTGTTGATCCACGGCGTCTGGTACTTCGGGTGAACCTTCGCGAAGATGCGCGGCAGCAGGCCGTCACGCGCCATGGTGTAGAAGATGCGGGTCTGGCCGTACATCAGCACCAGCACCACCGAGGTGAGACCGATGATCGCGCCGACCTTGATGATCTTGGCAAGCCAGCTCCATTGCGGGCCGAACGCATCGACCACAACCGCCACCGGATCGGGAACGTTGAGGGTGTTGTAAGGCACCAACAGCGTCATGATCGCGGCAACCAGCATATAGATCACGGTGCACACCACGAGGCTGCCGATGATGCCGAAAGGCATATCCTTGGCCGGGTCCTTGGCTTCCTGACCGGCGGTCGAGACAGCCTCGAAGCCGATATAGGCGAAGAACACGATCGAGGCGGCGCGCATGATCCCGTCGAACCCGAACTGTCCATCGCCCGTGTTTTCCGGAATGAAGGGCGTCCAGTTGGTGGCGATAAGCTCGGGCAGGTTGGACAGCACGATCATGCCGCCCACTGCAATGAAGGCGCCCAGCACACTCACCTTGATTGCGACGATGAGGTTGTTGACCTTGGCCGATTCCGACACGCCGAGGATCAGCAGCAGCGACAATGCGATGCAGATCAGGAAGGCGGGCAAGTTGAAGATCGTGGTGACCGCCTGACCGTCAACCAGCACCGGCACCCCGTCGCGCATCAGCGTGTAGCCGGTCGGGCCGGTCAACTGGGGCGGTATCTGCAGGCCGAAGTCTGCGAGCAGGCTGACGACATAGCCGCCCCACCCCACCGCGACGACCGCCGCCGCAATCCCGTATTCGAGTAGCAGCAGCACGCCCATGGTCCACGCCACGAATTCGCCCAGCGTGGTGTAGCCGTAGGTATAGGCCGAACCGGAGACCGGCAGGGTCGAGGACAATTCGGCATAGCACAGGCCCGCAAAGGCGCAGACGATACCGGCAACGACGAAGCTCAGCAGCACCGCAGGTCCCGCATGCAGGGCGGCTGCGCTTCCGGTGCGCACGAAGATCCCGGCCCCGATGATGCAGCCTACGCCAAGCAGCAGCAGGTTCCACTTGCCGAGCGAACGCTTCAGTTCGCTCGTCTGCGTTTCATGCTGCACCTGAGCGATGGACTTCCTTGCGAACATCCGCTCGCCGATGGAGCGGTTTGGTTTGCTGGCCATTAGCAATTCCCCCTGCACGCCTGCGCGGCGCGCGGCTTGATCCTGTCAAGAAACATCTGAATTAGGTCTCCCATTGACCGCAGGCAGATCCCCCGCGCGATCGTCAGGGCGCAACGCTAGCGCAACAGGCACGCAAAACAAGCGGCAATGCGAGGCTTTCCCCCGACGCGCGCAGGCGCTAGACCCACAGCCATGTCCACCACCTTCCAGCTCGACACCAGCACCAGCAGAGCCAATCCCACCCCGCAGCCGATGAAGCGGCTGACCGTGCCCGCGATCCGAGCACGCAAGACGGATGGCGTGACGGGGGATCCGCTGGTGATGCTCACCGCCTATACCGCACGTCAGGCGCAACTGCTGGATGCGCATTGCGATCTGCTGCTGGTGGGGGATTCGCTGGGACAGGTGATCTATGGCCTGCCTTCAACTGTGCCGGTGACGCTCGAGATGATGGCGAACCATGGCGCAGCGGTGGTGCGCGGGTCGTATCATTCGGTGGTGGTGATCGATATGCCTTTCGGCAGTTACGAAGCCTCGCCAGAACAGGCTTTTGCAAGCGCAGCCTTCCTGCTGAAGCAGACGGGCGCGGCGGCAGTGAAGCTGGAAGGCGGGGCTGCGATGGCGCCGACGGTGGCTTTCCTCAACCAACGCGGCATTCCGGTGATGGGGCATGTAGGCCTTACCCCGCAGGCCGTGAATGTGCTCGGCGGCTATGGTGCGCGGGGCCGCTCGGATGCCGAGGCCGGGAAGATCGTCTCTGACGCCAAGGCGCTCGACGACGCAGGGGCTTTTGCCATCGTCATCGAAGGCGTGGTCGAACCGATCGCCATTGCAGCAACTAAGGCGGTATCCTGTCCGACCATCGGCATCGGCGCGTCAGCACAGTGTGACGGGCAGGTGCTGGTCACTGAAGATATGCTCGGAATGTTCGAGCGCGTGCCGCGATTCGTGAAACGATACGAGGATATCGCCGGCGTTATCGACCGTACCGTGGCGCGCTATGCCGACGAAGTGCGCAGCCGCAGCTTCCCCACCGAGGACCAAACCTACCAGCCCAAAGCCTGAGACTAGGCTCCGCGCGCCAAACGCATTGCCAGCGGCGCTGCGATCACCAACTGTGCAAGGTGGTAGAGCAGCAGCGGCGCGATCACGAAGCCGGCGGTTGCAGGCGGGAACAATATCGCGGCCAGCGGCGCGCCGATGGCAACACTCTTCTGCGATCCGGCAAACAGGAATGCGATCCTGTCTGCGCGCGGCAGGCGGAGCAGCCCCGCCGCGCTCCACGCCGCCCCCAACGCGAGGGCGAGCATTACCAGCACCAGCACCACCAGCGCGGCCCAGTCGGCGGGCGCAAACATCGTCCCCAAGCCCTGCTCGACCGCGCCAGAAAAGGCGACATAGACCGCTATCCCGATCACCGCACGGTCAAGCCAAGCGGCAGTGGCCTTGTGCGCGATCAGATGGTCGATGAAGCGGTCCTGCACGACCTGCCCGATTGCGAAGGGCAGAACGAGGATCAGAACGATGCGAATGATCGCCTCGCCCCCGATCTCGCCCGCGCCTACCCCGCCCACTGCGGCAAAAAGCGGCGCGCTCACCAGCACGCCTGCAATGTTGATCAGCGCCGCGCCCACAACCGACAGGGCGACATTGCCATTGGCAAGGCTGGTGTAGGACGTGGCCGATTGAACCGTTGAAGGCAAGCAGCCGAGGAACACGAAACCCAGCGCCACCAGCGGCGGCAGTACCGCACCTGCGAGCACTCCGAAACACAGGCCGAGCAACGTCATTGCGCCAAACACGAACAGCATGAGCGGTCCGAAATAGCGCCAGTTGGCGATGCCCCGCGCAATCTCGCTGCGCCGGATACGCATTCCGTTGACGAGGAACAGCACGAAGATCCCGACATTGGAGACCGTCGTTGCGGTGCCACGCGCCTCGCCCGCGGCCGGTAGCACCAGCGCAAGCGCGGTTGCGATCACCAGAACGGCGATCATCGGATCTTTGAGGAAGGGCAGGCGGGACAACATCAGGGCAAGGCCCCTGCCCTGCCGCAACGCGCTTGTCGAGCGGCTGCAGATCAGCGGGCGGCAAGGCTGCGTGGGCGGACCTCGGCCAGCAGTGCGGTAAAGCGGGCACTCGCGTCTTCATCGCCACGCTCGCGCGCGACGCGCATGCGCAGGTCGAGCAATGCGGGATCGTGCCCTGCGCCCAAGCCGAGCGCGTGATCAAGCAAAAGTGCGGTGCGTTCCAAATCGCCGCGGGCCGCCTGCCGGTTCGCCAGATCGAACAGCGCGCTTGCCGTCTGCGGCTCGCCCGTTACCTGACGGGCGAGCAAAAGCTCGGCTGCCGCCGGGTTGCCGTGGCGCGCGAAGGTCCACACAGCCTTGCGCGTCACCGGCCAGGGGCGTCGGGCCTCCGATGCCAGAGCATAGGCCGTGAGCGCGCTGCGCGGATCGCCGCCGCCAAGCAGCGCGTCGCCTGCGAGCACGGCGGCATCAGCAGAGGCCGGGAAGCGCGAGCGCAAGGCGCCAGCCTGCCCGCGTGCTCCGGCGCCATTATCGGCCCACAGCGCACGGCGCACGCCGGTGGTGGGCACTGGCAAACCGTCACGCAATGCAAGCAGCACCGGCGCGCGCTTCATCGGCGCATAAGCGCGCGCCAGCAGCGGTGCGGCAGCAGCGCGGTTGCCGAGCCGTTCCTGCGCACGTCCGACCAGCATCACCAGATAGGGAGAGGCTTCCGGCAGGCTTGCCTCTGGCCCGAAACGCCGGACCAACTCCTCCTCGCGCCCGCCTTCAAGCAGCGCACGGGCCAGCAACTCGCGCGCCCGAGCATTGGCGGGCTGGCGTGCTGCGAGAGTTTCAAGGCTTATCGCAGCACTATCGGCATTGCCTACCTCAAGGTTGATCACCGCATCGAGCAGCAAGGCCGCCGGCACGCCCTTATCGACCATCCCGCTTTTCCCGAGCAGGCTGCGAGCGATGGTAAACTGCCCACCGCGCGCCGCCAGCACGGCCTGATACCAGAGCGCACGCGGATCATCTGGCGCAGCTTTGGTCAGCGCACGCACCGCCTCCAGCATCGCGCTCGCTTCGCCCGCATCGCCGAGCGTTGCGGCATATTCGGCGAGAATGTCGGGATTATCCGGCGCCGCCCGGCGCGCGGCTGCAAACCATGGCAGCGAATCCAGCGCACCGTGAGCATCGCGCACCATCAGGGCGCGCAGCAGCAGCGCAGGGCCATAATCGGGGCCGAAGGCAAGCGCCCGGTCGGCAGCCTCCAGCGCGGTCAGATGCTCCCCGCCGCGCAGTCGCAGCCGAGCAATGGCGAGCCAGAGGTCGGGGCTTTCGGGCGCGAGGCTGCGCGCCTCGTCCAGCTTGCGCCCCGCATCGGCCAGCGCGCCCTTGCCCATGTCGCTTTCGGCATCGGCAAGCAGACTTGTAAAGGCCGCGTTTTCTTCAATCAGCCCGCGCCGTTGCGGGTGGCCGGGCCCTTGCGAACAGGCCGCAAGGCCCAGCACCAGCGCCGCGGCCAAGGCCGTAAGGGCATTAGGCCTGAAGGTCATACTGCTTGAGCAGATCATACAGCGTCGGGCGGCTGATCCCGAGCAGCTTGGCAGTGCTCGAGATATTGCCCTCGCTGCGGGAAAGCGCATGGCGGATCACACGGCGGTCTGCCGCTTCGCGCGCAGCCTTGAGGTTGAGCACATCAGCGCCCTCATCTTCACGGTTGCCGAGATCGAGGTCCTCCGCGTTCACCAGCTTGCCATCTGCCATGATCACCGCCCGCTTCACGCGGTTTTCCAGCTCCCGGACATTACCCGGCCATTCATGGGCATCAATCGCGGCAAGCGCATCAGGAGCAAAGCCGGTGACGGAGGGGTTCATTTCGGCAGCAAAGCGTTTGAGGAAGGCCTTAGCAAGCAACACTGGATCGCCATGGCGCTCGGCAAGGCCAGGGATGCGCACCACGATTTCCGCAAGGCGGTAGAACAGGTCTTCTCGGAACGCTCCCTGCTGGATCATGCTTTCGAGATCCTGATGGGTGGCGCACACGATCCGGGTGTTGACCGCAATGGCCTTGCGCCCACCAACGCGTTCGATGGTGCGTTCCTGCAAGAAGCGCAGCAGCTTGACCTGAAGCGGGAGCGGAATATCGCCGACTTCATCGAGGAATAGCGTCCCTCCGTCGGCGTTTTCGATCTTGCCTTCGGTGGTCTTGACCGCACCGGTGAAGGCGCCCTTTTCATGGCCGAACAGCTCGCTTTCGAGGAGGTTTTCGGGGATCGCAGCGCAGTTGATCGCTACAAACGGCCCGCCTGCGCGGTCGCTGACGTCATGCAGACCCTTGGCGAGCAATTCCTTGCCCGTCCCGCTCGCACCCAGCAGCATCACCGACACGCTGGTGCGCGCCACGCGTTCGATGGTGCGTGCGACCTTGACCATTTCCGGCGCCCCGGTGATCATCCGGCCCAGAACGGTCTTGTCGGCGCTCGACGAAGCAACGAGGCGGCGGTTTTCCTGCTCGATGGCGCGCAGATTGAAGGCGCGGCGCACGATCAGGCCCAGCGCATCAATATCAATCGGCTTCTGGTAGAAGTCGTAAGCCCCGCGCGCGATCGCAGCCAAGGCGCTTTCGCGCGCGCCGTGGCCCGAGGCGACAATCACCTTGGTATCCGGCTTCAGCGCGATGATAGCATCCAGCACGGCAAAGCCCTCGGTGGTTCCATCCGGGTCAGGCGGCAGGCCGAGGTCGAGCGTCACCACGCCCGGCGCTTCGGAACGCAACGCGGCAATGGCACTGTCACGGTCGCCCGCGACCACAACCTCGAAATCGTCGTAAGCCCATTTAAGCTGGGCCTGCAGGCCGGGATCATCCTCGATCACCAGCAGCACGGGTTTCTTGTCAGCCATTATGCGACCTCGCGGCTAGCAGCATTGTCATCATCGCCCGCACCGAGCAGCCGCACCGCCTCGGCCAGCGGGAGCGTGACGGTGAAGCGGGTTCCCAACCCTTCGCGGCTTTCGACGGTGACCCGCCCACCCATCGCCTTGACGAGTTCACGCGCCTCGAAGGCACCGATGCCGAAGCCACCCGATTTTGATGAGACGAAGGGCTTGTAAAGCCCGGTGCGCACAAATTCGGGGCTCATGCCTTCACCGGAATCGACCACCTCGATCGTGCCAGAAAGCCCCTCGGCCTTGATATCAAGGAACACCGGACTGGCAGGCGGGCTTGCGTCAATCGCGTTCTGGACGAGGTGCAGCAGCGCCTGCTCCAGCGCCTCGCGATTGCCGATCACCCGTATCGGCGTTTCGCGTGTGAGATACACCGGGTGCACCCCGGCATAGCGCGCTACAATAGCGCAGGAGAGATCCAGCAGATCGATCTCGCTCCGCGCTGCGACTTGCCCCGAACCGTAGCGACCGAGCCTTGCAAGCAATGCAGACAGCTTGTCGGCTGAATTGCGCAAGGTGACCAGCATATCGGCGCGGAAAGCCGGATTATCTGCGTGCTTTTCGGCATTGGCGGCAAGCAGCGAAAGCTGACTGACGAGGTTCTTGATGTCGTGCATCACGAACGCCATCCGCCGGTTGAACTCATCAAAGCGGCTTGCGTCCATCAAGGCCTGCTGGCCGGCCTGTTCGGCAAGGTAACTGGCGAGCTGTTGTCCCGCCACGCGCAGCAGATCGAAGTCCTCCCAATCAAGCTGGCGCGGGTTACGCGGGCGCGCAAGGACGATAACACCGACCAGGCGATCAAAGTGGATCAGCGGCACCAGCGCCCAGGCGTCGTCGGCCTCCATCAGCCATTGCGGCACCTCGCGCGCTTCGCCGTGGTGATCGGTTCCGCCGCGCGCTTCATCGAGTGCAAGGACAAGATTGTGCTGTTCGAGGAGACCCGAAAGCGCGAATTCGCCCGCCACCGCAGGGACCGCGATAATCGGCCAGTTCCAGCGTGCGGTCAGTTCAAGCTGGGCCTGTTCATTGGGCATCAGCAGCAAGCCCGCCGGGCTTTCGGTGATATCAGCCAGCGCCTTGACGACGCGCTCTTCAAGGCTCGCCCCGCCCGTCCCGCCGTGCCCGATGGTCCGCGTGAAACGCAGCCATTCCTGGCGGTAATCATAGCGGTGCTGGAACAAGTGCTTGGTCGCTGTGACACGCAGCCATCCGCGCAAGCGAGGTGAAGGCAGCGCCAGCCCGGCCACGATGACGGCAGCAACCACGAACACGGCCTGGCTGGCCCGCGCCGCATCGCCGCCGATCAGGGCGAGCGATTTCGTGACCAGCACCATTCCCACAAGGTAACCACCGATCAGCAGCAGCGAGAGCGTGCGGAACGTAACCGCACGCGACGGGCTGAACTGCACGCGCGGCCCGGCCGCATTCATGCCAAGCGCGAACAGCACTGCCATCGCGCCGGCGAACAGCCCCCGCAAGTCGGCCAGCGCCTGCGGCATCGCTCCACCAAGGTAGGCAAGCGTGTGCAGGTTGAGATCGTAGGCGAAAATCCCCGTCAGCGCCATGCCGGTCCAGCGCAGCACCGGCCGCAAGGCGCTGGCAGCGCCTGCGTAAAGGTTGTGCAACAGCATCAAGGCACCGATCGCCACCAGCATGTCGATCAGGACGCGCGCTTCGAAGCCAGCTTTGCTTCCTTGCAGATCTGCGCCGAGCGGGCCGCCGACCAGCAGTACCACCGGCTGGAGCAGTTGCACCATCACCAGCGCCACCAGCACCGGACGCACCGGCTTGAGGCTCGCGCTGCGCCCGTCAGCACCAAACAGGGAAAAGATCGTTGCCAGCAGAGCAAGATTACGCGCCACGGCTGCGATGACCGTTGCGCCGTGTTCGCCGCCGAGCGCCGCACCAAGCGCACACCACACCGCGCTTGCAAAAGAGGCGGCCATCAGGCCGATCCGGTCAGGGCGTCCGCGCTCGCCGTGGCGCCAGATCCACAGCATTGCAGCCGCGCTCAGCAAGGCACCCGCCAGCCACGCAAGTAACCCGGCAAGCGGCAGCAGCGCGCCCGGCCAGATCACCGCGCGCCTTCCGGCCAAAGGATCACCCTCAAGGTTTGAAGCAGGATCACCAGATCGAGGAAAGGCGTGTAGTTCTTGGCGTAATAGAGATCATATTCGAGCTTGCAGCGGCTATCTTCCACCGATGCGCCGTAGGGATAGTTGATCTGCGCCCACCCGGTGATGCCCGGTTTGACCATGTGGCGTTCGCCATAGAAGGGAATTTCCTCTTCGAGGCTTTCGACAAAGGACGGCACTTCGGGGCGCGGGCCGACGAAGCTCATCTCGCCCTTCAGCACGCTCCACGTTTGGGGCAGTTCGTCGATCCGCACCTTGCGAATGAAACGCCCGAGGCGGGTGACGCGGGGATCGTTCTTCTCGGCCCATTTGGCGCCGTCCTTTTCCGCATCGGTGCGCATGGAGCGCAGCTTGATGAGCGTGAAGGGCTCGCCGTAAAGGCCGACGCGTGACTGGCGGAAGAACGCCGGTCCCTTGCTGTCGAGCTTCACCAGGACGGCGAACAGAATGATGATCGGGAAGGTCAGCGTGAGCAGAATGAGGCTCGCGGTGATATCGAAGATGCGTTTTGACGCGCTCGAGAACATCCGCGAGCTGGAAAAGCCGTCGGAGAAGATCAGCCAGCTCGGATTGATCGTGTCGAGATCGACGCGGCCGGTCTCGCGCTCGATGAAGCTGGAGAAGTCGTTGACGTGGACGCCCTTGGTCTTGATCCGCAAGAGATCCTTGAGCGGCAGGGCATTGCGGCGTTCCTGCAGCGCGAGCACCACTTCAGAGACCCCGAGGTTCTCGACGAATCGGCCCAGATCATGGATCGCCGCGCGCGGGATCGCTTCCTCCACCACGCGGTTGTTGTCGCTCATGGCGACGTAGGAGACGATGGCAAAGCCGGTCTCGGGCTTGTCGCCCAATTCGCGCAGGCGCTGCGCCCGGTCACCCGCACCCAGTACCATCACTCGCCGCCGGAACGCGGATGATCCCAGGAACGAGTTAAGCAGCAGCCGGTCAGCAATCAGGACCAGGATTGCAAGGCCCATGGTGTACAGCAAGGTCGATCGCCAGAACAGATCGCTCGGCAGGACGAAGTCGACCACGGCCAGCGCAATGATGCCGAGGCTGATCGCCACCAGCACGCGCGCGCCAGCAAAGCGGAGGCTGCGCAGCGCATAGGGGCCGTAAACCCCGACCGCGATCATCGCCAGCCAGATCACCATCGCCGTTCCGAACAAGGCGAGGCCCCGCCCGCCGACAGTACCGAGATCCATGCCTATCTGATGGGCGCGCCATTGCCAGGCAAGCTCGCTGGCAAGCACCAGCAGGCCAAGATCCAGCAGACCGAGCAGCAGCACCGCGTGCGGGATATAATGCTTGAACAGGCGGATCATTACGCAAAGGGCCTCATGTGCATACAAGGGCCGCTTTTAAGGGGGAGACATTAAGTGTCGGTAAACTTTACACCCCTGGCGTAGCCCGCGCTTTCATGGGGGTTACGAAGGTTAACACCGATGCAAGTCAGACCCTCGGCCGGGGTAGCGTGCTGGCGAGGCGCGCGGGCGCAGGGGTGAGGCACTCGGGCCGTCCGCAGCGCCCACAAGGCGTGCCGAGCGGCACGGCATCGAGCCGGTCGAGCGAAACGCCGCGTGCATGGGCCAACTCGCCCGCAAAACGCGCCTCGATCCCCAGAACCACGGCGCGGCGGCCCGAACACATCACGCCGTCGACATCGACCGTGCGGGTGATGGTGAACCAGTGCCGCGCCGCTGCCTCGCCCTCGCCGAAAATCGCGGCTTGCGTGAGCACTGTGCCGGGTCGCTCGAAGGCGGCATAGGGAACCCAGGCGGGCCAGCGCGCCCCTTCAAGCGGGTAGGCAGCACCGCTCCCTCCGGCAATGAAGTGGCTGATCCGGCCCGCCCGGTCGATCACCACCGTGAAGAACGGCAGCCCCCGTTCACCGACCCGGCCCAAGGTGGTCAGGCGCTGTGCCACCTGATCAAAGCTGGCGGCAAAGCGGCGTTGCAGCACCGCAAGGTCATAACCCGTGGCCTCACAAGCCCGCAGGAAGCGGCGATAGGGCAGCAGCAGCGCGCCTGCGAGATAATCGGCGATATGTTCGCGGAATTGCTCGCGCGCCTCAGGCGATGCGAGATTGGCGCCGGCGACCAGCGTTTCGATCTCCTCGCGCATCTCCAGTTCACCCACCTGCCGCGCGATCTGGAACCGCCGCGCCGCGCCCGGCAACATTTCGGAAAGCTGCAACTGGCGGGCGTGAAGATCGAGCCGGTGAACTTGTCCGGGCATCACCTCGGCAGGCAGGATGCGCACCTGCAACTGGTGCTTTTCTCGCAGTCTTTCGGAAAGTCCTGCGCTGATCTCCCCGCGCGAGAGGCGCAGTTCATCAGCGAGGTGTTCGGCCGCATGATCGAGATCCGCGAAGTGGTTCTGCCAGCGTTCGATGGCCCGGCGCGCGGTTGCGGCGGCGTCCTCGGTGACGATCCGCTCACCGCTCCCGCCGGAATCATACAAACGCGCGAAGGCTGCAGCGACTTGCGGCGCGGCGGCGAGGAATTCTTGCACCTCCTCGCGATCGATGCCCAGATCGGCAAAACGCTTGTCGCCCATGCGGCGCACAAGACCATCAAGCCCACCGATATTGTCATCCTCGCGCAAGGAGCGCGGATCGAAATCGAAACGTTCGATCACCTGCACGAGGACGCGGGCGGACAGGGGGCGCTGGTTGCGTTCGATGAGGTTGAGGTAGGAAGGCGAAATGCCAAGCAGGCTCGCCATGGCAGCCTGTGTGAGACCTTCGCGTTTACGCAGACGGCGCAGTGCAGGTCCGGCAAGGAGTGTGTCGCTCATTCCGTTTTGTAAACTTATTTACTGATTGACACAAGATCGCGACCAATTGTCCGTATAGCGACACGAATTTCTGTAATTTTCTCTGTCATGCTGCGCCGCAACACGGCAGAGCCTGCCCATCCACACGGCGCGGGTCCGTAAGGCCTCGCACCCCTCCCCAGGACGGACAGGAGAAGCACATGACCTACCAGAACACCATCACCCAGATGCGCGATGTCGTCACCGGCAATGGTGCAAGCTGGGCAGCGATCGATCCCGAAAGCGCCGCGCGCATGGCGATCCAGAACCGTTTCCGCACTGGCCTCGACATTGCCAAGTACACCGCCAAGATCATGCGCGCCGATATGGCCGCCTATGACGCCAATCCGGCGCAGTACACCCAGTCGCTGGGCTGCTGGCACGGCTTTATCGCGCAGCAAAAGCTGATCGCGATCAAGAAGCACTTCGGCACCACCAAGCAGCGTTACCTCTACCTCTCGGGCTGGATGGTCGCTGCGCTCCGCAGCGAATTTGGCCCCCTGCCCGACCAGTCGATGCACGAGAAGACTTCGGTGCCCGCCCTGATCGAGGAACTCTACACGTTCCTAAAGCAGGCTGACGCCCGCGAACTCGGCATGATGTTCCGCGCGCTCGACAAGGCCCGCGAAGCCGGTGATGCCGTGGAAGCCAAGCGTCTGGAAAACGCGATCGACAACTACGAAACCCACGTCGTGCCGATCATCGCTGATATCGATGCAGGCTTCGGCAATGCCGAGGCCACCTACCTTCTCGCCAAGAAGATGATCGAGGCGGGTGCCTGCGCGCTCCAGATCGAAAACCAGGTCTCGGACGAAAAGCAGTGCGGTCACCAGGACGGCAAGGTCACCGTCCCGCACGAGGACTTCCTCCAGAAGATCCGCGCCTGCCGCATGGCCTTCCTCGAAATGGGCGTGGAAGACGGCATCATCGTCGCCCGTACCGACTCGCTCGGCGCTGGCCTCACCAAGCAGATCGCTTTCTCGAAGGAGCCGGGCGATCTGGGTGACCAGTACAACAGCTTCCTCGATGCCGATGAAGTCGATCCGGCCAACATCACCAATGGTCAGGTCTTCATCAGCCGCGACGGCAAGCTGCTTGCCCCCAAGCGCCTGCCTTCGAACCTCTACCAGTTCCGCGCAGGAACGGGTGTCGACCGCGTTGTGCTCGATTGCATCACCTCGCTCCAGAACGGCGCCGATCTGCTGTGGATCGAGACCGAGAAGCCGCACGTGGAACAGATTGCCGAAATGGTCGATCGCATCCGCGAAACCGTTCCGAACGCAAAGCTGGTCTACAACAACTCGCCCAGCTTCAACTGGACGCTGAACTTCCGCCAGCAGGTGTTCGACGCCTGGGAAGCGGCGGGCAAGGATGTGTCGGCCTATGACCGCGCCAAGCTGATGAGCGTCGATTACGACGCCACCGATCTGGCCGCCGAAGCCGATGAAAAGATCCGCACCTTCCAGCGCGATGCTGCGGCGCGGGCCGGGATTTTCCACCACCTCATCACGCTGCCGACCTACCACACGGCTGCGCTCAGCACCGATAACCTCGCCCGTGAATATTTCGGTGAGGCTGGCATGCTGGGCTATGTCAAGAACGTGCAGCGCGAAGAAATTCGTCAGGGTATCGCCTGTGTGAAGCACCAGAACATGTCGGGCTCCGACATTGGTGACGATCACAAGGAATACTTCGCTGGTGAAGCCGCCCTCAAGGCCGGCGGCGCGCACAACACCATGAACCAGTTCGAGGCAGCTTGATTGGGAGAGAATCCCGGGAGGACCGGACAATCCGGCCTTCCGGGATGCCCGCGAACCGCCTAAGGGTTCGCAGGTAATCACCCAGCGGAGAGTGACATGACCGATACCGACACCCCCAAGACCGAGCCCGCCCGCGCCCGCGCGCTGCTCTCGACCGCCGACATGAAGCTGCTGCGCCGCGCGCTGGAAAGCCACGCCCGCAACACCGAAGACCGTGAGGAGCTGGCCAAGATCAACGCCCTCCATCACCGTCTCGGCACCTACGTGCCCGCGTCGGGCGAGTAACCCGTTTCACAGTTCTCCTGGGGAGGAGAAACGGCCGCCGGACCGCCCCTGCAAGGGTGCGTTCCGGCGGCCGAATTTTTCGCTGTGCCAGTCGCCCTACCACTGCGCTGCTTGAGGGCGTTTTTTGACGCCCTACCGCTCCGCTGCTTGAGGGCGTTTTTGACGCCCTACCGCTCCGCTGCTTGAGGGCTGGGTTACTTTTTTGCCATAAGCTCCAGCGTCGCCGCCGTCAGCGCCTCGGTCGCGGTGGCGATCACCGCAGGGGCATCGGGCGCCCAGAAGGGGGAATGGAGCGAGGGCAGCGACATCTCGCCCTTCTGCGCCTTGTCCCAGCGGTCCTGCGGCACTCCGCCAACCCAGAAGATCAGGCTTTCGACATTCTCGCGATCGGCACGGTAATACTGGCTGAAATCCTCACCCGCCATCGCCGCAGGGGTCTCGGACACCCTGCCCGCAAAGCGCGTTTGCAGCCCGGACATGACACGATTGGTCAGCGCAGCAGTGTTGAAAGTCGCGGGCGTGTATACGTCCTGCACCAGTACCCGCGGAAGCTTGTCTTCCGGCAAACCGGCCGCCATCGCCTCGCCCTTCGCAATTCGGGCGATCCCTTCGAGCAGGTGCTGGCGGGTCGCGTCAGCATAGCTGCGCACGGTGATCTGCAGGCGTGCTTCATCGGGGATGATATTGTGCTTGGAGCCCGCCTGGAAGCTGCCGACGGTGACCACGGCAGGCTCTTGCGGATCGATCTCACGGCTCACGAGCGTCTGTAGCCGCATCACGATACTGGACGCGATCACGACCGGGTCTTTGGTGGTGTGGGGCGAGGCGCCGTGCCCGCCGATGCCGGGAACGATGACGTCCACGGTATCGACATTGGCGAGCGCGAAACCGTTGGAATAGCCCAGATGGCCCGCCGGGGCCTGCGCCGAATCGTGGAAGGCGAGCACGTAAGCGGGCTTGGGAAAGCGCGTATAGAGCCCGTCGTCGAGCATCGCCTTGGCACCCTGCCCGATCTCCTCGGCCGGCTGGAGGATCATCACCAGCGTGCCCGACCATTCCGCCCGCCGCTGGCTCAGCAGTTGCGCCGTACCGATCCATGCGGCCATGTGGGTGTCGTGCCCGCAGGCGTGCATCACCCCGGTCTCGGTCCCGTTCTGCGCCACGGCGCGCACTTTGGAGGCAAACGGCAAGCCGGTCTGCTCGATCACCGGCAGCCCGTCCATGTCGGCGCGCAGCATCACCACCGGGCCATCACCGTTTTTCATCACCGCGACGACGCCCGTCTTGCCGACACCCTCGGTCACCTCGAAGCCCATTGCGCGGGCGCGGGCAGCGAGCTTCTTCGCCGTCTGAACTTCCTGGAAGGAGAGTTCAGGATTGGCGTGTAGATCGCGGTAAAGCTCCATCAGTTTGGGGAGGTCCGCCGCCACCGCATCGCGCAAGCTGTCAGCCTGCGCCGGAACGGCACCCAGCGCCAAAAGGCCCGCACCAGCTGCCAAGCCCATCGCCCTGTTCATCGCACCCACTCCCCTCAAAACACTCACAAACCGTACCACAGCACCAACAGCACCGAGAGCACGGCCACCATGATCGCCGCCAGCGGAACGCCGGCGCGCACGAAATCGCCAAAGTCATAGCCGCCTTCGGACATGATCAGCAAATTTGTCTGGTAGGCGATCGGCGTCGCGTAGCAAAGATTGCAACCGAACAGCACCGCCAGCACCAAAGGCTCGGGCGGAAGGCCAAGCTGCCCTGCAATGCTGAAGGCAATCGGCGTGCCGATGGTTGCCGCCGTCGCATTGGAGGCAAAGTTGGTGAGCACCGTCACGAAGAGCATGATCGCCGCTAACACCAGTGCGGGGGGCAAATAGGCGAGCCCGAGCGACAGGGTCTGACCCAGCCACAGCGCCGCGCCGCTATCGTCGATCACGCGCCCGATGGCGAGGCTCGCCGCGATCAGCACAATCACCTTGGCCGACAGCGCGCGCCCCACCCGGTCAAAATGCACGCAGCCCGTCACGAACATGGCGATCGCACCGGCCAGCGCCGAAATCGCAATCGGCAGCTTGATCGGTGCATAGCCGCCCGCCGCATCGAACCAGGGCAGGCCGAGCGAGGCGGTGGCAATGGCCCCAAACATGATCGCACTTGCCAGCAAAGCCTTGGAACGGCGCGGCAATTCGCGCGCGCCTTCAAGCCGCAGGAGACCGTCATTGCGGGCAAAGCTGTGGAGGTTCTCGTCGATACCGATGACAAGCAGCACATCGCCTTCACGGATTACAAGGTCCTCGGCTCCCTGGTGCTCGTGGCCGCGGCGGTGGATGCCGAGCACGGCGACGCCGTAAAGGTCAGCGATTCCCGATCCGCCGAGCGTCCGCCCGACAAGGCGGGAATCCGCCGTTACGGTCATCTCTGCCGCGACGATATCGGCATCACGCGACTTCGCGATCTCGCGGATGCGGTCGATGATCCAATCCGGCGCAAGCCCGCCCTTGAGCGCGCGTGCGGCCTCCATAAGAGCTGCGTGGCTGCCCGAGATATGCAGCCCGTCCCCCGGTGCCAGCGGCCCTGCGGGGGCGTTGTGGACGGTAATCCCCTCGGGCAGTTTCGCTTCGCGGCTTGTCAGATCACCGCCTGCCAACACACTTCCCTCGCCAACCCTGAGGCGGGTGTGGAAGACCCGTGCTTCTGCTTCCGGCGCGGCGCTGTTGTCGCGCAGCATCCGCGGCATCACCAGCCACAGATAAGGCAGCGCGATCAGGCCTGCGACCAGCACGATGGGAGTGAACTGGAACACACCGAACGTCGGCATCCCCAAATCATCGGCGATGCTCACCACGAGGATGTTGGTCGAGGTGCCGATGGTGGTCGCCATGCCGCCCAGCAGCACTGCGATATTGACGGGCATGAGTATCTTCGAGGATGCCATCAGTCCCTTGGCAGCGATGGCGACGATGATCGGAATCAGCAGCACCATCACCGGCGTGTCATTAACGAACATCGACAGGAAGAACGCGATCAGCAGCGCCGCCAGAAGGCCTAACTGACTGTTCCAGCGAAATAATCGCTCAAGCATCCGGGCAAAGGGTTCAAGTGCGCCGGTCACCACAAGGCCGCGGCCCATGATCATCAGCGCGCAGATCGTGATCAGTGCCGCGTGGCCGAAACCCGCAAATGCCAGCGCCAACCCATCAGTCGGGCGCGTGCCCGGCAGCGGCGCGAAGTAGAGCCCCACCGCGATCACCGCGATGGTGACAAGGCTGATGATCTCCTCGCGGTATCGCCCGCGCGCAAAGGCGTAGAACATGGCGATGGTCACCGCCATAGCCGCCATCGCGTGAAGGGAGGGGGGCGCCAGCATCACCGCCCGGAAGGCTAGAGCCTTGCTGCCGGGGGACAAGCTGTTTCTGCCTAACCCAGATTAGTGGTGCCCCTGGCCAGACTCGAACTGGCACATCTTTCGATAACCGATTTTGAGTCGGTCGCGTCTACCAATTCCACCACAGGGGCCCCGGAGCGGTTGGCGGCTGTTAGCTTGCCTTCGCTCCGTCTTCAAGCATCCCGCACCAATGTTTCACGCGAAACATCGATACAGGCAGGGTCTGGAGGGGGTCTGACCGGGGTCTAAGGGGGGGCTAACCGCCCGCGAACCCGGTTTGAACCTACCTCAGCGCGCCGGCGAGCAGCTTGTGAAGCTTCGAATGCAGCGCGTCATTCGCGGCCAGTATCTGGTTCGCGTGGACCGGTTCCGACCGGCCACGGAAGTCCGAGACGAACCCGCCCGCCTCGCGCACCAGCAGGCAACCTGCCGCCGTGTCCCATTCCGAAAGCCCGCTCTCCCAGAACCCGTCAAACCGGCCCTGCGCCACATAGGCCAGATCGAGCGAGGCAGCGCCAAAGCGGCGGATGCCGGCGACTTCGGGGCCGATGGCGCCGAAAATCCGGCTCCATTCGGCAAAATCGCCGTGGCCGAAGAACGGCACGCCGGTCGCCACCAGGGCATCGGCCAGGCGCGAGCGGGCCGAAACGCGCAGGCGCGCATCCTGAAGCCATGCCCCGCGCGACTTTTCGGCCCAGAAAGTCTGGTCGGTGATCGGCTGATAGACCACGCCGGCCACCACATCGCCCCAGCCCTTGCCATCGGCGCGCGGTTCCTGCGCGGCGATGCTGATCGCGAAGTGCGGGATGCCGTGGAGGAAGTTGCTGGTGCCATCCAGCGGATCGACGATCCAGCGCGGCATGCCCGGATCACCCTCGATCACGCCCGCTTCTTCCATGACAAAGCCCCAGCCCGGACGGGCGGCGAGCAATTCGTCATACAGCGTGCGCTCGGCGCGGATATCGGCCTTGCTGACGAAATCGGCAGGGCCCTTGCGGCTGACCTGCAAATGTTCGACTTCGCCGAAATCGCGCCGCAAACGCCCGCCCGCCTTGCGCGCGGCGCGTTCCATGACGCGGATGAGGCCTGAAATAGCTGCCATGTGCCCGCTTAACCCGCCTTGCCGACGTAAGCTTGCTCGTACACATCAACAATGATGCGCGTGCCGCTGCCGATATGCGGGGGCACCATGATGCGCACGCCGTTATCAAGGATCGCGGGCTTGTAGCTGGAGGAAGCGGTCTGCCCCTTCACCACGGCGTCCGCTTCAACGATAGTGGCTTCGATCTGCGAGGGCAGTTCGACCGAGATCGGCTTTTCGTCCCACAATTCCAGCGCCACCTGCATCCCGTCCTGCAGGAACGGGCGTGCATCGCCCAGCAGATCGCCGGGCAGCGTGATCTGTTCGTAGGTGTCATTGTCCATGAAGACGAGATCATCGCCCTCGGCATAAAGGAACTGGAAGTCCTTGGTGTCGAGGCGGACGCGTTCGATCGTGTCGGCGCTGCGGAAACGCACGTTGGTCTTGCGGCCATCCTGCAGGTTCTTCATTTCGACCTGCATATAGGCCCCGCCCTTGCCCGGCTGGGTGTGCTGGATCTTGGCGACTTTCCAGATGCCTTTTTCATATTCCAGAATGTTGCCGGGGCGGATATCGACGCCGCTGATCTTCATGGCTGTAGGCCTTTTTACGAGGTGGAAAGAGCGATGGAGCGGGCTGCCATTAAGGCGCCGCGCCCGAAATGATGCGCGCCCATAGCCGAGCATGGGCGGCGGGGCAAGCAGCGGGGCAAGCGACCGCCCAAGCGCAAACCGGCGCGCCCTGCTATCGGCCCTGCAACCGCACGTGGTTAATGACATGGCGTACCCCGGCGGGGAATGGTAGAGGCCACGCCCATGAAGACCCGTTATGTATTTCTGTTGGTGGTCAGCGCCGCCGCAGTTGCCGCTCTCCTGCCCGGCCACGCCCGCGCACAGGACCAGAGCAGCAACCGCAACGCCTCGCGCCCGCAGGCGAGCAATGGCGCGGGCAGCAACGGCGTGCTCGGCATCCTGCGCCACGGCGATTGGCAATGCGCCCTGCCCGGCGATGCCGGCGGCGAGACCTTTGTGGAAGTCCCCGCAGAGGCGTTCCGCATCGGCACGGCATCAAGCTATATCAGCCCGGCCGGCAGCGGCATCTATCTGCTGCGCGGCACCGAGGTGATGTTCACCCGCGGCCCCAAGCAGAACGAACGTTTCCGCGTACTGGGCGAGAACACGGTGCAGAAGCTCAATGCCGATGGGTCGCTCAGCAAGCTGATCTGCACGCGGGTGACCAACGGCAACTGACGGGAGCACGCCTGCCATGAACGCCGCCCAAGCCCCTGCCACTCACCCAAAGGCGCTGGCCTTCGATGTATTCGGCACGGTGGTCGACTGGCGCACCAGCATAGCGCGCGAATCCGCAAGCTTTCTGGCGCTGATCGGTCAGGATGCCAGCGCGGCGGAGGATTTCGCTAATGATTGGCGCGGGCAATATATCGCGGCGATGATCGGGATGCGCAAATCGGGCCGCGCCTTTGTGCCGCTGGATGTGCTCCACCGTGAAATGCTGGAGGCCGCCTTGCGCGCGCGCGGCATCGATCCGGCTGCCCTTGATCAGGACGTGCTGGCCGATTGGAACCGCGCCTGGCACCGGCTGGACCCGTGGCCCGATGCGGTAGCGGGGCTGACCCGCCTCAAGGCGCGATTTCCAATTGTGACGTGCTCGAACGGCAATCTCGCGCTCATCATGAACATGGCGCGCCGCGCCGGCCTGCCGTGGGACGCGATCCTCGGCGCGGAGGTCAGCGGGGCCTACAAGCCCGATCCGAAAGCCTATCTCCACCCCGCCGAGGTGCTGGGGTTGGCCCCGCATGAGGTGTGCCTCGTCGCCGCCCACCACGGCGATCTGGCGGGCGCGCGGGCCGCAGGGCTGCTGTGCGCCTATGTCGACCGCCCCGATGAATACGGCGGCGCGCCTGCGCCCGATGCGCATTACGAACAGGCGTGGGAATGGTCGGCGTCGAGCTTTATCGAGTTGGCCCAGCAGCTGGGCTGCTGATCCAGCGCTGGCGGCAGTCAGATGCCGAGCAGCCAATGAACATGCATGAACCCCACCTCCCGCGCGAGGAAGGCGGCCTGCGTTCCCCAGCTGCGGAAGCGCGTGGTTTGCGTGGGCGAGGCCTGCGCGCGCAAATTCTCGGCCGCTGCCATCGCCATAGCGCGGCGCATGTGGAGCGGATCCGAGACGATAAGCACCGGCAGGCCCGCATCCCCGCCCAGCACCTGCGCGGCGTTGGCGAGATTTTCGCGGGTTGTGTGCGATTGCTCCTCCAGCAGCAGCGCACGCCCCGGCACCCCGCGCGCTTCGAGATAGCGGGCGCCTGCGGCAGCCTCGGACAGCCGGTCCTCGGGCGAGCGGCCACCGGTCAGCAGGATATGCTCCGCCCGTCCTTCGCGGTAGAGCAGCGCCGCGTGGTCCAGCCTTGCGGCAAACACTGGCGATGGCGCGTCACCGATCACCGCTGCACCCAGCACAATGGCGACCGCGCCGCGTTCGGTGCCGGTGATGGGCGGGCCGATGACGATCCACCCCGCCACGCAGCCGAGCCAGACAATGACCACCTCGGCGAGGATGGCCAACCGGCGCCTCACCCCCGCATCACTTGGGCAAAAGCCTCGATCGCGGCGACCTCGTCCCCGCCCCACACGGCGTGGGAGACGGCGAGGAAATCCGCCCCCGCCTCGATCAGCGGCTTGCAGTTGTCAGGCGTGATGCCGCCGATGGCGACGCAGGGGATTTCGAAGATGCTCGTCCACCATTGCAGCAGTTCAAGATCGGGCACGTCGGCATCCGGGCCCTTATCCTTGGTGGTCGACGGGTAGAAGGCTCCGAAGGCGACATAATCCGCCCCTGCCTCGCCCGCTTCCATCGCCTGATGGCGGCTGGCGTGGCAGGTGACGCCGATCTGCGCCTCGCGGCCCAGTTCCTCACGCGCATCGCGGGGTGATCCGTCGTCCTGCCCCAGATGCACGCCGTCCGCCTTCAACCGCTTGGCCAGCGCGACCGAATCGTTGACGATAAAGGCCACATCATGCGCGGCACAGATCGCCTGAAGCGGCGCAGCCAGCGCGGCGGCCTCGTGGCTGTCGATCCCCTTCACCCGGAACTGGAAGGCGGTGACAAGATCCCCGTGCCGCCGCGCGCCTGCTGCCAGTGCGCGTTCGAGCCGGGCGGGAAAATCGCCGCCAACGTCGAGGGGGGAGATGAGATAGAGCTGTGTCTGGACCATGGCCGCGCTCGCTATCGCTTTGCGGGCCGCGTGTCACCTGTTCAGCCCGCACTCAGGCGCAATGGCGCGGTATGCGGGCATGAAAACGCTGACCCGAACACTCGCGCTCGCCCTGCTGCTTGCCGGCTTTTCGCTTACCTTGGCTGCCTGCGCGGTGATCCCTGATGCGGCGCGCCCCGAAACGCTGGCACTGCCGCAGGGCACGCCGGCTGCGCTGGGGCAGCCGGTCAGGGTTGGCGCGGTGGTCGCCACTCCGACGGAGGTGGTCGAGGACAGCCGCTGTCCGATCAATGCCCGCTGCGTGTGGGCCGGGCGGCTGGTGGTCAAGACCCGCATCGACGGCGCCGGCTGGCGCGAGACGAGCGACCTGACGCTGGGCGAGCCTTTCGGCACCCACGGCGTGGTGATCGCGCTGACCTCGGGCAACCCCGCCCCGCAAACCGGGAGCGAGATTGCCAAGGAAGCCTACCGCTTCACCTACGAACTGCGCTGAAGCCTCAGACGCTTGCCGCAGCGATCTGGTCGATCGCCTTGCCCAGCACTGTGTCGAATTCCCCGTCCGACTGGCCCTTGCGCAGGTCCTGCAGCAGCCCGCGGCTGAAGCTGGCGATCATGCCAGGGTTGCCGGCAAGCCGCGCGCAGGCATCATCGGTCGAGAAGCCGCCCGACAGCGCGACCATCCGCAGCACCTTCGGGTGGCTCACCAGCGGGTTATAAAGGCCTGCGGTGGCGGGGATCGAAAGCTTCAGCATCACTTGCTGGCCTTCCGGCAGTGCGTCGAGATGCTTGAGGATTTCGGCGAGCAAGATCGCCTCTCCCTCGGCGCGGTCTGCGGCGGTGATGTCATATTCGGGCTCGATGATCGGCATCAGGCCCGCCGCGATGATCTGCGCGCCCACTTCGAACTGCTGGGCGACCACAGCGGAGATCCCGGCGGGGTTCGCAGATTTGATCACCGAGCGCATCTTGGTGCCGAACATCCCGGCCGCGACCGACTTTTCGAGCAATGCGGCCAGCTTCACCATCGGCTTCATCAACTGGACACCATCGGCCTCGTCAGCCAGCCCCTCGTCCACCTTGATGAAGGGCACGATCCCGCGCGCCTTGAGCGCATCGCCGGTGGACTTGCCATCCACTTCGCCATCCATCGTGCGCTCGAACAGGATCGCGCCGATCACCTTGCCGCTGGAAAAGCAGGGGCTGGTGATCACGCGGGCGCGCATCGCGTGGATCTGGGCGAACATTTCCTCGTCGCCCGACCACTCGCTGTCATCCACCCCGTAACCGCGCAATGCCTTGGGGGTGGAGCCACCCGACTGGTCAAGCGCGGCGATGAATCCCTGTCCGGTGGCGATGCGGGTCGTCATTTCCTGGGTGTTCATGGCTGGCTTCCTCCAAGTCGTGAAAAGGGGTTTGAAAGGGTCGGGATCGGTCTGTGCATAGGTATGCAGAGCGCGTTGGGGGGCCTTTAGCCTTGGTGCGCCGATGCTGCAACCGCGAAGGATTATCGCTTGGCGAGACGCCGGATAATCCCGCTGAAACTGAGCGCCGGTTGCCCGTCACCCGTCACCAGCCCGCGCACGAAGATCGTCTTGCCGCCCCCGCGCGTAACCTCGCCGCGCGCCTCGACCAAAGCGCCCGGCTGCACCGAGCCAAGGAAATCGCCCGACAGATTGAGCGTCACGGCATGATCCCCGTTCAGCGCATCGGTGGCGATGGCAAACAGCGCGAAATCGGCAAAGGTCAGCATGCACCCGCCATGCATGAACCCGCCGCCATTCATGTGGCGGGCTTCTGCGCGGAATGCGCTGACATAGGAACCGTCATCCTCGCGGCGGTAGTAGAACGGGCCGGAGCGCGTTTCGAAGGGATCACCTTCCCAGAAGCGCCACCCGGCAAATTCGCCGTCTTCCATCACCTTGAGAGCGCCGTAGCTCGTTTCGACCGCTTCGCTCATTCGTTAGTTCCACAATTGCAGGCGGGCGATGGCCGGTGCGAGGGTTTCATCCCCGTCGAGCCGCGCGAGACTGCGTTCGGCCAGCTTCCACCCGCCGATTGCGCCCTTGCGCCACAGATCGGTCAGCAGGAAGCCGCCCGACCAGACCTTCGGGCCGAAAGCGAGTTCAAGCTCTGCGCCTGCAACCAGCCATGCGCACTTGCTGTGCTTGCGCACAACCACTTCGCGCAAGGTAAAGCGGGTGCAGGCAAAGCCGCGTTCCATTGCGGCAAGGAAGCTGGGGCGATCAAGCAGTTGCGGCGGGGTGCTGCCAGCCAGCATCATGAAATCGCGGGCCAGCAGCTTCTTCATCGCCTTGCCATCGCCCGCCACCCAGGCGCGCATCATGGTGAGGGTCAGCGCCTCGATCTCGGCGGCGGTCTCTGCCATGGATCAAGCTTCCAGCGCGGCGACGCCGGGCAGGACGCGGCCTTCCATCCATTCAAGGAATGCGCCACCAGCGGTTGAAATATAGGTGAAATCTTCCGATGCACCGGCATGAGCCAGGGCCGCGACCGTATCACCGCCGCCAGCCACACTGACCAGCGAACCTTCAAGGCTAAGCGCAGCCGCCGTGCGCGCCAGCGCGACTGTTGCGGCATCGAACGGCTCGGTCTCGAAGGCACCCAGCGGTCCGTTCCACACCAGCGTGCGGCAGGTCTTGAGCACATCAGCCAAGGCCTCCACGGCTTGCGGACCAAGATCGAGAATCATCTCGTCCTCGGCGACTTCGTGGACGTTGCAGACCCGCAAGGACGCAGGATTGGCGGCGAATTCCTTGGCCACCACCACATCGTAAGGCAGGTGCACGGTGCAACCGGTGCGCTCGGCCTCGTCCATGATCGCGGTGACGGTGGGGGCAAGATCGTGCTCGCACAGGCTCTTGCCGACATTCACCCCGCGCGCGGCAAGGAAGGTGTTGGCCATGCCGCCGCCGATGATCAGGTGCTGGACCTTGCCGACCAGGTTTTCGAGCACGGCAAGCTTGGTCGAAACCTTGGCCCCGCCCACCACGGCCGCAACCGGCGTTTCCGGCGCGTCAAGGGCTGCATCCAGCGCCTTGAGTTCCGCTTCCATCGAACGGCCCGCATAGGCCGGCAGCAGGTGCGCCAGCCCCTCGGTTGTCGCGTGCGCACGGTGGGCGGCGCTGAAGGCGTCGTTCACATAAAGCGTGCCATGCGCGGCGATCGCCTTGGCGAGTTCGGGATCATTCGCCTCCTCGCCCGGCCAGAAGCGGGTGTTGTCGAGCAGGCCGATGTCCCCTGCGCGCAGGATGCCGATGGACTGTTCCACCACCGGCCCGGCGATTTCGGGGATGAACATGATCTCCTCGCCCAAAACGTTCTCGACATCGCCGATTACCATGCTGGTCGACAGCACCGATGAACGCGCGCCGCCCGGGCGGCCGAAATGGGCCAGCAGCAACACCTTGGCCCCGCGCCCGGCGAGTTCGAGGATGGTGGGCTTCACCGCCTCAACCCGCGTCACATCGGTGGCCGATCCGTCCTTCATGGGAAGGTTGAGATCGACGCGCACCAGCGCAACTTCGCCGGTCAGGTCGGCGGGTAGATCATCGAGGGTCTTGAAGCGTGCCATCATTCTTTCCCGTCATTCAGGCAAAGGCCGCAGCCCAGAAGGCTCCGGCCATGCGCATTCGCTCTGGGCCCCGGCCCCAAATTGCTTTGGCGCCGGGGACATTCAGGGGTCAGAGAAACTTCGCCACCACGCCGGCGGTGTCGATCATGCGGTTGGAGAAGCCCCACTCGTTGTCATACCAGCTGACGACGCGGGCGAGCTTGCCTTCCATCACGCTGGTTTCCAGCGAATCGACGGTAGAAGACGCCGGGTAGTGGTTGAAATCGCTCGAAACCAGCGGTTGGTCGGTGTAATCGAGCACGCCCTTCATCGCCCCGTCGGCAGCAGCCTTGAGCGCGGCGTTGATCTCATCCGCCGTGGTGTCGCGGCTCGGCACGAAGACCAGGTCGACCATCGAGACATTGGGGGTCGGCACGCGGACCGACGATCCGTCCAGCTTGCCCTTCAGTTCAGGCAGCACCAGGCCCACAGCGCGCGCAGCGCCGGTGGTGGTGGGGATCATGTTTTGCGCGCCTGCGCGGGCGCGGCGCAGATCGGGGTGGATCTGGTCGAGCATGCGCTGGTCGTTGGTGTAGGAATGGATCGTGGTCATGAAACCACGCTCGATGCCGATCACGTCATTCAGCACCTTGGCGACCGGCGCGAGGCAGTTGGTCGTGCAGCTCGCGTTGGAGATGATCACGTCCTCGGCGGTCAGCGTGTCGTGGTTCACGCCGTAAACGATGGTCTTGGACACACCGGTGGCGGGCGCGGAAATGATCACGCGCTTGGCCCCGGCCGCAAGGTGCGGGCGGCTGGCTTCGTCCGACTGGAAGAAGCCGGTGCATTCGAGCACAATGTCGATGCCCATGGCAGCGTGCGGCAGGTTGGCGGGGTCGCGTTCCTTGGTCACCGCGATGCGCTTGCCATTGACGATGATCGCATCGCCATCGGCGCTCACTTCGCCATGGAAGCGGCCATGCACGGAATCATGCGCGAACAGCAGCGCATTGGCCTTGGCATCCGCCAGATCGTTGATCGCGACCAGATCGAGATCATGGTCGGTGCGCTCGAGGATAGCGCGGGCGACGAGACGGCCAATGCGGCCAAAGCCATTGATGGCAACTTTGGTAGCCATGAGAGGTACTCCTGCTTAGTTCTTGAGCTTGTTCAGGATTTGCGGGACGATTGCCTCCGCGGTGAAGCCGAAATGGGCAAACAGGTCTTCTGCCGGTGCCGAAGCGCCGAAGGTGTCGAGCCCGATGTTGATACCCGAACGGCCGGTGTAGCGTTCCCACCCGAGGGTCGAACCCGCCTCGATCGAGACGATCAGTGCATCGTGGGGCAGCAGGTCGGCCTTGTAGGCCTCGCCTTGCGCATCGAACAGTTCGGTGCAGGGCATCGAGACGACATCCGCGCCGATCCCTTGCGCTTCCAGCGCCGCGGCACATTCCGCCGCCAGCGCGACTTCCGATCCGGTGGCGACCAGCACCACCTTGCGCGCTACCACAGCGCCGCGCAGACGGTAACCGCCCAGCGCGCAGCGGTTGGACCCTTGCGTCCAGTTCTCGTCGCCTTCACCACGCAGCTGCGGCAGGTTCTGACGGGTCAGCGCCAGCACGGAAGGGGTCTCGGGCGTCATCAGCGCCATCGCCCAGCACTCGGCCGTCTCGACTGCGTCAGCCGGGCGGTAGACATTGAGGTTGGGGATCAGGCGCAGGCTCATCACCTGTTCTACCGGCTGGTGGGTCGGCCCGTCCTCGCCAAGGCCGATGGAATCGTGCGTCAGCACATAGACCACACCGGTCTGCTGGAGCGCCGAGAGGCGGATCGCGTTGCGGCAATAGTCGCTGAAAATCAGGAAGGTGCCGCCATAGGGCACGATCCCGCCATGCAGAGCCATGCCGTTCATCGCCGCCGCCATGCCGAATTCGCGGATGCCGTAATAGACATAGCGGCCGGCGTAATCCTCTGCCGTCATCGGCAGCGTAGAAGGAGTCTTGGTATTGTTCGAGCCGGTCAGGTCAGCCGAACCACCCACCAGTTGCGGGATCGCGGCGGTCAGCGGGCCGAGCGCGATTTCGGAGGCCTTGCGGGTCGCAATTTTCTGCGGTGCGGCGGCAAGGCCGCGGATGTGGCCTTCGATCGCGGCAGGGACGGCATCGGTGATCGCCGCCATCTGAGCAAGGAAGGCCTCGCGCTTGTCCGATGCCGCAAGCCGCCCGGCCCATGCACCATGCGCCGCACGGCCGGGCTCGCACGACATGTGCCAGTCGGAGAGGATTTCGGACGGCACCACGAAAGGCTCGTGCGCCCAGCCCAGCGTTGCGCGCGCGGCGGCGACTTCAGCGCCGCCCAGCGCCGCGCCGTGCACGCCGCTGGTGCCCTGCTTGTTGGGCGCGCCCTTGCCGATCAGTGTGCGGCAAGCGATCAACGAGGGACGCGGATCGGCCTTGGCCTCGGCCAGCGCGCGGTCGATATCCGCGAAATCGTGGCCGTCGCACTCGGTTACGTGCCAGCCCGTGGCGATATAGCGCGCCTTGATATCCTCGGAGGTCGAAAGGTCGGTCGCCCCGTCGATGGTGATGCGGTTATCGTCCCACAGCACGTTGAGGCGGCCCAGCTTCAGGTGGCCGGCCAGCCCGATCGCCTCATGGTTGATGCCCTCCATCAGGCAGCCGTCACCGGCCACCACCCAGGTGCGGTGATCGACCAGATCATCGCCATAGACCGCATTCAGATGCCGCTCGGCCATTGCCATGCCGACCGCCATCGCCAGGCCCTGCCCCAGCGGACCGGTGGTGCACTCCACCCCGTCGAGCAGGAAGTTCTCGGGGTGGCCGGCGCAAGGGCTGCCGAGCTTGCGGAAATTGCGGATGTCATCGATCGTCGGCGCGGCATAACCGGTGAGGTACAGCAGGCTGTAGATCAGCATCGACCCATGCCCCGCCGACAGCACGAAGCGATCACGGTCGGCCCAATCGGGCGCGGCCGGATCGAACTTCAGATGCTGCGTAAACAACACGGTGGCCGCATCGGCCATGCCCATCGGCATCCCGGGGTGGCCCGAATTCGCAGCCTCCACCGCGTCCATGGAAAGGGCGCGAATGGCGTTTGCCATAGGCTGAAGGCGGGCGGCATCGAGGCTCATCGGCACGCTGTTCTCCTGCGGGAGCCCAGCGCATCGCCGCGCGCGATTCGAGCCCCGGTTAAGGTCGGCTGTGCCATTGCCGAGCCCTGCAGGCAGGTCAACCTTTGCGCGCGCCAATCCCCGCCCCTGCCATCACCGTCACTTATCAACAGCCCGCGCCAAAGCTTTGCGCAGGCAGCGTTCTGTTGGTATCCATTCGGGTATGAGTGCCGACCGCATCACATCCGCGCTGACCCGCATCGAGGCCGCGATGGCCCGCATCGATGCTGCGCGCGCGGGCCTCGCCAATGCCGAGGGCAAGGGCGCTGGGGCATCGGCCAAGGTGGTCGAACTGGTCAACGTCCATGAGAAGCTGCGTGAGCAAGTTGCGGATTCGCTTCGTGAACTTGACGATTTGCTGGCCCAGCTGGAGGAATGACAGCGGCAATGAGCACGGTCACCCTCAGCATCGGCCCCAAGTCCTACCAGGTCGCCTGCGCGGACGGGCAGGAAGCGCACATCCGGGCGCTGGGCGCGATGATCGCCGAGAAATACGCCAAGCTTGGCCAATCGCGCGCCCCGCTGGAGGCGCAGAACCTCGTCTTTGCCGCGCTGTTTCTCGCCGATGAACTCGATTCTGCCAGAAAGCGCCTCGCCGAATGGCCTGAACCGGCGCCGGAACCCGAGCCGCAGCCCGAGGCGGTCGATCCCGAAGTGGTCGAGGCGCTGCGCAATGCCATCGCCGCGCTCGAAGCCGATCTTGCCGCCGCGCGGGAGGCTGCTGCGCGCCCTGCGCCTGCCCAGACAGCCGCCCCGGTCGTCCCGCAATTTGACCTGTTCGGCGGCCGGCCTGTCGCTGGCATCGCCAATGATGATCTGGCCGCGCGCCTCGAAGCGCTCGCCGCTCTGGCAGAAGCAAACGCCGCCGCGCTTGAAGCGGCCGCTGCAAGCGCCTAGATAGAAGACGGCGGGACTGCCCGGCACGAGCCGATTGAATATCCCTGAGGCTATAAGTAATCCAAATGGGAGTTGTCCCTGCCCTCGTCTGCTGGTTCGTCCGGAAGGCTTGGGCATACGGCGCCCACCTGACGTACCACGCGTCAGAGGATTTCTAGCGCAAACGACCCATGGTGGTTCCGTCACCCCTATGTTGCCCTACCGCTTCGCTACTTGAGGGCGGTTTTTGTTTTCCGCAGCCCCTCCGGGCTGCGGTCCTCGCTAGACGGGCAGCATAGCTGCGCACGCTGCGGGCGGGCGGTCGCCCTTGCGGCCCTTGGGGCCGTTTTTGTTTTCCGCGCCCCGTCGGAGGCGCGATCCTCGTACGCCTAGCCTGAAGGCCGCGTCGCTGCGGGCCGGCGCATGGACTGCCTGGCACCCTTGCGGCCCCTTGGGCCGGGGGCTACCGCTAGGGTTGTAATGACCGACATTTCAAAACCCGAACTCCGCAAGACCCTTCGCGCCGCGCGCAAGGCGCATGTGGATGGCTTGCCCGATGCGATCCGGGCGTTGCTGTTCCATCGCCCTCCTGCCCCGCTGCTCGCCCGCATCCCGCAAGAGGCAAGCATCGGCCTCTATTGCGCCGCCCCGTTCGAGGCCCCGGCGGCGGCCTATGCGCGCTTTTTCCGCGATGCGGGGCACACCATTGCCCTGCCCCACTTTGCAAGCCGCGATGCGCCGATGGCATTCCGCCACCACTGGGATCCCTACGCGCAGGACGATCTGGAGGTAGGCCCCTTCGGCATCCTCCAGCCTGCCGCCGATGCCGAGCCGGTGGTGCCCGAAATCTTGTTCGTGCCTCTGGTCGGCTTCACCGCCGATCTGGCGCGGCTAGGGCAAGGCGGCGGGCATTATGATCGGTGGCTGGCGGAACATCCCCCCCTCCTCGCCGTTGGCCTCGCATGGGATGCGCAATTATGCGACGCCTTTCCGACCGAGCCCCACGACGTCCCGCTTGATGCGGTCGTTACCCCCACCCGGATTTACGGACTGAACTGATGCGCGAAACCCCCACCTGGCGAATCCCTTTCGGCATTGTCGGCCTGTTTATCGGCCTGATGATCTATGGCGTGGTGATCGCGCGATATGCGCCCGGCATCATCGGCGGCTGGTCTGGCGGCGCGCAAACCGTGGTCTACGTCGTGCTCGGCCTCGTCTGGCTGCTGCCCCTGAAGCGTTTCCTGATCTGGATGGAGACCGGCAGCTGGAGCCCGCCCGCTCCCTGAAGCACAAGACGTACAGGCAAAAGAAAAGGCGGACTGAAAGCCCGCCTTCACATGGCCTTGAAAGGCCGTTTCCCAAGGAACAAGTGGCGCGAGTGACGGGGCTCGAACCCGCGACCTCCGGCGTGACAGGCCGGCGCTCTAACCAACTGAGCTACACCCGCGCATCTTGTCCTTCCGAGCGTTCCGGCGATGCCGTCCCGTTCGTGGAGCAGCGCCATTAGGGCCGGTGCATCGGGCTGTCAACGCCCTCTTGCGGCCCCCAAGCGCAATATTTTTCCCCTAGTCCACCAGCAGCAATGCAGGGGTTTCGATCAGGCGCTTGATGGCCTGCACGAAGCTTGCCGCATCATGCCCATCGACCACGCGGTGATCGCAGGAGATCGAGATGTTCATCAGCTTGCGCTTGGCGATTCGCTCGCCCCCCATCCCGTCGCTGACGAACATCGGGCGTTCGACGATGCGGTTGGGGCCGATGATGGCGACTTCCGGGCGGTTGATCACCGGGGTCGTCGCCACCCCGCCAAGCGGACCGAGCGAGGTGATGGTCAAGGTCGAGCCGGACAGCTCCTCCGATGTCGCCTTGCCGCTGCGCGCGGCTTCAGCCAGGCGCCCGATCTCGCGGGCGAGCTGCCACAGGTTTAAGCCTTGCGCGTCGCGAATCACCGGCACCATCAGCCCGGCATCGGTCTGCGCCGCCATGCCGAGATGCACCGCGCCGTAACGGGTGATCACATTCGCCTCGTCATCAAAGCGCGCGTTGATCATCGGGAAGGCCGGGATGGTCTTGCAGATCGCGGTGATCAGCAGCGGCAGCAAGGTGAGCTTGGGCCGAGAACTCTCAGCGCCGCCCCGCGCCGCATTCAATTGCGCGCGCAGCTCCTCAAGATCGGTGACATCGCATTCTTCGACATAGGTGAAGTGCGGAATGTGGCGCTTGGCCGCGGCCATGTTCTGGGCGATCCGCTTGCGCAAGCCGATGACCTTGATCGTCTCGTCGTCGCGCGTCCTGCCTGCCGCGCCGAAGCCGCTCCCGGCGTTATAGGCGAGGAAGGCGTCGAGGTCGGCATGGCGCAGGCGGCCATCCGCTGCGGGCTTTACCTGCCCAAGGTCGATCCCGAGATCGCGTGCACGCTGGCGCACGGCAGGGGATGCGAGAACCTTGGCCTCGGCCACGGGCGCTGAAGCCGGAGCCGGCGTCGTAGCGGGGCGCGGGTCGGCAGCCAGCGCGTCATCGGCATCCGAAGCGTCGGGATTTTCGACCTCGATCCGCTCCGCCACAGCATCATCGGCCTCATCGGCATCGGACATTTCGTCCTCGATCTGCACGGCGGCGGCTTCGGCCTCGGCTTCTGTCGCCTCGCCATCGGTTTCGATCACCAGCAACATCCCGCCGATGGCAACCACATCGCCAGCTTCGCCCGCCAGCGTGGTCACCACGCCGCTGACCGGGCTTTCGATGTCGATCGTTGCCTTGTCGGTCATCACATCCACGATGTGCTGGTCTTCCTCGACCCTATCGCCAACCTTGACGTGCCATTCGACGACTTCCGCCTCGGCCACGCCTTCGCCCACGTCGGGCATCTTGAAAATGAACTTGGCCATGTGTCGGGTCAGTCCTTGAGAAGCTTGTCGATGGCCTCGCCGATGCGGACAGGGCCGGGGAAATAGGCCCATTCGAGGCTGTGGGGATAGGGCGTGTCGAAGCCGGTGACGCGTTCAACCGGGGCTTCGAGGTGGTAGAAGCACCGTTCGGTGACGAGCGCCGAGAGTTCCGCGCCGAAGCCCGAAGTGCGGGTCGCCTCGTGGACGATCAAGCAGCGGCCGGTCTTCTCGACTGATGCCTCGATCGCCTTGATATCGAGCGGCACCAGCGTGCGCAGGTCGAGGATTTCGGCGTCCACCCCCTTGGCGTTGCAGACCGCCTCGGCAACATGGACCATCGTGCCATAGGCGAGCACCGTCAGCTGTTCGCCCTCGCGCACGGTGCGCGCCTTGCCGAGCGGTATCTTGTAGTAGCCTTCGGGCACCACAGAATCGGGGTGCTTCTTCCACGGCTCGACCGGCTGGTCGTAGAAGCCGGTGAAGGGCCCGTTATAGATACGCTTGGGCTCGAAGAAGATCACCGGATCATTATCTTCGATGGCCGAAATCAGCAGCCCCTTGGCATCATGGGGCGTTGCCGGGATCACGGTCTTGAGGCCCGCCACGTGTGTGAACAATGCCTCGGGGCTTTGGCTGTGGGTCTGCCCGCCGAAGATACCACCACCAAAGGGCGAGCGCACGGTCATCGGCGCGATATAGTCCCCCGCCGAACGGTAACGCAGGCGCGCCGCTTCGGAGATAAGCTGATCAAGGCCGGGATAGATGTAATCGGCAAACTGGATTTCGGGCACCGGGCGCAGGCCATAAGCCCCCATCCCCACCGCCACGCCGATGATCCCGCATTCGGAAATCGGGGTATCGAACACGCGGGTCTTGCCGTGCTTGGCTTGCAAGCCCGCTGTCGCGCGGAACACCCCGCCGAAATAGCCGACATCCTCGCCCATGATGATCACATCGGGATCACGGGTCAGCATGATGTCGAGCGCCTCGTTGATCGCTTCGATCATGTTGAGGCGGCGTTCTGCGAGAACGTTCTCGCCCACGGTGGCAGGTGCGCTTGAGGATTCGGGGCTCATCCGAAGGGCCTTTCCGTGCCGAACTTGGTGATGCGTTCGCGGATCGCCTGCTCGGCCTGTTCTTCCAGGTGCCAGGGCAGCTCCTCGTAAACATCCTCGAACATGGTGTGGAACGGATGGTGCAGGCCATGGCCGAGGATGCCGTTCTTCTCGGCCTCCTTGGTGGTGGCCTTGACCTCCTCTGCGCAGGCGAGGTCCATCGCCGCCTGCCGGTCCTCGTCCCATTCGCCAATCGCGATCAGGTGGTTCTTGAGGCGGGTAACCGGATCGCCGAGCGGCCATTCCTCGCGCTCCTGCGCCGAACGGTAGCCGGAGGGGTCATCCGAGGTGGAGTGGCCTTCGGCGCGGTAGGTGAAATATTCGATCAGCGTGGGGCCATGATTGCCGCGTGCGCGGTTGGCGGCCCACTCGGCGGCGGCATAGCAAGCCAGCGCGTCGTTTCCGTCCACGCGCAGGGCCGCGATGCCATAGCCTAGGCCGCGCGCGGCAAAGGTGGTGCGCTCGGCGCCGGCAAAGCCCGAGAAGCTCGAAATCGCCCACTGGTTGTTGACCACATTGAGGATAACGGGCGCGTTATAGACGGCTGCAAAGGTGCAGGCGGAGTGGAAATCGCCCTCGGCGGTGCTGCCCTCGCCCACCCAGCTTGCCGCGATCCGGCTGTCACCCTTGGCCGCGCTCGCCATCGCCCAGCCCACCGCTTGCGGGCATTGCGTCGCAAGATTGCCGGAGATCGAGAAGAAGCTGTGCTCGCGGCTCGAATACATGATCGGCAGCTGGCGGCCCTTCAGCTTGTCGGCCTTGTTCGAATAGATCTGGTTGATCATCTCGATCAGCGGGTAGCCACGCACCAGCAGGATCCCCTGCTGGCGGTACGAAGGGAAGATCATGTCGTCACTGGCGAGCGCCATGGCGGGTGCGATCGAGGTGGCCTCCTCGCCGGTGCACTTCATGTAGAAGCTGGTCTTGCCTTGCCGCTGGCCGCGGAACATCCGTTCGTCAAAGGCGCGCACCATCGCCATGTGGCCGAGCATCGCGCGCAGTGTGTCGGGCGAAAGACGCGGGTTCCAGGCACCGTGGGCGAGGTTGTCATCGCCCAGCACGCGCACGAGGCCATAGGCGAGGCCCGCCATGTTGCTGGGGTGCACGCCTTCATCAGGGCGCGGCTGGTCACCGGGCGTGCCGATCTCGATATGCGAAAAATCGGCCTTGTCGCCCGGGCGATAGCGCGGCTCGGGCACATGAAGCGCGAGCGCCGGGCGATTGCTGTCCGCCGGTTTTGCAGGATCGGCCATGCTTCGCGCTCTCCCCTTGATGCACCCTTCCAATCCCGGTGCATTCATTGCTTGAATACGAATTTTTATTTCAACGCAATGGGGCGGTCAAGCGCGGTGCGCGTGCGGGCGTTACACCGCAACAGGGGCGCTGATCGGGGGTAGCGGCGCGTAATCATGCACCACGAAATCCTCGATCTGGTAATCGAATATTGTTTCGGGCATCCGCGTGATCTCAAGCCGGGGGTGGCCTTGCGGCTGGCGGGCAAGCTGTTCCTCGATCAGATGCGCATGGTTGAGATAGAGGTGCACATCGCCCCCCATCCACACCAGCTCGCCCGGCTGCATGCCGACCTGATGCGCGATCATCGCGGTGAGCAGCGCCGCGGACCACAGGTTGAACGGAAGGCCCAGTGCGACATCGCAACTGCGCTGGTAAAGCAGGCAATTGAGGCGCGCATTTTCGCCCTCGCCTGCAACATGGAACTGGTAGGTCTTGTGGCACGGCGGCAGGGCCATGCGGTCAAGCTCGGCGACGTTCCAGCCTTCGATGATGTGACGGCGGCTGCCGGGGGAGGTGCGCAAGGTTTCGATCACCTGCGCGATCTGGTTGATCCCCTCGCCCTTTTCGTAAAGTCCGTCAGGCCGATAGCGATAGGTCGGCCAATCGACCCATTGCTTGCCGTAAACCGGGCCAAGATCGCCCCAGCGCCGGGCAAAGGCCTCGTCATCGGCGATTCGCTGGACGAAATCCTCAAGGTTGAGGGCATCGCCCGTTTCCTTGACGTAGCGGGCGTGGGGCCACTCATTCCAGATCTTGACGCCCTGAAGCACCAGCGGGCGGATGTTTGTTTCCCCCGTCAGGAACCACAGCAGCTCGCGCGTGGCGGTTTTCCAGTAAACCCGCTTGGTGGTGAGCAGCGGCATCGCGCCCCCGCCCAGATCGAATCGCAGCATCGCCCCACACACCGACTTTGTGCCGATGCCGGTGCGATCGATACGTTCGCTCCCGCTCTCCCAGATCTGGCGCATCAGATCGAGATATTGCTGTTCTGGGTGAAGTTCGGCCCCGGTGGGACGGGGAATCGCTGCGCTCGCCATGCGGGAGACTATAGGCTGCATTTGCCCGCTTGCCACCCCGCGCATCGCCCCCTATAGGGCGCGCCTTGCCTCGTCCCGCACCGGCTTTTGCCACCGCGGGAACGACACGGTCGGGGAGTAGCTCAGCCTGGTAGAGCACTGTCTTCGGGAGGCAGGGGCCGGAGGTTCGAATCCTCTCTCCCCGACCAATTTCGCCAACTTGGCGCCGCACCATCTCTGAACTTGCGAAGGTCACCCCGGACAGGGGCTATCTCAGCCTCCTGCGCCTCGCCAGGCAGGCACGCGGCATATCGCTTGATCGATGGCCGCGGCCTTGGTAACCGGTGTCAGGCAAGCAGCCTGCACAGGTAGCCGGAAGGCCCCCCATGAACACCCCAGCCCTTCCCCGCGCGCTTATCTGCCACCCGGCAGACGGGGTGGGCATCGCGCTGGCCGAGCTTTCTCCCGGCGAAACGGTGAAAATCGGCAGCGCCGTTTGCGTGCTGAACGGGGCTGTTCCCAAGGGTCACAAATTCGCCCTTCGCGGCCATGTGCCGGGCGAAGTGGTGCGGCGCTACGGCGAGACCATTGGCACAGCGACCTGCGCCATAGCGGCCGGAGAGCACGTCCGTACCCATAACCTTGCCACTGCCCTGTCAGGCGAGCGCAGCTATGCCGAGGTGTCCACGCAAGCCAGCACGCTTGCCGCCATGCCGCTGCCATCGTGGCAGGGCTACCGCCGCGCCGATGGCCGCTACGCCACCCGCAACGAAGTGTGGTTGCTGCCCACCGTGGGCTGCGTCGCGCCGCTGGCCGAGATGGCCGCGCGTGAGGCTTGGCAGCGCCATGCTGGGCGGGTTGACGCCATCGTGGGCTTTGGTCACCCGCACGGTTGCTCGCAGCTTGGTGACGATCTTTCCGGCACCCGTGCCGCTTTGGCTGGGCTGTCCGATAATCCCAATGCGGGCGGTGTGGTGCTGATCGGGCTGAGGTGCGAATCGAACCAGCTCGGCGCGTTGGTGGAAGCCGTGCCCGCGCGCAGCCGCGCCAAGCTCAGGGTGCTGCGCGCACAGGACGAAGGCGACGAGCTTGCCGCAGTCCTGGCGCTGGTGGATGATCTGGTGGACGAGCTTGCACACCTGCAGCGTGAGGAAGCCCCGGCCTCGGCGCTGACAATCGGCCTCAAATGCGGCGGCTCTGATGCCTTCTCGGGCCTGACGGCAAACCCGCTGCTGGGCCGCTTTTCCGAGCGTCTCGCCGCGAGCGACGGGCAGCTGATTCTCACCGAAATTCCCGAAATATTCGGCGCCGAGGATGCCTTGCTGGCGCGCGCGGCCTCGCCGCCGGTGTTTGCGGCCGCCGGTGCTCTGATCAACCGCTTCAAGCGGCATTACCTCGATCACGGCCTGCCGGTTTCGGAAAACCCCTCGCCCGGCAATATCGCAGGGGGGATCACCACGCTGGAGGAAAAATCGCTCGGTGCGGTGCAAAAGGCGGGCAGCACGCCGCTGGTGGATGTGATCGCCTATGGCGAGGCCGCCAGCCTGCCGGGCCTCACGCTGCTGGAAGCGCCGGGCAATGATGCCGGCTCCTCGACAGCTCTGGCAGCGGCAGGGGCGATGATGATCCTGTTCACCACCGGGCGCGGCACGCCTCTGGGCTTTCCGGTGCCGACGGTGAAGGTCGCCTCCAATTCCACGCTCGCCGCCGCCAAGCCGGGGTGGGTCGATTTTGACGCAGGGGTGCTCCTCGAACAAGCGCCCGAGGCGGTGTTGGAGGATTTCGCGCACAGGCTGCTCGCCATCGCCAGCGGCACGCCCACCGCCGCCGAGCGCGGCGGGCAGCGGGCGATCGCTTTGTGGAAGCGCGGCGTGACGCTTTAGTTCAGACCTGCTCGACCCGGGCGAGGCCGGGTGCCAGCAGGTGGATTATGCCCACCGCGAGGAAATAGACCACCGTGCAGGCGGCAAAGATCGTAGTGTAATTGCCCCCGGTCGCATCGAGGATCGCGCCGACCGATGCGGCCATGATCATGCCGCCCACGCCTCCGGCAAATCCGCCGAGCCCGATCACAGAGCCGACCGCACCGCGCGGGAACATGTCGGGCGGCAGCGACAGCAGGTTCGACGAGAACGACTGATGCCCCGCCAGCGCGAGCCCGATCAGGCCGACGGCGAGCCACATGTTGTCGATGCTGGTCACCAGCAGCAGCGGCAGCACGCAGGCACCTGAGGCCAGCATCGTCACCTTGCGCGCAAAATTGCAGCTATACCCGCTCTGGAGCAGCCTTGATGACAGCCATCCGCCCGCAATGCTGCCGATATCGGACAAGAGATACATCACGATCATCGGCAGCAGCACGATCTTGAGATCGACCCCGTAGGTGCTGTCGAAATATTTGGGCAGCCAGAACAGCATCAGGAACCAGACCGGATCGGTCAGGAACTTGGCGCTGGCATAGGCCCAGGTTGAACGGTGACGGGCGATCCGCCCCCAGCCAAGCTGCGAGATAGCCTCGGGCGGGTCATGTTCGATCCAGGCCAGCTCGGCCTCGCTCACGCGGCCGCTCTCGCGCGGGTTGCTGTACAGCCACCACCACACCGCCAGCAGGCCGACGCCGAACAGGCCGGTCACGAAAAAGGTTTCGCGCCAGTCGAAGCCGAGCACGCCCATGAACAGCGCCAGCGTGGGCGCTGTCAGGATCACGCCGATGGTGGTCGCGCTATTGACCCAGCCAATCGCAAAGGCGCGTTCCTTTTGCGGGAACCACTCGCTGCTCGATCGGACCACGGCCGGGAAATGCCCCGCCTCGCCAACGCCGAGCATCACGCGCGCGGCCATGAAGCCGGCAACCGAACTGGCAACGCCGTGGGCGACATGGCCGCAGGTCCAGATCGTGATGGCGATGGCATAGCCGATCTTGGGGCCAAGCCGGTCGATCAGCCCGCCCATCACCAGAAAGCCCGAAGCGTAAGCGGCCTGGAAGGCGATCACGATATTGCCGTAATCGCTCTCCTTCCAGCCCAGCTCGCGCCCCAGATCGGGCGCCAGCAGGCCGAGCATCGTGCGGTCAATGTAATTGACCGTGGTGGCGATGAACAGCAGCGCGACGATGAACCAGCGATAGCGCCCGGTCTTGGCCGGCGTAGCGGCGTCCCCTGTCATCATTGCGTCTCCCATCGCGTGATCCTTTTCTAATCACAGCGCGGCAAAGCGGAAGTCGCGAAACCGCGCCTCCCCCTTGCCTGCCGCATAAAGCCCCGGGCGCAGGCTCAGGAAGCCGCCCCGGACATTGTGGTGATAGCCCGAAACTTCCATGCCGCGGTCGAACCGCGTCCATGTGCGCCCGCCATCTCCGCTGGTATCGAAGGTCACGATGTGCTCGCGATTGGTGATGCGCATGCGCATCCGGCGCCCGTGCGGATTGACGGGCCGCCCGCGCTCGATGCCGTATTGGTGGGTAACGAAGCGTCGCTCGTCGAAGCCCAGCCCGCAATAGAGCCGGTCATCATAGAACAGCACCAGCCCCGCGCGTCCGTTGGGGGGAACCTCGATATCGCACTCGAACCGATAGCTGCGGTCACCCGCAGTGAGCAGCAGCGGCGAGCCGGATGAAGGCGCCTCGCCATCGCCTTGAAAATGGAGGGTTCCGCCGGCCACCCGCACCCGCGCAGCCTCGCCGGGCGCGGGGCGGAAAAAGGCCCACTTGCTGCCCAGCATCAGCGGCGCGGCAAAATCGTCGGACAGGGCCATGCCATGCGCCGCCGCTTGGCCGCCCGCTGGCTTGGCGATGGGCCGTGACAGGTCTGCGCCGGTCATTCGGAACCAGCCATCGGCGGTGAATTCGACCGGATCGAGCAGGCATTGCCGCCCCAGCGTCCAGTATCCGTTTTCGTAACCGTGATAGAGCGACCACCAGCGCCCGTCTGGCCCCTCGACAAGCGAGGCATGGCCGCGCGACCACCACGCCTCGCCGCGGCTTTGGGTGCGCACCAGCGGGTTGCCGGGATGATGCTCCCACGGGCCGTGCAGCGATCGCGAGCGGGCGGCGATCACCATGTGCCCGGTCGGTGGCCCGGCCGTGCCGCCCACTGCGGTGAGCATATAGAACCACGCGCCGATGCGGTGGATCTTGGGGCCTTCAGGCGAGAAGCTTTCCACCACCCAGTCCGCCGGATAGCGCCACGGATCATAGACGTGCTCGATCGCGCCCATGACCGACAAGCCATCATCACTCAGGCGCACCCGGTCCCCGCCCGACAGGAACAGCCAGCACGAGCCGTCCTCGCCTTGCGCAAAGCAGGGGTCGATATGGCCGGGCAGGCCGAGCGGCACCGGGTCGCTCCACGGGCCTTCGATATGCTCGGCATGGATGACGAAGATATCGTTGGCGGGCTTGGCCTTGACGGGAATGTACACCAGATAGCGCCCGCGATGCTTGTGCAGGCTCGGCGCCCAGACCGCCCCGATATTGCGCGTGAGCGCCGGGCCGAGCGGTCGCCAGTTCACCAGATCGCGCGAATGCCAGATGGTCAGGCCCGGATAGGCATCGAAGGTGGAAAAGGTGAGATAGTAATCCTCGCCGTCCTTGAGGATCGCGGGGTCGGGCCTGTCGCCCGACAGCACCGGATTGAGGAAAGTCCCGTCGCCCAGATCCGCGATGCGCTGATTGTCCGGCCCGCGGCGGTGTTCAACCGGATTTGCTGCGGACGCGGCGGCACCGGGGGCAGGCACCGGCAGCGCGGCGAACGCGCCCAAGCCCGCGATAACCTCGCGCCGCGCCGCTTTCATGCAAGGCCCGCCGCGCGCGCCCAGGCGAGCCATGCGTCGGGCCATGCGGCAACCGGCTTGCCCGCGGCGCGGCTGATGCCGAACCCGTGGCCGCCTGCGGCATAGAGATGCGTGTCCACCGGAATGCCCCGCGCCTTGACTGCCTCGCGCATGGCCAGCGTGTTGCCAACCGGAACGACATCATCATCCTCGGCGTGCAACAGGAAGAAAGAGGGCGCATCGGCCGGCACATTGGCGTCCGGCGAGTGCGCCAGTTCCAGCGCGGCGGGAGGCGCCGCGCCAAGCAGTCTTTCGCGCGATCCGGGGTGGGCCAGACCGACGCGCATCGCAATCACAGGATAAATCAGTGCGGCAGCATCAGGGCGGGCCGATAGCGCATCGGCGCCATCCAGCGGCGCATAGGCGGGTGCGGCAAAACGGGTTGCGAGGCTGGCAGCGACATGGCCGCCTGCGGAAAAGCCCATTACGCTGATGCGTGCAGGATCAAGCCCGTAGTCCGCATGATCGCGGCGGATCACCCGCATCGCCCGCTGCGCATCGGCCAGCGCCACATCGGGGCCTGACGCCCAGCCCTGATGCGGCAGGCGGTAGAACAGGACAAAGGCAGTGATGCCGCGCGCAGCCAGCCAGCGGCCCATCTCGAAGCCTTCCTTGTCGATCACGACATGGCGATAACCGCCGCCCGGCGCGATCAGCACCGCAGCACCGGAGGGCCGGACCGGACGAAACATTGCCATGCGCGGCCGGGCAATGGCCTGCATGATCCGGTCAGGTCTTGCCGGATCGGTGGAGCGTTCGACCACCTTCTCGTCCGGCAAAATCGGCGGCCCGCCAGGGGCCGGCCCCGGCCAGAGTGCGACCCACCCGTCGGGCTCAGGCAGGATCTCTTCGGCCAAGGCGGCGGCGGATGTTGCCGGGCGAGCGAAGGCCGGAGCAGCGGCGGCCAGTCCGAAGACGGACAGAGCTTTGCGACGGTCGATCACTGTCTCATCCCGGCAGACACGGTTCACAAGGTTATCAAGCGCGCGAGGGCAGGCCTTGTCGCCCGCCCTCGCCGCCTTGCACCGGTCACAGAGTGAAGCGGGCCCCCACCAGCACCGTGCGCCCGGTGCGGTGGTAGGTGACCGGACGATCCCCGACGCTGTCCACGAATTGCGGGCGCACCTCGTCGGTGAGGTTGATGCCCTCGATGGTCACGCGGATCTTGTCGTTGATCGCATAGCTCATAGACGCATCGACGTTGAAGGTCGCGCGGGTGCCTTCGATATCATTGCCGTTGCGGCCCGGAACCAGCGTCAGGAAATCGCTGCGATAGGCTCCGGAAACACGGGCGCTGAACTTGCTGTCTTCATAATACAGCGTCGTGTTGAAGCCGGTCTGGGAAAGGCCGGTCAACTGGTCGCGCAGCGGGGCGGCCAGCGTCCCGTAATTCACCTCGGAATCGAGCAGCGTCAGGTTGCCGAGGAAGCCGAAGTTCTTGAGCACGCCCGGCAGGAAGGTGAAGGGCTGCTGGTACTGGATTTCAATACCCTTGAGGCTACCGCCTTCGCCATTGATGTTGCGCTGGACGATGAAGATATCGTCCGGCTCGGCAGGCGATCCGGCCAGCAGGCTGTCGGGCAGGCCAAGGGTGCTATAGGGCACCGAGGCGGTCTCGCGGGTCACGAAGGTCTCGATGTCCTTGTAGAACACCGCGACCGAAAGCAGCGATTCCGGCGCGAAGTACCACTCCACCGCGATGTCGGCCGAATTTGTGCGGAACGGATCGAGCTGCGGGTTACCGAAGTTCAGCGTCTGCGCGAAGGGATTGAGCGTGCCCCCGGGGGTGAGGCTGGCCAGCGTCGGCCGCGCCATCTGGCGGGCCACGTTGGCGCGCAGCAGCAGCGTGTCGGTCGGCTCAAGCACCACCGAAAGCGAGGGCAGCCAGTCGGTATAGGTGTTGTCGACCGTCACGGCGTTGCGGCTGAGGATACCGGTCGCGGCCACTTCGGTGCGCACATAACGCACCCCCGCGACGGCGCGCAGGCCCCAATCACCGAGAGTGGTATCGAGCGAGCCCTGCAGGAAGGCCGCATAGTCGTTCTCGACCACATCGTTCACCGCGCCGTCTTGCAACACCAGCGGGAAGTTGCCGGTGTAAAGGCCGACCCGCGCTGCAATCGCGTCGATATCGGGCACCACCCACTGGCGATCATTCCGGTCTGCACCCGGCGCGCCCGACGTCATGGTAGCCAGGCCCGATTCCGCCGCCGTCAGCGCGAAGGGGCGCACCACGGTGGTCGCGGTCAGCACCCGGTCACGGCGGCTTTCGGTGGATTCGAAGTTGAACCGCTTCCACGATCCCCCCGCCTGAAGGCTGACCGTGTCGGTCCACTCCCAGTCGCCTTCCAGCGAGAGCGTGCGGAAGCCGTTGAGCGTGGACTGCGGCCGATCACGCACCTCGTTGACGAGGAAGTTGGCCGGGTTCCTGACATCGAAGTTGTAGTTGATGGTCGGCGTGTCGGGATTGCCGCGGAAGTCGATCGCATAGCCATCGACGTTCAGCGCATCGGCGATGATCGTGGTCTGGCGGGCGATCTTGAAATCGGATTCAGAAATGCCGCCCAACGCCCGGATCTTGAAGCGATCGGAAAATTCATGCCCGATCTCGAGGGTCGCCTGCTTGAACTCGGTTTCGAGATCGTCAAGCCGGTTCTCGATCCGCACGTCGACATCGTTGAAGGTGCCGCGCACAAGGTTGCGGGTGGCGGGATCAACCTCAAGCGCAACAATGCTGCTTTCACGGATGCCGTCAGCGGTGTTGCGGCTGAAGGAGATGACCTCGAGAAACTCCTCGCGCCGTGTGCCCGCGAAGCGCGAATAGAGCATGTCGAGGCTGATCGTGGTCCGCTCCGACGGGGCGAATTGCAGCGCTCCGGTGATGCCCAAGCGGTCCTGATCGGAGGTCAGCACGCCATAGCGCGGGATGCGCGGGAAGAAGGCGGTGGCCGCAGTCGGGAAGGCGGCTTCGTTGCGGAAGGCGTTGCGCTGCGCAAAGTTCTGCGCCTGCCCGGTGGCAGGAACAGGGTTGCCCGCCCAGCGCACGGTGCTGAAACCTTCCTCCACGATATCGCGCGGGGTCCAGGCAACCGAGATCAGCGCGCCGAAGGTTTCGGCGTTGTTGGCGTAGCTGGCGAGCGCCGCGATGCGCGGATTCACCTGCCGCGATGCATCATTGTAGAGCGCCTGCCCCGATCCCGCGAGCGTCAGCCCCGCGCCGTAATCGAGCGGCCGCGAGGTCGACAGATCAACCACCGCGCCAAGCGAGCCTTCCTCGGTCGAAGGGTTGGGCGACTTCGAGACCTTGATGCTGCGGAACAGTTCCGAAGCGAAGGTATTGAAGTCGAACCCGCGCCCGCGGTTGGTGCCGCCCGAGCTATCGGTTGAACCCGTGGTCGAGAGCGTCTCCATCCCGTTGATGCGCACGCGGGTGAAATCGGGATTGAGACCGCGCACGGTGATGGTGCGGCCTTCGCCATTATCGCGGTCGATCGAGACGCCGGGGATGCGCTGGATCGATTCTGCAAGGTTGAGGTCAGGGAAGTCGGCAATGTCCTCGGCGAGGATGACATCGACTGCGTTGACCGCCTCGCGCTTCTGACCAAGCGCGGCGCTCAGGCTGGAGCGGAAGCCGGCGACGACGATCTCGCCATTGCCATCGCCCGCCTCTTCTGGCGACGTGACGGAAACTTGCGGCGTACCGGCTGCGGGCGCCGTCTGCGCGGCAGCCATCGCCGGCACGAACATGGCACCGCCCAGCAGCAGCGCGGACTTGAAACGGAACATTCCGGACATCTTTGACACGCAGCCTACTCCCTCTGTTTACCCGGGAGAGTGACACCGGTTTCCACGCCGGTCGCCAGCGACCATTGCTTGCCTGTCTCTCTCCTGACCCGATTTTGGTAACCGGTGTCATTCTGGATTGCCATGCCCTGCCGTTTCTGTCAAGCAGCGCAGGTAAAGACGGGAGAGTGACGGAAATGCGCCGATTTTTTACTGTTTTCGCCGTTCTTGCGCTGCTGGCTGTGTTCTTGCCGCAACAGGCTTTTGCCCACCCCCAAGACCCGACCCAGGGCGGCGCAGGCGGACGGATCATCCGCGTCACCACGCTGGCCGCTGACGGGCCGGGCAGCCTCAGAGCAGCGATCCGGGCCAAGGGGCCGCGCATCGTCGTCTTCGAGGTTGCAGGGGTGATCGATCTCGGTCGCACCGGCATCGACATCAATAATCCCTTCCTCACCATCGCCGGCCAAACCGCCCCCGCCCCCGGCATCACGATCATCAAGGGCGGGATCGACATCAAGACCCATGACGTGAAGCTCCAGCACATCCGGGTGCTGACCGGCGCCGATGGCCAGGCAAAGCGCAGCGGGTGGGAGGCGGATGCCCTGTCCACCGTGCGCGCCGCGCGTGTGGTGATCGAAAACTGCACCTTCCTGTGGGGCATTGACGAGAATATGTCCGCCTCCGGCCCGCGCTTTACCGGCACCTCGGTTGAGGAATGGCGCGAGGGCACCAGCCACGACATCGTCTTCCGCCTGAACCTCGCGGCCGAGGGTCTGGCGGATTCGAGCCATCCCAAGGGCGAACATTCCAAGGGTTCGCTGGTTCACGACAACGCCACCGGCATCGTCTTTGATCGCAACATCTGGGCGCACAATGTCGAGCGGAGCCCGCTGGTGAAGGGCGGCGCGCAGGTGCTGATGGTCAACAACCTGATCTACAACCCGCAGAAGCGCGCGGTGCATTACAACCTGATGGACCTTGAATGGGCTGGCCAGACCCATGTGACCGGCCAGATCACCGCGGTCGGCAATGTCTTGCGCGGGGGGAACGATACCGATCCGGGCCTGCCCTTCCTGATGCTGGGCGGAGTGGGCGATCTGGCGTTCTACGGGCGCGACAATCTTGCCATCGACCGGCTCGGCAATCCGCTCCCCCAGTTCGGGCGCTACGGCAAGACGCAGGGGAAACTGATCGAGGCGGAACAGCCGCTCGCGAGCCTTGATGGGTATGCAATTCTGGCGGCCGAGGATGTGGAGACAACCGTCCTGGCCACCGCGGGCGCACGGCCCTGGGACAGGGGGAGCGAGGAGCTGCGCGTGCTGTTCTTCATCGCCGAAGGCCGGGGCGAGGTGATCGATGACGAAAGCGAGGTTGGCGGCTATCCGGTGGTCGAAGCCACCGCTGCCCCCTTCGTCGAAGCTGCGTGGGACCTTGCCACCATGACGCCGAAATCGGGCACCTATCCGGGCCAGAAGCCGGGGGCGCAGGAGCATCTTTCGCCGCGCGATCGGACCATGCGGACCGGCGCGAAGTGATCGTCCCCGCCTTCGCCGCGCTGCTGCTGGCGGGCGAGGCGCTGCCGCCCCCTTCCCCGCCACCTCCACCACGCCCCTTCGTGGTGGTGCGCGAAGAAGACGTGAGGCGCGATGAGCCTCCGCCGCACGGTGCGATCGGCACCAGCACCGCCTATCGCATTTCCGACGCCGTCCCTGCCCCGCGCGCCATGGAATTCCGCCGCCGCGTGCTCCATCCGGGCGCGGCTATCGGGGCACATCCGATTGCCCATGACGAGGTGTACTACGTCCTGTCCGGGCGCGGCGAAGTGGTTTCGGATGGGGTGACGGCGATTCTCGAGCCGGGCATGGCAGCCTATCTCTGGCGCGGGGCGACGGTGGGGATCCGCCAGTTGGGCGAGGAATCGCTCAATCTCATCATCAGCTACCCGAACTAGGTGCCCGGCTGCACATAGGGCACGCGGGCGAACAGTTCACGCTCCCACCGGCGCGGATTGTTTTCGACCCGGCTTTCCGTATCGAAAATCATGGTGGCGCGGGTTTCGAGGTCATAGGCCGTCCAGCCCGGATCACCGGTGCGGGCAAAGCGGGTGAAGGCATCCATCACCGCGGCGCTCATCGCTTCGCGCGCGGGGCTTTGTGCAGCGGTGGTTCCGAAGGCCAGGCCGATATCGTCGGTATGCTGGGCATTCTCGAAATCGAGCTGATAAACGAAGGTGTTAGCCCTTCCCCCGCGCGCCCTTGCTTCAGCCTCATCCACCTGCCCGCGCCAGCTGCGCGCTGGCGTGACAATGCGGTGAAACAGCTCCACCGGAGACGCCTCGGGGTAGCGCGCGCGGAACTGCGCCACCACCCAGGCGGGCGCCAGATCGACCCGCATTTCCGGCCCTACCCGCTCGGCAAGGTTGTCCCATGACAGCCCCTTCAGCACCCGGCCATCTGCCGGATAAAAGGCCCGCGTTTCGGCGATGGTATTGCCGAGCAGCATCGGGATATCGGCCGACTGTTCCGGCGCGTCGGGCCAGAAGGGGTGGCGCATCAGGTTCCGCATATCCACCACCGGCCCGAAATAGACCCGCCCGCCCAGCACCGGATCGCTCGCCTGAAGCGCCTCCAACAGCGCTTCAAGCGGGGCCGAGGCAAGGTCAAAGGCAGGCAAGACGGGGTCTAGCCCACCCCTGAGCCGGGTCAAAAACGCCTCCGTCCGCCGCCGCGCATTGAGCGGGCCGGAGGCGGTTACCTGCTGGCCGCTCATGGTGATTGCCTTGTGAAACAGACCCTTGGCAGCGGGCATTGCCATCAGCGTGGCGATCTTTGCGCCTCCGCCGGACTGCCCGAACACCGTGACATTGGCAGGATTTCCGCCGAATGCCGCGATATTGGCCCTTACCCACTCCAGCGCACAGACCAGATCAAGCTGCCCGGCGTTCCCGCTGTCGGGGAAGGCTTCGGGGCTATACAAATAGCCCAGCGCGTTCAGCCGGTGGTTGACTGTCACCACCACCACCTGCCCACGCGCCGCCAGCATCGCCCCGTCATTCAACGGATCGGTCACGCTGCCGGTCGTGTAAGCCCCGCCGTGGAAATAGACCATTACCGGCAGGCCAGCATCGCGCCCGGACCCCGCTTGTGCCGGAACCCAGACATTTAGGAAAAGACAATCTTCCGACTGCGGCTGATAGGTGTCCCCGGCTTGCGGACAGGCCGGGCCAAAACCGGGCAGCTGCTCTGCCATGGCTGCACGCGAGACGACCGGCACGGGCGCCCGGAACCGCTCGGCCCGGGCATAACGAATGCCGGGGAAGCGATGCGCCAGCACCTTCGCGGCGTTGGCAGGATCATCGACAAACTGGCCGATATAATGCCCCGATGCTGCGCGCACCTCCGGCAGCCGGATCACCGCCCCTCGCCCGGCGGCAGCCACAGCCCCAAGCATCGCCGCCCCGCCCGCCAGCACAGCGCGGCGCGGCCAGCCTTCAGCGGCGGACATCGCCCGCGCCGCTGTCGAACCCGTCCAGCATCGCGCGGCTGACCGGGCACATATCGCCCGGAATGCTGTGCTTGAGCGCGGCGAGCGCCAGCCCGCGCGCCGCCATCACCGCCAGATCACCACCGCCAAGCCAGCCATCGATTACCCCGGCGGCAAAGGCATCGCCGGTGCCGATCCGGTCGACGATACCGGTAACGTCAATCTCGTCCGTCTGATGGCTGCGCCTGCGCGAATCCACCCGTGCGCTGATGCGGTGGTGGTCGCTGGTCACCAGATGGCGCGCGGTCGAGGCGATCAGTTCGAGGTTGGGGAAAGCGTCGAACGCGGCCTCTGCCGCCTCGCGCCGCCGCTCCTCGCCCTCGCCCGAAAAATCGCGGCCCAGCAGCAGCGAGATGTCGCGGTGATTGCCGATCAGGATCGTCGCATCGGCCACCAATTCGCGCAGGATCGCCGCCGGATCGCTGTCCCATGCGGCCCAAAGCTGGGCGCGGTAATTGCCGTCAAAGCAGATCGGCACGCCAAGATCGCGCGCTGCGCTGTTGGCGGCGCGCGCAAGTGCCACGCCGTTGGGGCCGAGCGCCGGGGTGATCCCGCCGCAATGCAGCAGCCGCGCGCCCGCCAGCGCGCCGGCAAAGTCGATAGCTTGCGGCGCTGCCTCGGCAAAGGCGCTGGCAGCCCGGTCATAGGTGATTGCCGAGGGGCGCAGGCCCGAACCCGCTTCGAGGAAATAGAGCCCCATGCGCCCCGGCGCCCGCGCCACATGCCCCGCATCCACCCCGCATGCGCGAAGCGAAGCGAGCGCGCGCTCTCCCAAAGGATTATCCGTCACCACCCCGGCAAAGCGCACCGCATGGCCCAGCGATGCCAGCGCCGAGGCGACATTCGCTTCTGCCCCGCCCGCTACCATGTCAAGCCTGCCTGCCTGCACCAGCATCTGCCGGTCAGGCGGCGAGAGGCGCAGCAGGATTTCGCCGAAGCAGGTGATGGTCATGCGCGCAAAACTACCGTGCCAGCCAGCCACCGTCGACCGCGAGGATATGTCCGGTGACATAGTCCGACGCGGGCGAGGCAAGGAAGACAGCCGCTCCGGCAATATCCTCAGGCGCGCCCCAGCGACCGGCCGGAATGCGCTCCATGATCTGGCGGTTGCGGGTCTCGTCAGCTTGCAAGGCGGCGGTGTTGTTGGTGGCGATATAGCCGGGCGCAATGGCATTGACCTGCACGCCCTTGGGCGCAAGTTCATTGGCCATCGCCTTGGTCAGCCCCGCCACGCCCGATTTGGCCGCAGCATAGCTCGGCACGCGGATTCCGCCCTGAAAGCTGAGCAGCGAGGCAATGTTGATGATCTTGCCCGATCCTTGGCCCGCCATGACGCGCGCGGCGGCCTGACTGAGGAAGAACAGGGTCTTGAGGTTGGTATCAACCACCGCGTCCCAATCTTCTTCGGTGAAGTCCGCCAGATCATTGCGGCGGATGATTCCGGCATTGTTGACGAGGATATCCAGCCCGCCCAGCGCCGCGTGCGCATCATCGACCAGCCCGGCAACCGGGGCGATGGAGGACAGATCGGCGCGCAAGTCAGCCGCCTTGCGCCCCGCCCGTGCGATCAAGGCCAGCGTTTCATCCGGCGCGCTGCGTCCGGCGAGCGCGATGTCCGCCCCCGCCTCGGCCAGCGCGACTGCGATTGCCTGACCGATGCCGGTGTTCGCGCCCGTCACCAGCGCGCGCTTGCCGGTCAGATCAAAGGAAATTGCCATGCGTGCCTCTCCCCGCGCGTCTCGCTTATAATGCCCTGAGGGCGGCGGCCATCTGCTCATCCTGGCAATTGGGGTAGAAATATTCCGCGAACTTCTCGCCCGCAATCGCGGCGCGCAGCAGGTCCTGATCGACGTTCTCGAGCACGGTGAGCATATCGTGGCAGGAGGCCGCCTTGAGATCGGCCAGCTTGCCGCGATTGGTCGCCATGATCGCGGCGCGCTCCTTGGGATAGCCCGCGCCCGGCTCGTTTCCGAAGACCTTGGCAAAGCAATCCTCAAGGTTGAGCTCCGCCGCCCAGCCAAAGCCCTTGGCATAGGGCATGGACATGGCATTGCCGGCGTTGATCTGGCTGAACAGGAACGCATCGGTGGGATCGATCACCAGCCCGCAGAACACGCCGGGCATGGCGTTGCAAGCCAGCATCGAGCCCATGCCCGTCCCGCACCCGGTAACGACGAAATCGGCCGCCTTGCTGTTCAGCAGGATGCCGGCCAGCAGCCCGTTCATGACATAGGTCAGCGAGGCTGAATCCTCGGCCGAATACATTCCGTAATTGAAGACCGTGTGCCCCATCGGTTCGGCAACATTGGTGAGCGCCTGATGGATGATGCCGTTCTTGGCCGCCTGGCTGTTCTCGGTGATGAGCGCGATCTTCATGGCTGTGATCCTTCCCTGTCCGGCATCTGTCCGGCGATTTTTCGGCACGCGCCCGGCCTCTTGGAAACCGGTGTCATGGCAGCATTTAGACGCAAAGCCGTGCCGGTTTCAACCGCCGATTTCAGTCGATGTTTCAGCCCCGGGGGCTGGCAACGGACTGGCGCTTGACCAAAGTCGCGGGGAAGCGGGACCGGCTGGCGGCCTTGTCGTCGGGCGCGATCAGCTTCAGCGCGGCGGCGCGGCCCATTTCGCGAACCGGCCAGCCAACCGTGGTCATCGGCGGCCACAGATGGGCGGCGATCGGCGAATCGTCAAAACCGATGATCGACAGGTCTTCGGGCACTTTCAGCGCGCGTTGCCGGGCGGCATGGAACGCGCCGGATGCCATCTCGTCATTGCTGGCGAAGATCGCGGTCGGCCGTTCGGCAGCGTCAAGCAGGCGGCTGGCGGCAGCAAGGCCCGAATCGAAACGGTAAGTGCCCTGGGCGCGCGCCTCGGGCGGCACGGGCAGGCCGTGCGCCTGCATCGCGGCAAGGAACCCCTCGCGCCGCTCGAAGGCTGAACGGAAGCCGTCCGGCCCTTCAATCAATGCGATCCGGCGGTGGCCGAGCTCGACCAGATAATCGACCGCCTGCCCCACCATCTCGCGATCATTCGAGGCGACGATATGCTCCGCGTCATCCAGCATGGCAGACCCCATGCGGACATAGCCGCAGCCCATTTCGGCACACAGCCGGGCCAGCGCGTCATTCTCTGAGATCGGCGGCAGGATCAGCACGCCGTAAAGCCGCTGCTGTTCGAGAAAACGGCGGATGTCGTCCATCATGGTCGGCGCGTGACGATCCACCGGGCGCACGACCAGCGCGAATTCCGTGTCGCGGATCGCGTCGAGCACGCCTTCCTGGAAGTTGAGGACGGTCTGCGCATTGGGGTTGTCGTGCAGCAGGCCGAGCAGGAAGTTGCGCCGAAGCGCCAGCGCGCGGGCCTGCGGATTGGGCACATAGCCAAGGTCGCTGATCACGGCTTCGACCTTGCTGCGGGTGTCCTCGCTCAGCAGCGCCGAGCGGTTGATCACCCGGCTGACTGTTTTCTTCGACACCCCGGCAAGCCGGGCGACATCGTTGATGGTTGGCGTCTTGTTAGATTTGGGCATCGTCGGTGTTGAACGCCTTTCCCTTGCCGGCGCCCTTCTAAAGCGCATTTACGGATATGCAAAACCGCTTGCAGCAACCTACCGGGGAAGCCCGCAGAAAGCTTTTGACACCGGTTTCCTTTTTCGCCAAGGCTGATCGCGTGGGGAAGGACGGCGAGAGGATTTTTGTGCTTTCCGAGACTTGCGACATTGCCGGTGCATTTGTCGCGGCGCGGCGCAGCGGGACGGCTCTGGACAAGTTCCCGGGCCGCCCTCCGCAGGATCTCGCCAGCGCCTATGCCGTGCAGGATGCTGCGCTTTCACTTTGGGATCGGGATGTAGGCGGCTGGAAAGTCGGCCGGATCAACCCGCCCAATGATAGCTTGCTCGGCGCCAACCGGCTGGTCGGCCCGGCGTTTCGCGACGCAATTCGGATGGCCGGCGAAGCGCCCTGCCCGTTCCAGCCCTTCCGCGGCGGATTTGCCGCCGCCGAGGCTGAATTCATGCTGCGCCTCGCGCCGCAGCCGGGGCCGTTGCCCGCCACCCCCGAAGCGGCGATGGCGTGGGTCGACGAGGTCCGGATCGGGATCGAGATTGCCTCCTCGCCCTATGCCCGGATCAATGCTGACGGGCCGTGCGTGACGATTGCGGACCACGGCAACAACGCCGGAATTCTGCTCGGCCGCAAAGTGCCGCGCGCGCAATGGGACAAGCTCGATTCGGTCGAGGTAACGCTCGCCATCGATGGCAACGAAGTCGGCCGCGCCACCACGGCAACCATGCTCGACGGGCCCTTCGGTGCCGCCGCCTTCCTTATCCGCAACCTTGCCGCACGCGGGATCGCGCTTGAGGCCGGCTGGTGGATCTCCAGCGGCGCCATCACTGGCGTCCACCCTGTCGAACCTGGCAGCACGGTGGTGGCAGGCTTTGCATCGCTCGGCACAGTGGAAGCCGCGATCGCCTGAGCGCCGCGCCGTTCTAGCAGCACAATACCCCCGGCGAATTTCCTTCGATCGCGGAGCGCGAAGCCTTTGCCGTGTTCTGGCGACCGCGCCTTAAGCTATTAGTCAGCGAACGAGATTAACCCTGATTCGTGCATTTCCGCGCAACGGCCTGACCTCAGGCCCCCGCGAAAACGCGACATCGGCGCCACCCCAAAAACAAAAAAGCCCCGGTTTCCCGAGGCTTTTTATGAATTTAGTCCGACGCCTTAGCGGCTGCCGAAGTTATCAATGATCCATGCCCACATAGCGGCCTCCTGGCAAAAGGTTAACCCGATGCCGGAAGGTGTAACACATTATTAACCCTAATCAAGCGTAAAGCGCTGATCGGCCTCCCGCCATCATTGCGAGGAGTTCAGGCATGGCGATAGCGCGCGAGAAGAGATAACCCTGTGCTTGGTCGCAGCCCATTGCGCGCAAGGTTGCCGCGACGGCGAAATCCTCGACCCCTTCGGCCACCACGATCTTTCCCAGCGAATGGGCGATCTCGATCGTCGCGCGCACCACCGCGCGGCTTTCCTCGGAGCTGGCCATGTGCTGGACGAACTTCTTGTCGATCTTCAATTCCGAACTCGGCAGCTTCTCGATATATTCGAGGTTCGATTGGCCCGTACCGAAATCGTCGATCGACAGACAGATGCCGCGCGCCTTCAACGCAGCGATCTGCGGGGCGATACGATGGTCTTCGAGTTTAGCGGTCTCGGTCAGTTCGAGCGTCAGGTTCTCGGGCGGGAAGTTATAGCGGCCCAGCAGCGTCATGATGTCGAACAACAGGTGCGTGTCCGACAGGCTCTTGGCCGACATGTTGACGGCCAGCTTGAAGCGCGGATCGAGAGCGATCGCCTGCTTGCCTTCAAGCAGCGCGGTTTCCATCACCACCATCGTCAATTCGTTGATCCGGTCGCCCGCTTCGGCGGCCAGCACCAGATCCTGCGGATTGACGAATTCGCCCCCATCGGGCTGCCAGCGGATCAGCGTCTCGGCGCCGACAATGCGGCCCGAGGCAAGATCGATCTTGGGCTGGTAGGCGACACCGATATCGCGGTCGCGCAGGCCCCTTTCCAGCACACGAATCAATTCGAGCCGGTGATTGCGCGCTTCAAGGTGGGCGGCATCATTGATGATAAAGCGCACCCCGCGCGCGGTCGCCTCGTCGGCGGCCTGCATCGCCTTCTTGATACGCAGCGCCACGGGCAGGCCGTGATTGGTATCGACCCCCAGCGCAGGCGCGCTGTTGGAGGACTGCCAGTCATGGCTGATCGCGGTCTTGAGCATCAGCGCCAGACCATCGGCATGGCGTTCAAGCTCGTCCGCATCCATCCGCGGGGCGAGCCACACCAGCACATCACGCTCGAAGGCGACATCGCCGACTTCGCCCGGCCCCTTCACATAGGAGATCAGCGTGTTGACGAAATCGCCGATGTCACGCGTGGACCATTCCTCCGAGATTTCCGCCAGATTGGCGATCTTGAGCGCATAGACATCGCGCTCGGCGCTCGGCTTGTCCGAACTGATGGCTGAGGTCGTCATCGCGTCGACATCGCTGCTGTAATACTTCCGGTTGATCCGGTGGAAGCCGAAGGCCGCGCCGCCCATGGCGAGCAGGGCCGACATGATGTCGAGATTGATTGAGAATTCGTCGAGTACGAAAGTCACAGCCAGAAGACCGAGGACGGCCGCCAAAGTGGGTCGCGGCGAACGACGGCGCGCCAGCGCTTGCATTATGATCGCGGCGGCCGCCAAAGCGACACCCGGGTACCATAGCAGGTCAATTGGCTTGTCGCGCTTCAGCGTATGGGCGCCCAGGATATGGAAATATGATCCCGGCATCTTGCCGTAAATCGGATGTCGGAAAACGTCAGATGAATCGATGAACGTCTTACCGATAACGACATTGCGGCCCGCGAGTTTTTCCGCAGGCACCCGGCCGCGAAGAATATCGATATAGCGATAAGTCGGCACGGTCTCCGGGTTGAACGCGTAATCCGGGCGATAGATAACTTTCGGCCCGGTGTAGTCCCCCAGCACAGCCGAAAGCGAGGGATAGGTCATGCCGTCTTGGTCAATCGCGGTCGGGAATTTCACTGACAGGTCGGCCGGGCTTGAAAAGCCGATCATGGTCGCGATCTGGGTATGGTCGCGAAACATCTTGTGAGGCAGGAAAGAATCGGTTTTCTGAAATTTGGATTCAAGAGTCGGCGTCATGCCGAGCCACACCTTGCCCTTGTAGCGCTCCAAGGTGCGGGCAAACTGCGCGTCGGATACTGGGGTGTCGGGATCAGCATGCGCGCGGTCCCATACGATTTTCCTGACACCTGAAGCCACAAGACGATCCATCAATGCGCTGTCATCGGACCGTGAGGGCAACCCCTTCCCCAATTCATTGAGACTGACATCGTCGACAGCAATCATGACCACGCTGTCCGGCGCCGGCCGCACGCGCATCGCGGCGCGTACCACGCGGTAAGCATCCTCCAGCGGAAGCGGCATTTCGATCGCGCCCGAGACCATGCCGAAGGCGATCGCCATCAGCGCGACTTTGATGCGCTTGCCCCGCAGCAGTTCAGCGCCCGAACCGCGCCCGGATTTGTTCTTCGGATCAATTGCTTCCTTGGGGGAGGCCCCGAAAGAACGCCGGATCCTGTCGGCCAGAGACTGAAACGAGGCAATGATCACGCGCGCCATCCCATGGGGAAACCCAAGCTTCTCCCTAAGATGTAGTGGTTAATTCATCGCAAACATTTAGCTCACGCCCCCTGCGGGTTCAGACTTACAGCACCCGCGGCGCCAGCAGGCCGAGCGCGATGGTGAGCATTCCCAGCCCTGCCGACAGGTGCCAGCGCAGCCGCTGGAAATCGGGCGCGGCAAAGCCGAGCGCGCGGTCGACCAGCGGCGAGGCGAGGATCAGCGCCCCCAGATAGAACAGCGCCGGCCCCGGCCATTCCCAGCCCAGCGTCCAAGGCAAAAACAGGGCGACCGCCAGCAGGCTCGGCAACACCGCGAGGATATAGGCGCCCGTCGTCGCCTTGCCGCTTGCCAGAGCCTGTCCCCACCACACCCCGCCAAGAAAGCTGAAGATTGCGGCGGCATAGGCAAAGCCTCCGGCCAGCGCCGCATAGCGCCATTCGTGCCCGGCAAGGATCATGGCGATGCAGAAGATCTGCGGCAGCAGCCCGGTATAGCCGAGCACACGGGCCGCGGGAGAAAGCGATGTTTGTCCGTCCATGGCAGGGCTAATCCCCGCCCGGCCCAAGGGTTCCCGCGCGATACTTGCGAGGCGGCCGCCTTTGCGCCACTTGGGGGCCATGACCCTGTTCGATCTGACCGGCCAGACGGCCATCATCACCGGCGGCAATGGCGGGCTTGGCCTGGCGATGGGCCGCGGCCTTGCCAAGGCGGGCGCCCATGTGGCGATCCTTGCGCGCAACCCTGACAAGAACGCCGCCGCGGTGGAGGAACTGCGCGGGCTTGGCGCAGGCGATGTGCTGGCGCTGACCTGCGATGTGGCCGAGGATACCGCGATCGAGGATGCGGTCGGCAATGTGCTTGGCCAGTTCGGGCGGGTTGATGTGTGCTTTGCCAATGCCGGAATCTCGGGCGCTGGCACCGCGATCCCGGAAATCACCGCCGAAGGCTGGGACCACACGTTCGCCGTCAACACGCGCGGCGCGGCGCTGGTTTACAAGCACGTGAGCCGCCACATGATCGCCCGCGCGAAAGAAGGCGATGCGGGCGGCAAGCTGATTGCCACATCCTCGGGCCAATCGATCATGGGGGTCAACCGCTCGTCCGATTATGCCGCCTCCAAGGCCGCATTGAACGGCCTCACCCGCGCCGCCGCCTTTGAACTGGCGCGCTACCAGATCACCGCCAACGCCCTGCTTTTCGGCTTTTACGAAACCGACATCACCGCCAAGGCCGATCCCAAATTCGCCGAATGGATGAGCCGCCGCATCCCGCTGCGCCGCGCGGGCGATCATGCCGGACTTGAAGGGCTGGCGGTGTTCTTCGCCTCAGCCCACTCCGATTACATCACCGGGCAATGCCTGCCCGTGGACGGCGGTCTATGCATCTCGTGATGCACCGAATTGCTGGAACAGCGGCCCGCCCCGTCCGTTAGCGTTCCAAGCCCCCCACCTGAACGAAAAGCCCCCTCCACCGTGTCCGACGACGACCAGATCCCCGAATTTGCCGACCTTCCCGAAGATCGCAGCCGCCAGCGCGCCGTGCCAGCGGGCCGCGTGGCGCGGCTGGGCACCTTCGGGCGGCTGGTCGGCGGGGTTGCGGGCGGCATGGTGGCCGAAGGCGCGCGCCGGCTGGCGAGCGGCGAAGGCATCTCTCCGCGTGACCTGATCCTCACCCCCGGCAACGTCCAGCGCATGACTGACCGCCTCAGCCACCTGCGCGGCGCGGCGATGAAGATGGGGCAGATGATCAGCCTTGATGCGGGCGATTTCCTGCCCGAGGAACTTTCGAAGATCCTCGCCACCTTGCGCGATCAGGCCAATTTCATGCCGACCAAGCAGCTCGATACGGTCCTGCGGGCCGAATGGGGTGCGGATTGGCGCAAACAATTCCGCTGGTTCAACCCCCGCCCCATCGCCGCCGCCAGCATCGGTCAGGTGCACAAGGCCCTGACCCGCGATGGCGAGGAACTGGCGATCAAGGTGCAATATCCCGGCGTCGCCAAATCCATCGACAGCGACGTGGACAATGTGATGACGCTGCTCAAGGTCGCCGGATTCGCTCCGCCCGAACTGGAAATGGGCAAGCTGATGGCCGCCGCCAAGCAGCAGCTTCACGAGGAAGCCGATTACCAGCGCGAAGGCCGCCAGATGGCGCTTTACCGCGAGCAACTGGCAGGCGTGCCGGGCTTTGTCGTGCCGCGCCTGCACGAAGGGCTGACGCGCGGCTCGATCCTGGCGATGAGCTTTGAAGAAGGCGTCAGCATCGAAGAACTTGGCAATGAGCCGCCAGAGCGCCGTGACGAGGTGTTTGCCCGGCTGATCCGGCTGGTGACGCGCGAATTGTTTGATTTCGGGGTGATGCAGACCGATCCCAATTTCGCCAACTTCCGTTACCGGCGCGAGACGGGCGAGATCGTGCTGCTCGATTTCGGGGCCTGCCGTCCGGTCGATCCCGATGTCGCCAACGGCTATCGCAAGATGCTGCTCGCCGGGTTGCAGGGGAATGCCGAAGAGGTGCTTGCCGCCACGATCGAGGCCGGGTTCATGATGCCGATCGTCGCTGAAAAGCACCCTGGACGGGTGCGGCGGATGATCGATATCGTCATCAATGAAATGCGCGCGGACGCGCCGTTCGATTTTGGCGATCGCGCTTTCATCCCGCTGCTGCGCGATGAAGGCTGGGCCATCGCGCAGGACAAGGACACCTGGGCCTTCCCCCCGATCGAGACGCTGTTCGTGCAGCGCAAGGTGAGCGGCACGGCACTGCTCGGCGCGCGGCTGAAGGCCAAGGTGAATATCCGCCGCATCACCGAAGAGGTGTTGGCCAGCACCGCCCCCATGGGGCAAAATGCCGCCTGACAGGGGTTAGACCCGGGTTAGACCCCGCCTTGCCCCCGGTCAGCCCTGGCTTGCCCCATGCTTGACCCGCCCTTGCCTGCCCCAACTGCGGCGAACGTGATGTTTCATGTGAAACCAACAAGATAGGCGGTGGACAGCGTCCGGGATTTGTAATAATCGGCGCCCATGCATGGCGGGATCAACCATACAACGAGCGTGCTTTTCGTGTGTCTCGGCAATATCTGCCGGTCACCGATGGCCGAAGGCGCGTTTCGCGCAGTGGCGCAGGAACGGGGGCTTGCGGTGCACGCGGATTCGGCCGGAACCGCATCATACCACGTAGGCGATAAGCCCGATCCGCGTGCCATCGCGGCCGCCCGGGCGAACGGTATCGATATCGCCGGGCAGACCGCCCGCCAGATCGAACGGGACGATTTCTACCGCTTCCGCTACATCATCGCCCTGGACCGCGCCAATCTGGAAGCGATCCGCACCAAGGCACCGCGCGATGGCACGGCCAGCCTTGCGATGCTGATGGATGCGGTCGATGGCCGCCGGGGCGAACCCGTGGCCGATCCCTACTATGCCGATGCCGCCGCCTTCGATGCGGCGTGGCGGGTAATCAGCCTCGGAGTCAACGCCTGGGCCGATCGCCTCGCGCATGAAGCCGACGCGCTGCGCCGCTAACCACCCCGGAGCAGTTGCACGCCCCAGTCGCGCTCGAACAGATAGAGCAGCAGCCGCGCCGCCTCGCCGCGGGCGGAGGTCAGGCCACCGTCCCGCTCCATCAGCAGCCGCGCATCGCCATGCGCGACCGGTAGCAGACGCTGGGTCTGCTCCAGATCGGCAATGCGGAAGGCCGCCTCGCCCGATTGGCGCGTGCCGAGCAATTCGCCGCCGCCTCTAAGTTCAAGATCTTCCTCGGCAATCCGGAACCCGTCCTGCGTCTCGCGCATCAGGGCAAGCCGCGCCCGCCCGGTCTCTGACAATTGCGCCGAGCGCAGCAACAGGCAGGTCGATTTTTCGGCCCCCCGCCCCACCCGCCCGCGCAGCTGGTGGAGCTGGGCAAGGCCGAAGCGTTCGGCCTGCTCGATCACCATCAGCGTGGCAGAGGGCACATCGACGCCCACCTCGATCACGGTCGTCGCCACCAGCAAGCGCGCTTCGCCGCTGGCAAAACGCTCCATTGCGGCGTCCTTGATCTCGGGCCGGAGCTGGCCGTGGACGAGCACCACCGCATCGCCAAACCGCTCCTTCAGCGCCGCAAACCGCGCCTCGGCCGCAGCGATATCGGCCATGTCGGGGATACCGTCGATCTCGCGCACCATCGGGCAGACCCAATAGGCCTGTTGGCCGCCCGCGATGTGCCGTTCCAGCCCGCCGATTACCTCATCGACCCGCTCCATCGCCACCACGCGGGTGTCGATCGCCTGCCGCCCCGGGGGCAGTTCATCGAGGCGGCTGACATCCATCTCGCCATATTGCGCCAAGGTCAGCGAGCGCGGGATCGGGGTCGCGGTCATGGCGAGGGTATGCGGCGCACGGCGGCCTTTGGCGGCGAGCGCAAGCCGCTGCGCCACGCCGAAGCGGTGCTGCTCGTCGATCACCACCAGCCCCAAGTCCCGGTAATTGACCGTGTCCTGAAAGATCGCATGGGTGCCGACCAGCAATTGAATCGAGCCATCCATAAGCCCCATCAGGATGCTCTCACGTTCCCGCCCCTTGGCGCGGCCCGTCAGCAGCGCGATCTCCACGCCCGTGGGGCCGAGCATCTTGCGCAACGTCTCGAAATGCTGGCGGGCGAGGATTTCGGTCGGGGCCAACAGCGCGGCCTGCTTGCCCGCCTCGGCCGCGATCAGCATGGCATTCAGGGCCACCACGGTCTTGCCCGCGCCGACATCGCCTTGCAGCAGGCGGAGCATCGGGGCCTCTTGCGCCATGTCGCCAGCGATCTCGGCGATCGAGCGGGTCTGCGCACCGGTTAGGCCGAAGGGCAGTTTCAGCTTCGCCCTGAGGCTCCCGTCGCCCGCCAAAGCCTGCCCCTTGCGCCGCCGCCCTTCCGCCTTGACCAGCAGCAGCGCGAGGCTGTTTGCCAGCAATTCGTCATAGGCCAGACGATCACGCGCTTTGGCATCGGTGCCCTCGTGGCCAAGCTTCAAGGCCTCGCGCCATGAAGGCCATCCGGCCCGCTCAAGCTGGCTGGGTTCGATCCATTCGGGAAGCTCGGGCAACCGCGCCAGCGCTTGGCCTGCGAAATCGGTGACGCGCGGCTGGGTGAGGCCTTCGGACAGGCGATAGACCGGCTCGCAAATGCGCGCCATGTGGGCGGCGCTGGCCGCCTCGATATGGTCGGGATGGACGATCTGGAGCATATCGCCATAACGGTCGAGCCGCCCCGCCACCCAGCGCTTCTCGCCCACCGGCACCAGCTTTTTGGCGCTGTAAGCGGCCTTGCCGAACCAGTTGAGCGAACAGACATTGCCCGCATCATCCTGCGCCAGCACACGGTATGGCCCGCGGCTGCCCGGGCGCGGTGCGCGGTGTTCGATGGCGGTGAGGGCAATGATAACCTGCTCGCCTTCGGATGCCGAATCAAGATCGGTGACCGCCCGCCGGCTGACGAAGCGTTCGGGCAGGTGATAGGCCAGGTCCTTGACCCGCGTCAGGCCGAGCTTCTCCAGCGGCTTCATCAGCTTCGGCCCCACGCCTTCCAGCGTTTCGACTTCAGCAAAGAGCGGATTGAGAGCCTCGGGGCGCATGGACAGCACCGCTAACACTGCCTTTGCGTCTTTGCGAGTTGAAGGCGAGGGAAGCTGTGGCTAGGTGCACACCATGACCGAAACCCCTTCCTTCCAGCAGCGCCTCGCCCGGGCAAAATTCCGCGCCTGGCACCGCGGCACGCGCGAGGCCGATTACATGATCGGCGGCTATTATGATCGCTATCACCAAGGCTGGGGCGAGGTAGAGTTGGCGTGGTTTGAGGCGCTGCTCGACGAAGACGATGTCGACGTGATGGCCTGGGCGCTCGGCACGCAAACCCCGCCCGATCACCTTGCCGGCGATCTGCTGTTGGTGATGCAGAAGCTGGATTACGTCGACATTCCGCGCTGAGTTCGACGTCCGGTTCGACAGGGCTTGGGCAGGCGGCTAAGGGCGCGGAACAAATTGCATCGCCCCGCGGTTTGGACGGGGCACGCCAACCTTCCGTGCACCCTCTCCCCGAAACGGGGCGGGGGCGCTGTGCTATTGTCCCATGTCTTGTGAAGTGACCCTATGCCCGATCTGAACCGCATCCTTTCGGCCAAAGGTCCCCTCACGCTCGCTTCGCTTCCACGCGGGGGACTGCCGCTGGTGCTGGCCGATCTGGCGCGGGCGGCAAAGCGCCGGGCGGTGTTTATCGCGCCGGACGATGCGGCGATGCGCGCCGCGGCCGATGCAGCGCGGTTCTTCGCGCCCGAAGTCGAAGTGGTGACCCTCCCCGCGTGGGACTGCCTCCCCTATGACCGCGCGAGCCCCGCGCTTTCGGTCAGCGCCGAGCGTCTGGCCGCGCTCCACAAGCTGCAGCAGCCGGGCGCAGCGCAGCAATTGCTGGTGACGACTGTTAACGCCGTGCTTCAGCGGGTGCTGACCCCGTTCCGGGTGCGCGAAAGTGTGCGCGAGTTCAAGGTTGGCACGCAGATCGGGCACGAGAGCCTTTCCGCCCTCCTCACCCGGCAGGGCTACAGCCGCACCGATACGGTGATCGATCACGGCGAATTTGCCGTGCGCGGATCGATCGTCGACATCTTCCCCTCCTCGCTCGATAGCGGCCTCAGGCTCGATTTCTTCGGCGATGAACTGGAAAGCCTTCGCCTGTTCGATCCCGCCACCCAGCGCACGGTGGAACGGATCGACAGTCACCTGTTGTTGCCCGCTTCCGAAGCCCTGCTCGACGAGGAGAGCATAAAGCGGTTCCGCAGCCGCTACCGCGAGCTTTTCGGGGCCAACGCAACGCAGGACCCGCTTTACGAAGCTGTCTCCGATGGGCGCCGCCTTGCCGGGATGGAGCACTGGCTCCCGCTGTTCGAAACCAAGCTGGCCACCCTGTTCGATCACCTCGGCGCAGATGACGTGGTGGTGATCGATCAGAGCGCTCTGGGGGCGGCCGACGAGCGGCTGACCGATATTGGCGATTATCACGAGCAGCGCGGACGGATCACTAGCGAGAAGAAGGGCAGCTACCGCCCGCTTGCGCCCGATGCGCTCTACCTTGGGCGCGCCGAGTTCGAGGCGGCACTGGCCGCCCAGCCCGCCCATCGCGCCAGCGGCTTTGCCGCCGACGACAGCGCTGGTGTGATCGATTTTGCCTTCCGTTCAGCCCGCGACTTCGCACCCGAACGCGGCCGGGGCGAAAATGTCTACGAGGCAGCCGCCGGGCATCTCAAGTCGGTCGCCAAATCCGCGCGCAAGTCGCTGGTGGCGGCCTATTCCACCGGCAGCGCGCGGCGCATGGCCGCGATCTTGGAGGAAGCGGGCGCGCCCACCGCACTGGCGGAAAGCTGGCAGCAGGCGCTGGGATTGGCGGCCAAGAACAAGACCGCCGTGGTGGTGGTCCCGCTGGAAACCGGGTTCGCCAGCGACACGCTGGAAATCCTGACCGAGGCCGACATTCTCGGCGACCGGCTGGTGCGCCGCAAGAAGAAGCGCAAGGATTCCGACGCCTTCCTCGCTGAACTTCAGGCGCTCTCGCAGGGCGATCTGGTGGTCCATGTGGAACACGGGATCGGGCGCTATCTCGGGCTTGAGGCCATCCCGGTCGGCAAGAGCAAACATGATTGCGTCGCGCTTGAATATGCGGGCGGGGACAAGCTGTTCATTCCGGTCGAGAATATCGACGTTCTCACGCGATATGGTTCGTCCGAGCAGTCGGTGGCGCTCGACCGGCTGGGCGGTGAGGCATGGCAGCGCCGCCGCGCCAAGCTGAAGGAGCGGATCACTGCAATCGCCGGCGAGCTGATGCAGGTCGCGGCCGCGCGCGCGCTGCGGCAAGCACCCGCTCTTCCCGCCGATCCAGCGACACTCGGCCAGTTTACCGACCGCTTCCCCTGGTCGGAAACCGAGGATCAAGAACGCGCCATTGCCGATGTTCTGGGCGATCTGGAAAGCGGCCGCCCCATGGACCGGCTGGTGTGCGGCGATGTCGGATTCGGCAAGACCGAAGTGGCGCTAAGAGCCGCCTTCGTTGCAGCAATGCATGGGCAACAAGTCGCCATTGTTGCGCCAACGACCCTGCTCGCCCGCCAGCATTACGAAAACTTCGCCGCGCGCTTTGCCGGCTTCCCGCTGCGGGTCGGCCGATTGTCACGGCTGGTCACCTCCAAGGAGGCCGCCGAGACCCGGGAAGGACTGGAGTCCGGTCAGGTCGATCTGGTCGTCGGCACTCATGCGATCCTGTCGAAATCGACCCAGTTCAAGAACCTCGGCCTCGTGATTGTCGATGAGGAGCAGCGGTTTGGCGTCACCCACAAGGAGAAGCTGAAGCAGCTGCGCGCCGACGTCCATGTGCTGACCCTCACCGCCACGCCAATCCCGCGCACGCTGCAAATGGCGATGTCGGGCCTGCGCGAGCTCTCCACCATCCAGACGCCCCCGGTCGATCGCCTCGCCGTGCGCACCTATGTGATGGAGTGGGACGACATGGTGATGCGCGAGGCCTTGCTGCGCGAACATCACCGCGGCGGGCAGAGCTTCATCGTCGTCCCCCGCATTTCCGACATGGCCGATGTCGAGCAATGGCTCCGCGACAACACGCCCGAGATCAAGGCCGTGTCTGCGCATGGCCAGATGAGCCCCAGCGAAGTCGAAGAACGCATGGGCGCGTTCTATGACCGCAAGTATGACGTGCTGCTGTCCACCACCATCGTCGAGAGCGGTCTGGATATCCCCAGCGCCAACACGATCATCATCCACCGCGCCGACCGCTTCGGCCTCGCCCAGCTTTACCAGCTGCGCGGGCGCGTGGGCCGGGCCAAGCTGCGCGCCTATGCCTATCTGACGCATGAGGCGGGCGTTGCCTTGTCGGAAGTGGCGCAGAAGCGGCTGAAGGTGCTGGGCGATCTCGATACGCTTGGCGCCGGCTTCCAGCTCGCCAGCCACGATCTCGATATTCGCGGCGCGGGCAATCTGCTGGGTGACGAGCAATCGGGACACATCCGCGAAGTCGGGTTCGAACTGTATCAGGCGATGCTGGAGGAAGCGATCCTGGCGGCCAAGGCGGGCGAAATGGGCTTGGAACGCCCGCGCGACAAACTCACCCCGCAGATCACCGTCGATGCGCCGATCATGATCCCCGAGGATTACGTCCCCGACCTTGCCGTGCGCATGGCGCTCTACCGCCGCCTCAATCAGGCCGACGGGCAGAACGAGATCGAGAGCATGGCGGCCGAAATGATCGACCGCTTCGGCGATCTGCCGCAGCCGACCAAGAACCTGATCCGCCTGATCGAGGTCAAGCATCAGGCGATCGGCGCGAACATCGCCAAGATCGATGTCGGCGCTCAGGCCACGCTCGTCACCTTCCACAATGATGACTTCCCCGACCCGGCGGGTCTGATCGCCTATGTCGCGCGGTTGAACGAAGGCGGCAAGGAGACAGCCAAGCTGCGCCCCGACATGAAGCTGGTGATCAACCGCGCCTGGAGCGATCCGCTGAGCCGGATGAACGGGCTGTTCCAGCTTACCAAGGGATTGAGCGGGATCGTGAAGAAGGCGGCCAAGGCGAGCAAGGCGGCGTAAGCGCAGATCAGGTCCCGGCCCGCCGCACCGCCGTAGCCAAGGCGAAAGGCATCGCCCCTCCGTCGCCCTCTTGCGGCAGGTCGAGCGCTTGCGCTGGCGCGGGGCGTCCGAAGAGGAAACCCTGAATGACATCGCAGCCGCAATTGCGCAGGAAGCTCGCCTGCGCCAGCGTCTCAACCCCCTCGGCCACCACGCCAAGCGACAAGGCGTGGGCCAGACCCACGGTCGCCGAAACGATCGCGGCATCCTCCTGATCGAGGGTGATGTCGCTCACAAAACTCTTGTCGATCTTGATCTTGTTGATCGGCAGGGCCTTGAGGTGGGTGAGCGAGGCATAGCCCGTTCCGAAATCGTCAAGCGCCACGCTGACCCCGGCGCTGCGCAATGTCTGAAGCGCCTCTATCAGCCGCTCCGCGCCGCGGCCGATCAGGACGTTTTCGGTCACCTCGATTTCCAGAAGCTCCGGCGGCACGCCGGCGCGGTGCAGCGCATCGAGAACGCGCTGGGCGTAACCCTTGCTGAGCAATTCCATCCCCGACGAGTTGATCGCCACCCGCCCGAAGGCGAATCCCTGCTTCATCCACTGGCGCATCTGTTCGAGCACCTTGCGCAGCATCTCGTCGCCAAGGCGCGTTGCCAGATCGACGTTCTCGAAGGCATATTCGATTGATTGCGGCGGAAGGATCCGGTCACCGACCTCAAGCCGCATCAGCGCCTCGAAGCCTACGACGCGGCCATGGCGCAACGAATACTGCGGCTGGAAATGCGGCACGGCAAGCTTGCTGGAAACCACCAGCTTGGCGAGATCCTGCTGCGCCATCCGGCGATCGACCGCGTCCTGCATATCGCTCGAATAGAAGCAAAACCCCCCACGCCCACTGTCCTTGACGCGGTACATCGCCATGTCGGCGTTGCGCATCAGGGTATCGAATCGGGCCGAATCCGGCGGTGCCGCCACCACTCCGATGCTCGCCATGCAATCCAGTTGCCGCCCCTGATGATCGAAAGGCTGCCGCAGCAGTTCGACAATCGTCCGGATTTGTTCGCCCAGCTCCTCGCGCGTTTGCCGCGAGCTGCCCAGAAACACGAACTCGTCACCGCCGAGCCGCGCAATATGGCCATGCGGCCCCATCGCGTCGAGCAGGCGGCGCGCCGCTTCCCTGATCAGTGCATCGCCCACCGCATGGCCAAGCGTGTCATTGACCAGCTTGAGGTGATCAAGGTCGATCAGCGCAAGCACCACCTGCGCCGCATCCGCCTCGGCCGCGGCGAACACACCAATCGCGCGCTCATGCAGTTCAGTCATGTTGATGAGGCCGGTCAGCCGGTCGTGGCTGGCATTCCAGCGCAGGCTCTTCTCGATCTGGAGGCGATCCGTCACGTCCTGGTTCAAGCCCGTGACGGCGATGATCTTCCCCGCACTGTCCCGCTCGGGATAGGTGCGCGCCCAGATTTCACGAGGAGCGGAACCGGGCGGGGTGATCGCATATTCAACCGTCTCGCTCCTGCCGAGCGCGGCCGTACGCTGGAGTTTGGATTTGATGGTGCGGAAGTCCTTAGGATCGGTGACCTGGGCCAGCGCATCGAATGGCACATAGCTGCGCGCCCGCAACAGGCCAGCCATTCCGCAGGTTTCGGCCGAACAGTCGATCCCGTCCGCCCCGATCTCCCAGCGCCAACTGCCGATACGGGCGAGGGTCTGGGTCTCCTCAAGCTCGCGTGCATGGCGTGCCAGAGCCTCGATGGTAACCTTGTGCTCGGTGATATCGCGTTGAACCGAAACCCAGTGGGTGACCCGGCCGCCGCCATCGACCAGAGGGCGCACGCTGAAATCGACCCACAGAGGGCTGCCATCCTTGCGCATTACTGTCAGCTCTTCCCGGAAGGGCTGGCCGAGGGCGAGCCGGGATGCGATCCGTGCCAGAACCTCCGGCGTCACCGCCGTATCCGAGGCAATTCGGGGCGTGCGGCCCAGCACGTCTTCCAGCGCAAAGCCGGTCATCTTGAGATAGGCGGCATTGGCAAAGACAATTGTCATCGCCTGCGCGGGATCATCGGAGACGGCGGCAATGACGATAGCATCGTCGGCAGCTTGCAGAATTGCGGACGTTATCTCCGGAGAGGTCAGGTCGAACGCGTCTGTTGGCGGTCTTGGCATCGCAGGTCATCACCTTACCCGGAAAGGTTCAGCGCGATGCTCATGTGGACTAGAAAAGGCAGCGCGCAGACGCCTTTAGGCCAGTGGAGGTAACCACAAACCCGGCTGCACACCGGTAGTTCTGCCTACAGCGGCGCTAGCCGTGCCCCATGCCGCGCGCCGTGCGGGCCAGCGCGAGCACGCTTTCGCTCGGCATCGGCTGGGCGCGCAGGAAGCCCTGCCAGTAGTCGCACCCTTCCGCAGTGATCGCAGCGCGCTGGATCTCGTCCTCGATCCCTTCTGCATAGACCGCAAGGCCCAGCGCCTTGGCCAGCGCCACGATCGCGCGCAGCACGGCAAGCGCGGTGGCATCCGCAGGCACGCCTTCCACCATCGCCTTGTCGAGCTTGAGCGCGTCCAGCGGCAGTTCCCGCAGATAACGGAAGTTGCAAAAGCCTGCCCCGAAATCGTCAAGCGCCGTGCGAAAGCCAAGGCCGCGCAAAGCCTTCAGCGCGCTCGCCGCCTGCCCCAGGTTCCTCAGCAGCAAATCTTCGGTGATCTCCAGCATCAGCCTTTGGGGGGCAATGTCCGAACGACCGATGAGCGCGGCAAAATCGGCCGCAAAGCGGGGATCGCCCAGTTCCTCGGGCGTAATATTGAGGGACAGGGTAAGGCTCTCTGGCCAGGTTGCCGCATCCTCCAGCGCACGGGCGACCACATGGCGCGAAAGCGGGGCGACCAGCGCCGCGCGCTCGGCCACCGCGAACAAATCGCGCGCGCCGATGGCGCCCAGCGTCGGGTGGCGCCAGCGCGCCAGCGCCTCGGCCCCTGTCAGTGCGCCAGAAAGACAAGAGAATTGCGGTTGGAACAAAACTTCGATTTCGCGCCGGTCGAGCGCGCGGAGCAAATCGGCCTCGAGCACGCCGGGGCTCACCCCGGGCAACTGCCCGCGCGTCTCGCCGCCGCGCAAGGATGTAAGGCCCTGTTCCATCGCGCTCCTCTTGCCCCGCCCATCCCTTAGCCCTTGAACCTGCGGCTGCCTCGCATCAATTGCAATCCGCCCGAAAGTGGCACATCAGGGCAACCGCTTGGCATGGCACCGGGGAAAACTGCTCCGGGAGGCTTGGCGGGCGGAGGGAAGAAATGGCGAGCAATGGCATGACCTATCAGCGACTTGCGCTGCTGGCATCGGAGACCGAGCGCGCGCAGGAAGCCTACGCCGCGTTGCTGGCGCAGGGGGAATGGGTGCCGTTGGCGCAAGCCGATGCGGCCGTGGTGCTGGGCGGCGATGGCTTCATGCTTCAGGTGCTCCACGCGATGCTCGATGCCGGCCGCGTGATCCCGGCCTACGGGATGAACCTTGGCACGGTCGGCTTCCTGATGAACCGCTATGACAAGCGCGCCGCGATTGCCGCGAGGATCAACAAAGCACGGCGCTGGACGATATCGCCCTTGCGGGTCGAAGCGCTGACGCAGGACGGCGAAACCCACGTCCTGAGCGCGATCAACGAGATCTCGTTGCTGCGCGAAACGCGCCAGACCGCCAAGATCGAAGTCACGGTGGGCGACCGTGTGCGCATCCGCGAGTTGGTGTGCGACGGGGTGCTGGTGGCAACGCCTGCCGGATCGACCGCCTATAACCTTTCGGCGCAGGGCCCGATCCTGCCGCTCGACAGCAAGATGCTGGCCCTCACCCCGATCAGCCCCTTCCGTCCGCGGCGCTGGCGGGGCGCGATCCTGCCAGACCGGATGAAAATCGTGCTGCGCGTGCTCGACCCTGCCAAGCGCCCCGTCGCGGCGGTCGCCGATCAGAAGGAGCTGCGCGACATCGCAGAAGTCCGCCTGGAAATCGCCCACGACAATGATCTGACGCTCCTGTTCGACAAGGGCCAGAGCCTTGAGGAGCGGATTGTGGCGGAGCAGTTCGTTACCGCCTGAGGATCATGCACAGGGATGCCAAAACCCTCTTGCAATCCGATTCCGCCCCCCATATAGGCGCGCTTCCGCTCTTCCTCAGTACCGCTTGGAAGAGTTGCTCCCCGATAGCTCAGCGGTAGAGTAGGTGACTGTTAATCACTTGGCCGTAGGTTCGAATCCTACTCGGGGAGCCAATTTTCTTCCAGATCAGGTTACGGCGCTGGTGACGTGAGTGGTGAACTCGCGCTTGATCACCCGCGCATTTAATAGCTGGCTGAGCCTGATCTTCCGCCCTTCATGACGTTCCGAAACGCCGCCTCGCCGCGTAGGGCTTGACCGCAGGAAGATGTGACGGAACAGTACGCTGCCTGAATCTCCGCAGATCAATGAAGCTGCGCGGGATGTTCACACCCCGGCCAGCAGCCGCACCCCCACAACGGCCACCAACAGCGCAGTCAGCCAGCGGATCCACTTCGGCGGCAACAGCCGCGCCGCCATCAGGCTGCCGATCTGGCCGCCGATCACCACGGCAATCAGCAAGGGCAAAGACGCGCCGAGTGCTGCGCCCAGCAGGCCGGGGCCGTTTTTCACCATCTGCCCAGCAAGGCCGAACAGCGAATTGACGAGGATGAACAGGCTCGCCGTCGCTGCGATCCCACGGGCTTCATGCCAGCGCGCCAGATGCAGCAGGGGGGCGAGAAAGATCCCGCCGCCAATCCCCACCAGCCCCGCAAAAAAGCCGAGCGGCGCAGCGGCGAGCGGCATGAACCGCGCCGCTGTGGTGGGGCTGCCCTCCGCATTCTCGCGCACCGGAACCAGCATTGTCAGCGCAGTCAGCACCAGACTTGCACCTAGCAGGGTCAGGAAGGCGGCCTCCTTGATCGGTGTGAGCCCGCCGAGAAAACTCATCGGCGCGCCAAGGGCTACGATCACCAGCGCCTTTTTCCACGGGGTCAGCCCCGCGCGGGCAAACCGGATGCTCGATCCGGTCACCACCACGATATTGCAGGCGAGGCTGACAAGCGGCAGCAGCCGGTAATCGAGGCCCGACAGCGCCAGTAGCGCCGAGTAGGTCGACCCGCCCCCAAAGCCGACGCTGGCATAAAGCAGCGCCGTCACCAGAAAGGCGAGCGCCAGCAGCACCGGGACTGCACCGATCATCGCTCAGCCCCCTGCCCTGCCCCGCGTGCTGGCGTCAGACGCTTTGCGGCGCGCCGACTGCGCCGTGGCAGTGCTTGTACTTGTTACCGCTCCCGCAAGGGCACGGAGCGTTGCGGCTGATATCGAGGTTGGCCCATGGATTGCCACCCTCTGGCCCGCCCGCCACGCGCGGCGAATTCGCCAGCGAGCCGAACAGTTCCGGACGCATCTCCGAACCGTCGAAGTCCGCCGAATCGTCGAGCCCGGTCAGCGGGTCGATATGGCCGGTGAGGAAATCGGGCAGTTCGGGAAGCTGCTGCGCTTGCGGCGTTTCGATCCGCAGTTCTGCACGGAACAGGATCTTGGTCACTTCCTCGCGCAAGCCATCGAGCATGGTCTCGAACAGCACGAAGGCTTCCTGCTTGTATTCGTTGATCGGCTGCTTTTGCGCCATGCCGCGCATCCAGATCACCTGCCGCAGCGCATCGAGCGTGGAGAGGTGTTCCTTCCAGTGGTGGTCAAGCTGACGCAGCAGCACGTCCTTTTCGACCATCCGCCAAATCCCGGCATCGGATTCGCCCATCTTGGCGGCCATCATCTCGTCCGTGAGATCGCGCAGCTTCTCTTCGAGCAATTGCGGCTCGACCTCGTCTTCGGCGAGCCAGGCGTCAAACGGCGGATCGAAGCCAAAGATTTCCTCGGTGCGAGCCTTGAGCCCGGCCATGTCCCACTGTTCGGGATAGGAGCCCGGCGGGCACGCGGCGCCGACCAGCATATTGACTGTATCGTGCCGCATATCGACCACGACATCGTCCACCGCCTCGCTGTCCATGATCTCGGCGCGCTGTTCGTAGACGACCTTGCGCTGGTCGTTCATCACGTCATCATATTGCACGACCTGCTTGCGCATGTCGTAGTTGCGCGCCTCGACCTTCTTCTGCGCCGTCTCGATCGCCTTCGACAGCCACTTCGAACCGATCGCCTCGCCATCGGCAAGGTTGGAGTTCATCATCTTGGAGAATAACGTGTCTGGGCCGAAGATGCGCAAGAGGTCATCCTCGAGGCACAGGTAGAAGCGCGACAGGCCCGGGTCGCCCTGACGGCCCGAGCGGCCACGCAGCTGGTTGTCGATGCGGCGGCTTTCATGGCGTTCGGTGCCGAGCACGAACAGCCCGCCGGCGGCCTTCACGCGTTCTTTTTCCTCGCCGACTTCGGCCTTGATGCGGGCGATCGCGGCGTCGCGCTCGGGGCCCTCGGGCAGTTCGGCAAGCTCGTCACGGATGCGGTATTCGACATTGCCGCCAAGCTGGATGTCGGTGCCGCGCCCGGCCATGTTGGTCGCAATGGTCACCGCGCCGTAACGGCCCGCCTGCGCCACGATGCGCGCTTCCTGTTCGTGGAAGCGGGCGTTGAGCACGGCGTGCGTCACACCCTCCTGGTCGAGATACTGGCTGAGCAGTTCCGACTTCTCAATCGAAACCGTACCGACCAGCACCGGCTGACCGATCAACTGCTTTTCCTTGATGGCCTTGGCGATGGCGCCGAACTTGTCGGCAGTGTTCTTGTAGAACTCGTCTTCCTCGTCGATCCGCGCGACGGGCAGGTTGGTGGGAATTTCCACCACGCCGACCTTGTAGATGTCCCAGAATTCCGCCGCCTCGGTCGCGGCCGTGCCGGTCATGCCGCTAAGCTTGGGATACATGCGGAAGTAGTTCTGGAAGGTGATCGAGGCGAGCGTCTGGTTCTCCGGCTCGATCCGCACGCCTTCCTTGGCCTCGACCGCCTGGTGCAGCCCGTTCGACCAGCGGCGGCCATCCATCATCCGGCCGGTGAATTCATCGATGATGATGACCTTGCCGTCCTTGACGATGTAATCGGTATCGCGCTTGCGGGCGAAAGTGGCGACTAGCGCCTGATCAAGGTGGTGCACGACCTGCGTGTTCTGCGCATCGTAAAGGTTCTCGCTGGCCAGAAGCCCCTTTTCGATCAGCAGCTTTTCGACTTCTTCCAGCCCGTCTTCGGTGAGCTGGACACGCTTGGTTTTCTCGTCGATGTCGAGCCAGTCTTCAGGGATCTCGCGGGCCACCAGATCGAGCGCGACGTAAAGCTCGGATTTGTCCTCGGTCGGGCCGGAAATGATCAAGGGCGTGCGCGCCTCGTCGATAAGGATCGAGTCCACCTCGTCGACGATCGCGAAGTTGAAGGGCCGCTGCGCCATCTCGGCGCGGCTGTGCTTCATGTTGTCGCGAAGATAATCGAAGCCGAATTCGTTGTTGGTGCCATAGGTGATGTCGGCGTTATAGGCATCGCGCTTGTCTTCTTCCGGCATCCCGGGGACGATCACGCCCACCGTCAGGCCAAGCCAGTTATAAAGCTTGCCCATCTCGGCCGCATCGCGCCGGGCGAGGTAATCGTTCACCGTAACCACGTGCACGCCCTTGCCTTCGAGCGCGTTGAGATAAACCGCCAGCGTCGCCATCAGGGTCTTGCCCTCGCCGGTGCGCATTTCAGCGATTTCGCCGCGGTGGAGCACGAGGCCGCCGATAAGCTGCACATCGAAGTGGCGCATCCCGAAGACGCGCACCGAAGCCTCGCGCACGGTGGCGAAGGCTTCAGGCAGAATGTCGTCAAGCTTGGCGCCGCCATCGATCAGGCCTCGCAGCTTGGCGGTCTGTCCTTGCAGATCTTCATCGGAAAGGGGCTGGATCTGCGGCTCAAGCGCATTGATCTGGGCAACAAGCTTGCGTGCAGACTTGATGTAACGCTCGTTGGCAGAGCCGAAGACGGACTTGATGATGGTGTTGAACATCGGGGCAAACCTTTGATTCGAAGCATCGCCCGAACCATGCGGGCGCGATGCGATCAATGTAGGGAATGCGCGCAGCTCTCAGGCCATGCGCGCGGGAAATCAGCAGGAAAGAATGCCGCGCCGGCTATTCGTAAGCGCGCTCGATCCCCATCAAGACCGGCAGCCGCTGCGATTGCGGAACACTGGGCCGGGCACAAGGAACCTCGGCCGCGCGTGTCGCGCTGATCGTGGCCGGGGCAGGTTGCACCGCCACGCTTTCGCCTGCGCCAAGATCTTCGCCGCTCGCCGCAGCAATGCTGGACGTGCACGCCAACGCCTCGACCAACGACGCCTGCGCCGTGCCGCCAAGAGCGACAAGGCCTGTCAACAGGGCCAGAAGGGCTAGAAGACGCCGGGTCATGGCAACCACAGATAGGGAATCGCGCAGGCCTCGTCCACCTGATTTGCCGATTTACGCGCAGCGGCCTGCGTCCTAGAGCGCGAGAACCATGAAGATCGATCGTTCTCCCCTCGCCCGCCCCTTCCCGCAGATGCCCGATATTGCAGGGGTAACCTTGCGCGTCGCAAGGGCGCGATACAAGACGTGGGACCGCTGCGACCTGACCTTCGCCGAACTGGCGCAAGGCACCACGGTTGCCGGCGTCTTCACCAAAAGCGCCTGTGCGTCATCCGAAGTGGAATTGTGCCGGGAGGCGGTCAAGCAAGGCAGCGCCCGGGCCTTGATCGTCAATGCGGGCAATTCCAACGCCTTCACCGGCTGGCGCGGCCGCGCCGCGGTAGAGGCAATCCGGGCGCAGGTTTCGGGCGCATTGGGCTGCGGGATCGACGAGGTGTTTGTCTCCTCCACCGGCGTTATCGGCGTGCCGCTGCCGATCGACAAGGCGCAAGCCGGTATCGCCGCCGCGCTGGAGGCAGCCCCTTGCAACTGGGAAGACGCCGCGAACGCCATCGGCACCACCGACACCTTTGCCAAGGGCGCAGGTGCCAGCGCGATGATCGGCGGCACCCGGGTGGAGCTGGCCGGGATCATCAAGGGCTCGGGCATGATCGCCCCCGACATGGCGACGATGCTCGGCTACATCTTCACCGACGCCAACGTCGCCCCCGCTTTCCTGCAAGAAGCGCTGGAGCGCGCCAATGGCGCTACTTTCAGCTGCATCACGGTCGACGGCGACACTTCGACCAGCGACACGGTGATGGTGTTTGCCACCGGCAAGGCAGGCAACACCCGGATCGAAAGCTGGGACAGCCCCGGCGCGGACGCCTTTGCGGCGGCGCTGGCGGATGTCTGCCGCACTCTTGCCCAACTGGTGGTGCGCGACGGGGAAGGCGCGCGCAAATTCGTCACCATCCGCGTATCAGGCGCGGTGAGCGAAGACAGCGCCCGCACTGTCGGCCTCGCTATCGCCAACTCGCCGCTGGTCAAGACCGCGATCGCTGGCGAGGACGCCAATTGGGGCCGCGTGGTCATGGCCGTGGGCAAGGCGGGCGAACCGGCGGACCGCGACAAGCTCTCGATCGCTTTCGGCGGCATCTGGACCGCGCGCGACGGTGTTCCGGTGGAAGGCTATGACGAGGCTCCGGTTGCGGCGCACCTCAAGGGTGAGGACATCGACATCGCGGTGGATCTCGGCCTCGGGGACGGCGGCGCGACTGTGTGGACCTGCGATCTCACCCACGGCTACATCGCGATCAATGCGGATTACCGTTCATGAGCGCTCTGGATGACGAAATCCGCGATCTGATGCGCTTTGCCGCGCAAAAATCGATGCTGCCGCGTTTCCGCAACCTTGCAGCAGGCGAAGTCGAGATGAAGGGCGCCGATGATCCCGTCACCATCGTCGACCGCGAAATCGAGGCATTCCTTACTGAAGCCCTCGTCAGGCTTGCACCCGGTGTTGCTGTGGTCGGCGAGGAGGCGGTGCACGCAGACAAAAGCGTGCTGGAACACCTCTCAGGCCAGTGCTGGATCATCGACCCGCTCGATGGCACGGCGAACTTTGCAGAGGGCAAGGAGCCTTTCGGGATCATCATCGCTCTCGCCGATGCCGGCGAGGCGGTGGCGGGGTGGATCTATGATCCGGGCAAGGACCGCTTCTGCCACGCCCGGCGCGGTGAAGGCGCTTTCGTCAACGGCGAGCGGATTGCAGCGCGCACCACCGGGCAGCACCCCCCCGTGACTGCCGTCAGCCGCATTTTCCTCACTCCCGAACAGTCCGCCATGGTCGATGCGAAGCTCGCGCCCCATTACACCCTTGTCGACATCCCGCGCTGCGCCGCCGAGCAATATCCGCGCCTCGCGCTGGGGGAGAACGACATCTCGAGCTTCAAACGCACCCTAGCCTGGGACCATGCGGCGGGCGTCTTGTGGCTCAACGAGGCAGGCGGCAAGGCGGCACGGCTCGATGGCAGCGCCTACCGGGTCGACCAGCATGACGCGCCCGGCCTTGTCGGCGCGTCGTGCCCGGCGATCTGGGATCAGTTTGTGGCGCGGGTGCTAGCCTAGGCCGCACCCCGCCCGCGCCGTCCGGATTACAGCTCGCTTTCCAGCCAGGCCTTGAGCTGGCCCTTGGGCGCAGCGCCAAGCTTTCGCGCCACCGCTTCACCGTTCT